>JAZRHC010000031.1:0-24208 GCA_045644545.1 Candidatus Scatosoma sp. | reverse complement strand
ACACGGCAAGGCGTTTAGAGCGCGAGTGGAAGAATTTTTCGCAAAGGCTGAACAAATACCCCATCGCCGCGCCGAGCCCGAGCGAGCAAATAATTTCCAAAAGCGGCTCTACGACCACGGAAATCACGCTGATCGCGCCCGAACCAAGCGATTTTGCCACGCCGAAGGAAACGGCGAACAGGACGAGACCCACCGCGTCGTCAAGCGCAACGACGGGGAGAAGAATATCCGTGACGGGGCCTTTCGCTTTATATTGCTTTACGACCATAAGGGTAGCGGCGGGAGCGGTTGCCGAAGCAATCGCGCCCAAAACGATCGCCGCCGACAGGGGAAGCTTATCGGGCATCGCAAAATGCAATAAAATCAGAGCGATATCCACGACGATCGTGGTGATAACGGCTTGCAGAACGCCGACGATCGTCGCTTGTTTGCCGATTTTTTTAAGCTGAGAAAGTCGGAATTCGTTGCCGATCGAAAAAGCGATAAATCCGAGCGCGACGTCGGAAATGATAGAATAAGTTTCGATATCGTGCATATCGACGAATCCGAGTCCCTTCACGCCGAACGCGCCGAGGCAATACGGTCCTACTAAAATCCCCGCGACGAGATACGCCGTCACGGCGGGGAGTTTTAAGAGTTTTGCAAGTCGCGAGAGCAAAAGCCCCGCGAGAAGCGCGATAGATAAGCTTAATAACGCTTCCATAAAAATCTCCTTAGATTTTGTTCAATCGAAAAACATTATACTACTTTAAAAAGGGAAAAGCAAACGAAATGGGCGGAAAAAAGTCGAAAAAACAAAAATTTTTATTTTCCTGCCGATAAGGGGAATTCAGCGTTTGACTTTCAGCTTTTTTTTGTGATACAATATATAACAGCGCGTAGCGATTTATTTCGTTCCCGCGAGCAAAAAAAGTAGAAGACGTAAGCAGAAGGAGAAGAAGAATGTATCAGATTGTAAGCAAAGAATCGCTGAATCCGACGGTGACGAAAATGGAAATTCTCGCGCCGTTCGTGGCGAAAAAGGCGCTTCCGGGGCAGTTTATTATCCTGCGCGTGGACGAGGACGGGGAGCGTATCCCGCTCACGGTCGCGGATTACGACAGAGAAAAAGGCACGGTCACGATCATTTTCCAGATCGTCGGCGCGGCGACGGAGATGCTGAACCATAAAAAAGTCGGGGAATATATTCCCGATTTCGTAGGCCCTTTGGGCAGACCTACGCATTTGGAAGGCTTAAAAAAGGTCTGCGTGGTCGGCGGCGGCGTGGGTTGCGCGATCGCGATGCCCGTTGCCAAGGCGCTCAAAGCGCAGGGCTGTGAAGTCACTTCGATTATCGGCTTCCGCAATAAAGACCTCGTGATTTTAGAGGAAGAATTCAAAGCGGCTTCCGATAAGTTTTATATGATGACGGACGACGGCTCGTACGGCAGGCAGGGCAACGTTTGCGTGCCCTTGAACGAAATGCTCGAAAGCGGCGAGAGATTCGACGAAGTGATCACCATCGGACCGCTGATTATGATGAAATTCGTTTGCGCGGCGACCAAGCCCTACGGCGTAAAGACGATCGCGAGTATGAACCCGATTATGATCGACGGCACGGGGATGTGCGGCGGTTGCCGATTGACGGTCGGCGGAAAAATGAAATTCGCGTGCGTGGACGGACCCGAATTCGACGGGCACGAAATCGATTTCGACGAGGCGATGAGCCGTTCGCGCACGTATGCGGAATTCGAAGCGAAGGAAAGAGAAACGGCGTGCAACCTGTTCAAAAAGGAGGTAGAGTAAAATGGCGAAATTCAATATGAATCCTTTGAAAAATCCTATGCCTACCCAAGACCCCGAAGTGAGAAACGGAAACTTTTCAGAGGTTGCGCTCGGCTACACCGCGGAAACGGCGATCGACGAGGCAAAGCGTTGTATCGGGTGTAAGAACCGTCCTTGCGTGGCGGCGTGCCCCGTGAATATCGCGATCCCCGAATTTATCGCAAAGGTCGCGGAAGGGGATTTCGAAGCGGCGTATCAGATTATCGCGCAGGATTCCTCCCTGCCCGCCGTTTGCGGCAGAGTTTGTCCGCAGGAAACCCAATGCGAGGGCAAATGCACGCGCGGGATCAAGGCGGGCTGCGAGGCGGTCGGTATCGGCAGACTCGAACGGTTCGTCGCCGACTGGCATAACGCGAATAGTAAAGAACAACCGACGAAAACGCCCTCCAACGGGCATAAAGTGGCGGTGGTCGGCTCTGGTCCTGCGGGCTTGACCTGCGCGGGGGATCTTGCTAAGCTCGGCTACGAGGTGACCGTGTTCGAAGCGCTCCATGTGGCGGGCGGAGTGCTCGTGTACGGAATTCCCGAATTCAGACTCCCTAAGGCAATCGTGCAAAAGGAAGTGGATAACTTAAAATCGCTCGGCGTAAAAGTGGAAACGAATATGGTTATCGGGCGGGTGATCACGATCGAGGAGCTGAAAAGCGAATACGGCTTCGAAGCGGTGTTTATAGGTTCGGGCGCGGGCTTGCCGAAGTTTATGAATATCCCCGGCGAGAGCTTGAAGGGCGTGTATTCCGCCAACGAATTTTTGACCCGCTCCAACCTTATGAAGGCGTACCGTTTCGACAGCCACACGCCTATCCAGCGTGGAAAGATCGTGGCGGTGGTAGGCGGCGGGAACGTCGCGATGGACGCGGCGAGAACGGCAAAACGCTTGGGCGCGGAAGTGCATATTATCTACCGCCGCGGCGAGGAAGAGCTCCCCGCAAGACGGGAAGAAATCGAGCACGCGAAGGAAGAGGGGATTATTTTCGACCTTTTAACGAACCCCACGCGCATTTTGGCGACGGAAGTTTCCGATCCCCGCGATCCCCGCTACGGTTGGGTCAACGGTATCGAATGTATCCGTATGGAGCTCGGCGAGCCCGACGAAAGCGGCCGCCGTTCGCCTAAGGAGGTTGCGGGAAGCGAATTTATCATTCCCGTCGATTGCGTGATTATGTCGCTCGGCACTTCGCCGAATCCCTTGCTGAAAGCGACGACTCCGGGGCTTGAAACCTTGCGCCGCGGCGAAATCGCGGTGGACGAAGTGGGCAAAACTTCGATCGAGGGCGTATATTGCGGCGGCGACGCGGCGACGGGCGCGGCGACGGTGATCAAGGCGATGGGCGCGGGCAAGATCGCGGCAAAAGCCATCGACGAATATATCCAAGGCAAATAATTTTCGAAAAAACACGGTTGTGCGTTGAAAGCGCCGCCCGTGTTTTTCTTATGAAAAAGAAGTTTGTTAAATTATGTCGATTTTTGTCGCCAAAGTGTTGCAATAATTTTCTAAATGTGTTAAAATAATGATAGATTTGTGCGGAAAGCACGCAGCATAAGGAGGTTTCTTGATGAACAAGTTTTGCACGCTTCTGGGCTTTGATCCGGAAAAGAAGAAAACGAGCGTAAAAACGGAAATCATTGCGGGTATCGTCACGTTCCTTGCAATGGCGTACATTCTCACGCTCAACCCCAGTTTGATCACGAACGATTGGGCGCGTACGGGCGTGTTATGGCCGTCGGTATTTATCGCTACGGCGCTCGGCGCTTTCATAGGTACGCTGCTTATGGCGATCCTTGCGAAGTTGCCTTTGGCGCAAGCTCCCGGCTTGGGGCTTAACTCTATGGTCGGCGGCTTGCTCGGCGGTTCGCTTGGGTTTGCCTGCTCGTTCGGCAACGCGATGTTGCTCGTTTTGATTTCGGGCGTATTATTCCTGTTGCTTTCGGTTATCACCGTGAAGGGCGTATCCGTTAGAGAGCTTATCTTCGACGGGATTCCCGAATGTGTTCGCGGTTCTATTTCCGTCGGTATCGGTTTGTTTATCGCGTTTATCGGCTTGGTCAACGCGGGCATTATCGTTCCCGGTCAAACGTCGTTAGGCGGTATGTTGATTCCCGGAACGGGCACGTTGGTTACGTTGACGGATTTTTCGTGCTGGGATATGACCGTCGTCGGCGGCGCGATCGTTTGCTTGGTCGGCTTTATCGTGATCGCAGTGCTTTCGCATTTCAACGTGAAAGGCGCGGTAATTATCGGTATCGCCGTAGGTACGGTTTTGGGTATTCCTCTCGGCGTAACGACTTGGTCTGACTATACTTGGAAGTTCTGGACGTATTTCGAAAACTTCTTCTCGTTCGAAGCGAGCGAAGGCGGTACGTTCCTCGCGGCGTTCACCGAAGGATTTAGCTGGGATTCGGGCGCGGCGATTATGCCTTGCGTTATGACGGTGATCACCTTCTGTATGATCGATATGTTCGATACGATGGGTACTTGCGTAGGCTGCTGCGAAGCGGCAGGGCTTATGGAAAACGGCAAGCCTCTTCGCTACAATAAGATTATGTATTCGGATTCGATCGCAACCTGCACGGGCGCGTTGTTCGGAACTTCAACGGTTACCACGTTCGTTGAATCGGGCGCGGGTATCGCAGCGGGCGGTAAAACGGGTCTGACGGCGTTTACGACGGCAGTGCTTTTCTTGCTTTCTATCGTATTGTTGCCTGTATTCGCTTCTATTCCCACGGCGGCGGCGGCTTCCGCGCTTCTTTGGGTCGGCGCGCTGATGCTCAAAGGCGCAAAGAATATTAATATCGACGGCGTTAAGAATTTCGTTCCCGCGTTCCTTACGATCGCTATGATGCCCCTTGGCTATTCGATCACGACGGGTATCGGCTTTGGTATTCTTTCCTACGTTTTGATCGATATTTTCGGATATCTTTCCTCGCTGGTTGCGTATAAGTTTGGCAAGGCAAAGGAAGGGGAAGAAAAGGTGAAGCCCGTTTGGGATTTGCACGTTGTCACGATTATTATCGCGGTGTTGTTTATTATCTATTTCTTCGTACCTACTTCGTTCTAAAAAATTAAATCAAAAAGCGAAAGCCGAATTCCCTTGCGGAGTTCGGCTTTTTGTTTGGGCAAAGCGGTTAGTTTTCGCAAAACGGCTCCCACCCTCAAGTCCCGTCGCAACGCCGAAACAACCAAAAAATACAGCACATCAACGATGTACTGTATTTTTTGGTTGAGCAGTTTGTACCTATCTTGAACTGATTACTTCCATAAAGGGTTATCAGCGCTTTTTTCCCATCGACTGTCTATATAAGAAAAATCTTTTAATATTATAAATTTGTCCGTTTCTTCGTTATATTGTCCAGTCGTGACAAATTCATTATGATAATAAAACCCCGTCGTATCACAGACAGCCATCATTCCTGAAATATTGTATGTATCAGTAGAAACGTCAATAAGACCCATACTTGTTATTTTACCCATTGACCACGTCAACGTTATACCGTCAAAATATACATTACGATATTCAAACATTGATTCTAATTGAATTGCCCCATTAGCCGCAATACGACAAGAGCTCACCTCATCTTCTTTATCTTTGCATGCAGTCATTGAAAATAGCAACATAATTGTTAAAGTAATAGATAATAATTTTTTCATTTTTTACATCTAAAAGATTTTAAGAATTTTTATTTCGTTATAACCTTTAATCCCCCTTTAATTTTTTATTTACTTTTGCAATGTCAAAAGATTCTGTATCCAAGTAACCAGGTCCTGCACCTGTGATAGAAGAATGAATTGCTTTTGTCATATTGGTATATTCTATTTTACCAGTTTCAGTGTAATATGTTCCACAAAAATACATAGTGTATGAATTTACCATTACTGTAAATGTTGCAAAATAATTACCGTTTTCTTCTTTATTTAATCTTCCCGACCGTAATGTGACGTTGGCGGATTCCTCGTTATAATCTTCCGCGACATAACATATCATTTTGTATGCAATTTCTTCTTTTTCCAATTTACTTTTGCACCCAACAATCAACGAAAAAGATAAAATGATTAATAATGCGAATAAAACAACTCTAAATCCTTTCTTCATTTTTCTTCCTCCTCATAAATACAATCATTGCAAACATTATCACAATGAAATTCAGGGTTAGCAATTACCTGTCCTTTTTTAGGACAAACTACCAATCCTTTCTTCTCGGCACAATGCAAACAAATACATTTGCCATCAGTCATTAAAACATCGCTTTCACTATTACAAAAACAACATTTCATTAGTAAAAAACCTCCAACATTTATTTTGTAATAATATTATATCCTACATTTCGTAGGAAGTCAAGTATTTTCCTACAAAATGTAGTAAAATATTGTTATGAAAAATAATATTTTTGGAAAAAGATTAAAAGAATTAAGAATAGAAAAAGGACTTTCTCAGCAGAAGTTAGGGGAGAAGTTTGGCTTTTGCAATCAAACGATTAGTTTTTGGGAAAGTGGAAGCCGCGAACCTGATTTAGATACTTTATTAAAAATTGCACATTATTTTGAAGTTTCATTAGAAGAATTATTAGAAGAAAATAAATAAAACACGGTTGCCGTAGTGCAATCGTGTTTTTGTGTATAAGGCTAAATTTTTAATCGTTGAGGCAACGGGTATCTGCCCCGATGGGGCAGGGCTTCCTCACTCGCCAACTTTCGTGTTTATTTCAGCTTTCCCGTTTCTCGCTCGTCGCGTGAACCCACGAGAACACGCGGTTCGCGCGATCCGTTGCCGACAGTCAAAAAATAGCAGGGAACCCACAGGTTCTCTGCTATTTTTGGTTGAGGCAACGGGACTTGAACCCACGACCTCTTGGTCCCTAACCAAGCGCGCTACCAAACTGCGCTATGCCTCAATAAATTTTTGCTATCCTTCCCGAACAGCATAATAATTATACTTAACTCACCCTTTTTAGTCAAGCGTTTTTTATCACTTTTCAAAACTTTTTCAAAAAAATTTAAAAACGCTTACTACTCGTTTTCATACGCTTCAAGCTCGGTTAAAATATTTGCCGCGTTATGCGCTTCTAAGGGGGCGTATTTTCCTTTTTTTCCGATCTTTAAAATCTTTGCAACGTGCTTATAGCCCAAAAAAGCAGGGGGCAGGTGCGTAATCAGATCGTTTATGTTGCGTATGATCAAAAACTTTTCCCAACGCTGTTTAAACCTTTTATTGCGGATTCCCCAAAATACCCGAGGACACCCGAAGGCGTAACCCTCCGTCGTATTCCGTAAATCGGGGCGGTGAAACCAAACGTATTCGTGGCACAAAAGCGCGACCGCCGCGCCTTGGGAATAGCCCGTGATCACGATTTTTTGAAAATACGGGTCGGCGATATCCTTTTCAAGCGCAGGCTCGATTTCTTTCCACACCTTTAAAAATCCGCGGTGGGCAAACCAAACGGTTTTTTCCATTCGTTTATACGGCTTGGCGGGTATGCCTTTGTCCTTTGGGAATTGTTAAGGAATCCGTCCATCGAATCAGTCAAAATAGGATTAGAAAAAGCAGCTAAATTTTATAAAGATGAGGCAGAATTAACGCATTATTCGCGTTTATTTGAAAGAACTTTTATCATCACAAAAAGAAAAGATATTAAGAGTAGCGGTTATATTGTTGCAACGTTGGAAGCTTCAATTTGGTGTTTGTTGACAACAAGTTCGTATAAGGAAGCTGTGCTTAAAGCTGTAAATCTTGGTGATGATACAGATACAGTGGCGGCGGTTACGGGTGGATTAGCGGGTGCATTGTACGGATATGCCGCGATTCCGCAAGAATGGCGCAATACTTTAATTAAAAGAGAGTATATTGAAAATCTTTGCGAGCAAATAACTTAAATCGCGCAAGAGTAGAGAGAGGGCTGACGGAAAACCAACCGTCAGCCCTCAAATTTTGCTACGCAGTAAACAAAGAAAAGGGAATTGAAAAACAAAGCAAAAAACCCGTGAAAATCAAACGATTTTCACGGGTTTTTGGTCGAGGCGACGGGGATTGCGCCTTTAGCGGCGCGCCCCGCTCGGCAACTATCAATTGCCGCCTTTGCCTATCTTCTTTTCCGTTATCCAAATTCCGTAAGGCAAAGCGTTTTGCTCTCGCAAAACGGCTCCCACCCTCGAGCCCCGTCGCAAGCCGTAGAATCAAAAACAGCCGTACCACCTATGGTGATACGGCTGTTTTGGTCGAGGCGACGGGGATCGAACCCACGACCTCAGCGTCCCGAACGCTGCGCGCTACCAGCTGCGCTACGCCTCGTTTTCTTAATAAACGCTAACATTATAACAAATCTATATTTAAAAGTCAATTCTTTTTCGCGGGACTATCGAAATTCCCGAAAAAACTTTTTCAAGGAAAAGTTCGAAAAAACGAATAATGTCATTAAAGCCTATGACAAATCGGAAAAGGAATGAAAAAATAATGAAAATTTTGCGAGAAAATCATTTCAAGCAATTTAAATCCTTGACAGAATTCGACAAAAAAATTAAAATATAATTATTAACGAACGCTGTTAGGATAGGAACGAACGAATGAAGAAATATAAAGCGGGTATCGATATCGGCTCGACGACCGTTAAGCTCGTTGTATTAAACGAGGAAAATTCAATAGTGTACGGGGAATACCGCCGTCACCGTTCTCACACGCAGGCGACTCTTTGCGAGCTGTTAAAGGACGCAAAGGCGCGGCTTGGCGGGTGCGTTTTGTCCTTGCAGATTACAGGCTCGGGCGGGATCGGGCTCGGCAAAGCGCTCGAAGTTGATTTTGCGCAAGAGGTCGTGGCGACCTGTTCTGCGATCCGTTTCGTCGCGCCTAAAACGGACGTTACGATTGAGCTCGGCGGCGAGGACGCGAAAATCATTTATTTTGGAAACGGCGTGGAAGAGCGTATGAACGGCGTTTGCGCGGGCGGCACGGGGTCGTTTATCGACCAGATGGCGGCGCTGCTCCAAACGGACGCGGGCGGGCTGAACGAAGCGGCGAAAAATTATAAAGAAATTTATTCCATAGCGGCGCGTTGCGGCGTGTTCGCAAAGACGGATATTCAACCTTTGATCAACGAGGGCGCGACCAAGGCGGACTTGGCGGCGTCTATTTTTCAAGCGGTCGTGAATCAGACGATCTCGGGGCTTGCTTGCGGCAAACCCATACGGGGCAGGGTCGCGTTTTTAGGCGGACCGTTGCACTTTTTAACGGAGCTCAAAGCGGCGTTTATCCGCACCTTGAAGCTGACGGACGAAACGGTGATCGACCCCGATAATTCCCACCTTTTCGCGGCGTTCGGCGCGGCGCTTGACGCGGACGAGCGAAAAGAATTTGCGCTCGATGGCTTGATCGAGCGCTTGGAGCAGGGCGTGCAAATGCAGTCCGAAATCAAGCGGTTAGAGCCGCTTTTTAGCGATAAAGAGGACTATCTCGCGTTCTACGACCGCCATAAAAAGGCGATGGTCAAAAAGGGCGCGATCGCGAATTATGAAGGGGAATGTTTTTTGGGGATCGACGCGGGCTCTACGACGACCAAGCTCGCGCTCGTCGGCAAAGACGGCGAGTTGCTTTATTCGTGGTACGGAAACAATCAAGGCAATCCCGTCCTCACGGCGGTCAAGGCGATGGAAGAGCTGAACGCGCAGCTTCCCGAAAAGGCAAAGCTCGCGCGCTCCTGTTCGACGGGGTACGGCGAGGCTCTGTTAAAAGCCGCGTTTTGCTTAGACGAGGGAGAAGTGGAAACGGTGGCGCACAGCAAGGCGGCGGCGTTTTTCGACCCGCAGGTGGATTGCGTGCTCGATATCGGCGGGCAGGATATGAAATGCATCAAGCTCCGCGGCGGGTTCGTCGATACGGTGACTTTGAACGAGGCTTGCTCCTCGGGTTGCGGCTCGTTTATCGAAAATTTCGCGAATTCTTTAAATCTGACGGCGGCGGAGTTTGCCAAAGAGGCGTTGTTCGCCGAAAATCCCGTAGACCTCGGTACGCGTTGTACCGTGTTTATGAATTCCAACGTAAAGCAAGCGCAAAAAGAAGGCGCGAGCGTTGCGGATATTTCGGCGGGGCTGGCTTATTCCGTCATTAAAAACGCGCTTTATAAAGTGATCAAGCTCACGAACGCGGCGGAGCTTGGGAAGCATATCGTCGTGCAGGGCGGCACGTTTTATAATCACGCCGTTTTGCGCGCCTTTGAAAGGATCGCGGGCGTAGAGGCAACCTGCCCCGACATTTCGGGAATTATGGGCGCGTTCGGCGCGGCGTTGATCGCCAAAGAACGCTACCAAGGACAAGCTACATCCACCCTTTCTTTTGCGGATATTTCCACGCTTGAATATACGGCGGCAACCACTCGTTGCAAACGCTGTACCAACAACTGTATGCTCACGATCAATTCTTTCTCGGGCGGGCGCAAATATATCACGGGCAATCGCTGTGAGAAGGGGGCAGGTACGCGTTCAACGGAGAAAAAGGGCGCGAATCTCGTCGAATATAAGCGCAATCGCATTTTTGCCTACGAACCGCTCGAAAACGCCCCGCGCGGCGAGATCGGGATTCCGCGGGTGCTGAATTTATACGAAAATTATCCCTTCTGGGCTACTTTTTTCAAAGAGCTCGGCTTTAAAGTGACGCTTTCTCCGTTTTCGGATAGAAAGCTCTACGAGCTCGGAATCGAATCGATTCCCTCGGAATCGGAATGTTATCCTGCAAAGCTGGCGCACGGACACGCGCAATGGCTCGTAAATCAAGGAGTAAAGACGATCTTCCACCCCTGCGTGTTCTTCGAGCGCAAAGAAACGGAAAACGCGCAGAATCATTTCAACTGCCCGATCGTCGTTTCCTATCCCGAAAACCTTAAAAACAATATGGAAGACCTTCGCGAAAAGCAGGTCAAGTATATCCGTCCGTTCGTCGCGTTTACGAGCGAAAAGACGATCGCCGACCGTCTCGTGCGGCTTTGTAAAGAGGAATGGGCGATCAAGGCGGGCGAGGTGCGCGCCGCCGTGAAAAAGGCGTGGGCGGAACAGCTTGCGGCGAAAGCGGATATTCGAAGCGAAGGCAAACGGGTGCTTGCCGAAATGCGCGAAAAAGGCGGGCGCGGGATCGTGCTCGCGGGCAGACCCTATCATATCGATCCCGAAATCAATCACGGTATTCCCGAGCTGATCGCATCCTACGGCTTCGACGTGTTCACCGAAGACGGCTTGCCCGTCGATTTCACGCCCGAACGCCCCCTGCGGGTGGTCGATCAATGGACGTACCATTCGCGACTGTATACGGCGGCGGAGTTCGTTTCGAAGTGCGACGATTTAGAGCTGATTCAGCTCAATTCCTTCGGGTGCGGGCTCGACGCGGTTACCACCGATCAGGTTTGCGAGATCCTTGAAAAGAATAATAAACTGTATACCGCGTTGAAGATCGACGAGGTGAATAATTTGGGCGCGGCGCGTATCCGCATTCGCAGCTTGATCGCGGCGATCGCGATGCGCAAGGAAAAGGGCGTGAAAGCCGAGCCCAAGCCGCTTCGTTATACCCGCGCGGAATATACCAAGCAAATGAAAGCGGACGGCTACACTCTGCTCATTCCCAAAATGAGCCCGATTCACTTTGATATTCTTGCCCCCGTCATTCGCAAGCACGGCTATAACGCGGTGATGCTCGAAAACGACACCCGCGAAGCCATCGACGTGGGCTTGCAGTTCGTGAACAACGACGCTTGCTATCCGTCTATCGTAACCGTCGGACAGATTATGGACGCGGTGCTTTCGGGAAAATACGATACGAATAAGCTCGCGATCGTGATGTCGCAGACGGGCGGCTGTTGCCGCGCGAGCAACTACGTGGCGTTTATCCGTCGCGCGCTCGAAAAGGCGGGCTTACCGCATATCCCCGTGATTTCTATCAACGCAAACGGTATGGAGAAAAACGAGGGCTTTTCCTTCACGCCGTCGCTCCTACTCGACGCCGCGCACGCGCTGATCTACGGCGATCTTTTAATGCGCTGTTTGTATCGCGTGCGCCCTTATGAAAAGGAAAAGGGAGCGGCGAATAAATTGCACGAAAAATGGCAAAAAATCTGTATTGACAGCCTCGTGAATAAAAAGAGAGAGTATTCTTATAAGCGGGTATGCAAGGAACTCGTCGCGGAGTTCGACCGTTTCCCGATTGACGAGAGTGTAAAAAAGCCTCGCGTAGGCGTGGTCGGGGAAATTCTCGTGAAATATATGCCGCTCGCGAAT
The DNA here is from genome assembly GCA_045644545.1 of Candidatus Scatosoma sp. Taxonomy (GTDB): domain Bacteria; phylum Bacillota; class Clostridia; order Christensenellales; family Borkfalkiaceae; genus Scatosoma. Next base: position 12,138 of record JAZRHC010000031.1, on the reverse strand, counting down.
AACTATCTCGTCGATCTGCTCGAAGCGGAAGGCGCGGAGGCCGTCGTGCCCGATCTCGTCGATTTTATCAATTACAGCGTATATAACACGCAATATCGCCGCGAAAATTATTCCACGAAGGCGAGCACCGCGTTTTTATCCCGCCTTGCGCTCAAAGCGATCAAAGGGGTAAGAAAGCCCGCGATCAAGGCGCTAAAACAAAGCAAACGCTTTCACCCGCCTATGCCGATGGAAAGAATCGCGGAATTAACCAAGCCCTTCCTCTCGCTCGGCAATCAATACGGCGAAGGCTGGTTTTTGACGGGCGAAATGGCGGAGCTTTTAACGACGGGCGCGCCGAATATCGTGTGCATACAGCCGTTTGCGTGCCTTCCCAACCACGTCGTGGGAAAAGGCGTGATCAAGCGGCTCAAAGAAACTTATCCGCAAGCGAATATCGCGGCGGTGGATTACGACCCCGGTGCGAGCGAGGTCAATCAGCTCAACCGTATTAAATTGATGCTTTCGGAGGCAAAGCGCAGGCTTTTCGAACAAGGCGAAAAGTAAAAAGCGCAAAGCGGGTTATTGTGGGGATAAAATGAAACGCTACGATCCTTTAAAGCTCGTAGTCACGCATTTAAAAAACGAGATCGTCGCGGGCTCTCCCGCCTTTGAACCGAACGGCGCGGGCGACGATAACACGGGATACGATATCGAATGGTTCAGTTGAGTTGCGTGAGGAGAGTGAAAGTATGAAAATTCAATCAAAACGCAAATATCTCGCGGCGTGGGGTTTGATTTGCCTTTGGCTCGGGATATTTTTTATTATCGTTAGCGCGTATGGCACGGAAAAACGGCTGATCGCGACGGGCGAAACCGTCGAAATTTCCGTTTTGGGGCGTGCAGGGTCGAGCGTAAGCGAGGGAAGCGCGGAATATTCCCTGCTCGTCGAAGGCGCGGAGGAGTACGAATCGCAGGTGTTTAGCGGCACGGTCGAGCTCGGCGGAGAATCCCGCGAAGCGTTGCTTATGATCTCGGGCGGTACGGCGACGTTCATATTCGAGTTTCCCGTTACGGACAGTTATTTTATCGTGGACGAAAGCGCGGCGTTCGTTGGGGAAGACGCGGAAATTTCCTTTGATCAAAGCTACGTTTGTAATTTTGAAACGCAGACCGTCGCGCCCGTGCTTTTGCTTTATAACCCCGTTTGGAGCTCTTTTGAAGAAAACGAAGTGAAAGGCTCTTGCGGCGTTGGCGGTGCGGCGGTTGCCGATACCGCGTTCGGCGCGGTGGAAGCAAACGGCGAAAGCGTGAGCGCTACGCTCACGATCGGCGGCGACGGCGCTTTTGAAATTTCCGCGAGCGCGTTTCCCGACGATTCGTTTATCGTTAGAAAAAGCACGCTCTTTCTTTCCGAAACCGCGGCGTACCGCTTCGACGTGGATTATCGATTCGATTTAGCGAACGAAAAGATCACGCCCACGCACGTGGCGGTGAGCTTCTACGACGGCGATTCCCTCGTTTTGCAAAAGACGGTGGAAGTGGGGAGCGAGATTATTCTTTCAAGCGGAGAGCTTTTCACGGGCGAAGGAATTTTAATCGGACTTTCGGACGGCGAACGGCTCTATCCGTTCGGCGCGAGCGTCGTTGTGGAAGATACCGTGAAATTCCACGCAAAATATCTTACTTTAATAACCGAGCAAACGGCTTCGGCACGCCTCGATTCGCCCTACGGCGTGCGGTTTACCACTTCTTTCGATTCGGAAGAATACGCGGCTTTGCTTTCTCTCGACGGCGTAGAGCTTTCTTTCGGCGCGGATATCAGCGTGGAAGGCTCGTCGAAAAAAGTGCCGATCGAAACCGACCCGATTAGCCTTTACGAAAAGAATTCGAAAACGCTTTATCACACCGCGCTCGTCGGAATTAAAGAAGGGAATTTTGCGCTCGTATATCATTGTACGCCGCGCGTTAGCGTGCGTTATTCCGGCGGCGAGTCGGAAAATTTTAACGGCGAGGGAACGACGGAAGGAAGATCGTACGCGCAAGTGCTCAAAGCCGCATACGAGGAACTTTCCTCCTACGACGAAGAAACCCAGAAAACCATTTTGCAACAATACGAAAAGGTGTTTGCAAGCGCGAAAATACAGCCCGTCGTTCTCGTTTTTATCGACGGCGCGCAGTCAACGGCGTTTGCATCCGAGATCGCCGCGTGGCGCGCGGAAAACTCTTTCAAAATCGGCGATCAAGTGAATTTGACGGACTTTTTCCGTTCGCTTACCCCCGAAGGATATCTACTCGACGAGGACAACGCCGACGGCACTTTGCAAGGCTCGATCACCGAGCGCGGTTTGACGATAAAAGCGCATTATATCTTAGCGGAGGAACAATAAGCGTATGCAACGCAAATTATTCGATAAAAAACAAAAAGAAAGGGGGCAGGTGCGCGTTGAAACCCGTCCGCCCGCATTCGTCGCGACCTATAAGGTGAACAGAAGCGACGAGCTTTTGGAATTTTTATTAAAAAAACGCAACGATTCGAGAAACAACGTAAAAAGCCTTTTAACGCGCAAGCTCGTGCTCGTGAACGGTAGCGTGGTCACGCAATATAATTTTCCGCTCGCCAAGGACGACGAGGTGAAGATTGCCAAAACCCCCTTAAAGCAATCCCCCGTAGCGGTCAAACGCCCGATTGCGCCCGAACGAAAACGCGAACCGCTCAAAATCCTTTACGAGGACGAAGAACTGATCGCCGTCGATAAGCCCGCGGGGCTGTTGTCCGTCGAAAGCGACAAGGAAAACGATTGCGCGTTTAAACGGGTGATGGAATATCTGAGCCGAAACGGCAAAAACGCCCGCCCGTATATCCTGCACAGGATCGATAAAGAAACTTCGGGCGTGCTTCTCTTTGCCAAGGATATCAAGATCCATTCTAAGCTAAAAATGCGTTGGAACGAGCTTGTGAAAACGCGGGAATACTACGCCGTTGCAGAGGGCGTTTTCGAGAAAAAGCAAGATACGATCGTATCTTATTTAAAAGAAAACGCAAACAACCTCGTGTATACCACGAACGACCCGACGGGGCAAAAAGCGATCACGCACTACGAGGTGATCGCCGAAAACGCGGAATATTCCTTGCTCAAAGTGCAGATCGAAACGGGGCGCAAAAATCAAATCCGCGTTCAGCTTCATTCGATCGGGCACGCCGTGGTGGGGGACGAGAAGTACGGTTTTGAGAAAAATCCGTTAAACCGCTTGGGATTGCACGCTTCCAAAATAGAATTTATCCACCCCGACAGCGGCGAGCCGTTGCTCTTTTCCGCGCCCGTGCCGCCCGCGTTTCGCGCGCTTTTCAAAAAATCCCATTAAATTTTTACAAAACTTTTACCTTTTCGACACTTTCTTTTACATTATTTTAATAAAAAGGTAGTATAATGCGTGCGTTATGGAAAAAATTGTAAAATCCGCTCAATCGACGCGCGAAAAAATGAATATTCTCGTTACGCTCGATAAAAAATACCTTTCCCCGCTGAAAATACTGCTCGTTTCGCTCGGCGAAACGCAAAACGGGCGGGAAACGGACGTATTCGTCGCGCATTCGGGGCTGGAAGAAAAGGATTTCGAATTTTTGCAAGCCGCGATTGCGCCTTTTCCTTTTCTGCGCGTACGGAACGTGCAGATCAAAGAAAGCTGGTTTCAAGATACGCCCGTGATCGAGAGGCTTCCCGAAGAATCCTTTTATCGGCTGATGGCGTTTGAATTTTTGCCGAAAGAGGTGGAGAGGTGCTTGTATCTTGACCCCGATATTTTGATAAGAAAGCCACTCGCGCCGCTTTACGATCTCGATCTCGGCGAAAATATTATCGCGGCGGCGAATCACACCCGCGGACTCGTGGAAATACTCAACCGCACCCGCTTGGGGCTGAAAAAAGAACAACGGTATATCAATTCGGGCGTAATGCTGATGGATATCAAAAAAATGCGCGAAACGCTGACCGTCGAAGGGATTATCGAGGCGACGAAGAAAAATATCCGTAAGCTCTGGATGGGCGATCAAGACCTTGCGAATATTTTATTTGCCGATAAAACCCTGTATATCGACGAGCTACTGTGGAATCTCGACGAAAGAACGCGCAAAAAAAACCGCAAGACTTTTTCAAAAGAAGATATCGCGGAAAAGACGGCGATTATTCATTATAACGGCAAGTACAAGCCGTGGCTGAAAGGCTATAAAGGGGAGCTTGACGAGTTTTATCCCGAAATCCAAGAAAAGGGCGAAAAGCCGAAAAAGAAGCTTTTTAAACAGCTCGTCGCGATTTGGCATATCGTGAAGGGCACGAAAAAACAACGGCTCACTTTTTTGTTCTGGACGGTCGCTATCGTCGCGTTCGTCGTGTGCGCGATCGTGTTCGGCGACGCGATGCTCGGCGTGATCACGAATCCCGACCGCTTTCAAAATTGGCTCGAAGGCTTCGGCGCGTTCGACGAAGTGATTTTCGTCGCTTTGCGGATTTTGCAAACGATGATCAAGGTGATTCCGTCCGCCGCGCTCGAAGTGGCTTCGGGATACGCCTACGGCGTGGTGAAGGGCACGGCGCTTTGCGTGCTCGGCAACGCGATCGGCTCGTTGATTGAGATATTGCTCGTGAAAAAATTCGGCAAAAAGCTCGTGGAAAAGATAGTTTCGGTGGAAAAGCTCGGCGTTTTAAAAGCCTTCCGCGAAAACGGAAACGCCTACGCGGTGCTGTTTTTGATTTATCTTTTGCCGTTCGTGCCCAAAGATATGCTCACCTACGTGGTGGGGCTGACATCCATTAATCCGTTTATGTTCCTGCTCGTCACGTCCGTGGCGCGAATTCCTTCGATTCTGCCCTTCTCCCTTTCGGGAAGCGCGCTTGCCGCCGAGCGGTATACGCTTGCGATCGTGACGCTCGTCGTGATCGTATTGCTCGCCGTGCTCGGGTTTATAGGGTATAAGATTTATTTAAAAAAGAAAAAAGCGGAAAAGGAAGAAAAGTCTTTTTAATGCAGAATGCAGAATGCAGAATGCAAAGTGATTGTAAAAATTTTACCGCCGTTCCGCACGAAAAAGGGCGAAGCCGAAACGCTTCGTCCTTTTTTATGCTATTCAAAGAAAATACACCATTCCAAAGGGATCGTGCCCGAGTTGGTTACGAATATATAAAAGCGTTCGCCTTTTAAGGCGGAAATTTCCTCGTTCACGGCGACCGTTTCCAAACCGTTTTCCGTGGCTTTTTTCACCGTGAGCATTTCCGCTTTTTCCGTTTGGATCGACAGAGTTCCCGCGGCGGTCGCTTCGTAGAGATAAACGAGGGAAGCTGACGGCGGGGTGAAGATCGTGTCTTCTACAACGGGCAGGGGATTTTCCTGCGTGCCGAGAGCGGGGGCTTCGTCGATTGACGGCTCGTTCGGCGTTTCACTCGGCGTTTCGGGCGTGGCGCTATCCGAATTCTCTCCGTCCGTTTCGGGCGTTTCTTCTGTTCCCGTTTCCGTTTCTTCGCTCGGGGCTTGCTCCGTTTCTTCTTGCACGGGCGTGGAGCTTTCGGGCGTTTTAGGGGAATCGGATGAATTTTTCGCGCCCTGACAGCCGCTAATCGAAAGGCAGAATACAAGGCTTATCAACAAATACAAAAGCGTTTTTCTCATATCCTTTTCCTGATTAAAGCGTTTTCAAGAAGGCAAGCAACGCGTCGAAATCGCCGTGCGGATACGCGCCGATATCCTCGCCCGTGCGGTTGATAAGGCAGTCGGTCAACAAAAACACCTGCATACCCAGCTTCGCCGCGACCATATCCTCGCCCACGTCGTTCCCGACCATCAAGCATTCCTCCGCTTTCAAGCCCGTGTTTTCGAGAATTTCCCGATAATAAGCGGGATTCGGTTTACAATAGCGGGAATTTTCGTAAGTGGTGTAGTAGAGGAAATCCTCGGGCTTTACGCCCGCCCAAGCCATACGGTGTTTGGTCGCGACGGCGGGAAAAATAGGGTTGGTGGCGAGCACTACGCCGATTTCCTTTTCCTTTAAGATCGCGATCGCTTGCGCCGCCTTTTCGGTATGCCCGCAGGAAGCGGAAACGAGGGGGAAGTCCTTTTCGTAGAACTCGTCGAAAAGATAAAGATCGGCAAGCGCGTCCTTGCCCGTACAGGCGGGAAAGGTTTCCCAGAACCTCCGTTCGTTAAAAACGCTTCCGTCGTTTTTGATCATTGCTTTCGTGCCCGCCCAAACGGCTTTTACCGTGCCGTCGGGGTCGTAGCCGTGCGGCGCGAGTTTTTTAACCAGCCGACCGAAATAGTCTTTCACGAACGCGTCCTGATCCATCGGAAGCAACGTTCCGTCCAAATCGAATAAAACGGTTTTAATCATAAATTATATACCTCTTTTAAAAAGTTTCGTTATTTAATAATGGAATTTTTATATTCCAAGGGGGACATCCGCGCAAAACGGCGAAAACAGCCCGAAAAATACTGCGGCGTATCGAATTCCAAAAGCTCGGAGATTTGCGTGAAATTATATTTTCCTTCCCGTATTAGCTTTTTGGCTTCTTCGATTTTTAAATAATTGTAATATCGCATAATCCCGTTCGGCTTATAAAGCGCGAATAAATTTTTCACCGTGCTCACGCTCTTTCCCACTTGCTTTGCAATATCCGAAACGGCGAGCTTATTATAAAGATTTGCTTCGAGCACGTCTAATATCTCTTTTACGTCGTGCGGGATCTCCACGCCGTTCACCTTATAATTATATCGGCTCTTTTTCGGCAAAACGTCCTTATTTCTGTGTAATTTTATAAGGAAAATTTCCAAAAGGTTTTTGGTCATTTGACTGCTGCCAAACGGCGCGTTTTCGATCTTTTCGAGCTGCTGTAAAAGCGGGTTTTTTTCGTCCACCAAACGGAAGGAGGAAATGCCTTCTTCAAACAGCATTGAAAGGAGCGCCTTTTCCTCCGCGCTAAGCCTTATGATCTTGCCCTCGAAATATTTCATTGCCTTGCTTTTACATTCAAAGGTCAAAATGGAAACGTTGGGCGCGGCGTGCGCGTTGCCCGAAAGATTGTGAAATTCGTTGGGCTTGTGAAAGGTCAGCTCCCCGCCCTTTAACACGAATTGCCGCTTATCCGCCGTGCAGATCATTTCGCCCTTGTCGATATACACCATTTCCCAAAAATCGTGCCGCTCGCCGTCGTAGCGGAAGTCCTTGGAAAATTCCATATAGAAAATCGTGATGATCTTTTCGATTTTGAACACTTTTTCAAAGCCGTGTCTTATAAAATTATCATTCATAAAAAAACCTTTTGTCTGATTTTATAAATATTATAACCGATTTCGTATTCCAATGCAAGCAAAAAAAGGGTATAATCAAAATATGGAGGTGAAAAAATTATGTATACCGTATTAGTTATATCCTGTCATCCCGACGATATGGAAATCGCTTGCGCAGGTACGCTTTTGAAATGTAAACAAAGAGGGGATCGCGTGGTGGTCTGCCATTTGTCCAGCGGGAATTTGGGGCACGTAGTGATCCCCCCCGACGAGCTTCGGATAATGCGCGCGGGCGAAGCACAAAGAAGCGGCGCGCTCGGCGGGTTTGAAGTGATGTGGGGCGGATTTGACGATTTGGAAATCTACGACAACAACAAAGAATCCCGCGATAAAGTGGTGGAAGTGATTAAAAAGGTCAACCCCGATTTTATCATCACGCATTCGCCCGACGATTATATGCCCGACCACACGGCGGTTTCCCGTTTGGTGTTCGACGCGTGCTTCACGGCGACTCTTCCCAACTATCACGTGAAAACGGAGGGCGCAGCTCGGCTCGTACCCGTTTATTATATGGATACGCTCGCGGGCGTGAACTTCAATCCGACGGAATTCGTAGACGTCACCGACGTAATTGATAAAAAAATCGAAATGCTCAACTGCCACGAATCGCAGATCGTTTGGATGCGCGATCACGATCATATCGATTTCCCCGATATGGTGAGAACGTGCAGCCGTTATCGCGGCTATCAATGCGGCGCGGACTATGCGGAAGGCTTCCGTCAATGCCAAGTATATTTGAAAGGCACGACCAAGCGTTTGTTGCCTTGAAATAAATATGAGAATTTGCGCTCTTAACGAAGCGCTATCATTTACAACGAAAAATAAAAATATATAAAACAAGGAGAAAAAATTATGAACTTTAATTCAACGGTAAAAGGTTCGGCACTCGAAGGGTTCTATCCCGCAGGCTGGGATTTCGAAAAGATCGACGCGTGTATCGACGCGCCCGAAAAGATCACGGAACGCCAAGCGCATTGGAATAAAGGCTTCACGCCTATTCCTTGCGATTCGCTCGGCGAATTCGAAACGTATATGGGGCACGAAATTGCACGGCAGATCAAGCTTGCAAAGGAAAGAAAGGAAAAGGTCGCGTTCATTCTGCCCGTAGGACCTATGGGTATGTATAAATGGGTGGTCTATTTCCTCAAAGAATGGAAGGTTTCTTGCGAGCACGTCTACACCTTCAATATGGACGAATGGGCAGACTCCGAAGGCAACACCCTCGCTTCCGATAATTCGGGCGCGTTCCAATACGCGATGGAGCAGGCGCTTTTCAACCCGCTCGGCGAGCTCACCGTGCCTAAGAATCAGCGTAACTTCGCCACCAAAGAAAATCTTCCCACCTATCCCGAAAAGATCGCGGCGCTCAAAAAAGAAGGCGCGAAGCTGATCCTCGTTTACGGTATCGGCAGAATGTGCCATATCGCGTTCTGGGAGCCTACCTTTGCGGCGGACTACGCAACGGCAGAAGAATGGGAAAAACAGCCGTATAGAATCGCGGCGAAGATTCACCCCTTAACGGTGGAGCAAAACGCGCTCACGAGCTTTAAATCGAGAACGACGCTCGTGCCCTGCCGCGCGAACACCATCGGTCCCGGGCTCTTCTTGCAAGCGGACTACGCGATCGGCGGCGCGGACGGTACGCTCGGGCGCGGTATGCAATGGCAGGGGATGTCCCTTTGGATGACCCTTCGCTACGGCGCGACCCCTTGGATCACTTCTTCCTATATTCCCACGCTCGCGGGCAAGCTCTTCTTCTTGAAAGAGCTCGCAGGACCGCTCGTTGCGGAATGTAACTAAGCTCAAGAAAGGTGTGTTTATGAGAAAAGGCATAGCCGTCGCGGGCACGACGCTCGTCGATAAAATCTATGAACTTTCCGCGTATCCGTCGGCAGGGGAATTGACGCAGATCTCCGCGATCAAAAACTCCGTCGGCGGCTGCGTGCCGAACACGGCGGCGGATATCAAAAATATCAAGCCCGAGCTCCCCGTCCTCGCGATCGGCAAGCTCGGCGCGGACGAAGAAGGGGAATACGTTAAAAAAGTCCTCTCGGGCTACGGCGTGGACGTTTCGGGCTTCGTCGTTTCCCAATCGGAAAAAACCAGCTTCACCGACGTAATGAGCGTGGTGGGCGGTCAGCGTACCTTCTTTTGCTACGCGGGCGCAGGCGCGGAATTTGGGTTGGACGATATAAATTTCGATTCCCTCGAAGTGAAAATGCTTCACCTTGGGTATTTCCTGCTTTCCAAAAAAGTGGACGAGGGCGACGGGCTCAAAATTTTAAAAGAAGCGCAAAAGCGCGGAATTTCCACCTCGATCGACCTCGTAAGCGAAAATTCCGACAGATATTCCCTCGTTCTGCCTTGCCTTCCCTACACGGATAATTTGATTATCAACGAAGTGGAGGCGGGTAAGCTCGCGATGATCGAGCCGAAAAAGGAAAACCTGCCCCTGATTGCGCGCAAGCTCAGCGAAAAAGGAGTGAAGGAACGGGTGATTATTCACACGCCCGAATTCGGGCTTTGTTATCATAACGGCAGGCTCACGAAACTGCCTTCCTTCGAGCTCCCCGCGGGCTTTATTAAAGGCACGACGGGCGCAGGCGACGCGTTTTGCGCGGGCTCGCTCGTGGCGATCCACGAAGGGCTTTCGGACGAGGAAATTTTGCGCTACGGCTCTATCGCGGCGACCGCTTCTTTGTGCGTTGCAGACGCGACGAGCGGCGTGAAGGAAATGTCGGAAATGCAAAAAATTTGCAAAAATCTCAAAAGGAAAGTGATATAATATGTTAGTAAACTTAAAAGAAATTTTAAAAATTGCAGAACAACAAAAAACGGCGATCGGTATGTTCAACGCGACGGGCTTTGATAGCTTGCAAGCGGTCGTGGCGGCGGCGGAAGAACTCAATCAGCCCGTCATTATCGCGCACGCGGAAGTACATAACGTGTACAACGATATCTCTATGGTCGGCCCCGCGATGGTCGCGGTGGCGAAGAATGCGAAAGTGCCCGTGTGCGTACATCTCGACCACGGCACGTCCCTCGATATGATCTATAAGGCGCTCCGCCTCGGCTTCACTTCGGTGATGATCGACGCGTCCGCCCTTCCGTATGCGGAAAACGAAGCGTTGACCAAATCGGTGACGGAAATTTCTCACGCGATGGGCGTGAGCGTGGAAGCGGAGCTTGGACGGCTCGTCACGGGCGAAGCGGGAAGCAAGGAAGAAACGAACGCGAATATAAAAGCGGAGGATTTCTACACCCGCCCCGACGAAGCCAAGATCTTCTGCGAAAAAACGGGCGTGGACGCGCTCGCGATCGCGTTCGGCACGGCGCACGGCTTCTACACGGCGCAACCCAAGCTGGATTTCGACGTCGTGAAAAACGTGGCGGCGGCAACGGGCTTGCCCCTCGTTATGCACGGCGGCAGCGGCGTTTCCGACGAAGGCTTTAAAAAGGCGATCGAAAACGGTATCCGCAAGATCAACTACTATTCGTATATGTCGAAAGCGGGCTACACGGCGGCAAAAGCCGTGATCGCGGAAGGCAAAACGAGCTACTTGCACGACGTGGAATACGCAGCGATGCAGGCAATGAAAGAGGACGTGAAAAAAGCGATTAAAGTTTTTGCAGGTCTTAATTAATGTGGGATAAAAAGGAGTGTGCGATAGCAAGGACACGCGTGACCTAACAACGAAAATGCAAAATTGAAAAAATCTATCGTGGATAAACATTTTGCGATAGATTTTTATTTTTTCTCGTTTTTCTGTTGCAATTTACTAGAAATGGGTGTATAATATACTTGCTACACAAATTTAATCGACTATTTTAAAGATGACTCTCCTTTTTATAAGGGGCTATCTCTGCGTACATTTGTCAAGAATGAATTTGGTAAAAATGCAAATTCCACTTGGCAAATGTAAGAGAAATCTTTATTTAGTTGAGATTTGTGTAGCAACAATAGGAGTTTGCATTTTTCGGTGCACTCTCTTATGTGGGTGCACTTTTTTATTTATATTTTACTTTTAGGAGGTTCAAAAATGGAAGTTTATGAAAAAGGTAGAAAATCTGCTATTACTATAATGGTAATCGGAGGAATAATATTCTTTATGGGATTGGTCGGCTTGGGCTGGTTTTCATTTGAGAAAACGGAATATATAAAATATGGAGGAGATGCCTATACAGGCATACAAAATGCGTCGGCGGACACTGCTAATAATATTGCAAAGGCGTGTGGAATATTATGCGCCGTGTTAGGATTTTTAGCTTTGTCGAGTGGAGCAATGTTGTTAAATTACTTTAATATTAAAAAATTTGAGAGCAGTGAAGCAAATAGGAGACACAACGAGATACTGTTAGCGTTAAAGGGCAATAGTGATAACGGTATTACAAGTATAGAAGAAAAATATATTTGTTCTATATGTGATAACCCTATCGCATACGGACAAAAGAAATGTGATCACTGCGGGTCTAAAATAGATTGGGCTAAAGAATAGATAATCCATAGAAGGGAAAGAAAATTCTTATTTGAAGGCTTAAAAATTCGGTAAGTGGTAGCATAGCACCCACTACTACCTATAGACGAGAAGAAAAATAACTAAGCGGAAGGTGTTTTCCTTCCGCTTAGTTATTTTTTCGTTAAGAATAGAATTGAACTAATCGCGCGTAAATTTTTTAATATATCCAAAAGTTTTTGCGGTATTCCGTCGGGGTGTAGCCCGTGCGTTTTTTAAACAGGCGCGAAAAATAATTATAATCCCCGATCCCGACCGTTTCGGCGATCTGCTTTAACGGCAACGCGCCTTCGATTAAAAGCTTTTT
>JAZRHC010000030.1:0-26064 GCA_045644545.1 Candidatus Scatosoma sp. | reverse complement strand
CACAAGAGTTTTGATAAAGACTCGTATCTGAATTTACATATGTAAGGCACGGAGCATCAGTTTTAAGCGAACAAAGTGCCGTTCGCTTTTTGGTGTTTTCGTGACTCGTATGCAAAAACAGATACGGGTCTTTTTGTTTTGCAAAAAGCCGCCCTACATAAAAACTTGAAAGGTGGTGATGCCGATGATTGCAGAAGAATCAAAAGAGCAACAGACAGAAAACAAAAATCAAAACAAGGAGTTAAGAATGGCAACAGAAATGAAAATCAGACGAATGTCGGACGTGCAGCTACAAGAGGTTGCATGGCTTTGGAAGCCGTATATCCCCTTCGGGAAGATCACGATTATCCAAGGCGATCCCGGCGAAGGAAAAACAACGCTTGCATTACGAGTAGCGGCAGCCTGCTCTACAGGCACGGCATTGCCCGGAATGGAAGCGTGCGCTCCCTTCGATGTAATCTATCAGACCGCCGAGGACGGACTCGGAGATACGGTCAAGCCAAGACTCATCGAAGCAGGCGCGGATGAAAGCAGAATCCTCAATATCGTTGAGGACAACAAATCTCTTTCTCTGCTCGACGAGAGAATCGAAAAAGCAATCGTGCAGACAGGCGCGAAGCTGATGATACTCGATCCGATGCAGGGATACCTCGGTGACAAGATTGATATGAACCGAGCGAATGAAATACGAACGGTGCTGAAGAACGTGGCGGCGGTTGCAGAACGGACAGGCTGTGCCATCGTTCTCGTCGGGCATCTCAACAAGGCAAGCGGAATGAGCAGCGCCTACCGAGGTCTCGGCTCGATAGACTTCCGCGCGGCGGCAAGGAGTGTTCTCCTCGTCGGGAGATTGCGCAAAGAGCCTACCGTGCGAGTTATCGTTCACGACAAATCCTCACTCGCTCCCGAAGGAAAATCTATGGCGTTCAATCTCGGCAACGATGCAGGCTTCTATTGGATCGACGGATATGAGGACATCTCCTCAGAAGATATCCTATCGGGCTTCGGTGTCACGGCCGAAACCAAGACCGCCCAAGCAGAAGAACTCATACGCTCCGCCCTGGCAGACGGCAACGAGATACCCTGCGATGAGATATTCAGAACGGCAGAAAGAAAAGATATCTCACGCAGAACTGTGAATGAAGCAAAAAAGAATATCCCCGAAATTATCACCAAGAAGGTAGGAGCGAAATGGATGTGGTCTATTCCGAAATGAAGATTGCAACATTGCAAGAGTGTTCGTATTGCATTGTTGAGTGAAGATGACAGACAAGAGCCTCTTGCATTGTTGCATTGTTCTTTTTCTGCCGTAACCCCCAAGCACAGCAAGGTTTTTGAAGAAGAAAAAGCGAGGTAAGGTATAAGCCCACCCCAAGCAAGAACACCCCACAGACCACGCCGTGTTCAGGCGGCTTCAGCCCCAAAACGGCAGATAAACGGCTCAGGCGAGCAACCGCACCACAACCGAAAAAATCGCCCCGTGTGACGAAATTTGCCCACCGTTCCACGAATAAACACACAGCAGAATACCGCAGGGGGTTGACCGCCTCTGTACTCTCCTTTGGGGAGAGTGCGAGCATCGCATTCGACTGGTCACGGCAAAGCCGCGTCCTGCCTTCTGCTGCTCGGCGGGCGGAAGCCCTGCACCCACTTTTATAAAACCATCATCTATCAGGAGGACAATTATTGAAGGATAAAAAAATGAGTATTCGTATCAGCGAGGAAAACCTCGCCTTGATACACCAAAAAGCAACCAAAGCAAAACTGAATTTTACGGACTACGTCACCCGTGCCTGTCTCGGAAAGCAAATCGTTATCATCGACGGACTTGACGAGATACTCAAGGAACAAAAAGCCATAGGCAGAAATCTCAATCAGCTGACTCTCCTTGTTAACATGGGCAGAGTCGAGGCGGTCAATCTCACGGAACTCACCAAACGCTATGCGGAGCTGAACGCAACGCTGACGGAGCTTCTCGAAAGGAAACGGTGGTCGGATGGCAACGGTTAATATTATGAAAAGCAAACGCTCGCAGACGAGAGCCGGACTTGCGTTCATCCTCTCCTACTGCAAGCGTGACAGTAAAACAAGATACGGAGATAGAAAACTTGTGTCAGGCATCAACTGTGTTCCCGAAAGTGTGTACCACGAGATGATGAACACCAAGATGCATTACGGCAAGCCCGACGGCAGAATGTTCTATCATATCACGCAATCCTTTCATCCCGACGAGCCGATCACGCCCGAACTCGCTCACGAGATTGCCTTGCGGTTTGCCAAGGAGAACTTCAGTGACTACGAGGTACTCGTGGCAACGCATACCGACAAATCGCATATCCACTCACACCTCGTTGTGAATAGCGTGAGCTGTGAAACCGGATATAAGTATCATTCGGACAATGAAAATATAGAACGGCTACGGCATGCGTCGGACAGGCTGTGCCTTGAATATTCTCTCTCCGTCGTTGAGCCAAAGGCGAAAAGCAATAAGCAGATGTCGGCGAGAGAATATCATTCCGCTTCCCGTGGCGGGAGCTGGAAGATGCAGCTTATCGTTACAATTGAAGAAGCAATGAAATACGCACGCTCCAAGGAACACTTTATTGCTTTGATGGAAGCCGAGGGCTACGAGGTCAAGTGGACGGACGAGCGTAAGAACATCACCTATACCACACCCGACGGCAGAAAATGCCGTGACAGTAAACTACACGAAGAAAAATTCTTAAAGGAGAACATGGAATATGAATTCAGAATACGGAACGAGATCACCGAGCGAGCTGAAGGAATTGGCACGCAGACAGATAAAGAAAGCCACCGAGGTCGTGCCGTGCGTGACGGTCACCGAGGAGCATTGGAAAGCGATGATAGAATTACAGAAAACGCAGGTCGCACTGTTGGAACAGATACGAGATACGCTTCCGAGCCTTGCGACGAAGAACGAACTCACGAGTCTTATGGATCAGCAGATCGATACGCTGACGAGGTACTCGGATGCGTGTCGGGACGAAACGGCAGAGTTTCAGGAACTGCTGACGAATTTGGCAACGGACACCGAGAGCAAGATGACAACAGCAGCGGAGAGCGTGACGGAACAGGTTGGGAAAGCGAGCGAGAGCTTTTCAAGGAATATGTCTTCGGAGAAGGAAACGATGGAAGCGTATACGAAGCGGCTCAATCGCATCGCTCTGATACCGACGGCGGCGCTTATAGTCTGGGAAGCGATACGGCTTATTTTATCGCTGATTTAACCAATATCATCGATGATGATGCCTACGTTGAGGATTGCACCACGGTACACTACGCACCGAGCAGAAAGAAGAAGGAACAACAATCAGGCCCCGTGATGGGTGGAATGTAAAACAAGGAGAATTTTATGGAACAGAATATCATTTTAGAAAACACGCAAGACACCGAAAACGAATACCGCCCTTGCATCTATCAGGGCGAATGCATTGAGATAGACGGACGGAGATATCCAGTGGTGTCTGTTATCCCGATTAGAAACAAACACACCAATATCGTCCCCGACACGGCGAGCGATAAGATCAAATACCTTATTTCAGGAGGTAAAAAGTGAGAAAAGTTTTTAAAAGAAATTTCGCAAAACCGCTGGACTTTCCGCAAAATTTTTGGTATGTTGTGGTTGAGTCCTATTCGGTTGAATTTTCAAGAGCGACACCTCGCTCGAAAGGAGAATAAGAATGATGAAAACAACCGAATTCAATAACAACTTAATAACCGTCCTTTATTGCCGACTCTCCCAAGAGGATATGCTCCAAGGAGAATCCAACAGTATCACCAACCAAAAGCTCATACTTCAAAAATACGCAGATGAACACGGCTTCCGCAACTGCAAGTTCTATGTCGATGACGGATATAGCGGCGTTGACTTCACAAGACCTGCCCATGTGGAAATGATGAAGGATATCCAAGACGGCAAGGTTGGAATCGTAATAGTAAAAGACCAATCCCGTCTCGGCAGAGATCACCTTGAAACAGGCAGACTTATGGAGATAACCTTCCCGTCCTACGATGTCAGATTTATCGCAATCAACGATGGCGTAGACAGTGCCAACGGCGTAAACGAGATGTCAGGCATACGAAATTATTTCAACGATTTCTATGCCGCCGACACGAGTAAGAAAATCCGCGCGGTGCAAAGAGCCAAAGGTCAGCGCGGCGAGCGAATCAGTACGGTCATCCCGTATGGCTACCTTAAGAATCCCGAATACAAGGGCAACCAAAAGGAAGCCCCTGCGCTGATTATCGATCCCGAAGCAGCTCCTATCGTCAAACGCTTATTCGAGCTTTACGCAAGCGGAATGGGTATCAGAAAAATATCCGCTATGTTTGAGCAAGAGCAGATATTAAGCCCTGCGGTGTATCACTTCAAGAAAACAGGCAAGAAAGGTAAGCACCCGAATATGGCAGAGCCGTATTTATGGGCGCAATCCACCATCCGAGATATCCTCGGCAATCCCGTATACTGCGGTGATACGGTCAACTTTCAAACCTACTCAAAATCCAACAAGCTCAAAAAACGGTTGAAGAATAGTCCCGACAAGGTGCTGACCTTCCACGATACACACGAAGCTATCGTCAGCAGAAAGCTCTTCGACACGGTGCAACGGCACTTCGCAGGTCGCAAACGCCCCGATCAGCAAGGCGAGATGGACAAGTATGCAGGTTACCTCTTCTGCGGTGAATGCGGTCAGAAGCTGTACCTCCACAGAGGAAAAGGAATCAAACCCGAAAGCAACTTCTTCCAATGCGGCGGGTATCAGACCAAGGGCGGTCAGCATTGCACGGCACACTATATCCGAGAGCAAGTCCTCGATAAGATTATCCTTTACAAGATCAGGCAGATGACGGCATTCGCAAGAGCAAATCCGCAAGAGTTTTACGAGATGGCAACCGAGAACGGCGAAGCTGAGGCAAAGCAGTTCTATGCAACGGCAGAAAAAGAAAAACAACGGATTGAGAGCCGAGTCAAGGAACTCGACAATATCATCCGTTGCTTATACGAGGACAGGGTGTGCGGAAGAATTTCCGTTGAACGCTACGATGCCATGGCGGTGGGCTACGAAACCGAACAAAAGGAACTGAAACAGGAGCTTGCATCTATCACCAAAAAAATGAATGAGATGGATATGCGAGAGGTGTGCATCCGAGAGTTCATCGAACAAGCCAAATCGTATGTTGAAATGGAGAAGCTCACGCCTGAACTGCTCCGAGTATTTATCCGCAAGATTCAGGTCTTTGAGAAAACGGAGAAATACTCCCGTACCGCAGGCAATCCGATTATAATCCACTTCACATTCCAACCACACGCCGATACGGATTTTATTACGATGAACTTCAGAGAGGAGCTTCTCGAAGCAGAACAAGCAGAGATAGCCTAAAGCAAAGCGAAAAGCGGAAGGCAAAACGCCTTCCGCTTATACGCCAGCACGATTTCTCCGCTAAGGATAGCAGACAAAATCACACCTTTCTTTTTTTATCAATAAAACGGCTTAGTGAATCAACCATTAAACCGTTTTCATTTTAGTAGCCACTTTTGATATTATCTAAAAATTTTACAAATTTTTCCTGAACAGGCGGCGGCGAGATAATTTTCACGCGCTTTCCTAAACCACAAAGCCAACCGAAAAATTGTTCGGTAACAGCCACTTCCACTTGCACGGAAAAATATTTTTTATCTATCTCTTGATAATAAATATCCTTGCCGAATTTGTCAATAACAGTATCTAAAAGAGTATTGACAAAGCGAAGTTCTACATGTTCCGTCTTTCCGCCGTACATCCCGAAGTGTTGCATAGGATACTTTTTTTCGTCAATCGCTTGGAAAAGTTCCGCTCCATCCCTTGGAATACCCATCAATTTGATTTCGCGCATTCTATCCACGCGGAAAGTGCAGGTTTTATTCTTCCTTTTATCGTCTACGCATAGCAAATAATACTTTCCGTCATTGATTATGAGCTTAAAGGGGCTCACAACGTATCTTTCGCCTTTTCTACGCTCTGCCGCCTTGCCTTTTGCGGTTGTAAAAATATACTTGAAAGAAATTTTTTCGGGAACGTGTTTTTCCTTTCCTGACTTTACGCGCATAGCTTTATATATCGTTTGCACGTTTTTAAACACTTGCGGATCAATCGCCTTTCCCCTATCCAAAAGCAAAGCTTCGTGTTGAATTTCGTCGGCTTGATGGATGCTGACAAGATTCCGCGTAACAATATCGACGTATTTTTCCGCTTGTTCTTCCGTAATAAATCTTGCGGCGTAAATACATTCCACGATTGCATTGACGTCGTCTAATTTATAATCGCGCTTACGAACGTAATAGCCTTTTTTGCTGCCGTCGTAAACAATGGTTTTCCATTTATCGTTTTCTTTTTCTTCGATTTCATATTCGGCATTATCTATGGATATTTCTTCACGCAAGGCGTATAAGGTTTTATTGATTTCGTCAATATCTTTGTAAATGGAGCGGCGTTCCGCTTTTACGCCCATATCATTTTCTAAATAATCTACAATATCCCTTTGGGAAAGACAATGATTTTCATCGGAGTTTTCCATTAAATACCGATAAACTAAAAAGCATTTTAACTTTTGATTGCTTTGTTTCATAACGTATCCGCCGCCTTTGCGTTGATGGATATAGTATATCACAAATCTTTTCTTTTGGCAAGTAGGCGGCGGCAAGGGGGGATTGTTTCGGGAAAAATAAAAATTTTTCTTATTTTTTCAACAGGTGTGGGCTATAGAATCTTGAAAAGTACGTTTTATTTGAAAAAACGAGCCGTTTTCAATTGCTTTGTTCGTCTATTGCGATAGCATAAAATAAACGGGGAGGCGGCGCGACTTGTCGCCCCGTTCCGACACGTTTATTTTAAAAACTTTTCAAAAATTTTATCAAGTTGTAAATGAACTTCTTTATCAATTGCCTTTTCAATCTCTTGCTCTTGCTTTTTATCTAACGCTTGTTGTCTTTGTTTTTCTTGTCTTTTTTTAAGTTTTTCATGAATTTTTTTCTTTTGCATCCATAAATTGTATTCGGGGGACATACCGTTTATTTGATAATAAACGTAATCAGGCATCTTTCCTGTTTCGTGTAAATATTCAATTTGCTCTCTTGTCATAATTTTTCTCCTTATCAATTGTATTAAAAAAGCAACCAAAGAGTATCGGTTGCTTTTGATTCTTATATTTATATAATATTAAATTTTTCATAATAGGATTTTCCTAAATTGATTAAGTTTTTGACTTAAGGATAATTGAAGAGAGTTTTTTTCTTATCTATTTTTTTAGTATTTATATATATATTTCTGTATCTTCTAACTCATATCTTTTTGCGAACCCCGTAATTTTTAAATATCCTCAAAGAGAGTGATTTATGTTATTCGTATCGCATTTTTTGCGAACGGCGTACTTGTTAAAACTTAAAAGGAATAGTAGTCTTTTTTTGTGGGATAATAGGCTGGCAAGCACATAATTCTCCGTAAAAGTCGTATATATTACTTCCTTCTTTGATTGGAACAAGAAACCCCTTATCAATTAACCGTTTAATATTATCTCGAACAGTATTGTACGGTAAGCCAAACTGCTGTTCAATTTGTTGTGGGGAAAACTCAAATTGATAATTATCTGCATTAGCGCATAAGCAAAGGTAGAGATAAAATGTATAAGCATTACCCAAGTATTTATAAGTTTCCTTCATAGTATCAACATTTAAAGATATGAATGGCGGTCTTTGGGAATTGTCTTTATGAACTCTAATGATTTTTTGATTAGGCACTGACATAATATCACCTCCTTTACGCGTTCACGGCGGTGTCTGCCGCTACGAGTTGATTTTTCATTTTACCCCAATCTTTTACTTCGGGGAACGTTTCCAAAAACCACTTTTTGATAACGGGGTAGCGGATGGAATGGCAGTTTGCCATAAAACGCATTTCTTGGTACTTTTGGCGCGTTTCCGCAGTTGCGTTATATCTTTCCATATAACGTTCCATATATTCGTAGGTTAAGCCGTTAAACGCTTCCTTTTTGGGGTTTCTTCTAATAGTTTTGCGAACAACGTGATAGGTGGGGTAATCCCTTCTTGCGGCTTGCAAGATATTATATTCATTTGTTCCATATACCGTAGATTTTACCGAAAATTCTCTATCCATTACAATACGACCTTGTTCACCACCGTCGTGAAATACTTTTAAAACATTTCTCATTTTGATTGCCTCCTTATGCTGCCAAAATCCAATCTGCTTTGCTTTTGAAATTTTTGCATTGAGGATAGTGTTCAATAACTTTTGACTTGATTTCAAAGTAGGAGGTTTTTTCTTCAATAAGAGAATTAAAGAAATCTAAGAAATTATCCGAGTTATGAGCCTCTACGTATTTACGCATAATTTCAATCGTGATGCCTTTTGCTGTGGATTTTTTAGTATGGGTTGCTTTAAAAACTTTTACCTTATAGGTGGGGTGGGTGGTTTTTACTTCTTTAAGGTCATTGTATTCGGGCGAGTTGAAGTTGCCAGCTTTTTTTGCAAAAGATTCGGAAAGTTCGATGGTTTGGGTTACATTGTTAATAAATAATTTTTTCATAAGGCTTTTTCCTTTTAATTAGAATTTTTTATTGTAAATTGGTTTTGGGCGGTACCGTTCCCTCAACCTTTTTACACTCATATTATAACACATATATAGGGCAAACCTGTCATTTAAATATGACAGTATAAAGTTTTTGGAAAATTTATAAAAACTTTTTTTGTAAATAAAAAATCTTTATTTCAAAATGATAAAAACTTGTAACAAAGATTCTTTCAGATTGCTATTAAGATGTTTTTCTGTCGTTAAAAAGTAATTAAAAATCTATATATTTTTTGAATGTTTTCTTGTCATGCGGCGGTTATTTCTTGACATTTTTGCGCGGATTTGATATAATATAATCAGGTCAACAGTTAGGTCAAAAAGGTCAACAAATCGGCTGTTGATACTATTAAAACTAGGCATAAATGATGTAAAAATCCTTATTTTCAAGGACTTTTAGCGTGGCGGTGACCGAATGGCATTCAAAAGGTCAGGGGTTCGACTCCCCTTAGCTCCACCACAAACAACCTAAGTTGAATCTTCAACTTAGGTTGTTTATCCAAGTCGAAGGCTTGGTATGTAATTGCGGCTTGCCGTTGTGTAATTTTTGGCTTGATTGCATACCATAAAATATCATATCAAAAAAGAATTTTTTAAGATTAGCAAGTGAAATTATAGAAAATGGGCGTGGGGTTTCTTTTACAGTAACCAAGAAAAAAATAGAAAGCAAGTTCTTTATAAAAAACGGTTTAATTTGATTTTATTTTAAAATTGATACCATATCGCAAAAAATGTCAAGATTTATATAATAGCTTTCGATTATAATAAAATCGCGGAGGTTGAGAAATGGATTGGATTCAAGGAATACAAAAAGCGATTGATTATATCGAAGAAAATATTACCGAAAAAATTGACTATGAAGAAGTGGCAAAGCGCGCGTATTCGTCAAGTTTTCATTTTCAAAGAGTATTCGGAATAATGTGCGGTTTTACGCTTGGAGAATATATCCGTAGAAGAAGATTAACGCTTGCAGGAAACGAGTTGTTAAGCAAGAATATGAAAGTTATTGAAGTTGCTTTCAAATACGGATATGAAACGCCTGAAAGTTTTTCTCGCGCCTTTTATAAATTTCACGGTATAATGCCGTCGCAAGTAAAAAACGGCTGTTCCTTAAAATCTTTTTCCCGACTTTCCGTTAGAATTGATTTAATTGGAGGAATTGAAATGAACTACAAAATTGAAGAAAAGCCCGAAATGATTTTAGTGGGCTATAAAAAACGATTTATGGGCGTACCTTACGGCGACGAACGTGTAAAACAAGAATCTGCATTTATGGCGACCACACGTGCAAAACAATGGCTTTTAAGCGGGGCTTCGTGTGATTATTCTACCGATTATATGGTAATCACAAATATCGACGACGACGGTTATGATTTTTACGTTGCGTATAAATTGGACGAATGGACGAGAAAAGAACTCTTTAATCCTAATGTTACAGGTGTTGATTTTATGGATAAAATGGGTTTTGAAACGCTTGTTATTCCTAAACAGACGTATGCAGTTTTTGAAACCGAGAAGAAAAAACGCCCTATTCCAGATTATACCGATATTCGGAAAAGAATTGTAACAGAGTGGTTGCCGACGTCGAACTATGTTTTTGCAAATGCTCCCGAAGTAGTCGAAATGCATTGGCGACCTAACGGCGAATGGGCAAAAGAAAGATATATAGAAATTTGCTTACCTATTGAGAATAAATAAAAGGTTCGATTTAGCTTGCTCTTATTCCATCAAAAAGCCCTAAAACGAATGCTTTTGTTTTAGGAATTTTTCTCCAAGATGAAATATAAACAACGAGGATTTGTACTATGACGATTGAACGGTTAAACGAAATTATATCCACTATGGATTTAGAGAAGATTAGAGCAGGGATTGAACGGCACGGCTTTCGCTGTGCGAGCAAGCACGGCAAGTTGGAGTTTGATTTAATGAAAATCATTGAAGAAGAACGCACGACGGCTACGGACGATTATGAAGATACTTTCAACGATAAAAGTTATTTTGCGGAAGTCTTTGAGAACGTACCTGCATACGCGCCGTATAAGTTTATCGTGGTAACGCAGCTTGCGATTTATCGTGATAGGGATAATATGGAATTTCCCGAACACGTTGACGTTTACACAAACGCCCCTATCAACGAAGAATACGAACGGGCTATGGAAGAAGTCAAGAAATGTAAGCGTTGCGGAAAGAAATTTAAGGCATACGAATTGTGGGAGCAGAACGGAAACGCTTATTGTCAGCCGTGTTTCCAAGCGGAATTTAGCAAGAAAATACGGAGAAAATAAAGAAACCGCCAATACATAAAATTTTGTGATGCAATCAAACGGAAAAAAGGAGAAGCGTAGGCGTATGGATATCCTGATAGAAATTATTTTGGAAGTGTATATGGACTTGATGATGCTCGTCGTGCCCGAAAAGAATATCACCAAAAAACATAAGGTGATTGCGGGGAGCTTGGCGATTGCCGTTTTGATCGGCGTATGCGCCCTTGCGATTTGGGGTCTCGTGCTGTTAATTGATTCGAAGAATTTTCTGGGGCTGATCCCGCTTACGTTTGCCGTGCTGATTTCCGTCGTTCAGATCGTCGCGGGGATCGTGCTTTATAAAAAACATCATTGAAAAAGAAAACGCTTTTGGGCGTTTTTCTTTTTTGGAAATATTATACAAAAATCGAAATTTAGGACGATAAAAATAGGCTTTTTTGATCAAAAAAAGAGATTTTCTCGAAAAACAAGCCGTTATATGTTGACTTGCGTAAGGAAAAGTGATAAAATTAATTTATACTGGTTTCATTGTAAGCTAAAATAGGAGCATAGTGCTTAAACGTCCTTCGAGAAATGAACGAATTCCAAAAAATCAAGAAAAAATTTCATAAAGAAGCGGTTTTGAAAGGCGCGCTTTGCGGATTTTCACTCGGGCTTTTGACGGTCGGCGTGCTTTGGATTATTTTCAAACGTACGGGAATGGCGTTCGCTCCTTGGCTGTATATAGTGGTCGGCGTAGTTGTTGCGCTCGCCTCGGGCGGGATTACCTATCTTATTTTACGCCCTCGCGATAAAAAGCTTGCAAAACGGTTAGACGAGCGATTCGGTTTCGACGAAAAAGTGCAAACGATGGTCGAGTTCGTCGACGAATCGGGCGAAATGGTGGAGCTGCAACGCGCGGATACCGAGGCAAGGCTTCGCGAGCTTCCCAAGCAAAAACTGAAAATTCGACATATTCTGGAATTTATCCTTTTACTTATTTTATCCGCGGCGGTCTTTGTGACGGCGGTCTTTATCCCCGCAAAAGAAGAGCCGAAGGCGGAAGGTCCTACGGACAACGCCTACGAAATGGACGAATACGACAGGCTTTCGTTGCGACAGCTCATTGAGTACGTAAAAAATTCGGATCTTGAAGAACCGGCGAAGACGGAAGTCGTAAGCGAGTTGGAAAATCTGCTCGCGGTTTTGGACGATACGGAATGGGAGAGCGAAATGAAAGCCCACGTGATAGGCGCGATTCAAAGGATAGACCTGATCGTGGAGAACGTCAACTCGTATAAAGAGATCTGTCTCGCGATGAACGAGAGCACGAATTCGGAAGTGAAGGCGCTTGCCGTGGCGGTGTCCGAACTGGAAGAAGAGGTATTTCAGCTTGCGATCGACGGAACGACGGGGGAAGAAGCTAAGGAGGGTATCCGCGCGCAATTCAACCTTACGGAAGCGGCGCTCAATCCCTATCTTTTGACGGTCGCCGACGAGATCAAGACCGCGCTCAAAGATTCGGGAATCGCGGATACGGACGCGCTGTACAAGGCTTGGAACGCCTTTGCGGTCGCTTTGGAAGAGGTCGCGCAGCATACGGGATTGACGGACGAGCAATATCAGTCGGAGCTGGACTCGTTGGCGTTTGCGCCGCTTAAAGCAAGCGTTCCCGTCGCCCTCGCAAAACAAGCTGTCAATAATGAAGTGCGCGCGTACGTAATAGACGCGTTGAAAGAAATTTTCGGGATCACCGACGCGGAAATGCCTCGGCTCAGCGGCGACAAAGTGCCGGGAATGAACGGCGGCGGCGAGAGCGATAAAGAGCAGGATGGAATCCACAGCGGCGGGCTCGGAAGCGGGAATACGGTATACGGCAGCGACGATATGATCTACGATCCCGACTACGAGGTTTCGGAAGGGGTGTTCGGCGGACATATCAGCTACGGCGAAGTGTTGGACGCCTATAACGCGATTATTATGGGTATGATTGCCGACGGAACGCTTTCCGAGGAGATGGAAGAAATGCTCAGCGATTATCTGGACGCGCTTTACAGCGGAAAACAAAACGAAGAAAATAAACAGGACGGAAACGAATAATGGAAAATGCAGAAAGAGTAAAAAATTTCAGCGAAGCGGTGGCGCAGATCAAGACCGAGCTTCACAAAGACGTCGTAGGACAAGAAGAGATTATCGACAACGTGATCATCGCGATCATTGCGGGCGGTAACGTTCTTCTCGAAGGCGTGCCGGGGGTCGGCAAAACCCGTCTCGTGCGCTCGCTCGGTAAAACGCTGAGCCTGCCCTTCTCGCGTATTCAGTTTACGCCCGACTTGATGCCTTCGGACGTTACGGGCACGAATATCGTGGAAAAGGACGACGGCGGGAAGTTGAACACCGTATTCCGTCGCGGTCCGATCTTTGCCAACCTCGTGCTTGCGGACGAGATTAACCGCGCGACGCCCAAAACGCAATCGGCAATGCTCGAAGTTATGCAGGAGCACAAAGTTACGATTGCGAACGCGACGTATAAGCTCGAAGAGCCCTTTTTCGTGTTGGCGACGGAAAACCCCATCGAGCAGGACGGCACGTATCCTTTGCCCGAAGCGCAGATGGACCGCTTTATGTTCAAGCTTTTAATGACCTTCCCGAAGGTGGAGGAGCTTGCGGATATCGTCAATATGACGCAGATCACGATGGACGAAACGGCGCAAGCGGTGGTAAACGGAGAGCAGATCCTCGAAATGAGAAAGCTCGCTTCCGAGATCCCCGTGGCAAGCGAAGTTTTAAACTACGCGATGAACCTCGTTTCCTTCACCCATCCCGAGCTTGAAAAGACTTCGGATACGGCGAAAAAATACGTCAAATACGGCGCTTCCCCCCGTGCGGCACAGGCGCTGATCACTTGCGCGAAGGTGCGCGCGCTCGTCAACGGGAACTATAACGTATCCTACGCGGATATCGACGCGCTTGCGCGCCCCGTATTGCGGCACAGGATCAAGATCAACTATAACGCGGTAAACGACCGTCTCGGCGTAGACGACGTGATCGGGCTTTTGATCAAAGAAACGGCGAGCCGCGTGGGCAGAAAGAAGGTTTCGGCTACGGCGACGGTTGAGGAAAAGGAAGAAAAGAAGGAAGAAACGCAAGAATAAGGTAAGAATAATAAAGCAACTATGGGCAGTAAATGGGTCATCAACGAAGAGTTTTTGCAGCAGGTCGAAGCCTTGCAGATGCTGATAAAAAATAACGTTGGCGGCTTATTCGGCGGGAATCATCAAAGTAAAACCTTCGGTTCTTCTTGCGAATTTGCCGACTATCGTGATTATATTCCGGGCGACGATATCACCAAGCTCGACTGGAACGCATACGCGCGCTTCGATAAACTGTACTTAAAGCTCTATCTCGACGAACGGCAAATGCACACGCGGATCTATATCGACGCGAGCCGTTCTATGGAATACGGAAAAACTAAAAAGGCGGAACAAGCGTTGAAGCTTGCCGCCACTTTGGCGTATCTTTCCGTTTGCGAGATGGATAAGGTGTCCGTTTACACGATTCACGGCAAGCAGATCCAAGAGATCATTTCGGGTATGGTCGGTAGGGAAGCCTTCGTGAACGAGATTCATAAGCTCAACGATATCCAGTTCGACGGCGACAGCCACATTAGCGACGCGATTCTGCCCTCCAAAGTCGGGCACGGGGACGGTATGTCCGTGATTCTTTCCGATTTTTTGACGGACGACGACTACGAAACGGCGATCGATCACCTTGCGGAAAAGAAACGGCACGCGATTTGTATCCAGATCTTATCGAGAGAGGAGCTCAACCCGCAGACCCGCGGCAAGGTGCATTTGTTCGATTCGGAAGATATCGAAAAGACCTATCGAAAGAACGTCAACCGCGAGATCGCAAAGGCGTATAAAGCGGCGCTTGAATACGCGACGGGGCGTATTGCTAACTATTGCGCGGCGCGCGGCGCGGACTATCTTCTCGTATCTGCGGAGGATTCCGTAAGCGAGATCTTTTTCGGCAAAATGGTGGATAGGGGGATACTCAAATGAAGTTTTTGTATCCTTTGGGGCTGTGGGGTTTACTCGGTATTCCCGTCCTCATTATTATCTACCTGATCAAAAACAAATACACGGAGCAGACCGTTCCGTCTACTTATCTTTGGACGCTCAGCGAACGCTTTTTGAAACGTAAAAATCCCATTAACAGAATCACGGGTATCATCAGTCTTATCTTGCAGATTCTGATCGTGCTCTGTATTTCTATGGGAATCGCGCACCCCGTGATCGTATTGCCCGGCGAGGCTGACGAATTCTGCTTCGTCCTCGACGCTTCGGGGAGTATGAATATCCAAAAGAACGGCAAAAGCCGTTTCGAGCGTGGCAAGGACGAGATCGCCTCGCTCATCGACGAGTCGCTCGACGGGAGTATCTATTCGCTCGTCTGCGTGGGGGACGCGACCACCGTCGTGTTCGAAAAGCTCGCGGATAAAGAACAGGCAAAGCTTTTGCTCGACGAGATCGAATCTTCGCATATCGCGGTGGATTTCACCGACGCGCTCGGCGTGGCGCAGGGCCGATTCAACGAAAACAATTCCGCGCTGACCTATCTTTTCACGGATACCGACTACGAGCAACACGATAACGTGAAGATCGTCAACCTTTCGGACGGGGAAGAAAATTACGCGGTTTCCGACTTGACCTTCGAGCTTGTCGAAGGAGTTTTGACGGTGCGCGGGCAGGTGTCCGCTTCGGTGGCGGATGCGTCGCTCGGTTTGGAGCTTTATATCAACGAAACGCCCGAAGCGGCGGCGAAAACTACGGTTGCGACGGCAGAGCTTCAAGGGACTTTTGCGCTTAGTTGCGCGGCGACGGATTTCCGTTCCGCAAAGGTGAAGATCACGAATGCGGACGCGCTCGCGTTGGATAACGAAAGCGTTTTGTATAACGTTGAAAGCGAGAATTCGTATAAAACGCTGATCGTGAGCGACAGACCGTTCTTCCTCGAATCGGTTTTGAACGCGGTTGGGAACGCGGAAGTAGAGGTAGTGGGAACGGAGAACTATAACGGCGAAAGCGGTTACGGGCTGTACGTTTTTGATTCCTTCACGCCTTCTGCCGTGCCCGAAGACGGTTCGGTGTGGTTTTTCAATATCACGGACGGAGAAGGTCTTGACGGCGCGGGATTCAGCGTGCAGGGAGAAGTGCCTCTTGAGGTGGGCGAACCGCTGACGGCGTCCGATTCCAGCTCCACGACGGTGAAAAAGCTTTTAAAAGACGTGGACGGCGGAAATATTTATATCTCGAACAAGTACGTAAAGTACGGTTTATACGCGAATTTCACGACGCTGTTTTCCTGTCAAGGGCAGCCGATCGTGTTCACGGGTGAAAACGAATACGGCAATCGCGAAGTGGTGTTTGCCTTCGACCTGCACGATTCTAATTTCGCTCTTCTTGCCGACTACGTTGCGTTGACGAGAAATCTTCTCGACTTCTCCTTCCCCGAGGTAATCGAGGAAACGTCGTATACCTGTGGCGAAAAACTGCAAATGAACGTTCTTCCGAGCAGCGACGACGTTAAGATCAAAAGTCCTTCGGGAACGGTTTCCTATTTTACAAACAACAGCGCGGTGAGAGAATTCGCGCTGAACGAGGCGGGCGTGTACGAGATCACGATGACCGTTGCGGGCACGCCGAGATATTATCACGTATACGCAGAACTGCCGAAGGAAGAAAGCACGTCTTCGGCGGCGCAAGCTACGTTCAGTCTGCAAGGCGAGGCAGGCTCGGACGGCTTGGACGGCAAATTCGATAATCTGATGATACTCTTTATTTGCCTTGCGGTAATTTTTATAGCGGAGTGGGCGGTGTATTGCTATGATAAATATCAGCTTCGATAACGCGTATTATCTTCTCATCGCCATCCCCCTTCTCGCCTTGGTGCTCACGCCCTTCTTTATTGCCATTCGCAAGGAGAACAAGAGCAAGAGCGTCGTCGCTTCGTTAGTTCTGCACCTTATGATCGTGCTTTTGGTGGCGTTTGCCGCCGCAGGACCGGAAGCGACCGCGGTCATCACCCAAACGCAGGTCTACGTGGTAGCCGACGTTTCCTATTCTTCGTCGAGAAATCTCGATACGGTAAACGAATATATCCGCGAAGTTGAAAGATCCTTGCCCGATAATTCCCAAATGGGGATCGTGGCGTTTGGTAAAGATTATAAACTCGTCGGAAAAATGGGCGAGGGCTATAAGAGCGTTAAGGATTCGGGTGTGGACGACAGCGCGACGGATATCGCCGCGGCGCTCGACTACGCGTCCACCCTGTTCAAGGGCGACGCGCTCAAAAAGATCGTGTTGATCACCGACGGGAAGCTCACGGACACCGACGGACTCAACGGGCTGATCACGACGATCGAAAATTTGTATTCCCAAAATATTTCCATCGACGCGATGTATTTGGACAATAACCTTTCGCCAGACGCGAAGGAAGTGCAGATCTCGAGCGTGGACTATACGCAATCGACCTATTTGAATCACGAATCCACGGCGAGCGTGCTCGTGCAGTCGAGCTACGACGTGCAGGCGATCCTCTCGATCAGTCAAAACGGCACGGAGCTTGAAGAAAATCGTCAGGCGGTCAAGCTCACGCGCGGTTATAATATCGTAAATTTCTCCCTTCCAACCTCGCAAGAGGGGGATTTCGATTATGAAATTTCCCTGTACGGCTTAAACGGCGAGGACGAATCGGCGCATAACAACGCCTACGGCTTCACGCAGTCGGTGGCGGGGAAGCTTCAAGTTCTGCTTCTGTCCGAGAACGTGGCGGATAAAGCTGCGATCGAGGCGCAATACGGCGACAGCGCGGAGATCACTGCGCCCCGCGTCGGGCAGGACGCCGTGCCGTATACCGTGGAAGATCTTTGCCAATACGACGAAATTATTCTTTCGAATATCGACGTGCGTAATATAAACAACGTGGAAACCTTCGTCGAAAGCCTCGACGCAGTCGTTTCGCAGTTCGGCAAGAGCCTCGTGACGATGGGGGATTTGAAGATTCAAAACAAAACGGACGACGTTTTGAAGGATCTTGAAGATATGCTTCCCGTCAAGTTCGGCAACGACGATAAAAACGTCAAAGTTCTCGGCATCGTGATCGATATTTCCCTTTCGATGGATCAGATATCTCACCTTATAATGGCAAAACGCGCGGCGATTCAGCTCATCAACCTGCTTGGAGAAAACGATTGGGTTTCGGTGATGGCGTTCTCGGGGGTCGTTGAACCCGTTTGCGCGCCTACGCTCGTGGGCAGTTCCGTCAATCGCGCGGAGCTCGCGGATAAGATCAACGCGCTCGAACCTAAGCACGGCACGCTGATCGGCTCGGGAATGAAGGCGATGCACGATCAGTTAAAGACCCTTAGCGAAAAACTTCCTTCGATTACCAACAGACAGGTAATGCTTCTCTCCGACGGTATGTCGTACAGCGCGGAATCGGAAGAAGTGTACGAAGTGACGACGGACTTAAAAAATATAGGTATCCCTACCTCCGTTATCAACACGGGTTGCACGGACGAGGAAGGCGTAACGAGACTTTCGGAGATCGCGCGGCTCGGCACGGGCGAATATTATTTCGTAGACAGGATCGAATCGCTTTCCGAGGTGATGCTGACGGAGATCGCGGACGACGTGACGGAAACGCTCGTCGAAGTCGAATCCGCCCTTAAAGTCAACCGCCCGAACGACGACGTGCTCGACGGCGTGGAGGGCATTTCGACCGTGAAAGGCTATATCTATTCCACTGCCAAAACCAGCGCGACGACCGTGCTTTCCACGGAGTATACCTCCAAAGGCGGCACGACGACCCAACCGCCCGTATATTCGTATTGGAACTACGGCAACGGTATGGTGTCTACGTTCACGAGCAGTATCGGCGGCGACTGGACCTCTCATTGGAACGAGGCGGGCGCGAACCGCTTCTTCGACAATATCCTCGACGAGAATACCCCGTCCGAGCGTATTGATCATCCCTACACGTTGAGCGTGGAATACGACGGCGCGTACGCGCACGTGGAAATCGTGCCCGCAACTCTCGATCCCGACGCGATCGCCACGGGTACGATTAAGCTTATTCCGACGAACGGCGCGGCGGCGCAAGAGGGAGCGGAATCGGAGGACGAAGGGATCGCGGCGACGCTCACGTTCGACGGCTCGCGGTATTTCTATAAATTCCCCGTATCCGAGGTCGGAAAATATCAGCTGAATATCCGCTACGCTTACGCGGGCATCGAGAAAAACGCGGAGTATTTCTTCACCGTTTCTTACGCGCCCGAATACGACAGCTTCCAAACGTTTAGCCCGTCCGATCTTCATAAAGCCGTAAGGAACAGAGGCACGGTCACGGAGGACGGCACGGTCAACCTTGAACACGACGAGGACGAAGTGTCAACCTACACCGTACACCTCACCGTTTGGCTGATGCTGATTGCAATCGTGTTGTTTATCGCGGATATTATCGTGCGCAAGATCAAGTGGAAGGATATCACGGGTCTGTTCAAGAGAAGCAAAACGCGAAAAGGAGGTAAAGCGTGAAAAGATTTATCGTAAATTTCCTTGCGTTTATTCTCCTGTTTGCATTCGCGTCCTGCGGTGATTATACGCACGCGACCGAGGGCGGTGGCGACCCCACGCCCCCCGGAACGGAAGAACCCGAAAACCCGAGCGAGGACGAAACGGGCTACACCTTCTACGCGAGCCTGATTTTTAACGGTGCGCCGTATATTCCTACGGAACAAATCACGGCTCAATGGAGCGACGGCTACACGCTCAAACGCGCCGAGTTCGACGAAACGGGCGTAGCGAAAGCGGAGAACCTCGACGGCGATTATCAAGTTTCCCTCGTGAACCTGCCCGCAGGCTATACCTATAATCCCAATATCTACCGCGCCACCAACGACGAGCGTGAAGTGGAGATCGAGCTTTATAAGCTGAGCGCGGGAAACGGTAAGGGAACGGGCTTATATAACTGTATTTCGCTTTCGAAAACGGGGCAGTATCGAGCGACGATAAAACAGGATAACCATAAAATTTTTTTTGAATTTTATCCCCGTGCAAGCGGAACGTATTCCATCGAATCGTGGCTAAACGTAAACACGCAGACCATCAATCCGATTCTGGACGTTTACTACGGCTCGTCGCAGTTCAAGGTGTTTGCGTACACGCAGGACGGCGGCGGCGAATCCAAGGGTTTCACGAAAAATTTCTATTATCAGATGAGCGTGTCGGAAGATATGATCGGAAACGTATTCACCTTCGTCGTTCGCGCCGAGCACAGAAACGCGATCTATCCCGTGGACGTGGATTTCAACCTCGTATACGAAACGGATTACGAGCGCGAATATTCCAACGCGGCGTGGATGGTGCCTGAGGAAATGTACGAGCTGTTCGGCAAAGAATTGAAGAGATGGAAAACGCTCGAATGGTCGGATATCCAAGCTCTTCCCGCGATTTCGGCGCTTTCTTCTACCGTGCGAACGGCGATCAAAGAAGAATGGCAGCACTTAAAAACGGTGGACGACGGGAAATTCAACGATTATAAAACCGTTCTTGAAATTCTTGCGGAATGTCCGAAAATCGACGAGTATTATTTGCCCGAGCTTTACGCTTCGTCGGGATCTTGGACGACTTGCGAAAACTATTCGGGCGGAAACTGGATCTTCGACGGCTCGCGTTTTAAATTCAATCCGGATACGGGCGTATATCATCTGTATAGCGAAGAATTCTTTGCGGGCGAAGCGAACGGCTACGCACACGGCTACGGTCCAATCCTCTACGCGACGATCTCTATTCCCGCAAACGATTTCCTGGGTACGGCGTTTACTATGATCGAATACGCAGGGAATAAAGCGCTCACGATCAATCCCGAGGAAAACTTCAAGTTGTTTATTGAAGGCTATGCGGGTATGAAAGCGCAGGCAGACGCTTGGGAACAAGCGTACGGACAGCATCAAGAACTCGGCGTGCCCGAAGAACTGGTAGGGTTGAAAGGCTACGCGGACTATTGCAAAAACGGAGTATTCCCCGTAACGCAGGAGCTGCAATATTTCCTGCAAGGGTATTGCGAAAACCAGCGTTTGTTTATGGACGGCAACGGCTGGGCGGAAACCGACCGCAACCCGCGAATCTATTGCGCGCACGAAGACCAATGGCTGATGGCTTGCGGGTATTATATCTGATCGGACAAAACCGTTTAAAAAGAAGTTTCGGCTTCTTCTTAAAAATAAAAAATTAAGTCAAAGGAGGCTTACATTATGAAGAAAGGTATCTCTTTAGCATTGTGTCTTCTTCTTGCAACGGGCGCGTTCGTCGGTTGTGAAGACGAAGTTCACAAACACACGTATGCGGAAACCTGGTCTACCAGCGCAACCGCACACTGGCACGCGGCAACCTGCAAGGGTCACGATTCGGAAAAGAAAGACGTTGACGGACACAGCGACGCTAACAACGACGGCGTTTGCGACGTTTGCGAATACGTTCTTTGCCAGCACGAATTCGAAACCGTTTTGACGGGCGACGCGGAAGGTCACTACTATGCGGCGACCTGCGGACACGACGTGAAAAAAGACGCGGCTACTCACTCTGCGGTGAACGCATTCGGTGAATGTCCCGATTGCGGTTATCAGGTTTCCGCGCCCGACGTTTCCACGGTTGCGAAAGCTCTTGCGCTTGGCGTTGTGAAAAAATCCGAAGTGAAGGGCGGTCAAATCGTAGAAGATAAGGGCTATTCGACCTCGACGATCGATTATACCTTCGGCGAGCAATATCTCAACGTAGCGACGGCGACAACTAGCTCGTGGTCGGATGGCGTTGCTACGTCCAACGCGTATTATTCGTTGGATAAGGACGGCAACGTGTTCGGTCTGAAAGAAGTCGACGGCGTAGTTTCCAAGCTTACCGTTAAGGTGGAAGAGGACAGCGAAGGTATCACTGCGGCGAACCTCAACGGCTACGAATTCGAAAACTTGATCTACGGTGTGAAATCCTCTTGCGGTGTGGAAGCGTTGATCGGCGATCTGTATGCCCTTGGCGAAGCAAACAAGAATCAGGACTTTGCGGCAACCGTTGCGGAAGGCGTAAATTCTTTCAGCTTCGGCTATTTAGATTCGTATGATTATTTGAACGTAGTTTCCGTAAGTTTCAAGCTCGATTCGGCAACGTACGCGATCAAGACGGCGAACGTAAAAATTGAAAAGTACACCGAATACGACACGGTAACCGAGCCCAGCGCGGACGCAGACGGCGTTTATGCAGTAAAAGACGGCGTGGAAGCGAGCACGGTAACCGAAATCGAAATTAATCAGATTCTCGACAACACCGTAGTCAATCCTTATCCGATGGAAGAAGTCGTGATGTCTTCTTATAAGTTAGTGGACGCAAATGACGCGGAAGTCGTAGATACGATCACGATGGAAAAGGGAAAGAGCGCACAGTTGTTCTTCAAGGACGTTGCGCCCGCTACCGCGATTCCCTCTTTAACGACGGTGGAAGCAAGCGGCGATCCGATCGATAACTGGGAGGTATTTACAAGTTATGAAGCGGACGAATCCGGCAAATGGGCAATCAATATCAGCTCTTATTCGGTAGGCGAATACGATATCACGCTCACGATTAACGGCGTTGCCAAAGCGTTGAAGGTGAAAGTCGTTGCGGCTGTTCCTACGCAAATGAGCGCAGTGCAGTACGTATACGGCGGCGAAGATTGGAGTGGCGAAGCTTTCTACGTTCCCCAGTCTGCTTCCGAAATAACCGTATATACGGGCGATCTCGTTCTTTTGGGCGCAACGTTCGACAAGGGCGAAGACCAAACGTATACCGCTACGGTAGATAACGAAGGGCAAATCAGAACGAAGGATATCTCTTGGTCGTCGGGATATGAAGGAGGCTTCGCGACCGTATACGAGCTTAACACCGAAGTTGCGGGCGAATATAACGTAACGCTTACGTCCAACGCGGTAGCAACGCTTACGGAAACGGTGAAGGTTACCGTGAAGGCTCGCCCCGATATGGACGAAGTGCTTTCGGGCTCGTACCGTTATCAGAACGAAGATGGTTTGAACGTTTATACCGTTGCGTTCAGCGAGTTTGAAGACGCATTCGAAGTAACCTATCAGGTTTACGAATACGACGAAGAAGCGGAAAAAGACGTTCTGAACGCGTATAGCGCGCAATATTCCTATGAATGGGACGAAGAAGAACAAAAATTCACGACGAAATTCGTGAACGGCTACGAGTTCGATGAAGTTCTTTCCTTGAATAAGGACTATGAATTTGTTATCGACGACTGTAAGCTCGAAAAGCTCACCGAAGAGAACGCGCTCGTCGGCAAGTGGGTGTATAGAGAATTCAGTATGCAGACTTATGAGTTCAGCGACGTTTATTACGTAAGCTTCAATGCGGACGGAACGGGTTCGTTTACCGATATCGCGGCAGAAGCAATCGTTTACTTCAACTATACCACGGCTTGGAATGAAGACGAATCGGTATACGACTTGACCTTCACGGCGAACGCGGACGCGACCAACGTAGGCACGACGACGGCGTTTGACCTTGCGAAGGTTTCCGCGCAGTTTGGTCAAGGCTGGGCTGGTTGGATGCTGAATATCAACACCGGCAAGCTCGACGAATACGAAAATGAAATTTGGTATAACAATCTTGGTCAAATCGAGGGCGAAGAAGCGTACGTATGGCCCGTTGAGCTTGAAATCAATAGTTCGGTGAACTTGTACGCCGGCGAACACGCGAACGTGACGGAGCTTTTCTTCAACGCAGAAAAGGCAGGTACTTATGTAGTTTACGCGAATTACTGGGGTTCTGATGAAATGGTTGTAGGAGAATTCTTGTTTGTTCTCGACGGCGTAAAAGTTGGCGGCGGTCTTGTATTCGAGGTGGAAGAAGCGCAAAGAATTTCTTTCGGCGTTCAATTCTCCGAATCATTTGACTACGATTTCTACGTTGATTTCGAAGCGGCTGAATCCGACGAACAAATTAGCGGCCCGACGGCGGCGTTTACCGTAACGACGGACGTTAATGCGTCGGCAAATCAAGGCGAATATACGTATTCGATCGACGCGAACGGCAATATCACCGTTTACAATGGCAGCGAGGTAGCTTCTTTCTCGGAAACGTACGCGCTTACGTTCGTTGACGGCGTATTGACGGCAAACTCCACCTCTTATCCCAAGACTCTTACGAAATATTCGGATACGGATACGAGCGTTCTTGCGGGTAGCTGGAAATATGAAATGGATCTTGGTGGAGTGATAACGATTTACGACTTCACGTTTGCGCAAATCGTAGAACCTTCTAATCTTACCGTAACGTTGGATATCAATCAGTCTGCAAATCAAGGCGACTATACTTGGTCGATCGACGGCGAAGGCAATATCACGATTTATAAAGACGGTACGGCAACCGACATTTACACGCTGAAATTTGTAGACGGTCAGTTGACGATCGGTACTTTGGTAATGACGAAGATTTCGGATACGGATACGAGCGTTTTGGCTGGTACTTGGGAATATCAAGGTACGAGTATGAAATTCTATGAATTCACGTTTACCGGCACGGGCGCAAGCGCGGGTAGCACGGGTGATTCGGGCGATTCGAACGAAGCCATCGATCCCGTTGCAGTGCTTCAACAAAAACAGACCTGGACGGATAGAACGAATGGTATTTATGCTTTGGTTCAATGCACGGATGCGAATACTATTTCGATCGTGGTTGGCGACGCGATGAATTATCCGAGTATGACGTGGAGAGTAGAATTCAATACCAGTATTGAAACGACGGCAACGACGGACGGTTATGCATTCTCTGTTCCCGCTGCGGGCGATATGACGGTCTTGAATCCTTCGTCTCTTCCTTTCGGCGGGATTGACTCGCTTGTTTTGAGCGCAGACGGTAATTCGGTCGTTATGACTTATAACGGAAGCACTTGGACTTTTGTAGCTTAATCAAGCAATAAAAGGTTAAGTCTTTAAAGCTTAACGAATAGCGAACAAGGGCGGCGATGCAGAAATGCATCGCCGTTTTTGCGCTGTAAGGAAAAGGAGATTCTTCGCTACGCTCAGAATGACGGGGGAGGGAGAATGCAGAATGACAGACTGTGTCATTCTGAGGAGCGATAGCGACGAAGAATCCCTTCGTTTATAAAAAAATTGGCAGTACCCCCTTGACAAAATTTCCATTTGGTGTATAATAGTATCTATGAACGTATTACAAAACGTCGCGCTTGCATTTTGCGCGAAAAATCCACTTCTTTATATCGATATTTCCGAGTGTGTGAAAGGCGGCGGGAATATCCTCTACGCTTCCGAACGCGCCGTGTTCGTCGAGCATACCCAAAGCGGGATCTTAATGCTCGCCGCCGAAACCGAGGCGGAAGCGGAACGCGCGCTTGCCGCGCTCGAGCCTAACTCTTTTATAAGCGGGAGCCGTTGGCTCGTGGCAAGGGAGGGCGCGGCGAGAAATACCGTGTACAGACTCTTGAAAGTCAGCCGCGAAACGGTATGTTTTCAAATCGCTTATCTCGGCAGAGAACCGCTCGCAGTGAAGGGAGAGCTGGATTTTCGGCGCGCGGAGCGGGCGGAGATCGAGGTCATAAAGCAAAACTACGATCTGGAATCGCCCGAAAATCTCGAACGGCTGTTTTTGGCGGGTAAGATCTTCTGCGGATTCAACGCGGACGGGGAATTCGTGGGGTTTATCGGTTCGCACCCCGAGGGGAGTATGGGAATGTTGCATATCTTTCCTGCGTTTCGGAGAAAAGGGTACGCAGAGGAGCTGGAAAAGCGGCTTGCCAACCGATATCTCGCGGAAGGAAGAGCGCCCTACGGGCACGTGATCGTGGATAACCTTGCTTCTTTGGCGTTGCAAAAGAAGTTAGGAATGAAAGAAGCGGACGGGAAGGTGTGTTGGCTGAGGATTGAGGGGAAAGGAGATTCTTCGCTACGCTCAGAATGACGGGGTTGGAAATTGGTAACAAAAATTGGACAAAAAAATAGAAAATCAAATGACAATTTTATTAAGTTGATGTTGTATGGGTGTGTCGTAGTTCAAAGAACTGTGAGGACGAATATTATTGTAATAGTAGACATAATAGTCCATAACCA
>JAZRHC010000029.1:0-149134 GCA_045644545.1 Candidatus Scatosoma sp. | reverse complement strand
TATACGTTGTTCGCTTCCAAATCGGTGGGATTTGACTATACCTGTGCTTTTGCAAACGGAAAGATCGCACTGTTCGACGACGTTCAAGGCGCGGCGATCGAGTTCAGCGAAGAAAAAGCTGATAAAGCGGCGCTTGCGGCAAGATATTCGGAGGAAAATTCCGATCCCGTGCACGCGGCTAAGAACGGCTATATCGACGCGATTATCGAACCCGAATTCGTTAAACAATATATAATTTCCGCCCTTCAAATGTTGATGGACTAAGGCGGTGCGGATATGTTGAATAGCTTATTGAAAGTATCGGCGGAGCTCGCCGATAAATACCCGAAATATCCCGATATCGGCGACGTTGCGCTTTATGCGCTTTTGGGATTTATCGTAGTCTTTATCGGGATTGCGTTTTTGATCCTCGTCGTTTGGGCGGTAGGGAAGTTAATGGTAAAGTTTGCGGATCGACCCGTTAAAGCGGAAAAAGCCGAAGAACCGCAAAAAACGGTCGCTAAGCAGGTGCAAGTCGCCTCGGAAGAGGACTTGTCGGAAGAAACGGTTGCGGTTATCACCGCCGCGATTATGGCGTATTATACGAAACAAAACAGAAAATGTGAATTTACGGTGAAAAGAATAAAGAGATTATAAGGAGAAAACAATTATGCGTAATTTTATTATAACGGTAAACGGTAAAAACTATGAAGTAGGCGTAGAGGAAGTAGGCGTAAGCGCTTCCGCGCCCGTAGCGGCGGCTATGCCCGTGGCTACTCCTGTGGTAGCTCCTGTTGCAGCTCCGACTCCTGCACCCGCCCCCGCGCCCGCAGCGGCGGCAACCCCTGCGAACGGCGAGAAGGTGCTTTCGCCTTTCCCCGGACTTATTAAAAATCTTTTGGTTGCGGAAGGCGCAGTTGTGAAAAAGGATCAGCCTATTCTCGTTCTCGAAGCGATGAAAATGGACAACGATATCGTTGCGCCTTGCGACGGTAAAGTTTCTTTCTGCGTTGCGAAAGGCGCGAACGTGGAATCGGATTCCGTACTTGCGGTAATCGGCTAAGAAAGGAGAGTATCAATGACACAAAATTTACTCGGTGTCGGCGAAATGTTCACTCGTTTATGGGAATCGTCAGGACTTGCGAGCGGAAGTTGGGAGAATTACGTAATGCTCCTTGTTTCCTTCGTATTGATGTATCTTGCGATTGTCAAAAAGTTTGAACCGCTTTTATTGTTGCCGATTGCGTTTGGTATGTTCCTAATCAATCTTCCCGGAGCGCACGACATTCTCTGGGGGGACGCGCATAGCTATTATGAAGTCAGCAAAGACAGCAGAGGACTTTTTTGGTATCTCTTCTACGGCGTTGAAGAAGTTATTTACCCGCCTTTGATCTTCTTAGGGATTGGGGCTATGACCGACTTTGGACCGTTGATTTCCAACCCGAAGAGTATGTTGATCGGCGCGGCGGCACAGCTTGGTATCTTCTTAACTTTAATCGGCGCAGTCGTGATTGGTTTCGACCTTGCGGCGGCTTGCTCGATCGCTATTATCGGCGGTGCGGACGGCCCTGCGGCTATTTACGTAGCGCAGATGATGAAGCAATTTACGAATGAAGATCTGCTTTCCGCAATCGCGGTTGCGGCGTATTCGTATATGGCGCTGATTCGCATTATTCAAAAACCTATTATGCGTTTGATCGTTCCGAAAAAAGAACGTACGATTAAAATGAAACCCCTTCGTAAAGTAAGCAAATTAGAAAAAATCGTATTCCCCGTCGTGGTCACGCTCGTCGTGGGCGTGTTGCTTCCCGATGCCGTTCCGCTTCTGGGTATGTTAATGCTCGGGAATTTGTTGAAAGAATCGGGGGTTTGCGACAGACTTTCTTCGCAGGCGCAAAACGGGCTTATGAATACGGTCACGATTTTCTTGGGCATTTCAGTTGGTTGCAAAGCATACGGAAATACTTTCTTAACCGTTGGAACGCTCGGTATTATTTTGCTCGGGCTCGTGGCGTTCTCTTGCGGAACGATCGGTGGGCTTTTGATGGGCAGATTGATGTGTAAACTTTCGAAAGGAAAAATCAACCCGTTAATCGGTAGCGCAGGGGTTTCTGCCGTGCCGATGGCGGCGCGTATTTCCGAAGACGTAGGGCGCGAAAGCGACCCGAATAACCACCTGTTAATGCACGCAATGGGACCTAACGTCGCTGGCGTTATCGGTTCGGCGATTGCGGCTGGGTTCTTGCTGTCGATTATCTAACGAGAGGTAAAATGATATGGAAATGAAATTTGAAAAGAAAAAAGTAATGCTTACCGAAACGATTTTGCGCGACGCGCATCAATCGCAAGCGGCAACCAGAATGAAGATAGAAGAAATGCTTCCCGTTTTGGAACAGCTCGACGATATCGGTTATTATTCGATCGAAGCGTGGGGCGGGGCAACCTTCGACTCCTGTTTAAGATTCTTGAACGAAGACCCTTGGGAAAGACTTCGTACTTTAAAGGCTCATTTAAACACGCCTATTCAAATGCTCCTTCGTGGACAGAATTTGCTCGGCTATCGGCATTATGCCGACGACGTCGTGGAGAAATTCGTTGCGAAATCGGTTGAAAACGGCGTTGGCGTCGTGCGTGTATTCGACGCGCTGAACGATCCGAGAAACCTCGAAGTTTCAATGAAGGCGATTAAGAAATACGGCGGCGTTTGCGAAGCGACCATTTGCTACACGAGCGCGGAAGTAAACGGAAAAGAAGTATTTGATAACGATTATTTCATTAAACTTGCAAAACAGCTTGAAGAGATGGGCGCGGACAATATCTGCTTAAAGGATATGGCGAATCTGCTTCTTCCTTTCAAGGCATACGAACTCGTAAAGGCTCTCAGGGCGGCTTTAAAACCCGAAACGAAGATTCACGTGCATACGCATAATACGTCTGGCACGGGCGATATGGTATACCTTATGTGCATCCTTGCGGGCGCAGATATCGTCGATACGGCGCTTTCGCCTCTTGGAAACGGTACTTCTCAGCCTGCTACCGAACCGCTCGTGGCGACCTTAAAGGGAACGCCTTACGATACGGGCATTGATATCAACAAGCTTTTGCCGATCGTAGAGCATTTCAAAGGCGTTGAAAAGCGCTTGAAAGACGACAAGATTTTGAACGAAAAATCCAAGAGAATCGATATCAATACGCTCCTTTATCAAGTTCCCGGCGGTATGCTTTCCAACCTTATCAATCAGCTTGAAAAAGCGGGTAAGATCGATAAATTTACCGAATGTCTTGCGGAAGTTCCCAACGTTAGAAAGGACTGCGGTTATCCGCCTCTCGTTACGCCTTCTTCGCAAATCGTGGGAACGCAGGCGGTTATGAACGTCGTTATGGGCGAGCGTTATAAAATGGTTACCAAAGAAACCAAAGATTTGTTCGCAGGAAAATACGGTACGCTTCCGATGCCGTTAAACGAAGAGATCGCTGAAAAGGTTTTAAAGGGTGCGGAAAGAATTACGTGCAGACCTGCTGATTTGATCGCTCCCGAATATGAAACGATCAAACGAAAGCTGATCGATCTTGGATACTACGAAAAGGAAGAAGACGTTCTCTCCTATGCGGTCTTTGAACAGGTTGCGGAAAACTTCTTCAAATGGAGAACGGCTCAAAAAGACGGCGTGGATAAAGACCTTGCAAAAGGCGGCGTATATCCCGTGTGATCAAATTCAATAGTTTCCGAAAAGATATTTCTTTTGTGAAACTAATAACGTGAAACTCTTTACGCAATCGATATATTTCGGTTGCGTAAATTTCTATTCTTTAATGCGCAAATATTTAGAGGAATTAATCGCTTTATGAAACATTTCTCGTGAAACAATATTTATTTGTTTTTTCAACGGGGAATCATATTGGTCGAAAAATAGGGAAAAAGAATGAAAAAAGTTTGTATTGTAGGCGGTGGAGCTGCCGGACTGATGGCGGCATACGCCGCCGCAGAAAAAGGGCATCAAGTAACGCTTTTTGAAAAAAACGAAAAGCTCGGAAAAAAAATATATATCACGGGAAAGGGGCGCTGTAATTTTACCAACGACTCGCCGGCAGAAGAGTTTTTACAAAACGTCGTTCGCGGAGAGAAATTTTTAAAAGGCGCGATCTATTCCTTTCCGCCGCAGAAAACGATTGAATTCTTTGAAAATAAGGGCTTAGCCGTTAAAACAGAACGCGGAAACCGCGTATTTCCCGCGTCAGACCACGCAAGCGACGTAACCAAAACCCTCGAAAAAGCTTGTAAAAACGCAGGGGTGGAAGTGCGTTTAAACGAAAAGGTAACGAAGTTAATTACTATGTCAAATATAATACCTATGTCTGACATAAATGATAGTCCTACGCAAGACATAATACCTATGCCACGCATAGTAGGATTAAAAACGGAAAAAGGCGAATATGCGTGCGATTATATTATCGTCGCAACGGGTGGGCTGAGTTATCCCACGACGGGCTCGACGGGGGACGGCTATGCGTTCGCAAAAGAGCTCGGACATACTATCTTCCCTTTAAAATGCGGGCTTTGTGGCTTCAATCTCGTTGGAAATACCTATAAAAGTCTACAAGGGCTTTCGCTCAAAAACGTTAGTTTAACGGTAAAAAACGGAGAAAAAGTCGTATATAACGGTTTTGGGGAGGCTTTGTTCACGCATTTTGGTATTTCAGGACCGATCGTTTTAACCACTTCGTCGCTTATTAATCGTTTGCCGATTAAAAGCCTTACGATTTCCTTGGATTTAAAGCCTGCGCTCGACGAACAGACCTTAGATAAACGCATTTTAAGAGATTTCGAAAAATATAAAAACAAAAAGATTTTTAACGCCCTCGTTGAGCTTTTGCCGCAAAAGCTGATTTCGGTCGTTTTGAGTATTGCGGGAATTTCTGCGGAAAAGAGCGTAAACGCCGTGACGAAAGAGGAGCGGGGAAAGCTCGTAAAAACGTTGAAAAATATGCCGATAAAAGCGGAGAGCTTGCGCGGCTTCGAGGAAGCGATTATCACCTCCGGCGGGATCGAGCTTTCCGAGGTCAATCCCAAAACGATGGAAAGCAAAAAGATTGCGGGCTTGAAATTTGCGGGCGAGGTCCTCGACGTTGACGCATTCACGGGCGGATTTAATATGCAAATCGCGTTCGCGACGGGTTATGCCGCGGGAAATTCTATAAAAGAATAAGCTTATGCGGCAATTATACCGACTTTTCGGGTGGAAAAGCTTGACTGTTTTTTTCGTTTATTGTATAATAATAGTGGCATTTTATAGAAATAAAAGGAAGGATTGCGTATGATAGTTTTAAGAGGC
Organism: Candidatus Scatosoma sp.; assembly: GCA_045644545.1. Taxonomy (GTDB): domain Bacteria; phylum Bacillota; class Clostridia; order Christensenellales; family Borkfalkiaceae; genus Scatosoma. The sequence goes on along the minus strand of JAZRHC010000029.1, from coordinate 143,822 downwards.
GCGACGACGGTGGAAAACGATTCGAAAGAAGAGATTTCGCTTGCCGTTAAAGAGTTGCTTGACGGGATATTTTCGGCGAACGCTTTAAAAAAAGAAGAGGTTCGCAGTTTCGTATTTTCTCTCACGACGGATATTCATTCCTATCACCCTGCAAAAGCGGCGAGGGAAAGCGGCTACGATTTTGCGCCTTTATTCGCGTGCGTTGAACCCGAAATCGACGGGGCTTTGAAGCTTTGCATAAGACTGATGCTGTTTGCGGAATTTTCCACGGACAGAGCGGTTAAACATATTTATCAAAAAGGAGCGAAAGTTTTGAGAAAAGACCTTTCCGAAGTTTTTAATATCGCCCTTGACGGTCCTGCGGGCAGCGGAAAAAGTACGGTGGCGAAAATCCTTGCCAAGGATTATAATATTTTGTACCTTGATACGGGCGCGATGTACAGAGCGTGCGCTTTAAAGGCTCTTCGGGAAAATATATCCCCGAAAGACGGCGAGGCGGTCGAAAAAATGCTCGATAGGCTAAATTTGAAGGTGGAATATAAGGACGGCGCGCAGCATACCGTTTTAGACGGCGAGGACGTTTCGCTTGCCATTCGCGAAAACGCCGTTTCTATGGCGGCTTCGGATATTTCCGCGCATAAGGCGGTGCGCCTCAAAATGGTGGAAATGCAACGGGAGATTGCGGGGCAGATGTCCTGCGTACTCGACGGACGGGATATCGGTTCGACCGTCCTGCCGAATGCAAAATTTAAATTTTTCGTAACGGCGGATAGCAAAATTCGCGCCGAAAGAAGGTATAAAGAATTGCTTGCGCGAGGGCAAGAAGTCGAATTCGAGGATCTCCACGAGGAAATCGTTCGCCGCGATAAGCAGGATAGCGAACGGGAATTTTCCCCCTTAAAACAGGCGGAGGACGCCGTCGTCGTCGATACTTCGAAAATGAATATCGAAGAGGCGGTCGCGGCGATTAAGGCTTTGATTCAAGCGAAAATCTGACGAGGTAAATTCAAAAAATGCAAGAAAATCAGTCGGCGGAAGTAGTGGAACAAAAGCCGAAAAAAGAAAAGAAAAAAAAGCAAAAAAAATACGATATTTGCATCAAGGCGAATAAAAAAGGTAGACATATCAACGTTTTAATGAATATTTTGCGCGTAATCGTAATTCCCGTGGTGTGGATAATGTTGCCGTTTAAATTCTACGGAAAACGGAAAGCTCCCGACGGCGCGGCGATCTATATTTCCAATCACTACCGCGTTTACGATCCCGTTTATCCCGCTTGCACGACTTGGGAAGGAATTCATTATCTTGCCAAAAAATCCATTCTGCATCATCCGATATACGGAATGTTTTGCAGGGGATTAAGAATAATCGGCGTAAACCGCGACGGTTCGGACGTGCGCGCTATGATGGATTCGCTCAAATGCTTGAAAAACGGCGAAAAAATCGCGATTTTCCCCGAGGGCACGAGGAATAAAACGGAGCAGGAAATGCTCGAATTCAAAGGCGGCGCGGCAATGATGGCGATCAAGGCGAAAGCGCCGATTATTCCCATCGTGATTTATAAAAAACCCCGGTTTTTCCGTATGACGCATATTATTGCGGGCGAACCCTTCGAACTCTCGGAATATTACGGCGTAAAAATGACGGAAGAAACCATAGCGGAAGCGGACGAAAAGCTCTATCAAAAGATTCTTGCCATCAAGGCGGAGCATACGCGCTTCCTTGAAGAAAAGAAAGCGAAAAAGAATAAGAAAAAGGCGTAAGGCGTTATGGAAATTTTGCTTGCTAAAAGCGGCGGGTTTTGTCACGGCGTAAAAAAGGCGGTGGATACCGCAATGTCCGTCGATCCAAAAAATACCTATCTCTACGGTGAAATTATCCACAATCCCGCGGTGGTGGAGGAAATCCGCGAGCGGGGGATCGTCACGGTTGACGAGCTTTGTAAAGTGCCCGACGGGGCTACTTTACTCATTCGCTCCCACGGCGTAGGAAAGAAAGTATACGAGGAATGTGAAAGGCGCGGAATCAAGGTGATCGATTGCACTTGCGAGTTCGTGCGCCGAACGCAAAAGATCGTGGATAGGGAATATAAAAACGGAAACGCGATCGTGATCGTCGGCGAAAGATCGCATCCCGAAGTGATCGGACTCAACGGGTGGTGCGAGGACTCGGCGTACATTTTTTCCTCGGAGAACGACGATTTTTCCGTTTTGCAAGAAAAAAAGTGCGTCGTTGTGGCGCAAACGACCTATTCTGACGAAAAATTTGAAAAAATTATAAAAATTCTTAACAATAAGACCCAAAAAACAGTTGAAGTTTTTAAAACAATTTGCTATACTACTATAAGACGGCAAAACGAAGCACGCGAACTCGCGCGGGAATGCGACGCTACGTTGGTAATCGGAGGCTTGAACAGCAGCAACACGAATAAGCTTTTCGATATCTGCAAGCAGTATTGCCAAAACGTTTTTCGCTTGGAGCGGATTGCCGATCTGGATTTTAAAAAAATCAAAAGATTTAAAAAGGTAGGTATTGTTACGGGTGCAAGCACCCCTAACGCGCAAACTCAGGAGGTTCTCTTAAAAATGGAAATGGAAACAGAAGCAAAAGCAACGATGGAAGAAGTCGTTGCGAACTTGGACAGTCAACCGAAGTTCAAAAAAGGTCAGTTGATTACGGCTACGATCTCGTCGGCGGACGATTCGGGCGTTGCGGTATTACTTCCCAACACGAAGAAGGAAATAATGCTCGACAAAGACGAAGTGGAGGGCGAAGTTTATAACAAAGACGAATTCGCTTCCAAAGTCGGTGAAGAAATCGAACTTATGGTTATGTCCGTAAACCCCGTTAAGCTTTCCCAAAAATCGATCAAGAAGCTTAAAGAAGAAGAAGCGATGCTCGCGGACATCAAAGACGGCAAAGAATTTACCGTTGAATGTACCGGTTTTAACAAGGGCGGTCTTACGGCTCAGCTCGGTTCTTACGCGGTATTTATTCCCGCTCGCGAAATCCGTTCGGGATTCGTGAAGGAGCTGGATAAATACGTAGGCAAAAAGCTTCGCTTAAAGGTTCTTGAAATCAAGACGGAAAGAAGAAAGGAAATTATTGCTTCTCAACGCGTGATTATCGCGGAAGAAAAAGCGGCGAAGGAAGCTGCCCGCGCTGCTAAGGAAGCGGAATTCTTCGCGTCCATTAACGTTGACGACGTCGTTGAAGGGAAGGTCGAAAGAGTGACCGCGTTCGGCGCGTTCGTTTCCGTGAACGGGTTCGACTGCCTCGCTCATATTTCCGATCTTTCTTGGACGGGCGTTAAGGAAGTGTCCGACGTTCTTGAAATCGGCAAAAAATATCAATTTAAGGTTTTGAAGATCGACGAAGAAGCGAAAAAGGTTTCTATCGGTTATAAACAGCTTCAAGCTCAGCCTTGGGAGCTCGCCGCGGAAAAATACGCGGAAGGCGACGTTATTCACGGCAAAGTCGTGAGAATCGTTCCTTTCGGGGCGTTCGTGGAAGTGGAAAAAGGAATTGACGGTTTGGTGCACGTTTCTCAAATCTCTCACGAATATCTTGAAAATCCTACGACGGCTCTTACGATCGGTCAGGAAATCGACGCGAAGATCTTGAAGCTCGATTGCGAAGAAAAGAAAATGACTCTTTCGATTAAAGCGCTTGAACCCAAGCCCGAAAACGCCGAAAGAAAGCCCAGAGCCGCTAAGGCAGAAGGGGAAGAAGGCAAGGAAAAAACCAGAAAATCCAGAGCTCCTAAGTCGGATGACGAAGTCACCGAATGGAACGAAGGCGGTTTGGGCGAAGTATCCATCGCGGATCTTATCGGCAACAACTCCTAATCGTTTGCAAATACTTTAAAAATAAAACAAAAGTCTGCTTTTAAGTTGATTAAAAGCGGACTTTTTCGTTTATAAATAAGTATTCAAAAAGAATACCTACATAGCAAGGAGTGAAAAATTATGCAAAAACAAGGCAATATCAGAATTTCCAGCGAAAATATGATGCCGATTATCAAAAAATGGCTGTATTCGGATAAGGATATCTTCCTTCGCGAAATCGTAGCGAACGGCGTGGACGCGATTACGAAGTTCAAAAAGCTTGCCGATATGGGCGAAGCGGAAAAGGATGATAAAGAATTCCGAATCAACGTGTACGTTGACGAAAAAGCGAAAACGCTGACCGTTGAGGATAACGGAATCGGTATGACGGCGGAGGAAGTGGAGAAATACATCACGCAAATCGCGTTTTCGGGCGCGGAGGATTTTCTGCAAAAATACGAAAACGCTTCGGGTGACGGAATTATCGGGCATTTCGGTTTGGGCTTCTATTCGGCGTATATGGTATCCGATACCGTTGAAATTTACACGAAGAGCTATAAGAACGAACCTGCCGTTCGATGGGAATCGGACGGAAATTCCACTTATACCCTTTCCGAAACGGAAAAGCAAACGCGTGGCACGAAGATCGTGATGCATATTGCCGAGGGGGAAGAAGATTTCCTTAAAGAATATACCGTGCGCGAGCTTTTGAGAAAATATTGCTCGTTTATGCCGTATAATATCTATTTGAATCCGACGGGCGACGCGGAAAAAGACAAAGCGCTTAACGATACTGAGCCGTTATATTTAAAAGATCCGAAGGATTGTACGGAAGAAGAATATAAGAATTTCTACCGCGATACTTTTATGGATTATAAAGAACCGCTGTTTTGGATTCATTTGAATATGGATTATCCTTTCCGCCTGAAAGGGATTTTGTATTTCCCGCAGGTGAAAAAAGAGCAGGTACAGTTGGAGAAAGGACAGGTCAAGCTTTATTGCAATCAAGTGTTTATCGCGGATAATATCAAAGAAGTCATTCCCGAATTTTTGATGCTTTTAAACGGCGTGATCGATTCTCCCGACATTCCTTTGAACGTATCGAGAAGCTTTTTGCAGAACGACAAACAGGTACAGAAAATTTCCAAGCATATCACGAAGAAAGTGGCGGATAAGCTGAAAGGCTTGTTTAACACCGAGCGCGAACGCTATGAAAATTGCTGGAAGGATATCGCTACCTTTATCAAGTTCGGCTGCTTAAAGGACGAAGAATTCTACGAGAAAGTAAAAGATATCCTCATTTTTAAGAATTTAAGCGGGGAATATCGCCCTTTAAACGACTTTTTCGGCACGGAAATAACGGAAGAAGAGGCAAAGGAAGGAAAACAGCCCCAAGCGGTATACTACGTATCCGACGAAGCGCAACAAGCGCAATATATTGCAATGTTTAAGGAAGCGGGGCTTGACGCGATTCTTTGCGATACCTATATTGATCCCCATTTCGTAAGCTTTATTGAATATAAAAATCCCAAAGCGTGCCGTTTCGTGCGTATCGACGCGGATTTAGACGGAGCGCTCAAAGGGGAAAGCGGCGACGAGGAAACGCAGAAAAAGATCGTCGAAATCTTTAAAGAACACCTCGTCAACAAAGAAATTCAAGTGAAGGCGGAGAATTTTAAGAGCAACAAAGTGCCCGCAATCGTGACGGTGGAGGAATTTATTCGCAGAATGTCGGAAATGCACGGCTTCTACGGTATGGACGCGACGGATCCGACGAAGAACGCGACCTTGCTACTCAATCTTTCCAATTCCGTCGTGGCGGGAATCGCCGAGCTTGCGGAAGAAAAGCGGGCGCTCGTAGTCAATCAGATTTATTATCTGGCGACGCTTTCTTATAAAAAGCTTTCGCCCGAAGAACTTTCCGATTTTGTGGAAAAGAGCGCGGAATTACTCAAAGATTATACGAAATAAGTTTTTTCATACCTCCTTTTAAAAAACACCTTTTCATCTTTTCGGTGAAAGGGTGTTTTTTCGTTCTATTTACGGGGGCTTGACCATATATTATATCAATGCTGGAATTTTTACCGAACAAAGTAAAAGACGCGCTTCGCTTCGTCAACGGAAAAATGCTGTACGAGCTACGCCTACGCGCAGAAAAACCGACGGGGGTAAACTATGCGGGCGTATACCGATATTTATCTCCGTTTGGATTGACGGAAAAACAAAGCGAGGCGCTCGTTTGCTCGTATAACGAGATTTCCGATACGGTATACGCCGCGGGAAAATATTCCGTGTATTCGGTCGAAGAACAGATCAAACGCGGATTTATCACGGCGGAGCACGGCGAGAGAATAGGCTTGGCGGGAGAATTCGTGTATGAAAAGGGAAATCCGCTCTCTATTCGAAAAATTCAGTCTTTATGTATACGCGTGCCGCACGAAATTATCGGTTGCGGATGGGAGATCTACGAGCATTGTCTTTCGGACAAACTCCGAAGCGTTTTGATCGTATCGCCGCCGGGGTTTGGGAAAACGACGATTTTGCGAGATCTTACGCGATTGATCAGCGAAAACACGAAAAGAAATATTCTCGTATGCGACGAGCGCGGAGAGCTTTCGGCGGGAGAGCTGGGGGCGACGAGCGACGTTTTGTTATACGCCGATAAAGAGCGGGCGTTTGAGGCGGGAATTCGCGCAATGCGCCCTGATCTGATCGTGACGGACGAGCTTTCCGCGCTTGATATGAACGCCGTCAAAAGGGCGATTTCCGCAGGGGTAAAAACGCTTGCAACCGCGCATTTCGACAAAATCGAAGCAATCGGAGAGGTTTTTTTTGGCGCGTTTGAACGATACGTCGTTTTGCGCACGGACGAGATTGGCGCGTTACAAGGCGTATACGACGAAAAGGGAAAACGGATAGGGTGAACGGAATATGAAAATTCTTCTGGGAGTCGCGATCGTTTGTTTTACGACGTATTGCGGACGGTTTTGCGCAAGAAAATACCGATTAAGAAAACAATTTTTCGGACAGCTTTACGAGTTCAACGAACGTTTTTTAAACGAAATCGCCTATTATCGTCGTCCGCTTATGGAATTTGCAGAGAAATATCCTTATAAAGGAGAGTTTCAAAAACTATTACAAAGCTTTTTCGGGGCGTTAAGACAAAAAACGACGAAAAACACGGGCGTAGACGGACTTTTGAGCGAATATGATTTCTTAAAGGCAGAAGAAAGAACTTTTGCGGGCGATTATCTTACGATGCTCGGCAAGGGTGATAGCGGGTCGCAAAAGGAGTATTTTTCGGGAGTTAGAAAACAGCTTTCCGATTATAAGGAAAACAGCGCTAAAGAATGTGAAAGATACGGAAATCTGTATTTAAAGCTCGGCTTTTTGCTCGGACTTGCCGTTTTGGTTCTTATCGTATAGAGGGCGTTATGGATATTTCGATTTTGTTTAAAATAGCTGCGGTGGGGATTATTATCACCGTGATCTGTCAGGTCCTTAAAAAATCCGACCGCGACGATATAGCCACCCTTGTGAGTATCGTCGGGCTGATTATCGTTTTAACGGTCGTCGTCGGAATGGTCGGGGATCTGTTCTCGGAAATTCAGCGTATTTTTAATCTTACTTAGCAAGGCGGCGAACTATGGAACTGTTTAAAATTATCGGGGTGGCGTTTATCACCGCCGTCACTTCTATCTTATTAAAAAGCACCAAGCCGGAATTATCCTTTGCCGTCGGCGTAACGGGCGTGATCGTTATTTTGATTTTTATAATGGATCTTCTGCAAAGCAGCATAAATATCCTCGCCGCAATCGCCAACGCTTCGGGAATGAGCAACGGATTGATGAAAATTTTATTAAAAATCGTCGGCGTAGGGTATCTGACGGAGTTCGGCGCAGGAGTTTTAAGCGATTTCGGAAACAATTCTTTGGCAGATAAAGTCGTGCTCGGCGGTAAGCTTACCATTCTCGTGCTTTCGCTTCCTATTTTGGAAAGTATGCTCTCCCTCGTGGGGAACTTTTTAGGACTCGTATGAAAAGCAAAAGAATAACGTTCGTTATCGTAGTGCTATGTCTGATATACTTTTCCTTTTTCTTTTCGGGGATATCGATTATAAAGGCGAATGCGGAAACGAAAGAAGGGAAAAACGGCTTAAACGAAAGCATTATAGAGCTGCTTGACGAATTAGACCTTCAAGCGCTGGAAGAATACCTCGATACTTTGGATTCTTTTTCTAATAAAAGCGTTTCCGAACGGCTTTTTGAATATATCAAAGGGGATTCTATCGATTATTCGAGCTTTTTTTCGGGAATAGCCGACGTTCTGTTTGAAAACGTGAAAACGCTGTTACCTTCTTTTTTGTGTATCGCCGCGGTAACGCTGTTATGCGGGATCGTGACCACTTTAAAGGTCGGCAAAACGGCGCAGTCTTCGGAATCTATGATCTTTTTGATTGCGTACGCTTCTTCTCTTATCCCAGTGCTTGCGGTCGTAACCGAGTGTTTCACAGCGGCAAAGGAGAGCGTTTCGGCAATGCAAACGCAAATGCAGCTCGTATTTCCTATCTTATTGACGTTAATGGCGGCGAGTGGCGGTACGGTTTCAGCGGCGATTTGTCGTCCTGCGGTGGCGTTTTTCAGCACGAATATCGTAACTTTGATCTCGTCGGTCGTGTTTCCGTTGACTCTCGTAATCATTGCGTTCTCGGTAGCGGGGCATCTTTCCAAGGAGCTTAAATTCGGCAAATTCGCCGCGTTTTTCAAGAGCGTCAATAAATGGATCATAGGCGTAAGCGTATCCGTTTTCGGGCTGTTTTTCACCTTGCAGGGGCTAACGGCGGCGACGTACGACGGAATCACCCGTCGAGCGGCAAAATACGCGATCGGCACGGGCGTTCCGATCGTGGGGGGATTTTTATCGGGCGGGTTCGATCTTGCCGTGGCGGGAAGCGCGCTGATTAAAAATTCTTTGGGAAGTATGAGTATTTTTATGATGGTTTCCGTGCTGTTCGAGCCGATCGTTTTGCTCGTATCCGTCAATCTTTTATTAAAATTGACGGCGGCGATCACCCAACCGTTCGGCGACGAGAGGATCTCCGATTTTTTAGGGGAAACGGCGAGTAATCTCAATTACTGCACGGCGGGCGTACTGTTCAGCGCGTTTTTATATTTTTTGTGTATCGTGCTGATCGTCGGCACTTCGGAGGCGTTCTTTTGAGCGGGTATATTTTAAGCGTGATAGGCGTGGTGCTGATCGCGGCGATTTTAACGGCGATCTTGCCCGAGGGAAAAACGAACGGCGTGATTAAAAGCGTAATGAAAGTCGTCTGCGTTTTTACGATCGTATCTCCCGTGATCGAATATCTCGGCGGCTCGAAAAATTTAACTTCGGAAGGAATTTTTGGAGAATCGGTTATAAAAGAGGACGCAAGCTTCATAGATTATTGCAGTAAAATATCCGTAGAAAACGCCGCGGAAGAATTAGAGGTAGAAATAGAAAAACAATTTTCCGTGCGTGCGCGAGTTAGCTTGGAATGGCAATATAAGCAAGAATCGACGGAAATCTTAATCGGAAGCTACGAGAACGATCAAATAGAGATCTTGAAAGCGACCGTGCTTTTGGAAACCGAAGCCGACGCGGAAACGAAAGAAAAAATTATCGGATTGCTTAAAGAAACGGGAATTAAAGAGGTGGAAATTGTATAGTCAGACGAAAGGAAATTCCATAAAAGAATTTTTTAAAGGAAAGAAAAAAGAAATTCTTATTCTCTTCGCAATTGCGCTCGTGCTGGCGTTCGCTTCTTGGAAGGTCTTTTTTGGAGAAGAAAAAGCGAAAACGAGCGCGACGACGATAACGGCGCAAACGGAGTCGGAAAAGAAATTGAGCGCAATTTTAAAGCAAATCGACGGCGTAGGCGAGGCGGAAGTGATGATCTGCGAAACGGAGGAAGGGGTGCAAAGCGTAGTCGTCGTATGTAGCGGCGCGAACGATCTGGGGGTCGTGATGGATATCCGCGAGGCGGTTTCCGCCGCGCTCGGCACGGACGAAAAATCTGTTAAAATTTATTTAAAAAAAGAATAAAAGGAGAAAAATTATGTCAAACAAGAAGAAAATTATTGCTATGAGTTCTTTGGTGGTGTTGCTCGGGGCAACGGCGGTGTTTAATTTCGTGCTTTCAAGCACCCAAACGGTGGAAAGCGACGCGAGCGGCGTTACGCCTGCGAATTATTTCTCGACCTACCGCGCGGAAAGAACGAGTACGCGCAACGAGGAGCTTATACAGCTCGACAGCGTGATCGCGCTCTACGAAGCGGGCGACGATAAATACGAAGAAGCGACGGAAATGAAAATGGATATCGTCGAAGCGATGGAAAAGGAGCTCGTTTTGGAGAATATGGTCAAGTCGCTCGGCTTTTCCGACGCGGTGGTTTCCGTGTCTACTTCCTCGGATAACGTGAACGTATTTATCAATTCCGCGGAGCTTAATTTCGACACGGCGCTTTCCATCTACAATATGATGAAAGACGAAGCGGGCGTAGCTTCGGGGAACGTGATCATTATGCCGGTATATTCGGAAAGCTAATTAGAGAAAAAATGTAAGAAAATGCGTTAAAATAGTAGAATTATTCAAAAAGATGTGCTATAATAAGATGGAAAGTTATTAAGGAGACCTTTTTGAATGTCTAATATTAAACTCGGTTCATTGAACGTACAAAGTGGCAAAATCGTCTACAAAGCGGATATCGTGCAAGAAATTATCGCGATCGCCGTAATGGAAGTGGAGGGAGCGTTGCCTCTCGACACGAAAACGAGCGGTATCAGTATCCGTTTCGATAAAGACGCGGTTTACGCCGACGTTTCCGTTGTTGCAAGATACGGCTACGATATCCCCGAACTTGCCTACCGTATTCAGCAATCGGTTATCCACAACGTGGAAAATATGACCTCGTATAAGGTGGCGAAGGTGGACGTACACGTGGTAGACGTTAAGTTTTGCCCTCCGCAGCCCCTTGAACCTGAAAAGGAAGAAGAGGAAGAGGTTGCTGAAAACTGATTATAATCAAGAGGATTCCCTTCGCGCAAGATAGCGTGAAGGGAGTTCGTCTTGCAAGCAATTAACACGGAGAACGACTATGAGAAACGCGGCAAGAGAAGCGGCGCTGAACATTATTTTCGCGCAACATTTCAACGAAGATAACGGCGAAGCCTTTAAGAAAAAAATTTATAAGAAATTCGAGCTCGAAAGGGAAGAGGATATTCAGTTTGCGAATTCCCTCGTTTCGTGCGTGGAAGCCAATCGGGCGGAATTGATCGCGGGCATTGAAGAGGCTTGCCATCACTATAAAGAAAACAGAATCAATCCTACGGACAAAAGTATTTTGCTGATCGCGATGGCGGAAATAAAATACTTCGACGATATCCCGCCCGTAGTTTCCGTTTCGGAGGCGGCGGGGCTTGCCCGCAAATATTCCACGGAAACGAGCGCGGATTTCGTGAACGGCGTGCTTGCAGGCGTTATCAATAAATAAGCTTATGAAGATTATAGACGGAAAGGCGATCGCGGCGAGTATTCGCGCGGAGCTGAAAGAAAAAATCGAAAAACTTACGGTAAAGCCCGCTCTTGCGGTGGTGATCGTGGGAAGCGATCCCGCTTCGCAGATCTACGTTCGCAATAAGATCAAAGCTTGCCAAGAGATAGGGATTTGTTCGTATTCCTACGAGTTGCCCGCGGATTGCTCGCAAAAACAGCTCGAAGACGTGTTGGACGAGCTTGCAAAGGCGGAAAACGTGCACGGGATCTTATTGCAGTTGCCCCTTCCCAAAGGCTTCGACGCAGAGTCTGCTATGGCGAAAATTCCCCGCGAAAAAGACGTTGACGGATTCTCGGCGGAAAACCTTGGAAAACTCGTATTGCACGAGGAAAGGACGGTCGCGTGTACGCCGCTCGGCGTTATGCAAATATTCAAGCGCGAGGGAATTGAGCTCGAAGGCAAAAACGCGGTGGTGTTGGGGCGTAGCGATACGGTTGGAAAACCGATGGCGTTACTGCTTTTAAACGCGAACGCGACGGTAACCGTTTGCCACAGCAAAACGAAAAATATCAAGGAAATTTGTAAAAACGCGGATATTATCGTTTCGGCGATAGGGCGCGCAAAATTCGTCACCGAGGATATGGTCAAAGTCGGGGCGGTAGTCATAGACGTGGGCATCAACCGCGACGAAAACGGCAAGCTCTGTGGCGACGTGGATTTTGAAAAAGTAAAAGAAAAAGCTTCGTATATTACGCCCGTTCCGGGCGGCGTCGGTCCGATGACGATCGCGATGCTTATATATAATACTTACGTGGCGGCATTAAAGGAGTAAAAAAGTTCGTGTATACCTTTGATTCTCAATACGAAAAATATCAAGCTGTTTTTGAGGACTACGCAAAAGAATACGCGCAGAATTTGAAAACGAAGCCCGAAATTTTGGGTGAAAGTATGGTTTACAGCCTGTTGCTTGGCGGGAAACGGGTTCGCCCCGTTCTGGCTTTGGCGGCGGCGGATATATTAGGCGTAGCAAAAGAAGAAATTTTGCCCTTTGCGTTGGCAATCGAAATGATTCATACCTATTCGTTGATACACGACGACTTGCCGGCGATGGACAACGACGATTTTCGGCGCGGAAAGCCCTCTAATCACATGGTTTATGGGGAAGCCAACGCGATCCTCGCGGGCGACGGACTTCTCAACACCGCGTACGCCGTATGCTTTGAACAATGCTTAAAAGGTGAAAAATTCGTTTACGCCTCTAAATTTTTGAGCGACTGCGCTGGCGTGAACGGTATGATCGCGGGGCAGTCGGCGGATATGTATTTTTCGGCAGAAAACCGCGCGTTTACCGAAGAGGATCTATCCTATATCTATGCGCATAAGACGGGTAAATTATTGCTTGCGCCCGTGGCGATTGCAAGCATTTTAGCGGAGTATAAATGTTTTTCCGCGTTGGAAACGTTCGGAAAGTTGCTTGGCGATCTTTTCCAAATCACCGACGATATTTTAGACGAGATCGGAGAATTTGATAAGCTTGGCAAATCGATAGGCAAGGATAAAGAGGAAAATAAACTCACCGCCGTTCGAGTGTTCGGGCTGGAAACCGCCCGCGTGAACGCCGACCTGTGCGCGGCAGACTGTCACGCCGTGTTGGAAGGCGTAGACGGCGATACGGCTTTTTTACACGATTTGGTGGATTTCGTGCGCAATCGCGCGCATTGACGAGGGAACGAAGGAGAAAAAATGCTCAAATGCTTAACGCCGGAAACGGTGAAAACGCTTTCGAAAAATCAATTGAACGTTTTGTGCGACGAGCTTCGCACGACGATTTGCGATACGGTGTTTAAGCGCGGCGGACACCTTGCTTCCAACCTTGGCGCGGTGGAATCGACCGTTGCGCTCTTTTATACGTTTGATTTTCCGAAGGATAAAATCGTGTTCGACGTAGGGCATCAATGCTACGCGTATAAAATTTTAAGCGGGCGAGGGGCGCAATTTTCCGCTCTTCGGCAAGCGGGCGGGCTTTCGGGCTTTCCAAAGCGCAAGGAAAGCGAATACGATTGCTACGATACGGGCCACGCGGGGACTTCCGTTTCCGCCGCGATAGGAATCGCAAAGGCGCGGGATTTAAAAAAGGAAGACTTTGAAGTGATTGCGTATATCGGCGACGGCTCGTTTAATAACGGGCTCGTTTACGAGGCGCTCAACAGCTTGAAAATTTTAAATACGCGCGTACTAATCGTTTTGAACGATAACGGAATGTCCATTTCTCCGACGGTGGGAGGGATGCACGAGATCCTTTCGAAAATGGATAAGGAAAAAGCGGAAAACGTCAAGCTTTTGGAGCAGTTCGGATTTACTTATATGGGCGTGAAAAACGGTAACGACCTTGAAGAAATGCTGGACGCGATGGAAGAAGCGAAAACTAAGCTGAAAACGAGTTCCGTTTTATTGCATATCGTCACGAAAAAAGGAAAGGGCTACGAATTCAGCGAAGAGCATCCGACGAATACGCACGGCGTACCGCCCGTGGGCGCGATCAAGGAAAGGGAATACTCGGAGGTTTTTGGCGAAACGCTTTGCGAGCTTGCCAAGGACGATCCGAAAATCGCCGTTGTTTCCGCGGCGATGAAAGAAAGCCTTGGGCTTGAAAAATTCTTTTCTCTTTATCCCGAACGGGCGTTCGACGTGGGGATCTGTGAAGAGAACGCTTGCGTGCTTTGCGCGGCGATGGCAACGCAGGGCTTAAAGCCTTATTACGCGATCTATTCGACTTTTTTACAGCGAGCGTTCGACGAGATCATTCACGACGTAGGCTCAATGGATTTGCCCGTTACTTTCTGTATCGACAGAGCGGGAATTTCGGGCGCGGACGGCGAAACGCATCAAGGCGTTTTCGATTTGTCGTATTTGTCGATGGTGCCGAATCTGACGATTATAGCGCCGAAGGATACGGAGGAATTCAAAAAAGCGCTTCGTTTCAGCGCGACTTACGCCCACCCGCTTGCCATTCGCTATCCCCGCGCGGGAAAGATCGTATTTCCCGACGACGGCGCGGAATTAAAGCTCGGCAAATGGGAATATCTTCATAAAGCGGTAGGCGATACGCCCGTCACCGTTTTGGCTACGGGGGAAAGAAACCTCGTCGTTGCGATGAAAGTTCTTAAAAACTTGCAGGCGAAGGGGAAGGACTTCAACGTCGTGAACGCGCGCTTCGTCAAGCCTTTGGATATGCAGTTGTTGGAAGGCGTTGATAGCAAATATATCGTAACGATCGAGGATAACGTTTTGCTCGGCGGCTTCGGTTCGATGGTGAATACGGCTGTTCTGCGCTTGGGAAAGGGGCAAACCGTGCGAAATTTTGCTTATAAAGACGAATTTATCGTGCAGGGCAGCGTTGGCGAATTACAGCGTCAATACGGCGTGAATTGCGCGGAAATCGAAGAGTATATCGCGGGGCTTTTATGAGGGCGGATAAATATTTTGCCGAAAAGTTCGGTTCGCGCACGAAAGCGGCGGAAGCCCTTGAAAAAGGCTTAGTGCTCGTCAACGGAAAGAAGGCGCGGGCAAAGGACGAAGTGAAAGAAACGGACGATATCGCCTTTTTAAAAGCGGAAGAATATTTCGTTTCCAACGGCGGTTATAAACTTGCGCGGGCGTTAAAAGCCTTTGATTTTAACTGTAACGGACTGATTTTTGCGGATATCGGCGCGAGTACGGGCGGTTTTACCGATTGTTTGCTTCAAAACGGAGCAAAAAAAGTGTACGCCGTGGACGTGGGCGAATCGTTGCTTCACGATTGCATTAAAAAAGATAATCGGGTCGTTTTAATGGAAAATACCAACGCTCGATATCTTTCAAAATCGGATTTTGAAGAAGAACTTGACGGAGTAACGGCGGACGTAAGCTTTATTTCCTTGCGCCTGATCTTGCCGACGATCGCTGAAACTGTGAAGGAAAACGGCGTGGCTTTCGTGCTTTTAAAGCCGCAATTCGAATGTGAAAAGAAGCATATCGGCAAAAGCGGGATCGTCCATCCTTCCGCGCACGCGGATATCGTGAAAAAAGTGTATGGGTATTGCCTTTCTTCGGGGCTGTTTCCTTTTGGAATCGTCAACGCACCGATCAGAAAGGGGAAAAATATCGAATACGTAGTATATCTTAAAAAATCAAACGAGGGAGCAAAAACGCTTGAAAATATCCTTGAAGAAGTCAAGAGCTTTGTCAGGCGTAATTCTTCGGGAGAATTAAAATAACACCAAAGAGGTTTTTAATGAAAATCGGGGTAGTCGGGAATTCGACGAGAAAAGAAAATCGGGAAATATTGCAACGATTCGTAGCGTTTTTGGAAAAACGGGGCTACGAAACGGTTATTTTTTCGACGAATCGGGAAATTGACGGCGTGGATATCCTGATCGTGCTTGGCGGCGACGGGGCTATTTTGCACGCCGCTACCATCGCGGCGCAAAAACGCATTAAAATGATCGGGATAAATTATGGAAATCTGGGTTTTCTCGCCGAATACGAGAAGCCCGAGGAATTTGAGATTTGTGAATTTTTAAAAAAGGTGGAAGCGGGAGATTGCCGAATTTTAAAGCGTAGCTTATTAGAGCTTCAATTGAGAGGGGAAACGCATTACGCGTTGAACGAAGTCGCCCTTCAACGCTATTTCGACGAAAAGAATCCTTACGAAACGCAGATTTTAAAGCTTCATATCACCGTCGGCGACGGGAGCGACGATATCGCGGGCGACGGCGTGCTGATTTCTACGCCTACGGGCTCGACGGCGTATTCCCTTTCGGCGGGCGGCGCGATTTTAACCCCCGAAGTTCCCGCCTTTTTATTGACGCCGATCTGCGCGTTTTCAATGAGCAAGCGCCCGATCGTATTTCCCGATTCGGAAGAGTTTAAAATTTCCGTAACGCACGGAAAAACCCTCGTTTTAGTGGACGGAAGAGTGGTTGGATATTTATCGGAAGGAGAGGAGTTGCTTGCGAGAAAAGCGCCTTTTGCGGCGGAATTTCCTATTCGAAAAGAAACGGATTTTTTCCGCAAGATTCAGAAGAAATTAAACAAATGATATATGATAAACAAGGAGAAAAATAATGTTAAAGACGGCAAGGCACGCTAAAATTCTCGAAATTATTTCGAAAATGGAGATCGAAACGCAAGAAGAGCTCTGCGCGGAACTGAATAAGCTCAACTACGTCGTTACGCAGGCGACGATTTCAAGGGATATCAAAGACCTGCATCTTTTTAAGGTATCGGGAATCGAAAAAAAATACCGCTACGCGTATATCAACGACGGGGAAAACGAAATATCTCCTAAAATGCGTAGCTTGTTCCGCGATTGCGTGTTAACCGTCAAATGCGCGCAAAATCTCGTGGTCGTAAAGACTCTTGCCGGGAACGGGGCGAACGCGGGCACGGTTGTGGATAAACTCAATTATCCCGAAATCGTCGGTTGCGTGGCGGGGGACGATACGCTTTTGATCGTTTGCGATACGAGCGAGTCGGCAGTTTCTCTCGTCGGAAAAATTAACGAGTTTATAAAATAAGGAAAAAAGCTATGCTTGCAAAACTTACCGTAAAAAACGTAGCGTTGATCGAATGCGCGGAAATTTCGTTTTCCAAAGGACTTAACGTGCTTTCGGGGGAAACGGGCGCGGGGAAATCCGTGATTTTGGATTCCCTGAATTTCGTTTTAGGCGCGAAAGCGGATAAATCTATGATCCGTTACGGGGAAACGGAATGTATGGTCAAAGCGGAATTTTTCTTGCCCGAAACGAGTAAGGCGGTGGAAACGCTTCGTGAAATGGATATCGACAGCGACGGGGAGTTGATTATATCCCGTCGTTTTTCCGAGAACGGTAAAAATTCTATCAAAATCAACGGCAATACGGTGACGGCGGCGATGCTCCGCAGAGTAACCGACAGCGTAGTGGACGTACACGGACAAAGCGAACATTTTTTCTTGCTCAAAGAAAGCAATCAATTAAAGACTCTTGACGGCGTGATCGGCGGGGATTTGACCCCTAATAAAGAAAAGCTTGCCGAGCTGATTGCGGAAAAAAAGCGGCTTGAAACGCAAATCGATTTGCTCGGCGGCGACGAGCAAGAACGTGGCAGAGCGCTCGATATTTTAAAATTCCAAATCGACGAGATCAGAGCCGTCGCGCTTAAAGAAGGCGAAGAAGAGGAGCTGACGGCGAAAAAGAATAAAATCAATAATCTCGAAAGGCTTATTGCTTCTTTGCAAGAGGCGGTTTCGGCGTTATCCGACGAAGGCGGCGCGTTGGATAGCGTGCGCGTTGCCAAGCGAGCCGTTTCGTCCATCGTAAAACTCGACGAGCAATATGAAAAAATTTCCGAACGAATGGAAGCGTTGTCGATGGAAGCCGAGGATATCTCGGAAACGCTTTCCGATTTAGGCGACGAGCTGTATTTTGACGAGAACGAAGCGGAGGAAATCGAAAACCGTTTAGACGCGATCAAAGCGTTGAAGAAAAAATACGGAGCGACGGCAACGGAAATTAACGCCTTTTTAGCTTCCGCGGAAGAGAAATTCGAGCTTTTATCCGACTGCGAAGGAAAATACGCCGCGCTTACCGAGCAAAAAGCAAAAACGGAAAAAGAAATTTATAAAGCCTGCAAGGAAATAACGGCAATCCGCCGAAAACACGGCGAGGAATTTTGCCGTAGGGTGACTGACGAATTAAAGACTTTGAATATTCCAAACGCCGCGTTTACCATTGATTTTCAAGACTATACGCCCGAAGACGCGGCGCGAGCGACGGCGAACGGTTTGGACGAAATTTGTTTTTTATTTTCCGCGAACGCAGGCGAGCCTGTAAAGCCGCTCGGCAAAATTATCAGCGGCGGGGAAATGAGCCGATTTATGCTTGCGATCAAAACGCGCCTTTCCGATCTGAACGGAATTTCCACGTACTTATTCGACGAAATCGACGCGGGAATCAGCGGTAAGACGGCGAAAGTCGTGGGAGAAAAATTTGCAAAAATAGCAAAAAATACGCAGATTATCGCGGTTTCGCACCTTGCGCAGATCGCTTCTATGAGCGACAGAGAGTTTTTAATCGAAAAACGCGAAGAAAACGGAAAAACGCATACGACTATTCGTCAGCTTGACGGAGCAGAGCATATTCGCGAGATCGTGCGATTGCTCGGCGGCGACGAAAAAGACGAGTTTGCAAAAAAGCACGCGGAAGAACTTATAAAACAGGCAAAAGAATACAAATCTTCCTTAGTTTAACGGGAATGGCGAAAAATAGCCGCAGTAAAATAAAAATTCATACGGAATAGAAGTTGCTTGGTCTGCACAAATTACCTTCTAAATGGAGGAAAATATGCGCAGAGTAAGCACTTTTTTAATCGGAATCGTTGCGACGGCGGGGGTAGCGTTTAGTAGCCCGAATATAATATCCGCAAGCGCGCAGGAGCATATATACGAAGTTTACGTTGGAGGAATGCCCGCTGGCTTTACGCTTTCGGCGGGCGGCGCGCAAATTATCGGCGTTTGCGAGGTGATGACGGAAGCGGGACCCGTTTCTCCTGCCTCAAAAGCGGGGATTCGCGCGGGGGATATCATTTTTAAAGTTGCGGGAATCCAAGTGAATTCGGTTGGCGAACTCAACGAGATTCTCAATAAAAATAAGGAAAAAGAAACGGAATTTTTAGTAAAACGCGGCGAGGACGAGCTTTACTTCCGTTTTTCGCCCGTAAAAGATAAAACGAGCGATCGCTATAAAATCGGCGTACTCGTGCGGGATAACGTTTCGGGAATCGGTACGGTTACCTATATCAATAAAGAAAACGGCAGATTCGGTTCGCTCGGTCATTCCGTCGTCGGCGAGGATAAACGAGAAATGAAAATCGCGGGAGGAAAGGTGTACGGGTGCAGTATCGTCGGGATTGCCAAAGGCGTTCGCGGGCGCGCAGGCGAGCTTAGAGGGATGTTTTTAAGCGATATCAGCCTTGGAACAGCGGAAAAACTTTGCGATTCGGGGATTTACGGTTACGTATCCGAAAACTACGATCTTACCAATTTGATAGAAGCGGAAGCCGATTCTGGGGAGGTGAAACCTGGAAAAGCCTACGTATATTCGACCGTAAACGGGATTTGCCCAAAAAAATATTCCATTGAAATCGTAAAAGTAGATAAAAACAACCGTTCGAATAAAAATTACGTGATTAAAATCACCGACGACGAGCTTATCGACGAAACGGGCGGTATCGTGCAAGGAATGAGCGGAAGTCCAATCCTTCAAGAAGGGAAACTCGTCGGCGCGGTCACGCACGTATTTTTAAACGACCCAACGAGAGGGTACGGAATCGATATCAAAAAAATGATTAATGAATAACGAAGTAAAATAACTATGCTACGCATAATAATTATGTATAGCATAGTTTTTGTATAATTATAAAAAAACGAATCAAACTAAGGGTATGAAAAAGCTTGTCAATCTTTTGCTCGGATGTATTTTAATTTCGGGCGTATGTACGAAAGAAGCGATCAATTCCTATAAAAATTGCGACGAAGCGCCTATCACGGCGGAGGCTTGCTGCGCGCTCAATACAAACGGCGTAGAAAGCAGCGGCGTAGATTTAAAATTAAGCGCAAAAGCAGCGTACACGATCGACGCGAATAGCGGCGAATTGATTTATTCGGAAAATCCCGAAGCGAGGCTTCCGATCGCGAGTATGTGCAAAATAATGACCTTGATTTTATCTTTTGAAGCGATTGAGCAGGGGCATTTCGGCTTAGACGACGAAATTCAAATCAGCGATCGCGCGGCGTCAATGGGCGGCTCGCAGGTATTTTTGGAAGCGAACGCCAAATATCCCGTGAAAGAGCTGTTGAAAAGTATCGTGGTTTGCTCGGCGAACGACAGCTGCGTAGCTCTTGCCGAAAAGGTTTCGGGTAGCGAAGACGCCTTTACCCAGAGAATGAACGAGCGGGCAAAGGAGCTGGGCGCGACGAATACCTTATTCGCGAATTGCACGGGGCTACCCAAAGAGCCGCAGTATTCGTGCGCAAAAGACGTTGCGATAATGTTAAAAGAGCTGATCAAACACCCGAAATATTTCGAATTCGGTAAGGTTTGGATGGATAAATTTCAGCACCCGCAAGGAAGATACACGGAAATCAGCAATACCAATAAGCTCGTGCGCTTTTACGACGGTTGCGACGGCGGAAAAACGGGCTATACGAGTCAGGCGGGTTTCTGCTTGGCGGCGACGGCAAAACGCGAAAATATGCGTATTATTTCCGTCGTGATCGGGGAAAAGACGAGTAACGAACGCTTTGCCGATATCCGCAAAACCTTCGATTACGCCTTCGCGAATTACACGCAAAAGCTCGTCGTGGACGCAAGCCAGCCGCTTGAAGAAAAGGTTGCCGTAAGCGGAGGGAAAGCCGACTGCGTAGCCGTCCGAGCCGAACGGAGCTTATATTCGTTTACAAAGCGAGGGGAAAACGGCGATATAAAAACGGAGATTCGTTTAAATAAAGAAATCAAAGCGCCGTTAAAGAAGGGGACAAAAATCGGGGAGATCGTCCTTTATAAAAACAGCGTGCGTATCGACGAAGTTGACCTTATCACCTGCGAAAAGGTGGAAAAAGCCAATCTTTTCGACCGATTCCAAGACGTTGCGCAGGATTGGAATATCCGCTGAAAATAAATAAAAACGCTTTTCGGGAAAATTTTTTCGGAAAGCGTTATATTTTTTATAAAATATTGCCTTTGCGCCCTTGCATTTTATCGCGAAATTTGTTAAAATAAAAGAAGTAAACTAACTTGCAAAGGTTTTGAATATGAACGAGAGAGAAACGTTGAAAATAAACGAGAAAGGGCATTTAGAGCTCGGTGGGGCGGATTGCGTGGAGCTTGCGCAACGCTTCGGAACGCCGCTGTATCTTTTGGACGAGGCGTATATTCGCCGTATGATGCGGGTCTACCGCGATACCCTCGCGAAAGAATACGGCGCGAACGCGATGGTTTTATACGCTTCGAAAGCCTTTTCCTGTAAGGCGATCTATCGCATTGCCGACGAGGAAAATATCGGAATCGACGTCGTTTCGGGCGGAGAACTCTATACGGCGCTTCAAGCGGGATTTCCCGCCGAAAAAATTTATATGCACGGGAATAATAAACTCGATTACGAAATCGGCGAAGCGTTGGACGCGAAAATCGGCTGTATCGTCGCGGACTCCTATTCGGAAATCGATAAAATCGACGTCGAAGCGAAAAAAAGAGGGATCATACAAAAAATTTTGCTTCGAGTTAATCCCGGCGTAGAAGCGCATACGCACGCGTTCGTGCAAACGGCGACGACGGACAGTAAATTCGGCTTTTCCCTGCAAGACGGTACGGCGGAAGAAGTGACCGCTTACGCGCTGAAAAAAGAAAATATTCTTTTGGAAGGGTATCATTGTCATATCGGCTCGCAGATCTTTGAGAAGAAGTCGTTTGTTTTGGCGGTGGAAAAGTGTATGGATTTTGCCGCAAAAATCAAAGAAAAGCTCGGATTTGAACCCACCAAGCTCAACCTCGGCGGGGGATACGGAATCTGGTATACGGACGAGGATAAAAAACTTTCCCCCGAAGGGTATGCGGAATACGTAGAAGCTCTCGTGGCGGAAGTAAAAAAACAAGCGAAAGAAAAAAATCTTGCGCTTCCGTTCCTTTTGATTGAACCCGGCAGGTCGATCGTTGGGGAAGCGGGGATCACTTTATATACGGTCGGGTCGATCAAAGAAATTCCCGGCGTGAAGAAATATATCGCGATCGACGGCGGTATGTTCGATAATCCCCGATACGCGTTATATCAGTCGAAATATACGCCCGTTTTGGCAAACCGCGCAAGCGAGGAAGCCGCGGAGCTCGTTACCATCGCGGGAAAATGCTGCGAAAGCGGAGATCTAATCGCGATAAACGTCAATCTCCCGAAAGCGGAACGCGGGGATATCCTTGCCGTTTTATCCACGGGGGCGTATAATTATTCGATGGCTATGAATTATAACCGCAATCTCATTCCACCTTGCGTCCTCGTAAAAGACGGAGAAGCGGAATATATCGTCAAGCCGCAAACGTACGAAGATCTTATCCGTAACGACCTCGTGCCCGAACGGCTCAAAAAAGACTAAATACGACGAAATACAAGGGATTTCGGGGTTTTTTGTGATACTTTCCGCGAAATTATCACGCGCCGAACTTGCTTTTTTTACCAAAAAAGTATATAATAGGTTACGTATGGATTATTTTGTTTATTTGTTGGCGAGTTTTCTCGCCGTTATGATCGTGATCACCTTGCACGAGTTCGCGCACGCGTTCGTCGCTTATAAATGTGGCGATCCCACGCCGAAGATGGCGGGTAGACTTTCGGTAAATCCCGTCAAGCATTTCGATTTGCTCGGGATCTTGGCGTTTACTATCGTCGGGTTTGGTTGGGCGAAGCCCGTGCCCGTAAATCCGTATAATTTCAAAAACGGAAAGTGGGGTAGCTTTTTCACCTCGATTGCGGGCGTTGCGATGAACTTTTTATTCGCCTTTTTGTTTTATCCTCTCGTGCAATTAGTTTTTAGGTTTGTTCTTCCTCAAACGGCGGGAACGTATATGTCGCTGTTTCTGCTTGATTTAATGCTTTATATTTATACCTATTCTTTAACGTTCTGCGTGTTCAATCTTTTGCCTTTTTATCCGCTCGACGGATTCAGAATGGTGGACGCGCTGAATAAAAAACGCGGCAAAATTTATATGTTTTTGCGCAATTACGGATATTATATTCTGCTTGCGTTGATGTTCGTGCACGTTCTCGCGGACCGTATTTATCTGTTTGCTTATATCGATTTACTCGGCTATTTTATGTCGTTCGCGGTAAATATTTTAGGTTGGCCGATCACGGCTTTTTGGGGATTATTTTTATAAAACGCAAGGAGAAAGTTTGCTATGGAGAAATTAACGGTTGATTCCGTCAAAAATTTCGAAACGGACGTGGATTATACGACCGTACTCGATAATTTCGAAGGGCCGCTTGATTTATTGTTGCATCTCATTAAAGAAGAGGAAATCGAAATCAAGGATATTTTCGTTTCGCAGGTTACCGAGCAGTTCCTTTCCTATATGAAAGGACTGCCGTACATAGACGTGGATAAAGCGAGCGAGTATCTCAATATCGCCGCGACGATTATCGATATCAAAGCGCGTAGCCTCGTGCCTCCGCCCGACGACGAATGGGGGGATGAATGGGGACAGGACGACTACGACGATCCCAAACAAGACCTTATGCGCGCCCTTGAAGAATACAAAATGATCAAGGAAGAAGCGGAAAAGCTCAAAGAGATGGAAACGGTCGGGTATTATTTCAAAGAGCCCGATAAAGAACTCAATAACGTACAAATAAAATACAAAGATTTAACGATGGACGGGCTTTTGAAAGCGTTTGCGAAAATGATGCTCAAACGCGAGGGAATGAAAGAATCCCGCAACGCGCCCCGCGAGATCGCAAAGGATAAATACACCGTTACCGAAAAGATCAAGCATATCCGCGAACAGATCAAAATTCGCGAGAGCTTGCAATTCGAAGAGTTGTTTTCCGAAGAATCGTCTACGCCCGAGATCGTAACTACCTTTCAGGCGCTATTAGAGCTTTTAAAGCACCAGTTTATCACCGTAGAGCAGGAAGAAATCTTCTCTTCCATTATTATCAAGAAAAATTCCGAAAGAAGCGAGGATGAAGAAATTGGAGAAATTGACGAATATAATTGAGGCGATATTATTCGCAAGCGGCGACGCCGTGCCCGAAGATTTGATCAAAGAAAAGCTTTCCGTAACCAAAGCGCAACTGGATTCCGTGATTCGGCAGTTAGAGAGAAAATATACGGGGGACTGCGGGATCAGACTTTTGCATTTCAACCATAAATTGCAATTTGCGACTAATCCCGATTTTAAAGAATCGGTCGCGCTCGTTTTGATGCCTATTCGGGAAAAAGAATTTACCCGCACCATTCTCGAATGTGCGGCGATTATCGCGTATAAACAACCCATCACGCGCACGGAGCTTGAAACGGTGCGTGGCGTGAACAGCGATTATGCGATCAGCACTCTTTTGAATTTGGATATGATCACCGTATGCGGCAGAAGGGATACCCCGGGAAAACCCGCTTTATACGCAACGACGGATAATTTCTTAAAGCGATTTAAGCTCAAATCGCTTTCCGAGCTTCCCGACTACGAAGAATTGATGAAGAAGATTTCTGAACTGAACGCAACGAGCGAAGCGCCGCTCGATTTGTATCAAAAAGACGTGTATAATCCCGACGACGAATTTATCCCCGACGGAGAAAACGAGAGTATCGAAAAAACCTCGACGAGCGAGGGATTCGAGCTTCCTGATTTTTTGAAGGATATCGAAGACGGCATTATAAAAATTCAATAAATTCACCTTAAAAATTACATAGTTTCATTCAATCTGCCCATATTGACTGTATGGACAGATTTTTTATTATCCTGTCGGTCGTGCTTATCGTTGGCGTTTTGCTGTTTTTTCCGATCTGGCTGGATTTGGACGCGCATTACGATATGAATCGGAATCGGTTCGCGTTTTTGGTGTCAGCCTATAAAAAAATCAAGCTGATCGGAGGGTATGCAACCACCTATACGGGCGGCGTTGCGCTTCATATCACGCCCGAAAAAGCCATTCTCGTGGACTATTCGGAAATGGACGGGAAACGGAAAAAGTTTTCCTTTATGAAATCTTTCCGTTTAAAAAGCTTCGTTTTAACGACGGAAACGGGCGCGGAATACCTGCTCGGCGTATCACTTGCGCATATTGCCTTGCGTTCGTATTTTTTTGCCGTCGACGGAAAGCAAGAAAACGTACGCAACAATCTATGGCTCGCCGACGGGGACGTTTTAAGAGTGACGGGACACTTGACTCTTTTTTTCAATCTGTTCATACTGTTGATGGAATTTTTTAAATTTTTAAAGGAGAAGATACGGATTTTATGTCAGAAAAAAACAAAAAGCTCAATAATTTAGTAGATACTTCCGTGGTTAAGCTCGGCGATCTTGCGGACGTGAACACCGTAATCGGGAAACCGTTTACAACGGCGAGCGGATTCCAGGTGATTCCTTTTTCCAAGGTCACGATGGGTAGCCTTGCAGGCGGTGGCGAATACGGCGATATTAAAGTCGTAAAGGAAATGGATTCGATGCCGTTTGCAGGTGGAAGCGGTTCGGTGATCAGTATGAAACCGATGGGGTTTTTGATCGACGACGGAAAGACTTGCCGCGTGATGCACATTACCGATCAACCTCTCGACAACTTGATCGAGCGGGCGAGCGAGATCGTTCGAAACGTGACCGCAAAGGATTAAAACGGTGAAAAAAGTATCGAAATTTCTGCCGTTTTTCTTGTTATCGACGGCTTTTCTTCCGTTTACCGTAAAATATCGTGAAGTGGAAAAAATCAACGCCGTCGCCGCGACGGAAGGGCGGGCGGAATGCGTTATGGAAGTCAATTCAAGGCGAGTTTTATACGAGCATAACGGCGATATTCGCTTGCCGATGGCAAGTACGACGAAAATTGCAACGGCAATCACCGCAATCGAGGAATGTGAGAATCTGGCGAGAGAAATACGAATGCCCAAGGAGGCGGTCGGCGTGGAGGGCTCGTCCATTTACGCGCAGGAAGGCGAGGTCTATACGCTTAAAGATCTGCTTTACGGGTTGATGTTGCGTTCGGGGAACGACGCGGCGACGGCAATTGCGTTAAGCGTTGGCGGGAGCGTAGAAAATTTTGCGGCTATGATGAATCAAACGGCGCAAAAAGCGGGCGCGCTTGCGACGAATTTCGTAAATCCGCACGGCTTGCCCGATCGCGAGCATTACACGACGGCGCGGGATTTGAGCTATATTGCCTGTTTCGCGATGCAAAACGAAAAATTCCGCGAGATCGTCGCGACGAAATATTACGAGCCAAGGGCGTGGAAAAATAAAAATAAATTGCTCGAACGCTACGAAGGCGGTTGCGGCGTGAAAACGGGTTATACGAAAGAAGCGGGAAGATGCTTGGTTTCCGCGGCAAGTCGAGAAAAAATGACCCTCGTTTGCACAATTTTGAATTGTTCCCAAACCTACGAACGGACGGAAGAGCTTTTCGACGACTCGTTTGCCGCTTACGAATACACTAGGCTTTTGAGCGCCGACGAACAAATCGAAATCAACGTGAACGGAAAAAGGGTCAAAGGCGTTGCAAAAGACGAATTTTATTATCCTTTGCTGCAAGAAGAAAAAGAATTGATCAAGATCAAAAGAAAAGCCGTACGGGGCGCGGCAAACAAACAAAAAGACGAAATAATCGGACAATTTCAAATATACCTTTCAAAACAGTTGCTTTTTTCGGGAAATTTATATAAACTATAAAGAAAACGAAAGTATGAAGGTATAGCTATGCGTATCAACAAATTTTTAGCGGATATGGGCGTTGCGAGCCGTCGCGGCGCAGACGAAATGATTACGGCGGGCAGAGTGCAGATCAACGGCGTTACGGCAACTTTGGGCGCGACGGTGGAAGAAACGGACGAAGTGTTTCTCGACGGAAAAAAACTCGTTCGCGAAGAAAAGAAAGAAGAATATTATATTATGAATAAGCCGAAGGGGGTCGTTTGCACGGTTTCGGACGATCGCGGCAGAAAGACGGTGATCGATTTGCTTCCCGAAGGAGTTGGGAGAGTGTTTCCCGTCGGTCGGCTCGATTATGCGACGGAAGGGCTGTTGATTTTGACGAACGACGGAGAGTTGGCAAACCGTTTAACGCACCCCTCAAACGATATTCCCAAAACTTATTTGGCGAGAATCGAAGGCACGCTCACGGAAAAGGATCTCAATCCTATCCGCTCGGGCGTAGAGCTCGACGGCGTGCTTACCAAGAAGTGTAAAGCGCATATCGTGGAAACGAACAAAGCGTATACGAAAGTGCACGTCACGATCACCGAAGGCAGAAATAGGCAAGTACGGCGTATGTTCGAAGCGATCGGGCGCAACGTGGAGTTTTTGAAACGAATCAGCGTCGGTCAATTGAAGCTGACAGGGCTGGATAGAGGGGAATGTCGCCCTTTGAAAGAAAACGAAATCGAATACCTCAAAGGCTTATAAGAAACAATAAAAACCCCGACGGCCGTCGGGGTTTTTAACGTAAAATAAGCGTTTTAGGAGCGATAATTACGCATTAAACCGATAACTTTTCCGAGAATACGAACTTCTTCGGGGGCAAAGATCATATCGGATAATTGCTCGTTTTCGGGGTGCAAGACGATTTGTCCGTTTCTTCTATAAAATCTTTTCACGGTCGCCGAATCCTCGACGAGCGCGACGACGATTTCGCCGTTTTCCGCGGTTTCTTGCCTTCTGACGACGATTTTATCGCCGTCGAAGATGCCCGCGTCGATCATCGAAGTGCCTTGAACGCGAAGCATAAAAAGATTATCGCCTTTAAATTCGCCTTGAGGGAAGGTATAATAATCCTCGTAGTTTTCATAAGCGAAAATAGGCTGACCTGCCGTTACCGTACCGATCAAAGGAATAGAAACGCCCGTGCCTTTGCCGATCGTAACCGCCCGCTTTTTATTGTCCGTTTTGGAAAGATAGCCTTTCGTTTGCAATTTTTCAATATAGCTATGCACGGTGGCAGTGGATTTGATCCCGCATTCTTTGCCGATTTCACGCACGGAAGGGGTATAACCGTTTTCTTCCGTAAATTTGCGGATATAATCCATAACCTTAATAAGTTTTTCTTCGCGAATCATAAAAATCGCCCCCCAAATTGTATTTACATAACTATTATAACATACTTTTTTTGAAAAGGCAAACAAATGTTTACAATATTTGCTTGATTTTTTTAAATTTTCTGTTATAATAGAAGAGAAGAAAGTGGAGGCGTAGTGCTATGGAAAGAAAATTAGGAGATCCTTGCGTTTTATACGATAGGGAGTGTATCGGTTGTTTAGAATGCGAGATTTGCGATCTCGATCCGAATAAAGTTTGCGATAATTGCGGTAAATGTATCGAAGTGCAGGACGTGGCGTCGATTAAAATCGATAAAATTTATACGAATCCTAATGAATACGAAGAAACGTAATTAGCCGTAAAAAACGGGGAATTAAACTTCCCCGTTATCTTCTTTTTCAATGCGCAATTTCACGGCGTTTGCAACCTTTCTTCGATTGTCTTCGGTGATCGCGGCATAGTGCTTTTTCGTCGTGTTTACGTCGCGGTGTCCAAGTACGTCGGCGACGATATAAATATCGCCCGTTTCATTATAAAGGCGCGTGCCGTAAGTGCTCCTCAACTTATGAGGAGTGATTTTCTTTAAAGGGGAAACGATCTTGCTATATTTTTTAACGAGGAGCTCGACCGAGCGCACGTTGATGCGTTTATGCTGTAAGGATAAAAAGAAAGCGTTCTCGCCTTGCGGCGTTTTCGGGTCGTTGTTTTTTTCAACGATATATTCCTGTAAAGCGTATTTTACTTCGTCGGAAAAGTATAAAATTGCGTGATTGCCGCCTTTGCGCGTCACGACGAAGGAATTTTCGGAAAAATCAAAGCTGTCGTTATCTAACCCGACTAATTCGCTAATACGGATTCCCGTACCTAAAAAGAGGGTGACGATCGCCGTGTCGCGGATTTTCGTTTTCGAATGATAACTTGCGGCGTGAGGGGAAAGCCCTTGCCCCGATTCCGTGACGTCGATCAGCTTGGAAACCTCTTGCGCTTCCAAACGGATAATTTCCTTATCGTGCAGTTTCGGCGTGGAAACTTTCGCCGAGTTATCCACTTCAATCATACCTTTACTAAAAAAATACTTGAACATAGCGCGGACGGCGGAAAGCTTCCGCGCTTTTGCGCGTTCGTCGCAAGATAAACTTTTGTCTTTAAAGCGATAGTGGGAGAGATAGCTTAAAAAGAATTCGATATCGTGATGCGAAATGGCTTCAAGATCTTCCAGCGTTAAATCGAGAACGGTTTTATTTTTATGCTTTCGTTTACAGAGAAAATCAAAGAAAATACGCAGATCGTAGGCGTATTTTAAACGGGTTTGGCAACTCGTTCTCGTTTCGATTCCCAAAAAATAATCCTCGCAGAAAGGGGGGAGTTCTTCCAAAAGTTCCGCGATCTTATCAATGTCCTGAATATTACGTTTGGTATAGTAGTTTTCGTTTTTCATACTATTATTGTACAGCAAATTTTATATTCTGTCAATAAAACGGACGGATTTTCCGAAAAGTTGAAGGGGATTTTTCAAAAAATTTCCCTATTTTATACATAAAAAGAAAATTTTCGCCGCAACAATTTTTTCAAAAAACGCGCAATCCCTTGATTTTAAAGAGATTCCCGCTCGATAGGGAAGAGCGGTTTTCTTTCTTTTCTCAATTAAGTATTCGAGAGGAAAATACTTAAAACTATTCGTAAAATGCAGCTTTTACGAAAACATAAGCATAGAAAATGGAAAAAGTGGAGCGTTTCTAATTTTAAAATTCAGCTTTTAATTGATTTTTGAAAAAATTCCGTATCCGTACGGTTTTATTTCAAATTTATTTTCAAAAATATTTTCCGATAAATATTCTTTGAATTTTCCTTCAAATTGCAACAGCTTGGATTCGTTGGAATTATTTACGAATACGTATACGCTTTTATTTTTCTCCGTGCGCTTATATAAAATCAATCCGTTTTTAGAAATAATTTCTTTAAACGTTCCTTTTTTGAAGATATTTTTAAACCGCGCGCGCAATTCTCCAAGCTTTTGATAATAAGCAATCAAGTCTTTATTTAAATTCTCCCAATCAAAACATTTTCTGCAAAACGGATCGATATGTCCTTCCATACCGTTTTCGTCGCCGTAATATACGCAAGGAACGCCTGGCAAGGTAAACTGTAAAAGCGCCGCCATTTTCAGCTTTTTGATGGCGTTTTTCCTTTCTTTTTCGCCTAATAAAGCCTTTTTTGAAGCCATTTCGTCTTTATTATAGCAGATTTTTCCGCCTAACACGGTTAAAATGCGCGGCGTGTCGTGCGTACCGAGAATATTCATAAGGCAATCGACCGTCTGTTTGGGATAATGATCGAGTAAAAGCCGAATGGTACGGGAAAGCTCGCGGGTATTTTCCGTGGTTACGTAATGAATGATCGCGTCTTTCAGCGGATAATTCATAACGCTGTCTAATTCATAGCCTTGCAGGTATTCGCGCCGCTTGGAATACGCGATCTTATCGGACGCGTCCTCCCATACTTCCCCGATAATAATGGCGTTTTTGTCCTTATCTTTTACGGCTTTCCGCAATTTTTTAAGGAAGAAATCGGGTAATTCGTCCGCCACGTCCAACCGATAACCGCCAATTCCCGAATTTAGCCAGTTTTTGAGTACGCCGTCGTCTCCGAAAATGAAATTCTGATATTCTTCCGAAGCTTCGTTGAGCTCGGGCAGAATATCGATTCCCCACCAACTCGAATAACGGTTCGGAAACTCCTGAAAATCGTACCAAGTATAATACGGCGAATCCTTGGATTGATACGCGCCTAAGGACGGATACTTGCCGTATTTATTGAAATACACGCTATCGTCGCCCGTATGGTTGAAAACGCCGTCTAAAATCACGCGAATCCCTTGATTTTCCGCGGCTTTGACGAGTTCTTCAAAATCTTCTTTGCAGCCCAAGGCAGGGTCTATTTTCATATAATCGGAAGTATCGTAACGGTGGTTGGACGCCGCTTCGAATACGGGATTAAAATAGATCGCCGTAACGCCGAGTTCTTTTAAATACGGCAATTTGCTTTGAACGCCTTTAAAATTCCCGCCGAAAAAGTCGTTATTTAAAACTTTTCCGTGCTCATTCGGACGATAGCTGGGCAATCCACCCCAATCTTCGCGGAAAATCCTTCCTTTTATGTCTGGCATAGTTCCTTGCCGACAAAAACGGTCGGGAAATATTTGATACATCACGCCGCCTTTAAACCATTCGGGCGTTTTATAGCTTTTCGCGTATACGGTGAGCAAAAAATTGTTTCCGTCGTATTCGGCGTATTCTCCCGTATGGCGGTAGTTTCGGTTGATGAATCCGCCGTTTTCAAAGGAAAAATTATAATAATACAGCCCCGTTTGATTTATTTTTAAGGAAATATTCCAGCCGTAAGCCGTTTTCGTCATAGGATACGCCGTTTTGGATTCTCCGTCTTTGCAGAGCAATAAATAAGCGTTTTGATTTGGGGCGAGGCAATCTTGTTCGAAAAAATCTTCCCGCGCCTCCCCTTTTAAGAAAAAAATATTCAATTGAAGTTCTTCGCTTGCGGCACAAGCGCCCGTCACGCTTTTGCAAAGGCGATTTAAAGGATCGTAATAAAAATTCATAGTCGTTTCCATTTTTGGTGTTTTTTGTAAAAAAGTCTTATATTCGGCAAAAAGCCGTAAAGAAACTTTACAGCTTTTTGCGCACGATTGTTTTTAGTTAATTATTTGCTATGCAACGGTTTAAGATTCCAGATATTTTCCGCATATTCCGCGATACTTCTGTCTGCGGCAAAGAATCCTGCCGCCGCGATATTGCGAAGCGCTTTTTGATTCCAAAGCCGCTTGTCGGTAGCGTACAGCTTAGACATCTTATTTTGCGTGGATAAATACGATTCGTAATCCGCCATACACATATACGGATCGGCGATCGGCGAGCCCGTCAACAAATAGTTTGCGATTTCGGCGAAGGATTCGCCGTTAAACCCGACGATCAAGGCTTCGATAACCTTTCTGAGCATTGAATCGCCGTTATAATAAACGCTTGAAGAATAGCCGTTTCTCCAAATTTCCGCAACCTCGTCGGCTTTCAAGCCGAAAATATAGATATTATTCTTTCCGACTTTTTCGCTCATTTCCACGTTCGCGCCGTCCAAAGTACCGATCGTCAACGCGCCGTTGATCATAAACTTCATATTGCCCGTGCCGCTGGCTTCTTTGCCCGCCAAAGAGATCTGTTCGGAAATTTCCGAAGCAGGCATCAGCATTTCAGACATCGTAACATTGTAATCTTCCATATACACGACGTTGAGTTTTTCGTTAATTTTCGGATTCTTTTTAATATCTTCGGCAAGATAGCAGATCAATTTGATGATCTTTTTCGCCATATAATACCCTGCCGCCGCTTTCGCCGCGAAAATATACGTTTTCGGTTGAACGGGCGCGTCGGGATTCTTTTTGAGAATCAAATAATCGGTGATAATATGCAACACGTTGAGAAGCTGGCGCTTGTATTCGTGCATTCTCTTTGCCTGTACGTCGAAAATGGTATTCGGATCGATAATCACGCCTTGCTTTTTATAGGCAAAGTCCGCAAACTGTTGCTTTTTGATCGCTTTAATCTCGTCAAGCCGTTTTAACACGCTGTCGTCGTTTTCGAATTTCTTGAAATCCGCAAGCTTAGACGCGTCTTTTGCGTAGCCTTGCCCGATACACTCGTCGAGCAACGCGCAAAGCTCGGGATTCGATTGATTCAGCCAACGTCTGTGCGCGATACCGTTCGTGACGTTCGTGAATTTTTCGGGCGTATAATCGTAAAAATCTTTAAAAATACTCTCTTTGATAATATCGCTGTGCAAGCCCGAAACGCCGTTGACTTTGTGCGAGCCGTGCACGGAAAGATTCGCCATTTTAACGGTATTATAAGAAATGATCGCCATACGCGCGATCTTATCCCAATCGCCCGGGAATTTCGCCCAAAGGTCGTCGCAGAAACGACGATTGATTTCTTTTAAAATCGTATAAATTCTCGGCAATTTCCTCGCAATCAAGCTTTCAGGCCAAGTTTCGAGCGCTTCCGCCAAAACCGTGTGGTTGGTATACGCGCAAACCGAAGTCGTGATTTCCCAAGCTTCTTCCCACGACATACCGTTTTCGTCGATCAAAAGCCGCATCAGTTCGGGGATCGCAAGCGCGGGATGGGTGTCGTTCAAATGGATTGCCGCCATTTTCGGCAATAATTTAAGCGAACCGTATCTTCTCTTGTGATCGGCAAGAATGTTTTGCAAGGACGCAGAAACGAGGAAATATTGCTGTTTCAAGCGCAACGACTTCCCTTCCAAATGATTATCGGCAGGATAAAGGACCTTGGAAATCAATTCCGCCGCGTTATCTTCTTGCATAACCGCGCTGTAATCGCCTTGCGAGAATAACTTCATATCGAAATTTTGAACGCTTCTCGCTTTCCAAAGCCGAAGAACGGAAACCGCCTGACTATCGTAGCCCGAAACCATCATATCGTAAGCGACCGCTTGCACTTCCTTTGCGTCGCGGTAAACCGTTTCCAAGCCGTGCTCCGTCCACTTTTCTTCAATATAACCGTCGAATTTTACGGTAAAAATCTTATCGCTTCTCTGCGTAAGCCAAACTTCGCCGCCGGGAAGCCAAACGTCGGGAAGCTCCGTCTGCCAGCCTTCGACGATCTTCTGCTTAAACAAGCCGTAATCGTAGCGAATGGAAAAGCCCATCGCGGGATAGTCGCCCGTTGCGAGCGCGTCCAAAAAGCACGCCGCCAAACGCCCAAGTCCGCCGTTTCCGAGCCCTGCGTCGGGTTCGAGCTCGTAAAGATCGTTCAACGAGGTATCGTATTCTTGAAGCGCCGCCTCGAAGGCTTCGCCAAGGCCAAGGTTATATACGCTGTTTTTCAGCGAACGCCCCATTAAAAATTCCATACAAAGATAATATACTTTCTTTGCTTTCGCGGCTTTGGTGACGGTGTGGAAATTATGCCGTTTTTCAAGCATAATATCGCGAATACTCATAACCACCGCTTTGTACAACTGTTCCTTTTTCGCTTCGGAAGGCGCAATGCCAAAATAGCGGGAAAGCTTACCCTTGATAAGCTCTTTCGCCTCTGCCGAGGAAAACTCCTTTACTTTCATATTTTTTTATATCTCCTGATAAAATTTTTTCAAGTGTAATAACGCTTCGCGCGTGGCTTAAAACGGCATAGCGATCGTGTTCGAATAGAGTTGTTTATACTCCTCCGCCGAGCGTTGCCAAGAAAAGTCCGTGGTCATAACCTTCTTTAATAAGGCTTTCCATTCGTCGGGCTTTTTATACAAATCGATCGCTTCGTGAATCACGTACAGCATATCGTAAGGATTGCGCGAAGTAAACGTAAATCCGTTGCCGCCCGAGGCGTAAGGCTTGATGCTATCGTAAAGCCCGCCCGTTTCTCTCACGACGGGTACGGTCGCGTAGCGGGAAGCGATCATTTGCGAAAGACCGCAAGGCTCGCTCAAAGACGGCATAAGGAAAATATCCGCGCCCGAATAAATTTTTCTCGATAAGTCGCCGTTAAAGGCAATATTTGCAGAAACTTTTCCCTCATATTTGCTACCGAGATCGACGAAAAAGTTTTCGTAAGCGACCTCGCCCGTGCCGAGCAAGACGAATTGAATATCTTCGTGTAACATATCCTCGATCACGCTTTGCACGAGATCCACGCCCTTATGCGAAACCAGCCGAGTGATCATCGCAATCACGGGTACTTCGCGAACGGGCAAACCGAGCATTTTTTGAAGTTCCGCTTTGCATACCGCCTTGTTTTCAAGATTTTCCGCGGAATAGTTCGCAAACAAGGCTTTATCCGTTTCCGCGTTATACGAATTTACGTCGATACCGTTTAAAATGCCCGTAAGCTTTCCTTCGTTTTTGCGGATAATATCCTGTAAGCCGTGCGCGTAATGCGCCGATTTTATCTCTTTCGCGTAAGTAGGGCTTACCGTTGAAATCTGCTCCGAACATTCTATTGCCCCTTTCATAAGGTTGATAGAGCCGTCGTATTCCACAAGCCCTTTATTCGCTTCGTCCAAGCCGAAAAGATCGCCTAAAATGTCCAAGGAATACTTCCCTTGATACTCTATATTATGAATGGTAAAGATAGCGCGGATAAAGCTGTATTTTTCCTGTTTACAATAAATGGTTTTGAGATAGATTGCCGCAAGCGCCGCTTGCCAATCGTGACAATGCAAAACGTCGGGATAAAAATCGATAAACGGCAAAATCTCCATAACGCTTTTTGAAAAGAAGGCAAACCGTTCGCCGTCGTCGTAGTAGCCGTAGCAGCCCGTGCGCTTAAAATAATACTCGTTGTCGATAAAATAGAAGGTAACGCCGTTTTCCACGCAGGTAAAAACACCGCAGTATTGATTACGCCAGGAAAGCGGAGTGAAAATATTGCCGAGAAAAGAAAATTTTCTGCGAAATTCTGGTTTGATATCCGAATATAAGGGCAACACCACGCGAACGTCGTAGGAAGGGTCTTTTGCAAGCGCTTTCGGCAAAGACCCGATCACGTCGGCAAGCCCGCCCGTCGCAATAAACGGCGCGGCTTCGGAAGCTACGAATAAAATTTTACGCTTGGTCTCCACCGTAGGCTCTGTCGTTTCCTTCACTTCGGGAAAAATCACGTTCTCTTCCTTTTGCAGAATTTCGACCGTCGATTTTTTCGCGCTTTTTCTCGCCGTCGCTCGGATTGTCGTTTTCGCTGTACATTTCTTTTCTGCCATATAGTCCTCCAAAAAATTTTTATAATACGGTTATTTACCTTAAAGCATCGTACCTTTCTGAATAAAGAAAGGAATTTCTTCGCAACCGCTCAACTGTCTGCGGTCGGTGATCACCACGTTTTTATCGGTAATCACGCAACTGAGCGAAGCGCCCGCGCCGATCACGTTATCCTGCATAATGATGGAATTGCGCACCACCGCCCCTTTCGCGACCTTCACGCCACGGAACAAAATGGAATTTTCCACCACGCCTTCGATCTCGCAACCGTCGGAAATCAGCGAATTTTTCACGGTCGCCTCCGCGCCGTATTTGGAAGGCGCACTGTCGCGAACCTTCGTATACATATCTCTGCCGCCGAACAGTTCGTCGCGAACGGATTTTTCAAGCAGGCGCATATTGTGTTTATAATACGCCGCCATACTCGTCATACTCGCAAAATAGCCCTTAAAATCATAACGATAAACTTTGAGCGAATCAAGCTGCTTGATAAGTATATCCGTTTCGAAGCTCGTGAAGCCGTGTACTGCGGAATCTTCGACGATATTCAAAAGGAATTGACGGTTAAGAACCATTACGCCCGCGTAATAGTTGCCAACCTCTCCTTTTTTCACGCGCGGAGAATATTTCACTTCGGTCGCGCGGTTGTTTTCGTCGGCGTTGACGAGCATTATTTCCGAAGCTTTTTCGATCTCGCCACTATGCGTGACTAAGGTGATATCCGCTTTTTTCTTTTCGTGCGCGGCAAGGATTTCGGAAATATTGAATTTCGCGAGTACGTCGCCGTCGCAAAGCACTACGTACTTTTCCGAACGCCGCCCCAAAAATCCCGAAAGCGAGCTAAGCGCTTCCAAACGAGTGGAATAAAGCTTATCGTGCTTATCGGAGAAAGGAGGCAAAAGAATAATTCCCCCGTCCTTTCTGGCAAGATCCCAGTCCTTGCCGCTTCCGATATGATCGATCAAAGAACGGTAGTTATTGTTCGTCATAAGACCCACCGTCGTAATGCCCGAATTGACCATATTGGAAAGCTGGAAATCGATAACGCGATATCTTCCCCCAAACGGAATGGAAGCGATCGTTCTTCTTCTTACGAGCTCGGGTACGTTTTCTTCGTGAATGTTGCAAAAAATAACGCCTAATGCGGTTGCTGCCATTGTCTTTCCCTCCCCTTATTCCAAAATATCTTTTTCGTGCTTCTGACCGCTTGAAACCTTTACGCCTTTTCCAACGCAAATGCCTCTGCCGAGTACGACGATCTCTGCGTTCGGGTCTTTTTCCACGCCGATAACGGCGTTTTCGGCGACCGTTACGTTTTCGTCGATAATCGTATAGGAAACGGTTGCGCCCGCTTTAATCACGCTGTTGGCGAGCACGACGGCGTCTTTGACGACCGCGCCTTTTTCCACGACGACGTTACTGCCAAGGACGGAGTTTTTCACTTCGCCTTCTATTTCGCAGCCGAGGGCGATCATTGAATTTTGAACCACTCCCGTTTCGCCGATACATTCGGGGGGAGCAAGCGGGTTTCTCGAATGCATCTTCCAAGACTTATCGCTGACGTCGAATTCGGGTTCATCTCCAAGGAGATCCATATTCGCTTGCCAAAGGGAAGCGATCGTCCCAACGTCTTTCCAATACCCCTCAAAAAGGTAGGAGAACATCTTTTCCCCTGCGTTGAGCATCGCGGGCAAAACGTCTTTTCCGAAGTCCTTGGAGGAATTCGGGTTCGCGTCGTCCTCTTCTAAATATTTGAAAAGCTTTTCCGCCGTGAAGATATAAATGCCCATCGAAGCGAGAGTGCTTTTCGGAACTTTGGGTTTTTCTTCAAACTGATAAATAGAGCCGTCGGGGTTGGTATTTAAAATACCGAATCGGGAGGCTTCGGAAAGCGGCACGTCGATTGCGGCGATCGTACAATCCGCGCCCGTTTCTTTATGCGCTTTGAGCATTGCCGCGTAATCCATTTTATAAATGTGATCGCCCGACAAAACGAGGATATATTCGGGATTATACATTTTCATAAAATGCATATTCTGATAGATCGCGTTTGCCGTCCCCTCATACCACGAGGAACGGGTTTTCGCCTGATACGGCGATAAAATATGTACCCCGCCGAAGGCTCTGTCGAGATCCCACGGCTGACCGTTGCCGATATATTCGTTTAAAATAAGCGGCTGATACTGCGTAAGCACGCCAACCGTATCGATGCCCGAATTGATACAGTTCGAAAGCGGGAAATCGATAATACGATACTTCGCGCCGAAAGCAACGGCGGGTTTTGCAACGTCCGTGGTGAGCGCGAACAGTCTGCTGCCCTGTCCGCCCGCAAGAAGCATTGCGACGCATTCTTTTCTTCTTTGCATAAAAAGACCCCCTTAAATTATCAGTTGATTTTTATTAAATAAACGCAAGTCAGTTTTGGGATAGAGATTCTAATGGAGTCCTCCCTGCCGTGACTATACGCTTTTTCCGTATAGAATACGCGCTTTTTAAACGCGCCTTTACCGCCGTAGCGAATAGCGTCGGAATTGAAAAGCATTTTATATTTTCCTTTATCCGCGCCGATCCTGTAATCGATATGATCCACGCCTGCAAAATTGACGATCGCGATCACTTGATTGCCCGCTCTATCTTTGCGCTTGTAGGCGATCAGATTTGCGTCGCCGTCGTCCGCCGCGATCCATTCAAAGCCTTCCCACGAATCCTCGATTTGATAAAGCGCGGGCGTGTTTTTATATAAATGATTAAGTTCTTTAACCGCCGTAGACAGCCTTGCGTGCGCGGGGAAGCTTTTAAGGAAAAATTCTACGCTCTCTTTATAATTCCATTCCTTAAACTGTCCGATCTCGTTGCCCATAAAATTGAGCTTTTTACCGGGGTGCGACGTCATATAGCCAAGGAACGCGCGAACGCCTGCAAACTTCTCTTCGTAATCCCCGGGCATTTTGCCAAGTAACGAGCCTTTTCCGTGCACGACCTCGTCGTGGGAAATTGGCAAAACGTAGTTCTCCGAAAAGGCGTACATCATAGAAAAGGTGAGCTTATTGTGCTGATATCTTCTGTATAAAGGATTGGTGGAAATATAAGACAAAACGTCGTTCATCCAGCCCATATTCCACTTAAAATTGAAGCCGAGCCCGCCGATATCCGTCGGACGGGTCACAAGCGGCCAAGCCGTCGATTCTTCCGCGATCATCAACGCGTTCGGGAAATACCCGAAAATCGTTTCGTTTAAACGGCGCAAGAAAGCTACGGCTTCGAGATTTTTATTCTCGCCGTAAATATTAGGAACCCATTCGCCCGGCTTTTTATCATAATCCAAATACAGCATCGAAGCCACTGCGTCTACGCGCAAACCGTCGAGATGATAGGTTTCCAAAAGAAACACTGCGCTCGAAATCAAGAAAGAAATTATTTCCTTTCTGCCATAGTCGAATTTTCTCGTTCCCCAGCCCTCGTTTTCTTTTCTGTCCCAAGCGGAAGGCTCGTAAAGGGTTGCCCCGTCGAATTCGTAAAGACCGAAATCGTCCTTAGGGAAATGCGCGGGAACCCAATCGAGAATCACGCCGATTCCCGCTTTATGCAGGCAATCCACGAGATACATAAAATCGTGAGGCGTGCCGAGTCGCGAGGTAATCGAATAATACCCCGTGACCTGATACCCCCACGAACCGTCGAAGGGGTGCTCGGTAAGCGGCATAATTTCCACGTGCGTATATCCCATTTCAACGAGATAATTTACAAGCTCTGTGGCTAGCTCCCGATAGGAAAGAAAACTGCCGTCCTCGTGTTTTCTCCACGAAAGAAGATTTACTTCGTAGATATTGACGGGCGAAGCGTAGATATTCTTATGCTTTTGCTTGTCCGAATATGCCTTATCCGTCCATTTATATCTCGATAAATCGTAGAGCTTGGACGCATTGGAAGAATTCGTTCCGGGAAGCTCGGAATGGAAAGCGTACGGGTCGGCTTTATAAAGAGTTCTCCCGTCGTGCGTTTCAATACAGTATTTATAAGAATCGTATTGCCGAACGTTGGGAATAAAAAGCTCGAACGTTTGGTCGTCGATCAATTTGTTCATTTTGTGTGCGGCGGGATTCCAATCGTTGAATTCACCCACGACG
The DNA here is from genome assembly GCA_045644545.1 of Candidatus Scatosoma sp. GTDB lineage: Bacteria > Bacillota > Clostridia > Christensenellales > Borkfalkiaceae > Scatosoma. The sequence continues at coordinate 103,745 of JAZRHC010000029.1, read as the reverse complement.
GAAACGCTTTTCGCGCGCGGCGCCCAAACCCTGAACACGTATCCTTTTCTTTTGTTTAAAACGGCGGGATGCGCCCCCATCGTTTCATAGGCTTTAAAATTCTCGCCTTGATGAAATAAATACAGGGGATAATCCGTTTTAAATCCTTTCATTAAATACCTCCGAAAAACAAAGCGTGCGAGTTTTAAAAACACGTTGCCTTTGTTTGTCATCTTCATTATACAATATTTTTTGAATTTTTTCAAGGACATAAGCCGAATTTTTTCTACTTTTTTTATCTTTTTCCCGTGAAATATCGGGATTTTTTGAAAATTCTTCCTATTCTAAAAGGAAAGAAACGATAAAAATAGTATGCGTCGCATAGGTATTATATTATGTATATCAAAATAGTTATGTTTGGCATAATACAATTTTTCAAGAAAAAAATCCCCCTATGGCTTAAAAAGTGCCCAAGGGGATTTATCACATATTAAAGAATAAAATATTGTTTCACGAAAAAAGTTTCATATTTAAAAATCAAAGCTTTGATAGAAGTTCTTCAACGGCGGTTTGTAAAGTTGAAATATCGCCGTCGTTTTTAAGGACGATATAATTTTCCGTTAGTTGGGTTAACGCGCGATCGTAATCGAATTGCTTCGAAATTCTCTCTTCTACGCTCTTTTTTGAAACGCGGTCGCGCTCGCAAACCGCTTGTATGCGATCGGAAAGGTTTCTGATCACGACGATCACCCGATCAAAATCCTTTTCATATCCCCCCTCGAAAAGAAGAGGAACTTCAGAGAATACCAACCCCTTTCCCGCTTGCTTCATTTGCCTATACAAACGCTCCATAATTAACGGATGCGCTAAACGGTTGAGCTTTTCGAGGGATTTTTCGCAGGAAAACACCTTTTCGGATAAAGCTTTTTTATCGATTTCGCCCTTTTTTACAACGTCGGGAAAAAGCTTTGAAATCTGCTCAATATACGAGTTTTCCTGCATCATTTCACGATAAATATCATCGCAGGAAAACACGGGATAACCTATTCGTTTAATTATTTTTCCGACGAGGGACTTTCCGCTTCCAATCCCGCCGGTGATCGCAATTTTCATTTCGAAAATCTCCTTTTCTCGTTTCACGATTTAAGTTTTACATTTAAAACCGTGAAACTAATTTCGTGAAACTCTTGTTTATTTTGCCGCATACCAGCTTTGCCCGATTCCCACTTCCGCCGTCAAAGGAACGCTTAATGAAACGGCGTTTTCCATTTCCGTTTGCAAAATCTTCGACACCTCTTCCTGTTCGGCAACGGGACAATCGATCACCAATTCGTCGTGGACCTGCAAAACGAGTTTGGCTTTATATCCGCCTTCTTTCAATTTATTATAAACGCCGAGCATAGCGATTTTTATAATATCCGCGCTCGTTCCCTGCAAAGGCATATTCATTGCCGCGCGCTCGCCGAAGCTACGCAAATTATAATTCGTAGACTTCAATTCGTGGATAATTCTTCTGCGCCCGAACATCGTCGTCGTGTAGCCTTCTTCCTTTGCTCGCTCCACGTTTTTATTCATAAATTCTTTGACTTCGGGATAATTTTCGAAATATTTATCGATATATTCCTGCGCCTTTTGCGTAGAAATCCCAAGATCTTTGCCAAGCCCGAAGCCGCTCATACCGTAAATAATGCCGAAGTTTACCGCCTTTGCGCTACGGCGCATTTCAGGCGTGACTTTATCAAGGGTCGTTTTCATAACTTGGGAAGCCGTCAACGCGTGAATATCGCCGTTTTGACGGAACGCCTCGATCAATTTAGAACACTTTGACAAATGCGCAAGCAAACGGAGCTCGATTTGGGAATAATCGGCGTCTAAGAGCACGCAACCCTCGCTGGCGATAAAGAGCTTGCGCAATTCCCTGCCCTCTGCCGTGCGAACGGGAATATTTTGAAGATTGGGATTTGCGCTCGAAAGCCGTCCCGTTTCCGTTTTGATTTGGTGATACGTCGTATGCACCTTTCCGTTTTTTATCAAGGGCTTGAAGCCGTCCACGTAGGTTGAATTGATTTTTTGGATTTGACGGTAACGCAAAATCTGGCGAACGATCTCGTGTTCGTCTTTATATTTTTCAAGCTCCTCGGCGGTCGTTTTGTAGGATTTGGTCGTTTTTGCCTTTTTTACCCCCGCGCCGATTTGCAGCTTATCGAAAAGAATCGCGCCGAGTTTTTGCGTGGAGTTGATATTAAATCTTTCCCCCGCCAGTTCGTAGATCTTTTCGCTAACCTCGTTGATTTCGCTATTATAACGCTTGGAAAGCTCGCTAAGCGCCTTTTCGTCGATACAAATCCCTTTGCATTCCATCTCGAAAAGAACCACGGAAAGAGGTAATTCCACCTTTTCATACAGCCATTTTTCTCTCTCGTTGAGTTTTCCCGCGTAGATTTCCCAAAGGCGATACACGCCGTAAGCGGGATTTTTCGCGGGAAGCGCAAAGTAATTCAAGCAAAATTCCAAACCGTCGGTGTTGGCAAGTCCGTCGGATAAGCATTTTAGCATTGAAACGTCTTCAAACGGCGCTAAAAAGTCGATATCTTGCTCCGCAAGTTTGTGCCTTAATTCCTTTGAATAATAAGAAATTACCCGTTTTTTTCCTTCAAAAACAGCTTTTAAAAGAGGCTGGAATTGATAATCGTAGAATCCGACGTCCAACAGCCCGATCTTAACGGGACAAACGTATTCAAGCTGTTCGGTAACCGCCGATTTTCCGTCCCCTTCGTTTTTGAAAAAGAAACGGAATTCGTTATCCGTCCAGTTTACGGCGATAGTTTTGGAAGGTGAAGAATGAATACGATCGATCGCTTCCTCGACGGTGTTTAAAATCACTTCCCGAACAGGCGGTTCGATTAACGCCGCCACGCCGTTTTCGGATTCTTCCGTTTCGTTCTCGTCGCTGAAAATATTCATAGAAAGAATAGATTTAAATTCAAGCTCCGCAAAACGGTTGCGAACGGAGGCGGGAAACGGCATTTTGAGAACGCAATCGGCAAGCTCTACTTCCACGGGGGCATTTGTATTGATCGTGGCAAGCTCGTAGGAAAAATACGCGTTCGCCTTATTCTCCGCAAGTCGCCTCCCGATCGCGCCCGCGATTTGATCGACGTTCGCATAAATATTGTCGAGCGTTCCAAATTGCTCTAAAAGCTTATACGCCGATTTTTCGCCTATTCCCTCGACCCCGGGAATATTATCCGATTTATCCCCCATTAACGCCTTTAAATCGATAATTTGGGCGGGCGTGAGGTTGGTTTCGTCTTTGAAGTTAGAATCGGTGAGCTCTAAAAGGTCGCTCACCCCTTTACGCGTAAAACAAACGCTGGTTTTTTCGTCAACGAGCTGATAAGAATCCCTATCGCCCGTATAAATATAAGAATGAACGTCGAATTTTTTAGAGAGCGTACCGATAACGTCGTCCGCCTCGTAACCTGCAAGCTCGCAAATCTTGATATTCATTTTTTGGAGCACTTCTTTTAAAACGGGAAGCTGGACGGCAAGATCCTCGGGCATAGGCTTTCTGCCCGCTTTATACGCGTCGTACGCTTTATGACGGAAGGTCGGCGCGTGCACGTCGAACGCGACGACGATATATTTTGGTTTTTTATCGGCAATAATACGGAGCATAAGCTTAATAAACCCGAATACGCCGTTCGTGGGAAGTCCGTCTTTGGTGGTGAATACGGGCGTAGCGTAATAGGCTCTGTTGAGTAGGCTGTTGCCGTCTATTAAAACTAATTTTTCCATAATAAAAGAATTTCCTTATCCTTAGTATATACTATTTTACCACGAAAATAAAAAAATCGCAAGGAAAAGACCAAGCTTTTATAAACTTCGAAAAAAACTCTAAAAAAATTATAAATACATAGAAAAAACGCTTGCTTTTTTTCGCGGATTATCTTATAATAATAAAGCTTTTGAAAATGGAAGCGCCGAAGTGGTGGAATGGCAGACGCGACGGACTCAAAATCCGTTGTTGGTGACAACGTGTGGGTTCAAGTCCCACCTTCGGCACCAAGTAGAAAAAAAAGAACCTTGATTGCAAGGTTCTTTTTTTTCGCTATTTAGCAACGTCTAACGCAAGCGATATACTTCTTTGCTTAAATTATTCAACGACGGGAACTTCCACCGTCGTCGTTCCGCCGTTCGTCAACTCAAAATGGTGAGTGACGCTCGTTCCGTTTGCCGACATTTCGTAGTCAAACGACATTTCTTCAATTTTCGTGCCCGTACTATTACTTATATATCTAGTATCAAATTGAATAGTCAAGTTTTTATATTTCAAATCATAACCCGAAAGTTTAGCTTGGATTTCATCGCCAAACCATTTAAGCTTCGCGTCATATCTAAGCGTATATTCCTTAAAAGAACCATAACCGTTATCGATAATTCCGCCAAAATACACGTCAATCAAGCTTTCTTTTCTATTTTCAAACTCTGCAATAGAAATACTTTGCGTCGTCCATTGACCTTGCGCTGTTTTTTTAATATATTTTGCGGTTTGATTTTCATAATCGGCAACGAAATACGCTTCTCTTTGGTCTTCGTTGGGATTATTCGGCGTATAAATTTTTACGGCGTTTTCAGTAAAATAGTATTCGCCGTAATCAACGCCCGTACCGCCTTTGAGCGTGAAATTAGATACGTCTTTAAAACGCTTAAACACAATTTCGTGAGCTGATTGCATAATAGTCGTTTCAATGTTTTTTATCGCGAACAACTGCCCGTTTTTATCTTTCACGGAAATACCGTCTAATCTGTAATTATCGGAAGAATTAGACAAGCGCGCTCCGTACAAGTCTTTTCCAAGAACTTCAAAAATCAAACACACTTCACTAACGGTAGAATCTGCATAAACCTTTTGACATTCGGTATTGATTGCTTTTAAACGGTCTTTTTTTACTTTATAAACTACGCCGTTTTTGCTTTCGCTTTTCTTTTCAAACGCCGAATAATTGTCCTTCGACCAATCAAATAACCACGCGTAAAGCTCGGAAGTAGTGATAGGATCTCCCGTGTATTCCCCTTTTTCGCAATTGTCAACGTAGGAGCCGCGTTCGTTTTTCACGTACCATTCCCCGCCGATAGGCGTTCTTGTTTTATTGGTTGTACCACAACGAAAATCCATTGAAGATATTTTCGCGCTTGCAAAGTCGTCGCCTTCAAATTTATTGCTTACCATAACGTGATAATTCGTTTTATCTAAAACATTTTCAGAATCACCATCAAACACGTAAGTTAAAGCTCTTTCGTTAGGGAATTCATACACGGTAAAAGTCGGATATGCAGGATAATAGTGCAAAACGGTTTTCCAATCAGATTTTTCAATCTCTGCGCCACCACAACCTGTAAGCCCGAAAAGGCTGGAAATTGCTAAACAACAGGTCGTAAGTAAGGTTAAAAGTTTCTTTTTCATTTTTTATTCTCCTTATAAATTATTTATTTTTTAATTTTTAGCTCGGCTTTTTTAACAAGAATTCATAAAGTTTACCATAATCATTTCTCCCAAATAAAAAAGTGCGCCAACCGAAGTCAACGCACCGAAAAACGCAAACTCCGATTGTCGCTACACAAAACCAAAAGGAAATTACGATTTCTAATCATAACTATTGGTGGAATTCGCATTTTTACCAAATTCGAAAATAGTTATGATTAAAAAAGAGTATAATTATCCCTAAAAGGAAAAAATACCGCAATCCTAATATTTGATTTTGTGTAGCATATTTAGTATAACACAAAAAAATTTTTTTATCAACTCTTTATAAGCAATCGAAAAATAAATCTATAAAGTTTTAGATAAAAAATCGAAGCAGGAGCAACTACTCCTGCCTCTTATCGATATACCGTTAATAATATTTAATCGTCCGCTTAGCAACTTTCTTTTGTTTGGGATTAATTTTCTCTATTCCTGCTTTTTTAGAAAATTCCGTCAACTCTTCGCCTACTTTATCTGGCAAATTTTGCCAAGGCTCGATGCAAATCATTTTCGCGCCGTGCGGTCGCCAGAGTAAAAGATTGGAAAATCCTTCAAACGAAACGTCTGCACAGTCCTTCCCCGCCGTCGTTTTAAGAGTGACTTTGCGGGAATTGACGTTTCCGAAAATAAGCGTTCTACCCTCTTGCAAAAAATCCGCAGGCAAAGGAAACATTTTGCCCTTCCCGAAATTCTCGGTTTCGCCCGTGAGCTTGCCCGTAGGCGTATGCAAAAGAGAATCAAAGATTTCCTCTTTTTCAAATTCGATCGCGTATTCGCTAACGTCGCCGTCTAATTGATAGGATTCGTGCGAGCCGAAAGCACAATAGATATCTTCGTCCGAGGGATTGTAGACCTCGTGCGTAACGCGCAAAGTATCGCCCTCTACTCGATAAGTAAAGGAAAGACGGAAATCGTAGGGATAAAATTCTTTTGTTTTTGCAGAGGAGGAAAGAACCATCGTAACGAAGTCTTTCCCCTGCGCGGTTACGGAAAAGGTCGCTTTTTTTGCAAAACCGTGCAAAAAATGAGGATAAAGCTTACCGTCTACGACGAGCTCGCACGAACCGCACTCAGGGAACATTATCGGCGAATGACTTGCCCAAGCGCCGTTTTCGTTCTGCCAAAGGCGCTCTTTTCCTTTAAAAACCACGCTCGTGAGCTCCGCCCCGAAATCGTTCACTTTCACCGTTAAATTATCGTTTTGAATCGTATATAACATAATTTTACCCATATTTTATTAAAGGTTTTATGCAAAAATTTTGCATAAAACCTTCTCGTTGGCGCAGAGAGAGGGATTTGAACCCTCGTATACATTCCTGCATAACACGATTTCGAATCGTGCGCGTTCAGCCGCTCCGCCATCTCTGCAAACAGCTTATTTATTATATACTATCAAATTAAAAAAAGCAACTATTTTTAACTTGTTTTTTAATTTTTCCGCCGCGTATTTTTTACGCGGCGGAATTTATTTTAGTTTACATTAACGTAATCATCAACTGCGAAGCCAAAACAACCAAAATTAAGGCTATCGGATAAGTTGATGCATACGCTGAAGCAACGTCGTCCGTTTTCGCCGTAGAAATCAATGTGCCGAGCGCAGGCGTACTCGTCATACCACCCGTAATCGAACCTAAGTTATTCAAAAGCGGTAATTTTAAAATATATTTACCGAGAATAAATCCTACCACCATCGGGATTACCGTCATAAACGCGCCGCCGATAAAGCCCCAAACGACGATGGCTGCACCGCCCGCCGCTTTGATTTCTTGCACCAAAGATACGCCGCCTTCAAAGCCTGCACCGATTAAGAATAAAGCAAGACCAAGTTCACGAAGTACTCTTAACGTCTTTTCGTTTACTTCCAATGAAAGCTTACCGATATGACCGAAATGACCGAAGACAAGACACATAATCAAAACGCCGCCCGTCGTACCAAGCGAGAAACAAGGTCCGTCGTATCCCGAAGCCGTTAAGGGAATACTGATTGCACCTAAAAGCAAACCGCAAATTACGGCAAGTGCGAACGGCATAAACCCGAAGTCTTCGCACTTAAAATATTTGGAATAATCTCTTGCGTTTTCCGTTTCCCCGATTTTCAAAAACTCACGTTCCTTATCCATATCCGCTTTCAAGAACTTAGGAAGCAACTGAACGAACAAAACGACTCCTACTACCCCGAACGGATACGCAATCGCGTGCCCTAAGGTAATCAAGGGTAAGTTTTGCGTAGCTGCGTCTTGCGCTGCGGAAAAACCAGGCGTAGAAGTAAGCGCACCCGATAAAATACCCGCCCAATATTCAGGGCCGTAATCAGTAATTAACGTGCAAAGAACGGCAACGAGCGTTCCCGTCAAGATAATAATTGCGCCTAATAAAATGTAAGTTTTAAAATTCTTTGCAAGATTTTTAAAGAAATTAGGTCCTGCAATAAACCCTACCGAGCCAACGAAAGAAATCAAACCGAAGTTTTGGATAGGGCCTTTTAAATATTTCACAACCGTTTCTTTCGTACTGCTCATATGAAAATACTTCAAAACGGGTACGCCCGTGAAATCAAGCGTACAAAGCCAACCGAACAAGATAGCTACGAGAAATACTCCCGCAGTACCCAATGAAACGCCTTTAATATTCAAACCGCCGAGCAAATACCCCAACGCCAAAATTAAAAACATTAAAGTAAATAATACAACGCCGTTTCTAAACTTGTCGATATTATTCAAATCAATCCCAAAAATTTCGGTAATCCCTGCGCCCTTAGCTGCGTTTATCGCACACCAAACCGCAAGCAATACCACGACGAAAACAGCTATCGTAATCCAAAGCCATTTACGGCTTTTTTTCTGTTTATTTTCCTTTTCCATTTTTACTCTCCTATAATTTACGTACAAAAACGCACAAAGCGTACTTAGTGCGTTTTGTAAAATTTATTTTAATTTACTTTTCTTCTGTAATCGGGAAGAAGTCTGGGCGAGGGCACATCCGACGAAATGCCCGCTTCTTTGCGTTCTTTCTCGAATTCTTGCACGTGGTCGAGCGTGAGCTCTTTAAGCTGAACGCTCTTGCACTTTTCGCCCGCTTGCTGGCCCGCGTTTCTGCCGAATACGATAATATCGAGAAGGGAGTTTCCCATCAAACGGTTCGTGCCGTGAATTCCCCCGACCGCTTCGCCCGCGACGTAGAGATTTTCCACGCAAGTCATACCGTTTGCGCTAATATCCAAACCGCCGTTTTGATAATGAAGCGTAGGATAGATCAAAATAGGTTCTTTCCGAATATCGATCCCGTATTTGCCGAACATACGAAGCATTGCGGGAATACGCTTTTCGATCGTTCCTTTGCCGTTTAAGATATCGATCAGCGGCGTATCCAGCCATACGCCCTCGCCGTCCGTCGTTTTGATCCCTTTCTTATGCGCTTTACATTCGCGGATAATAGAAGAAGCCGTAACGTCGCGCGTTTCGAGCGAATAGACGAACGCTTCGCCGTCTTTATTGACGAGCTGTGCGCCCAACGAACGCACCTTTTCCGTAACGAGCGCGCCGTAGATCTGCGTGGGCTCTGCCGCGCCCGTGGGGTGATATTGAAGAGTTTCGGGATAGAGAAGCTTCGCGCCCGCTCTATACCCCAAAACGAGTCCGTCCGCCGTTGCGCCGTAGTGATTGGAAGTCGGGAAGCCTTGATAGTGCAATCTGCCCGCGCCGCCCGTTGCGATCACGACGGTTTTTGCCCTTGCGATCAAGATTTCCTGCGTTTCCATATTCATTAAGACCGCGCCCGCGACTTTGCCTTCCGTATCCTTGATAAGTTCGATCGCGGAAGTGAAATCGACGACGGTGATACCGCGGTTAAACACTTCGTCGCGAAGCGTTCTCATAATTTCCGAGCCCGAATAGTCGCGACAAGCGTGCATACGCTTTCTGGACGTACCGCCACCGTGCGTGGTGACCATAGTGCCGTCCTCTTCCTTATCGAACATAACGCCGAGGTTATTCAGCCAAAGAATGGCTTCGGGCGCTTCGTTTACGAGCTTATACAAAAGCTCGGGCTTGTTTTTGAAATGCCCTCCGCCGAGCGCGTCGAGATAGTGCGTTGCAGGGCTGTCGTTAGGTTTATCCGCCGCTTGAATACCGCCTTCCGCCATCGCGGTGTTCGCGTCGCCCAAACGGAGCTTCGTGACGATCATAACGTTTGCGCCGCGTTCGTGCGCTTCGATCGCCGCCGAAGAGCCTGCGCCGCCACCGCCGATCACGAGCACGTCTACGTCGTAGTCGATCTTCGTGAGGTCGATAGAAAGATCGAGCGTTCTGGAACGGCCTTGCAAAAGCTCGGCAAGCTCGTGAAGCACCTTCCCGCCCTTATTTTTTCCGACTTTGAGTTCTTCATACGCCGAAGTGATATAGTCGGGATGGAATTCCGCCAAAACGGCGTCCTTTTCTTCCGCCGACATACGCGCGTGCAATTTTTCAATACGGGAAGCGCGGGTTTCTTCTACTTTTTTCATTGATTCAAGTTGTTCTTGAGTATACTGATACATACGCTTCTCCTTATTTCTCGATCTCTCTCGTGTTGTAGAGATGTTTTTGTTCTTCGAGCGGGGTGTTCATAATCGCTTCGAGCGCCGCTTTGCAATCCCCTTTGTCGATTTCCGCTACGCGGTTGACGAGATGCTCGCTCTTCGGCGCAAGGTATTTGCCCGTAAGTCTACGCGCAAGCACCGCGACCTGAGGATGCGAGATCCCCGCAGGGCAACGGGAAGAACATACGCCGCACATTACGCAGTCGAAGCTCTCTTCCGCCGCTTTTTCGTATTCGCCGCGTTGCGCGTAGGCGATATATTGCATAACGTTGAGTTCCTGCGTACAGCTCTTCGTGCAAGCGTTGCAACCGATACACGAATAAATTTCGGGATAGAGCTGCATCATAATCTGCTGCGTGGGCTTGATCTTTTCGATATCGTAAACTTGTTTTACGAGCGGGAAGAAAGGAAGGGTTGCCACGTACATTCCCTCCTCGACCTTCGTTTGGCAAGCAAGGCAGGTTTTGAGCTCCTGCTGACCTTTGATACGGTAGATCGTCGAGCACGCGCCGCAAAAGCCGTTTCTGCAACCGCAACCGCGCACGAGCTGATAGCCCGCGTATTCCATCGCTTTCATTATCGTCAAACTTTCCGGAACTTCATACTTTTTTCCGAAAAGAAATACGTTTACCGTTTTTTCCATTGGTTTTTCTCCTTAATATTCGTCGGGTAATTCGTCGAGCTCCGTCATACGGAATACGGGCCCGTCTTTGCACACGAATTTATCGCCGACGTTGCATCTTCCGCATTTTCCAACGCCGCATTTCATTCTGAGTTCGAGCGTCGTATACACGCGGGATTTTTCAAAGCCGAGTTCCAAAAGCCCCGCAAGCGTGAACTTGATCATAATGGGTGGCCCGCAAAGCACCGCCGTCATATTCGGGTCGAGTCCGAGCTCTTTGACGTAGGCAGGTACGAATCCAACGTGTCCGTCCCAGCCTTCCTGCGGGCGGTCGATCGTGAGATAAACTTCCATATTCGGCTCGTTTACCCACTCATTTTGGATTTCGCCGATATCGACGAGATCGTCTTTGCTTCTCGCGCCGTAAACGATCACGACTTTGCCGTAGTTTTTACGGTAATGACGAACGTAGTTGATAACGCTTCTAAGCGGCGCAAGCCCGATACCGCCTGCGATAAAGAGCAAATCCTTACCCTTGAAATCTTCTTCTACGGGGAAATTTTTGCCGTACGGTCCTCTAACGGTGATCTGCGCGCCGACTTCGAGCGCGTGGATAACTTCCGTCACGCAACCGCATTTTTTAATGGAAAATTCCATATATTCCTCGTTCGTGGGCGAAGATGTGATAGAGAACATACATTCGCCGACCCCGGGAATAGAAACCATCGCGCATTGACCGGGCATATGCTTGAAAAGCTTTTTGCCGTCCGTGCCGACCACGCGGAAAGTTTTTACGTCGGGCGTATCCTTACGGATATCCGTTACGACGCCGATTTTCGGAATCAAAGTTTCTTCAATCATTGTTTTTACCTCCCAGCGTTTTGATCACTTTCACGATATTCAGCTTCTGCGGGCATTTGTTTACGCATCTGCCGCAGCCTACGCAGGAATACAGCCCGTCGTTCTGCGAAGGATAATACACGAGCTTGTGCATAAACCGCTGACGGAATCTCTGCATTTGCGTAGTTCTCGAATTCCCGTGCGCCATAAGCGTGAAATCGGAATACATACAAGAATCCCAGCAACGATAACGAATTACGCCTTCGTTGGTTTTGAAATCGCGGATATCGAAGCATTGACAGGTCGGGCAAACGAAGGTACACGTGCCGCAACCCAAGCAAGCCTCGCTCATAGACTCCCAAGCGGAGTCGTTAAAAAGCTCGTTCAAATTTTCGGGCTTAAAGCGCGACAGATCAAGGGAAGCAAACGGCAATTTTTCCATAATCGTTTTGGTGGTTGCCTTTTGCGCTTCGACCGTTTCTTCTCCCCCTTCCGTCAACAGCTCTTTCACCGCCGCGGTGAGCGCTTCGCCTTTTTCGGTGTTCGCCTGCCAATAGAGGTTTTCGCCGTCGAGCCAAGTGGTCACGTCGCCTTGCGGCGCGGTCGCGTCGATCCCGAACGCGTTACAAAAACAGCTTTCTTCCGGGCGTGAGCAAGCGAGCGTTACGATCGTGGTCGCTTCCCTTCTCGACTGATAATAGGTGTCTACGGGATCGGCAAGGAATACCTTATCGAGCACTTCAATCGCCTTATAATCGCAAGCCTTTACGCCGAACATAACGAAAGGCTTCTCCGTTTTATCCCAGCGCACGTCGATAATTTCAAGATTTTTCCCTTCGGTTTTGAACTTCATCAAATTTTCCGACTGCGGGAAAAACGCGTTTTTGGGGGATTTTACCGTTTTCAAGGTTTCCAAAGAAACTTCTTTCCCTTCTCCCCAAACGTGATAGTTGACCTCTCCGCCTTTTTTGATGGGAATAAAAAGTCCGAACGTTTCGGCGATCTTGGAATAAAGTTCGTTTAATCTTTCTTTTGCAATCTTAAACATTATCTAACCTCCCCGTTCACTACGTCGTTGGGTTCGGCGTCGCCTTCCGCGTAGGAAGTTAAAGGCGTTTTGCCTTCGGCGGTTTCGCCCGCCTGATATTCGCCGTATAAGCCGTCGATATCCTTGATAAACTTACGGTTGAGAAGGTGCAAAGGAATGTTCTGCGGACAAACTCTCGAACACTCGCCGCAATCCGTACAGCGCCCCGAAACGTGGAAGGCGCGAATGATATGGAAAAGCTGTTCTTCGAATTTATCGTCGTTCGCCTTCGCCGCGATCCCCGAAGCGGGGTTATCGAACACGCATTTTAAGCACGAGCACGCGGGGCAAACGTTTCTGCACGCGTTGCAACGGATACATTTTTGAAGCTGTTCGCGCCAGAACGAAAACCGTTCGTCCGCCGTCATCGCTTCGAGTTTTTCGACCTCTTCAAAGCGGTTTTTCTTGCCTGCTTGCATTTCGTGGAGAATAATCTCCTCGTCCTTTACTTGATGCACTTTTCCTTTACAGGTTTCGCATTTTCCCAAAAGCACTTCGTCCTTTTGAACCGCGCCGTTGCCGTAGAGAGAAGTTACGGCAATTTCGTCGCCGTTTTCTTCTGCTTCCGTGACAAAATCAAAGCCCTTCGCCTTGATCTTTTCGATATCCAGCTTCCCTTGACATTCGATCGCGATCACGCGGATATTTTCACGGACGATACGGTGTTCTTTTACGAGCTGATTAAAGCTGTACGAATCGCAAGGCTTTAAGAAAATCGCCGTTTTTCCTTCTTTTTTGCTCATTTGAATGAGGTATTTGGAAAGATTTGCGCCACAAAATCCGTTATAGACGAATGCGTTCAACTCTTCTGCGCTTTCAAAAGAAGCGGGCTGGGGGTCGTGATAAAATTCTCCTTTTTTCCAACCGATCACGCGGGCAACTTCGCCGCTTTCAAGCAGCTCGCTCGCGCGTTCTTTCATTTTCAATTCAACGTCACGCATTTTATTCGCCCTCCTTTACTCTCAAATCGGTCAGGCGTTTATTTTCGCCGAGTTCGGTGATTTTTTGCACGAAATCGTTCATAACTGCGGAGAAGCGCGCCCCTTCCGCGGCGGAAACCCATTCCACGCGGGTACGTTCTTTCTCGATGCCCATATAATTCAAAAAGCTGAATAAGAGCGACATTCTTCTTCTCGTATAATAGTTCCCCGTCACGTAGTGGCAATCGCCGGGATGGCAACCGCAGAGAATCACGCCGTCCGCGCCTTGTTGATAGGCTTTTAAAATAAAGGACGGATTCACGCGACAAGAGCAAGGCACGCGAATGATCTTCACGTTTGCGGGGTAGCTCAAACGGCTTGAACCGGCAAGGTCTGCCCCTGCATACGAGCACCAGTTACAGCAAAACGCTACGATATTAGGCGTAAATTCTTTCTTTTCCGTTACATTTTGCATATCGCTTCCACCTCCGACATAATTTGCTTGGAGCTGAATCCTTTAAGGTCCATCGCCCCCGAAGGACAGGTAACCGTACAAGCGCCGCAACCCTGACATACCGCGGGATTTACGGATGCTACGCGCCTTACTTCCGTCTTGCCTCCGCCGAGTCTGAATTCTTTATCGACGTAGGTGATCGCGCCGTACGCGCACACGTTCGCGCATTGCGAACAGCCGTTACACATCATTTCGTCGGGCGTGGCAACGCAAGGATTCGTCTTTAACTTATCTTTCACCAAAAGTCCGATCACCTTCGCCGCGCAAGCGGAAGCCTGCGAAACGGTTTCGGGGATATCCTTAGGACCTTGGCATACGCCCGCGAGGTATACGCCCGCCGTAGGGCTTTCTACGGGACGGAGCTTCGCGTGCGATTCGGTGAGGAAATTGTTGGTATCGATACTTGCCGTAAGCAAGGTTGCAACCTTTCTTACGGAAGGCTCGGGTTCGATCGCCGCCGCTAACACGACGAGATCGGATTCAATCGTGACCTGCTCGTTATCGATAAGGTTAGAGCCTTGCACCATTAACTTTCCGTTTTCGTTATATACTTTTCCGACCATACCTTTGATATAGTCAACGCCGTATTGCTCCACCGCGCGACGGAAGAATTCGTCGTAGTTTTTCCCCGGCGTACGCACGTCGATATAAAATACGTGCACTTCGGTGTCGGGGTATTTTTCACGGATAAGCATCGCGTGTTTCGCCGTGTACATACAGCAGATCTTGGAGCAATAAGGCTTGCCGCAACCGCTCGTATCACGCGAGCCTACGCATTGAATGAAGGTGATCACCTTCGGGTGCTGACCGTCGGATGGACGGACGAGAACGCCGCTCGAAGGACCTGCCGCGTTCATCAGTCTTTCGAGTTCGAGCGAGGTGATAACGTCTTTGTTTTCCGCATAGCCGTACTCGTTGAACGCGTCGAGCGAAATAGGCTTAAAGCCCGTCGCCACGACGATCGCGCCGTATTGACGCTCGATAAAGGTATCCTTTTGCTCGTAATCGATCGCGCCTACGCCGCAGAATTTTTGACAGATACCGCATTTACCCGTTTTGAGTTTGATGCATTGTTCGGGATCGATCACCGCTACGTTGGGGATTGCCTGCGCGAACGGGATATGGATCGCAGGGCGGGTGTTAAGGTTCATATTGAAATCGTTCAAGCCCTTTTTGGAAGGGCATTTTTCCATACAGATCTTACAGCCCGTGCACTTCGTTTCGTCAATGTATCTCGCTTTACGGCGAATTTTAACGTTGAAATTCCCGACAAAGCCTTTCACGTCCTCTACTTCCGAATAGGAGAGAATATCGATTTTTTCGTGTTGCGCGCAATCCACCATTTTCGGCGTTAAAATACAAGCCGAACAGTCGAGGGTGGGGAAGGTTTTGTCGAGCTGCGCCATTCTGCCTCCGATCGTCGCGTTCTTTTCCACGATATCCACTTCAAAGCCCGCGTCGGCAATATCCAAAGCGGCTTGAATCCCCGCAATACCGCCCCCGATCACGAGCGCGCGCTTTACAACGGGGCTTTCACCCGCCGTGAGCGGAGCGTTTAATTTTACTTTCGCAATCGCCGTGCGAACGAGGATAATCGCTTTTTCCGTCGCTTCCGCCATATCCTTATGAATCCACGAACAATGCTCGCGAATATTCGCGATTTCCACCATATACGGATTCAAGCCTACGCTTTCCGCCGCTTTGCGGAAGGTCGCTTCGTGCATTCTGGGCGAGCAAGCCCCCACCACGATACCCGTAAGGTTATGTTCTTTGATTGCGTTCTTGATGAGCTGTTGACCGTTTTCGGAGCACATATACTGATAGTTTACGGAATAAACGACGCAGGGCTCGCTTTTGATAACTTCCGCAACCTTTTCTACGTCTACCGTTGCCGCGATATTACTGCCGCACCAACAAATAAAAACACCGATTCTTTGCATTTTATCTTCTCACTTTGTTTAGATTTTCGATTTTTAATAACTCGTTTACTTATTATATTTTCTGTATGCGCTGACGAGAAGCTGTTGAGGAATGAATTCGTCCACGATCGGGGGAATTTCCTCTGCTTTGATACCGTTCTTGCCTTGCATTCTCACGACGGTATTTCTCACCGCTTCTACGACGGAAGCGGGCGCGACTCCGCGCGGGCAACGCTCTACGCAAGCCATACAGGAAAGACAGTTCCAAATCGCTTTACATTCCAAAAGCTCCTCTATTTTGCCTTTTTCGAGCATAGAAACGAACTGATGCGGCTTGATATCCATATCCTTGAACGCGGGGCATCTACCCGAGCATTTCCCGCATTTCATACACTTCCTCACGTCCGTGCCGCTGATTCGTTTGATATTTTCAATGCGTTCTTCTTTCGTCATTTGCTTACCCCCAACGCTTCCGCCAAAAGCTCCGTAAAGTATTTCACGGGCAAGATCCTCTCGCCGTTGACCTGCAAATTATAAAGACAAAGCGGGCAAGCCGTGATCACTTCTTCCGCGCCTTTTTCTTTCGCGCTTTCCAACACCTTTTTGCTCTTCTTTTTGGGCAATTCGCTATTCTTCAAGGAAATGTACGCGCCGCAACATTCGTTGCGGAAAGGATAGCTGACGGGCGTGCCGCCGATCGCGCGGATAAAGTCCTCGATAATGGTCGGATTTTCGGGATTATCGAACGCCATTACGCCGCTGGGTCTTAACAACAAACAACCGTAGTACGCGCCGACCTTGCGATTGATAGGATTGACGACGGCTTTTTTGATATTGTCGAAGCCGACGAGCTTTTTGAGCATTTCGAGATAATGCAAAACCTCCGTTTCGCCCTTATAGGGTTCGTCGAGCTTTAAATAATTGTTTGCGCGAAAGCATATATCCCCGTCCGCCTTCATATCCTCGTTCGTGCGTTTGATCACGTTGTGGCAAGCAGAGCAAAGCGTTAAGAGTTTGCCGCCGTTGTGCTTAGCGTGATCGAGCGCGCGGACGGCGGAGAGCTTCGTGGCGATTTCGTCCGTGCCCGTGGGATATACCGCGCCGCAACACTGCCAATTTTCGATTTCTTCCATTTCTACGCCGAGAGCCTTCGCGCAAAGACGGGCGGTTACGTCCAATTCTTTGGCTTTCGTTCTAAGCGTACAGCCGGGATAATAACTGATTTTCATTCTATTTCGTTACCTTTTTCGTTCACTTTTGCGGGTAAGCCATTTCTTCGGGACGGAATACTTCGTCGAATTTTTCCGCCGTAAGGAAGCCGAGCGCAACGCAAGCTTCTTTTAAAGAAATATTTTCTTTATACGCCTTCTTTGCCGTTTTCGCCGCGTTTTCATAGCCGATATACGGATTGAGCGCGGTGACGAGCATCAAAGAATTATAAAGATTATGCTTCATTTTTTCCTTATTCGCCTTGATCCCCGTTACGCAGTTCTTTTCAAAAGAGGTGATCCCGTCGGAAAGAAGGCGTACCGATTGCAGGAAATTATAGATAATGACGGGCATAAACACGTTGAGCTCAAAGTTGCCTTGCGATGCGCCGACCGAAACCGCGACGTCGTTCGCCATTACTTGAACGGCGACCATCGTCATCGACTCGCATTGCGTGGGGTTGACTTTCCCGGGCATAATCGACGAGCCGGGCTCGTTTTCGGGAATGAAAATTTCGCCGAGTCCGTCGCGCGGTCCGCTGGCAAGCCAACGGATATCGTTGGCGATCTTCATAAGATTGCAAGCGAGCGCTTTGATCGCGCCGTGCGCGAATACGAGTTCGTCTTTCGCCGTAAGCGCGTGATATTTGTTTTCCGCGGTAATAAAGGTCTTACCCGTAAGAATACTTACTTGATTTGCGACCTCTTCCGCAAAGCCCTTGGGCGCGTTGAGCCCCGTGCCGACCGCCGTGCCGCCGAGCGCAAGCTCTTTAAGCCCCGAAAGCGCGAGCGTAAGCTGAGCTTTCGTCTTTTCGATCATATTTCTCCAACCGCTGATCTCTTGCGAAAACGCGATGGGAACGGCGTCTTGCAAATGCGTTCTGCCGCTCTTTACAATCCCTTCGTTTTCCTTTTCCAATCTTTTAAAGGTTTCGACGAGTTTATCCATCGCGGGGAAAAGCTTATCTTCGATGGAAAGCACCGCCGCGATATGCATCGCCGTAGGGAAAGTATCGTTGGAGCTTTGACTCTTATTGATATCGTCGTTGGGGTGCAGAATTTTCGCGCCCGCGATTTCGTTGCCGCGGTTTGCGATTACTTCGTTTGCGTTCATATTCGACTGCGTTCCGCTTCCCGTCTGCCATACGACGAGCGGGAAATGACCGTTCAAAGAACCCGAGATCACCTCGTCGCAAGCCGCGCTGATCGCCTGCAATTTTTCGTTGGAAAGCTTCCCGAGCTTGTTGTTAGCGAGCGCCGCCGCTTTTTTCAATACGCCGAAGGCGCGCGTGATCTCGCGAGGCATCACCTCGTCGCCGATCGGGAAGTTTTGAAAGCTTCTCTGCGTTTGCGCCGCCCAATATCTATCTGCGGGGACTTTCATTTCCCCCATCGTGTCTTTTTCAATACGGTATTCCATTTTGCACCTCTTAAATATCGATCTGCGCGATCACGTCTTTCAAAACCTGCGCGCTGTGTTGGAATTTTTCCACTTCTTCGTCGGAGAGCTTGGGCGTGAGCGTCGTTTTAACGCCTTCCGTGCCGATTACGCAAAGGGTGCTGAGCGCGACGTCGGAAACGCCGTATTCGCCGTTCATTACGGTGGAAACGGTTGCAACCGTATCCGCGCCCGAATAGATATTCTTTATAATATGGCAGACGGAAGCTGCGATACCGTAGAAGGTTGCGCCTTTGCCCGCGATAATCTTACCGCCCGATTTTTTCACGTATTCCTCTACTTCTTCTTTCTCGTAATGCATAAGCTTCAACGCTTTTTGATTCGTCACGGAGTTTTCGTAATCGGAAAGGTGAACCCCCGAAATATCCGCCGCAGACCAAGCGACGAAAGAGCTGTCGCCGTGTTCGCCGAGCACGTACGCATGCACCTGCTTTTGGTTGACAGCGTAAAGCTCGGAAATGCGCGTTCTCAAACGAATGGTATCGAGGCTCGTACCCGAACCGATCACGCGGCTTGCGGGAATTCCCGTTACTTTTTGGAATACGTAGGTTAAAACGTCCACGGGATTCGCGACGACTAAATACAGCGCGTTGGGCACGTATTTCACGATTTCGGGAGCGATAGATTTTAAAATACTCACGTTGGTTTTCGTTAAGTCAATACGCGATTGACCGGGCTTTCTACCAACTCCGGAAGCAATCACGACGATATCCGAGCCAACCGAATCTTCGTAGCTCCCTTCATAGATATTAACGGAATTCAAAAAAGGCGTAGCCTGCTTGATATCCATTGCCTCTGCGATAGCTTTGCTTCGATTGATATCGATCAACACGATTTCAGATACCAAACCGTTAACAACGAGCGTATACGCGATCGTTGCGCCTACCGAACCTGCGCCGATAATAGTAACTTTTCTGTTCATAATTTTATTCTCCGTTTTTAAAATTTTTCCGATCAATTTTCTCTCCCGCGCCAACCAAGCAATTCGGGTAAAAATACGCGTTTTCTCACGCGTACCTTACAAATTATATCATATTTTTATTTGAATCTCAACCGCTTAATACGCCTTGCGACAAAGTTTTAATCGCTAAATCGATAAATTTTTATCTTTTTCGTCATTTGCAAAAAAAAATGGACTACGCAAACGGTAGTCCACCAAAAACAAAGTATTTTATAAATCTTTTTTCATTTTTTCACGCAATTCTTCTACGGTTTGGCTGGCTTTTAAAAGCAATAGAAAATCTACGAAGCTCTTTTTTTGGAAATAGCCGTTTCTAAGAAGATAATCGCATTCCCTTTCCGTTTCCGAAAGCAGTCGTTCAGGCTGCTCGGCGTCGGAAGAAAGAAAATCAAGCGCGGGAAAGATACGCTTTGCCGCAAGTTCGCCGCTTAAAGAAATTTTTAAATTCGCCACGGATAATAATTCCGTTGCCGCAAAATCGTCGGCGGGGTTTCCCGTTTGCACGGACAACGCGCCAAGAACGGTGAGCGAACCGCCCTTTTCGAAGTTACGGGCAGAACCGAAGTATTTTTTGATATAGTGAACGGTTTTGCTTTCCAGCCCGCAAGAATAGGTTTTGCCGCCCGAGGACAAGTCCGTTTCGTTATAGGCGCGCAGTAAAGCCGTGAGCGAATCGACCACGAGAAGCACGTCCTTTTCGTCCTCCGCTTGCCGTTTTGCGCGATTTAAAAGGAATTCTGCCGCGAAAATATGCTTTTCCGCCGAATCCTCGTAAGTGGTATACACAAGCTGGTCGGCAGGGAGTATTTTTCTGAATTCTCCGATCGTTTCGGGAGCTTGATCCAACAATAACGCGTAGACGGTAAGCTTTGGATTCGCCTCTTTCGCCGCTTCAACCAAACGTTTTAACAAAAAGGTTTTTCCCGCTTTCGGGGGCGAGAGCAAAAGTCCGCGCCGTCCTTTGCCGATCGGCAACAGCCATTCGAAATATTTCGCCGCGATCGAATCGTCTTTTTCGGATACGAAACGTACTTTTTCCGAAGAGTACGCCACCGCCGTTTCGTCGAATTTCTTGCGGGCGCGGGAATCGCTTGCGTATCCGTTGCGAGAAAGTATCTCCGTCGCGTATAAGCAAGGCGGGCGGGAATCGGCGTAACAGGTGACGATATCCCCTTCCCGAAGATCGTTTTTACGAATGAGCTCGACGGATACGACGATCTTTCGATAATCGAGTTCGCCGTTTAAAGGAACGAGCCGAGAAACCCCGTCTACCGTTGCGATTTGCCCGGAATAAATCTCTTTATTTTTCAAATCCTTTAAGCTTTTTCCTTCCGAATCGTTCACGACGAGCATCGGTTTTTTCGTCGGCTCAAAGGCAAAAAAAGACTCCTCCTCCCGAATTCCGTCGGGAAGATAGGTCTTTTTCAAGTCTTCTATTTTATAAATGATTTTCGGATCAACGGAATCGTTTTTAACGGGCGCGCCGCGTTTCGAACGCTCTACGGGCGGCGTTTCGCCGATCAAAACGGAAAGAATATCCTCTATAAGCTCGCCCTTTTTCTTTTCCGTTGGAGTTTGAACGCCGACGAATCTGCCGTAGGAGCGCAACTCAAAAAGCCTGATCGAGTTCAAGTATTCTTTAACCGCAAAACGGAATTCGCTGATTGCAAAATTTTTCATTCGAGTTTCGTCCGTTCCATTAAAATTATTTTTGTATTTTCTTCCGTGAGATCGTCGCGGGTGAATTCGAGAACGTCCTTATGGCAAACGTCTACGTCCTCGTCGTCGAATAAATCGAGAAAGGGCTGCGCCTTGTCGATATCGATAGCTAAGTTCCGCGTTTTATAATGCATAGGAATCACGACGTCGGGCATCATCCTGTCTACGTATTCCTTCGCAAGCTCCGCGTCGATCGTGTAATTTCCGCCGACGGGAATAATCAAAATATTGACGGGCAACAAAAGCTCCAAAAGCTCCGCAGAACATTCTTCGCCCAAATCCCCCAAATGACAGATTTCAAGCCCGTCCATACGGAATTTATAAATGACGTTTTCCCCGCGAAGGTTGCCCTCTTCGTCGTCGTGATAGCTTTTTATCCCCGTGATCTCCACCCCGGGAAGCTCGAAAAAGCCGTCCTTTTTTATCACCGCGGGCGAACCGCCGATCGCGCCCGCGTTATTATGATCGTAGTGATCGTGGCTTACGGTTACGGCGTCCGCCGTCAACCCTTCGGGCAACTCGTAGCCGATTCCTTTATACGGGTCGGTGATCACCGTCGTGCCCGTACTTTCGGTTAGCTTGAAGCAAGAATGCCCCAAATACTGAATTTTCATTTCTCCTCCGATATTTTTTCTCTTACATTAAGTCTGATTTGCATATTTTGCGTTTCTCGCCCGAAATCGAGCGTATATTTAAGCACGGCGAGCAGGGATTTTCCCCCGATGGAAAAGCCTACCCGTTCCGAAAAGATCTTAATTTCCCCTTCCGAACCGCCTATACCGAGAATTCCGATCGTTTCTTCCCCTTCTTTCAAAGGCAAAAATAAGGAATAATCTCCGTCGCGACTTAAAAAAACTTTGCCGTTTTCAATCCGAACGGTAACGACGGCGTTTTCTTCCCGATAACGCAAAACCGCGGAGAAAGGGGTCAGCTCCATTTCCGCGTTGCGGCGAATACTCTTTTCCGTTCCGTCCGCTATGGTTACGATCGTCAAATCACAAGCCTGCATTTTTTAAACCGTCGTTTTATACTGATATAATTTATTATAACAAATACAATCGAAAAAGTAAACCGATTTTCACGCTTTTTAAAAGAAAGAAAAATTTACCCTTTTAATCGTTTCCGCTTTTTATCGTTTCGCGAATAAGTCTACCTTCCTTTAAAAGCTCGGAAAGCTTTTCTTTATCCTCGCTTTCCAACGCTTCGCGATAAGCCGAAATATGCTCGATAAACCCGTTTAATTCCTCTAAAATGCAATCCTTATTATGAAAATAAAGCTGCGTCCACATCTTTTCGTCAACACCCGCGATACGCGTCATATCCTGAAAGCTGCCGCCCGTGAAGCCGTCGCAATTTTTCACCCGATCGCTCTTTACGTAGGCGTTCGACACGATATGCGCGAGCTGAGAGGTGAGCGCGATCTTTTGATCGTGCTCTCTCGCGCTACATTCCACGAGCTTTCCAAACCCCATCGCTTTGGCGTAGGCGCGGGCTTCTTGCAAAGTCGTTTCGTCCGTTTGCGGCGAAATCGTAATCACGAGGTTGGCTTTTTTGAAAAGTTCGGGCGTTGCGGAGAGTATCCCCGAGGTTTCTTTCCCCGCCATAGGATGCAGACCGATATAGCGATAATTCCGATTTTTAGAATACACCGCCCGTTCGGGGGCTTGCTTTACCCCGCAAATATCGGCGACAAACGCGCCGTCTTTAAACTTTTCCGTCGTTAAAAGCTCGATCGTGGCTTGCGGAGAAACGGCGATAAAAACGGCGTCGTAAGCTTCGAGCCGTTCCGCTTTTTTGCGAATATAACCTTTTTGCTTGGCGAATTCAACGGCGAACTCGTTTAAGTCCGTGCCGTCCACCGCGTACCCCGCGTTCGTGAGCGCGCCGCAGATAGAGCCGCCGATAATCCCCAATCCGATCACCGCTATTTCTTTCATCTTATCTTCTCCGTATTTCTTGGGTTTATCAAAATAGTAGCATATTTACGAAAAAATTTCAACCGTTCAGCGGTAGCTTTTCTTAAAATTATTCTTCGGCTTTACGATTTTGCCGACCTTTATATTTATCCCGCGTGGCGATCCCGCCGCGAATATGCCGTTCGCTTAAATTGAAATTCAATATCCCCCGCACCTTTTCAAACAGTTCGTTATCCACAAACCGAAGGCGCTCGGTCACGTCTTTATGTACCGTCGATTTACTGACGCCGAAATGCGCGGAACACGCACGCACGGTACAGCCCGTCGCAACGATATACTCCGCGCATCTTTTCGTTCTTTCTTCAATATATTCCCACAAAATCCCGACCTCCGCATTTTTCGTTACGGAATATACTATGTCGGATTTTACGGAATTATAACTTTAATCGTCCACAACCTCTCTATAAGGCATCGGATAAACGGCTTTGACGGAATCCTCGTCGATTCCCTTGACTTTTTTCGCCTTTCCGCTTGCGATCGTAATGAAAATATCCTCGCTCGAAAGCTCAACGACCGAGCCGTTTTTAAGCTCTACGGCAAGATAATACGGCACGGTGACCGCGCTGGCTTGAAGGACTTTCGCCCCTTCTTTAAGCCCTACGATCATTGAGCCTTTTCTGTTTCTTCCCATCGAATCGATCAAAGAGGAAATCACCTTTTTGAACTTACCTTCGTCGGTCGCGACGATTATTTCGCCTTCGCCGTTGATTTGCGCGGCGTAAAGCACGCCGTCGCCTTCGCGCAAAGAAATACCGTGTACGCCCGCGGCGATCCTGCCTTGGGTGGGGATATCGTCCTTCTTGGCGTTTAGACAAACGCCGTTTTCCGTCACGAAAATCACCGTCGTTTCTTCGCCCGCGTCTTCTTCGACGCCGATCACCTCGTCCGCCTCGTTGAGCTTGACCGCCACGAACGATTCTTTTCTTTGTTCGTATTCCGCCCAGTCCGTCTTTTTGACCATACCCGTTTTGGTATAGAACAAAAGCTGACCGTACGGCATACGCTCGCCGACCTCGAACAGCGCGACGATCTTTTCGCCATCCTCCGCTTCTTTTGCAAGAGCTTTGAGCGATACGCCCTCGTCGGTAAGCTTGCATTGAAGCTCGGGCGCGTAGATATCCAGCTTGTGGCAGTTGCCGTAGTTCGTGAATGCAAAAATGCGTTTATCGGTGACCGTTTGCAACCACTTTACCGCAACCGTGCGGGGCTTAAACTTCCCTTCGTGCGGCTTTAAGAGCGCGAACGCTTCTTTGCCCGCCAACACTTTGAGTTTATCGTCCGCCGTATAGACGAGCGTGCAAGGCTCGCCGGGCTTTTTCTCGGTCGCCGTCGCCACGAGCCCGTCCGCTTCCTCGCGGTTGAATACGAGCTTAGAGCGGCGGGGCGAGGGATAACGTTCCATGATCTCCGTGATCTCCTCTTTGACCACTTCAAGCTGCAAATCCCCGCTTTTTGAAATCGCCGTGAGCTTTTTAATGAGTTTTTTAAGCTCTTTCAATTCGTTTTCAAGCTTAAATACTTCAAGCTTCGTGAGCCTTGCAAGCCGCAAATCGAGGATTGCCTGCGCCTGCACTTCGGTGATCGAAAAGCGTTCCATAAGCTTAGTTCTCGCGTCGGAAGTTCCTTCGGATTTTTTAATGATCGCGATCACTTCGTCGATATTCTGCACCGCGACGATCAAGCCTTCCAAAATATGGCATCTCTGTTCCGCTTGATTGAGATCGAACAGCGTGCGCTTCAACACGATCTGTTGCTGATACTTTACGTAATGACGGATAATTTCCATCAAGCCGAGCTGTTGAGGCTTGCCCTCGGCAATTACGACCATATTGATACCGAACGTCACTTCCAAATCGGTATACTTATAAAGATATTTTAAAAGGCTATCGATATCCGCGTCCTTTTTCAAGCGAATGACGGCGCGCATACCCGATCTATCCGATTCGTCCGCCACGTAGTCGATCGCGGCGAGTTCTTCTTTCTTTTCCTCGCGAAGCTCGGCGATTTTCCGAAGCAACTGCGCCTTATTGACTTGATACGGAAGCTCCGTGATAATCAAGTTGGTCTTGCCGTTATCCGTCTTTTCCGTAACGATCTTGGCGCGAATGGAAATCTTTCCGCGACCCGTTTTATACGCTTGAATCAGCTCGTTTGCAATAATCGTGCCGCCCGTAGGGAAATCGGGGCAAGGAATATACTGCATCATTTCTTCGAGCGAGATGGCGGGATTGTCGATATACGCCACCACGCCGTTGATCACTTCTTCCAAGTTATGCGTGGGGATATTCGTCGCAAGCCCTACCGCGATCCCCGACGAGCCGTTTACGAGCAGGTTGGGGAATCGACCGGGGAGAATATCCGGTTCTTTCAAGCTGTCGTCGAAGTTCAGCGAAAAGCTCACCGTTTCTTTATCGATATCGCGAAGGAGTTCGAGCGCGAGCGGCTCTAACCGCGCTTCCGTATAACGCATAGCCGCGGCGGGGTCGCCGTCCACCGAACCGAAGTTGCCGTGCCCGTTTACGAGCGTTTTGCCCATATTGAACTGCTGCGCCATACGCACCATCGCGTCGTAAACGGAGCTATCGCCATGAGGGTGGAATTTACCCATACATTCCCCGACGATACGCGCGCTCTTTTTATGCGGCTTATCGGGGGTTAAACCCATTTCGTTCATCGTGTATAAAATACGGCGCTGAACGGGCTTTAAACCGTCCTCTACGCGGGGCAAAGCGCGGTCGAGGATAACGAACTCCGCATAAGGGAGCATTGAGGAATGAAGAACTTTTTCAAGCGGTTCTACGTATAATTGACCCGTTTGCTCCACTTGGGTTGCGGGCTGTTTTTTACTTTTCGCCATTGTCCTTCTCCTTTTTCTCTATTTTTTCCATAAACAGGTCTTTTTTGTTGAAGTTTGCGTACTTCGCCAAAAATTCTTTTCTGCCTTCGACCTTATCGCCCATCAGCGTGGTGATCATTCGTTCCGCTTTCGCCGCGTCCTCGACGGTTACTTGAATGAGGTTTCTCGTCGCGGGATTCATAGTCGTTTCCCAAAGCTGATCCGCGCTCATTTCGCCAAGACCTTTATAGCGTTGAAGCTGATAGCCTTTTCCGATCTTTTCGATCTTTTCGTTAAGCTCCTTATCGTCGTAGGCGTATTCTACTTTATCCCCTTTATATACTTTATAAAGAGGGGGCATACCGATATACACGTGCCCTGCGTTGACGAGCGGGCGCATATAACGGAAGAAGAAGGTAAGCAAAATACAGCGGATATGCATACCGTCCTGATCGGCGTCCGAAAGAATGATAACCTTATGATAATTGATTTTATCCAGCTTGAAATCGGGGTCGATTCCCGCGCCGATCGCGCTGATCATCGTTCGGATTTCTTCGTTTTCAAGGATTTGATTCAAACGCTTTTTCTCGACGTTGAGCGGTTTTCCGCGCAGGGGCAAAATGGACTGAAATTGACGAATTCTCGCTTGTTTCGCCGTGCCGCCAGCCGAATCCCCTTCCACGATAAACATTTCGTTGAATTCAGGCTTTCTGCCCGAACAAGCCGCGAGCTTGCCGATCAGCGTTAAGCCCTCGATACTGTTTTTGGCGCGGGCGTTTTCCTTCGCCTGCTTCGCCGCCATACGAACCTTTGCCGCGCCTTGCGCTTTTTTGACGATCTCCTCGATCATCTTTTTATAGCCGCGGATATTCGAAAGCGCGTTAAAGCCTTCGATCACAGCCGATTCCACCGCAGGGCGGGCTTCCGTGTTGCCGAGCTTGGTTTTCGTTTGCCCTTCAAACTGCACTTCCTTCATTTTTATCGAAAGCACCGCCGTCAATCCTTCGCGGAAGTCGTCGCCTTGAAAATTCGGCTCTTTGTCCTTTAAAAGTCCGTTGCTTCGCGCGTGGTCGTTGAGCGCCCTCGCTAAGCCCGATTTAAAACCGATTTCGTGATAGCCGCCCTCGGGCGTGGGAATATTGTTGACGAACGAGAAAATGCTTTCGGTATAATCCCCCGTATGCTGAATGGCAAACTCAACGAGGATATCGTTTTTCACCACTTTATAATAAATGGGGTTAGAATACAGCTTTTTCTTGCCTTCGTTTAAGTTTTTCACGAAATCGGAAATACCGCCGTCGTATTTGAACGCGACTCTATACGGCTCGCTTTCGAGCGCAAGCTCGTCCACTTCGGCAAACAAGCTCTGTTGCGGCGCGGAAAAAGTTTCCTCAACTTCTTCGATCTCTTCAACGCCCTCGATTTCTTCCCCGTTTTCCGCGTTTTCTCCTTCTTCCGCGCTCGTTTCGCCGTCGAAAAGAGTACGGCGGCGCTTGGCTTCCGCCATCGAAAGGCGTTCGTCGATCAAGGTAATTTCGATTCCGCGATTCAAATACGCGATCTCGTTCAAACGCTCTTCCACCGTTTCCAAATCAAAATCCACTTCCGAAAACACGTTCGGATCGGGTTTAAAACGAATCAACGAGCCCGTTCTGCGGGTGCTTACGCCCGTATCCACGAGCGGTCCGTCGGGCTTTCCCGAATCGAATTTCTTTTTGTTTTTATTATAAACGGAATGAAAACTCATTTTATAGACGTGCTTTCTATACACCTCTACCGTCAGCCATTCGGAAAGCGCGTTGGTGACCGACGCGCCGACCCCGTGCAGACCGCCCGAATATTCGTAGTTTCCCTGCCCGAATTTTCCGCCTGCGTGCAATTTCGTGAACACGAGCTCGACGCCCGATTTCTTTTCCTTCGGGTGTATATCGGTAGGGATTCCTCGCCCGTTATCCTCCACGGAAGCGCTTCCGTCTTTATAAAGGGTTACCGTGATCTTCGTTGCGAAACCGTTCGCCGCTTCGTCCACGGCGTTGTCTACGATCTCCCAAAGTATGTGATGCAAGCCTTTTACGCCCGTCGAGCCGATATACATACCGGGGCGCATACGGACGGCGTCAAGCCCTTCGAGAACTTCGAGATTTTTTGCGCTGTAAGTAGCGGCGGGGGTGTTTTTTTTGTTTTCCGTTGCCATTTTTTCCTCTGATTTTTTATATTACGCGTTAAAATAACGCCCATTATATTTTATTATAGCACTTTTTTACTTTTTTTTCAAATATTTGACGAAAGCTTTTTTACAAAAAAAGGAATTTTTCTTGTAAGTTATCCACAAAAAGCCTACTTTTTATCCGTCCGTTTGGGTTTCGGCTCTACGACCGCAAGCTCTTTAAGCGCGCGCGTATAGGCGATATACTTCTCGTTCGGGGTCATTCCGTCGGGTACGACCGCCACGGAGGTAAATTCCAAGCCTTTGCTTTCGTACACGGTCATTAAATTGATCTTTTTCGCGGAAACCCGCTTTTTTTCGGCAAGATCGTTATACGCCTTGCGTTTATATTGCTCCTTCACGAACTCCGAGCAAATAATCGCTTTTAATCCCTTTTTCTCTTTGAAAAAGGCGTTGAGCTCGCGCGGGGAGATCCTTTTTACCTCTTCGCCGTCGAAGCCGATCGGGAACATATCCACGCTTAGCGTATCCGAAACGAATTCCACGATCTGGTTGGTGTTGCGATAGTTTTGATTGAGCGTATACGCCGAAAAATCGGGAAAACATTTATTCCAATCCTTTACGCCGCGAAAAGAGGTGATATTTTGCTCGGTATCCCCGAACACGTTGAACGCCCCCTTTTTGTTGATCGCGCGCAACAGCGCGTATTCGCTCGGCGAAATATCCTGCCCTTCGTCGATAAAAAGGTGCGAATAGGTCGGCGCAAGCCGTCTACCCGTCAGCGCGCATAAAAGGGTGAGCGCGTAGGCGTCGGAACGGTACATTTTTTTTCCGTTCATTCCGTATTTCAGCTTGTATTTCTTGACCGTTTGCTTATAAAAATAGCGAATGATATCGACGAAATTTTCGCCTCCGCCGATCGCGGAAAAATTCTTTTCTCCACGCAAATAGCCGTAAAATTCGAAAAACGCCGTGTTGCTTTCCCCGATCGAAGCCGTTTTTTCCCTGACGCGTTTAATCTCTTCTAAAAGCTCCGTTCGGCGGGCGATCCTGTCGGCGTACATATACACTTCCGTTTCTCCGATTTTGCGGTGAAAGCGTTTCAAATCGGAAAGCTCTTTTTCCACCTCAACGAAAAGGGAATCCAAGCAATCCAACGATTCTTTCACGATACGCTCCGTATACCGTGCGACGAAGCTTGCGCTTTTATAAAAGGAAAGAAGCTGACGATAAAAATAATCGGGAATTTTCGCGTTTTCGCTTTTAAGCGTGCCGTCGAAAAAGTCGTCGATATCGAGAATACCGTTCATAAGCTCTCGGAAAGGCTTCGTATAATATAAGCCCCCTTCTTTGCGTTCCTTGATCTCCCCCAAAACGGCGCGGCGCACGCGCATAGAGGCGTTTTTAATCCCTTCGTAGGCAAGAATCTGCCGTTTGCAATCCTCTATAATGCGCGCGATAAAATCTCTGCACTCCTCGCCCGTGAAAAGCCCGTATAAGCTATCGTACGTTCTATCGAGAAACCTTCGGATATCTTCGACGAATTTTTCCGAATAAACGTAGTGCAAATACCGCTCGTCCTCTTTTTGCGCAGGGTCGATCTTATCGGTCAAGTCAATCTTTTCGTTTTGAAGGACTCGCAGAAAATAATCGTACGCCGTAGAGGTTTTTACCCTTTCCAGCTCCAAAATCGCGGAAAGCTCGTCGATAAACGCGTTAAACGAATCGCTCGGCGTGATCACGAGCACGTCGCGAGGCTTGATTTCCTCGTTATTATACATCAAATAACTGAGCCGATGCAGCATCACCATCGTTTTGCCGCTTCCCGCACAGCCTTGCAAAACGAAATTTGCGTTTTCGGGTAGCATTATAATTTCGTATTGCTTTTCCTGTATCGTTCGGATAATATCCTTGACGGCGGATTCTTCTTTGCGGTCTTTAATGATTTCGCGAAGAAAGGGATCGAGGATATTTTCCTGATCTTTTCCCCCGATCTCTTCTTCGGAAAGATAATCTTTCAACGAAAGGTATTCGTTTTTAAAATCCAAAACCTTTCCGCTTTCCGCGCGGATCGCACGGCGCAAGATCGTTTTGTATTCGTATTCGTTGATTTTAAAATTAGCGCAGCTTTTTTGATAATACCGCCTTGAAATCGGCGCGCGCCAGTCCACGATTTCCAGCTTCACGTCCCCTTTTTTGCCGATATAATAGCTGTTATAACCTTCTATTTGATCGACGAGGTCCATTCGCGCGAAATACGGCTCGTCGAAAAAGGGCTTAAACGCGTTCATTTTTTCTTTATACGCTTGGATTTCCGCAAGCAAATTTTTCACCGCGCGATAATCTTCTGCCGAACGCTCGCCCGATTCGATTCGGGCAATCTCGGCTTCCGTGGCTTTGATCTTATTTTTTATCGGACGAATACGCAAAATACGCAGCATTTGCATTACCGCCCGTATTCGTTCATCCTCGTATTCTTTTTGTTTTTCATCGTCGAGAAGGGAGAGAAACCATTCTTTATCTCCCGCCTTTTTCGGGTCGACGAGCTTTAAAAGGTCGCTAAAACTCATTTTGCCTTCCATAGCCGTTCTCCTCAATATATCTTTTATAATAACATATTCGGAGAAAAAAAGAAACTGTTTGAAGAAAAATTTCCCAAAATATTTTTTTGCAAAAAAACCCGCCCCTTTTGAGGTAGGAGCGGAAAAATTTTACATTTTTTCGGGAATTCCGATTCCGAGCAGTCCAAACGCGTTTTTAAGGGTCTGACAAGTCGCGTTCGTGAGCGCAAGACGGAAGTTTTTCGTCTTTTCGTCCTCGACGGAAAGAATTTTGCAATCGATATAGAATTTATTGAACTTTTGCGCTACGTCCACGGCAAAACGAGCGATATACGAAGGCTCGTATTTTTCCGCCGCGTCTTTTACCGTTTCGGGGAAGCAAGCAAGCGCTTTGGTAAGCTCGATCTCCGAAGCCGTCAATTCGGGAATTTCGAAGGTTTCGGGCGCGCCGCCCTTCATTAAAACGGAATTTGCGCGCGCGCAGGTATACTGCACGTATACGCTCGTTTCCCCGTCAAAGGTGAGCACTTTATCATACGAGAATACGATATCCTTGATCTTGCTATTATACAGCGCGCCGAAAATGACCGCGCCGACGCCGACTTTTTTCGCGACGTCCTCTTTGTTTTCCAAATCGGGATTCTTTTCGTCGATAATCGTATAAGCCTTTTCGATACACTTATTGATCACGTCTTCCAAAAACACGACGTTGCCCTTTCTCGTGGACATCGTGCCTTCTTCCAAAGAAACCATACCGTACGCCACGTGAACGAGGTCTTTCGCCCAGTCCTTACCCATCAGTTCAAGCACTTTAAAGAACTGCTTGAAATGCAGATTTTGTTGATACGCCACTACGTAGAGGCATTTATAAAAATCGTATTCTTTTTTACGATAGGTCGCAGCCGCCATATCGCGGGTTGCGTACAGCGACGAGCCGTCCGATTTTAAAATCATACAAGGCGTCATTGAGTATTCTTCGAGGTCTACGACCTGCGCGCCGCGGCTTTCTTGAAGCAAGCCTTTTTCTTTCAGCTCGTCCACGATGGGTTGCATTTTATCCGAGAAAAAGCTTTCGCCCGCGTAGGAATCGAAACGGATATCCAAAAGGTCGTAGATCTTTTGCACGTCTTTTAACGTCAATTCCTTAAACCATTTGAAAAGAGCCTGACATTCCTCGTCGCCCTGCTCGATCTTTTTGAAATACGCGCGGGCTTCGTCGTCGTATTCGGGGTGTTCCTCCGCTTCTTGGTGGAAACGCACGTAAAGCTCGTTTAAAGCGCGGATACCACCCTTTTCGATCTCGTCCTTTACCCCCCAACGCTTATAGGCGGATATAAGTTTTCCAAATTGCGTACCGTAGTCGCCCAAATGGTTGATACCCACCGTTTTATAGCCTAAAAAGCTCAAAATGCGGTACAGCGCGCCGCCGAGCACCGTCGTGGATAAATGCCCGATATGAAAGGGCTTCGCGATATTGATAGACGAATAGTCGATACAAATCGTTTTCCCTTCGCCCTCGCGCGACGAGCCGTACGCTCCCTTTTCCGACAAAATGCGTTTGAGCGTGGATGCGACGAAATCGCTTTTATTGATCTTAAAGTTTACGTAGCCGTTTACGGCGGAAACTTCCCCGATCACCTCGTCGGTGACGAACGCGTTTTTAATGTCCTCCGCGATCGTTACGGGGCTTTTGCGAAGAAGCTTTGCAAATTTAAAGCAGGGAAGGGCGTAATCCCCCATTTCCGTGTTGGGCGGGAGCGCGATCAGCTCCGCGATCTCCTCTGTGCCGACTCCTTCGATCGTTATTTTTTCCGCGACGTATTTCTTATAATCCATTCCGTTTACCTTTGAAATTCCTTTCGTTTGATTTTTTTCGAAAATATAATAACATATTTTTCGATTTTAGGCAAGTTTAATTTGATTATTTTTTGATTTTATATTATAATATATGGGAAAAATCAGCAAAAAACTTTACAAGGAAGATAAAAACCTTATGAAACTCGGTGTCGTAGGGCTTCCCAACGTAGGAAAGTCCACCCTTTTTAACGCTATCACTCACGCAGGCGCGGAATGCGCGAACTATCCGTTCTGCACCATAGAACCCAACGTAGGCGTGGTTGCCGTTCCCGACGAACGCTTAGATAAGCTCGCCGCCCTTTATTCGAGCAAAAAGATCACGCCCGCCGTGATCGAATTCGTCGATATCGCGGGGCTCGTAAAAGGCGCGTCGCGCGGCGAAGGCTTGGGGAATAAATTCCTTTCTCATATCCGCGAGGTGGACGCGATCGTGCACGTCGTGCGTTGTTTTGAGGATACGAATATCACGCACGTGGATAACCGTATCGATCCCGTGACGGACATTGAAACGATCAACCTCGAACTTATCCTTTCGGATATGGAAGCCGTGCAAAACCGTATGAATAAAGTTAAGGTTCAAGCGCGTGGCGGCGCGGATAAAAAAGCCGCGGAGGAATACGCGTTTTTAGAAAGACTACACGCGCATTTGGAATCGGAAAAGCCCGCGCGCAATTTCCCCCTTTCGGACGGCGAAGAAGAATTTATCAAAAATTGCTTCCTTTTGACGGTTAAGCCCGTGATCTACGCGGCTAATATCAAAGAAGACGATATGGGAAAGGACGAAAACGATCTTGAATTCGTCAATAAAGTGAAGGACTGGGCGGCGCAGGAAGGAAGCGAAGTGCTCGTGATCTGCGCAAAAACCGAAGAAGAGCTTTCGCAAATGGAGCCCGAGGATAAGGCTGTATTTATGGAAGAATTCGGGCTGGGCGAAAGCGGCTTAGACAGACTCATTAAAAAATCTTACGCGCTTTTGGGGCTTATTTCCTATCTTACGGCGGGCGAAAAGGAAACGCGCGCTTGGACGATCATAAACGGCACGAAAGCGCCGCAAGCGGCAGGCAAGATTCACACCGATTTCGAAAAAGGATTTATCCGCGCAGACGTCGTAAACTGGGAAATTCTCGTTCAGCTCGGCTCTATCGCCGCTGCAAAAGAAAAGGGAAAAGTCCGCTCGGAAGGCAAGGAATATATTATGCAGGACGGCGACGTCGTGGAATACTACTTTAACGTTTCCAAAAGCTCGAAATAATCCTTTAAAATAAAAGAAAACGAACCTTTGCAAATCGCTCAGGTTCGTTTTTTCGTTTAATAAAAGGTCGCGAGCTGTTCTTCGGGCGCTTCGCATTTTTTGACTTCTCGCGCCATAAGCACAGGTCCTTTTCCTTTATATACGTAATGTTTTTTGAATTCGATCGTCGCGGTCAGCTCGATCCAGTCGCGCGTTTTTAAATCCATCGCCTGCGGCAAAACGCAAGCCACGCCGCTGTATTCGATATCCGCTTCGCAACAAGTCATCACGTGCCGCCCTACCACGATATTCCCTTCGGGCAGGCGTTTGTCGGTCGCCACCAAGCCTTTGAATTTTACCGTTTTGCCGATATATTTTTCGAGCTCTTCGGTTAAATCGCGATAGAAAAAGGCGTAATCTCTGTCCTCAATCTCGATCACGGGCGCGTTGATATCGAAAGGCAACGGGTCTTCGATATCGTCGAACTCCGCTTTGCCGTTTGCGTATTCGTAGACGATATCGCTTCTTCTCGTTACGCCGCGCACGATCTTATGAAACGCCGTTTTATCGAAAGTAGAATCGAAGCGATTGAACACCACGAGTTGGGTATTCTGCATTTTATCGAAGGTGAGCTGGCGCATATTCGCGTTGTAGCTTAAAAAAGTGTTGGAATCGAAAAAGGTCATTACCTGATTGATCATCCAGCCCTCGGGCATCGCCGCGAAAAAATCCTCCAAAAGCCAAGTTCCGTTATATTCCACCACGACGCGATCACAACCGTTTTCCAGCTGCAACTTCGTTAAATACGCCTCGTTTAAATCGGATTTATCCTCGATTACGGCGAGCGTAACGTTTTCCGCGTCGGCGAATTTATAGGTTTCGTATTCCTCCTCCCCTTCCTCGGTGACGAGAAGGAGAGTTTTTTCACCTGAGCTGAAACGGGGATCTTCCAAGGTTTCTTGAATAAATTTGGTTTTACCCGATTCCAAAAAACCTAAAAACAAATAGACGGGAGTTTCGGGGGGGAGTTGTTTGTTCATAACTTTTTCCTCTTTAAAAGTTTACGCATTAAAAAGCGTTTCGAGTTCTTTTTCGTTGAGCTTGCAACCGATCACGCACAGTCTGCCCGTGACGATCGCGTTTCCTTCTCTCACGTCGGGCTCGCAGGGTACGTAGTCGAAATGCAACCAACCGTTTTCCCCCGCCACGATACCCTTTGCGCGAAGCACCGTGCCGTACTTCTCTTCGTTTTGCAACGCTTCCAGCGCGGAAAGAATTTTCTCTTTCGTGAATTTGCGCGTGGTTTCCAAGCCCCAGCTCGTGAACACTTCGTCCGCGTGGTGATGGTGGTGATGCTCGTGGTGCTCGTGACAACAACATTCCTCGTCGTGGTCGTGGTGATGATGCTCGTGGTGTTCGTGGCAACAACATTCCTCGTCGTGGTCGTGGTGATGATGCTCGTGATGCTCGTGACAACAACATTCCCCGTCGTGGTCGTGATGGTGGTGATGCTCGTGATGCACTTCGTGTTCCAAACTTTCCATCTCCGATTGTAAAGAATTTTTACGCTCCATAGCCGCAAGAATTTCTTTACCGCACAAATCGTTCCAGTCTGCCGTGACGAGCATAGCCGTGGGATTCTTTTCTTTGAGAAGCTCTACCGCAACGGCGAGCTTTTCTTCGGAAGTCTTTTGCGTATGCGAAAGCACGATACAGCTTGCATTCTCCACCTGATCGGCGAAAAACTCGCCGAAATTTTTTAAATATGTTTTGCATTTTCCTGCGTCAACGACGGCGCAAAACGCGTTCAGCTCGGCGTTTTCGAGCCCTGCTTGGGAAACCGCTTTGATCACGTCGCTGAGCTTTCCCACGCCCGACGGTTCGATCACGATACGGTCGGGAGCATATTCTGCCGCGACCTTTTTCAAAGCAGCCGAAAAATCCCCGACGAGCGAACAGCAAATACAACCCGAATTCATTTCGGTGATATTCATCCCCGCTTCTTCCAAAAATCCGCCGTCGATTCCGATTTCTCCGAATTCGTTTTCGATCAGCACGAGCTTTTCGCCGACGTAAGCTTCTTTAATAAGTTTTTTAATGAGCGTCGTTTTTCCCGCGCCTAAAAACCCCGAAAAAATATCGATTTTCGTCATAGATTACCTCTTTCGTTTTTTCTTTATAGTATTTATACCGCAATTTTTTTAAATCAAAACGCCCAATTTCCGTCTTTGAATATCTGAACGCGTTCGCCGCCTTTCGTTACGCCGACGATCGACGTATCCTTCGTGCCGATCATAAAATCGACGTGAATCATACTGTCGTTGATACCGCGGGCTTTGCATTCTTCGTCCGTGTAGTTTTCATAGCCCTTTAAGCACTCGTTGAAGCCGTGCCCGAGCGCGAGATGACAGCTTGCGTTTTCGTCGAACAGCGTGTTATAAAAGAGCACGCCCGATTGACTGATCGGAGAATCGTAGGGAATCAAAGCGACCTCGCCGAGCTTGCCCGCGCCTTCGTCCATAGAAACCATTTTCTTTAACAGCTCTTCACCCTGCTTTGCCTTTACTTCTACGACCTTACCGTTTTCAAAACGCACGGAAAATTCGTCGATCACTTCGCCCATATACGAAAGCGGCTTGGACGAATACACGATCCCTTCCGCCGCGCCCGCTTTGGGAGAGGTAAAGACTTCCTCGCTCGGGATATTCGGATTGAAGATTCTGCCCTTTAAGGTCTTTTCTTTGCCGCCGCAGAAGATCCCGTCGGGGAGCAACTCCACTTTTAAATCCGTGCCGTTCGGACTTTTGATTTCCAGATATTGAAGCCCCAGATCGTTGAGATAGCGAGAGTGCGCGGAAAGATCGTCGTTATGCGCCTTCCAAGCCATGATCGGATTTTTCCCGTCGGCGCGGGAGGTATATAAGATCACCTTCCACATTTCCTCGACGGCTTTCTTTTCGGAAAGGTGCGGGAACACCTTTTTCGCCCAAGCCTTGCCGGGCACGGCGGCAATACACCATTGATGCTTGTTTTCAAGCGCTACGCGGAAAGGCTTGATCTGCGGGAAAAGCGCGCGACGCGCCTGACTCATTTTTTCTTGATCGACCCCGTTCATACCGTCGGGATCTTCCGATTCTATATACAGCCGACAGGAATAATTTTTCGCTTTATATTCCCATTTTGATTTTGCCCAAGGTTTGAGCTCGGATAAGGACTCCAACGAACGGTAGGTAGCCGAAAGCTTTTCGGCGGGCTGGTGACTCCATTCCACGAACACTTCGCTCGCGCCCGCTTTATAACATTCCTCTACGACCATCGTGACGAATTCGGGCTGATCGAGCCCCGCCGCGATAAACACGGTCTGCCCTTTTTTTATATTCAAACCCGTGCGGGCAAGAAGCTTTGCGTATCTTTGCAATTGCGTTTTTCTCATAGTTTTAGCTCCGTTGTATTTATTTTTACGGCTAATCAGCCGATCAAATCGTAATTGATATTTTTATAAAACAGCTTTTTGATTTCCGCCTCGTCTTTTTCAAGGGCAAGCGCCCACATAAGCTTGGTGATAATGCTCTCGTAAGTCATCGAATAGCTTTCGAGCAGGTCGAAACGCTTTTTAAGCCCTCTGCCGACCTGATAAACGCTCATATCGCTACCCTCGTGCTGTACCTGCGTGGTTACGGCGAGCGTTTTGCCCTTCCCTTTCCATTGTTCAAGGATTTCGTAAAAGCCGTAGTACTCTCCTTCGGGTATGCCGCCCGCGCCGTAGCCCGACATAACGACCGCGTCGTAAAGCTTAAAATACGCGTCTAAAATGCTTCCGTCCATACCGGGCGTGAGCGTCAACAATCCGACTTTTCTGTTTAAATTTAAATAAAATTCGGGCGCGACGGCTTTCGGCGTTTTGATATAGGAAATAATTCTTCCGTCGCGGATTCTGCCGAGCACGGGAAAATCCACGCTTTCGAACGCGTTATAGCTTTTAGTTCTGATCTTTTTCGCGCGCGTGCCCGCGATAATTTTGCCTTGAAAGACGATCGTCACGTCCGCGGCTTCGTTTGAAGCGGCGTATAAAAAACTGTCGCGAAGGTTGATCCTTCCGTCGGTATCTTCCTCGTCGATAGGCTGTTGCGAACCCGTCAAAACGATGGGTTTGGGGGAATGCTGGATCATATACGAAAGCATTGCCGCCGTATACGCCATCGTGTCCGTGCCGTGGCAAACCACGAACCCGTCGTAGTTTTCATAATTTTCCTTAATAACGCTCGCGAGCTTGATCCAATGCTCGGGCGTGATATTCGTGCTGTCGATATTATAAATCTGCACGGAATCCGCCTCGCAATATTCGTGAATCTCGGGCACGCAGTCCAAGAGCCCGCCCGAGGAAATATCCGGCTTTAAGCCGTTTTCACCTTGTCGCGAAGCGATCGTGCCGCCCGTTGCGATCAATAAGATTTTTTTCATTGATATCCTCCGAATATATCATTCCCATTTTTAAGCGTTTACAATCAATTTTTTCTGCGAAGATAATCGCCCTCGGAAAGCGCGTAGGGGCACGCGATTTTATACGTTTCGCACACGAGCTTACCATCCTCCGTTTTTTCGCCGCTCGAATCGTAGATCGTTTCCGCAACGAAGGTCTTTCCGAAATTCTCGCTCGGGGAAAGTACTTCGAGAAGGTCGCCTTTTTTGAATCGGTTGCGCATTTGCGCATATATATAACCGTTTTCGCTTCCTTTAACGTCGGCGATATAGGTATATTCGCCCTTGGACTGGCTATCCGAATAATTCACCGTTTCGGAATTTTTCCCAAACGCGTAGGCTTCCGTATAATCGCGGTGGGCGACGTTTAAAAGCTCGGCTTCCGAAACCGCGAAATCTTCGCCTTGAAGCGCCCTTTTATACGCGTTGATTACCGTGGCGAGATAATATCCGCTCTTCATTCTCCCTTCGATTTTAAAGGAATTTACGCCTGCTTTTTCAAGCTCTTGAAGCCGCGCGAGCATATTTAAATCTTTGCTGTTGAAAATAAACGTACCCCGTTCGTCCTCTTCGATCGGTAGCCATTCGCTTTTTCCGTTCGTGGCGTTGAGCGCGCGCACTTCGTAGCGCCAACGGCAAGACTGCACGCACGCGCCGCGATTAGACGACCTGCCGTCGAGATAATCGGATAATAGGCATCTCCCGCTATACGAAATACACATCGCGCCGTGCACGAAAGCTTCCAGCTCCATTTCAGGCGCGAAATCGTGAATTTCGGAAATTTCTTTTATGGAAAGCTCCCGCGCGAGCACGATACGCGAAACGCCTTGTTCCTGCCAAAACTTTACGGCGTAGCGGTTGGTCGTGTTCGCCTGCGTGGAAAGATGCAATTCAAGCTTGGGCGCGACCTTTTTGGCAAGATAGATAACGCCGGGATCGCTGATAATCGCGGCGTTCGCCCCGATACTTTCCAAATAGACAAGATACTCCGAAAGCGCGCCGAAATCGGCGTTTTTTGCGAAGATATTCGCCGTGACGTAAACTTTTTTGCCTTGGGATTTTGCAAGGGAAACGGCAGAAGAAAGCTCTTCCGCCGTGAAATTATCCGCAAAAGAACGCAAGGAGAAATTTTTTCCGCCCACGTAAACTGCGTCCGCGCCGAAATACAGCGCGGTTTTCAATTTTTCATAGTTCCCCGCAGGGGCTAAAAGTTCCACCTTCATCGTTTTATCGTTTTATCCTTAGTCGTTTTTCTCTCCCAAATAGACGGAAATCGCGACCCCGTCGCCGATATCGAGAACGGAGGTCAAAAGCTCTTTATCCGTCGTGACCGCTTGAAGATAAGAACGAATCTTATCCACGATCGAGCGGCGTTTTTGCGGAGTCGGTTCTTCGCCGCTGACCCAGCCGTATAATAACACGTCGTCGGCAAAAAGTACTCCGCCCTTTTTCATAAGCCGCTTTAAATCGAACAGATATTTTTCGTACTGCGCTTTCGGTCCGTCCAAAAACACGAAATCGAATTCGCCGTCCATCATTGCAAGGATCTCGCCCGCGTCGCCAAGATGCGCCGTCACGCGTTCGGATACGCCGAGGTCTATAAAATTGCGTTTCGCCTCTTCGTAGCGCTCCTCTTCAAGCTCGATCGTCGTGAGCTTCGCCTGCGGACAAGCGCGAAGCATCGCCGCGCCCGAAAGCCCGACCGCCGTGCCGATTTCCAAAATTCGTTTCGGCTGTAAAGCCGTAACCGTCAATAAAAGATATTGCAAGGTTTCGTCGTCGGCAACGGGAATTTCACGGCGCAACGCGTTCGCTCTCAATGCGGCGATTCGCTCGTCGATATGAAGTTGTACTAAGGACGCCGTGTATTTCATTCGTAAAATTCCGTTATACGTCGAGAATCGCCACCACGATCAGCGGGGATTGCTTGGTTCTTTTGAAAATATAATTTTTCAAGGCTCGTTTGATGCACGCCACGAGTTCGGGTTTGTTGCCGTTTTCGTAGTTATAGCTTTCTACGGCTTTTTGCACCACGTATTTCATTTCCTCGTCCGTGCCGATACGGCCCGCGTAGGTGAAGCCGTGCGATTCCACCACGGGATCGTTGATCACGTAGTTGCCCGTGACGGCAATCGCGACCGTGATCGCGCCTTCCGAGGACATTTTCAGTCTGTCCTTCATCACTTCGCTCGTGCCGTAATCCTCGATTCCTTCGCCGTCAACGAGCCGCGTGCCCGCGGGAATATTTTCGCCGAGCCGAATGTTCGAATCGGTAAGCTCCACGCAGTTTCCGATCTCCGTGATCAAGATATTTTGCGAAGGCATACCGAGCGACTCGGCAAGCTGCGCGTGGCGTTTTAAATGCCGATATTCGCCGTGCACGGGAATGAAAAATTTAGGCTTTAAAAGATTGTGTAAAATCTTATGTTCTTCCTGACAAGCGTGACCCGAAACGTGAATTTTTTCAAGGCTTTCGTAAACTACCCGCGCGCCCTTTTTATAAAGGTTGTTGATCACGCGGTAAACCATTTTTTCGTTGCCCGGGATCGGCGTTGCGGAAATAATGATCGTGTCGTTTTCGCCGACCGTAACTTTATTGAACTCCCCTGCCGCCATACGAGTAAGCGCGCTCATAGGCTCGCCTTGCGTACCCGTAGAAACGATCAAAAGCTCGCCGTCGAAAAGGTTTTTCGTCTGTTCGATATCGATCAACACCCCTTCGGGGATTTTAAGCTCGCCGATCTTCACCGCCGCTTCCACGACCTTGAACATACTGCGCCCCGAAAGCGCGACTTTTCTTCTGTATTTAACCGCAAGATCGATAATCTGTTGCAATCTGTGCACGTTGGAAGCAAAGGTGGCAATAATCAGCCGACGATTCATATTCTCGGAAAAAAGGTGGTCGAGCGTCGTTCCGACGACCGTTTCGCTCATCGTGTAGCCTTGCCTTTCTATATTCGTCGATTCCGCCATATACAAAAGCACGCCTTCTTTTCCAAGCTCGGCAATCCGCTTTAAATCGATCGCGTCGCCCGCCACGGGGGTCAAGTCGATCTTGAAATCCCCGCTGTGATAAATCAGCCCGTAAGGCGTTCTGATCGCAAGCGCGCACGCGCCCGAGATTGAATGGTTCACGTTGATAAATTCAACTTCAAATGCCCCGAGCTTAATCCTCTCTCCTGCCACGACGACGCGTTGCGCGATATTTTGAATATGGTGCTCTTGCAATTTGTTATCCGCAAGCATCAGCGTGAGCTTCGTTCCGAACACGGGCGTGGTAGGGTTGAGTTCTTTCAACAAATAAGCAAGCCCGCCGATATGGTCTTCGTGTCCGTGCGTGAGCAAAACGCCCCGCACCTTGTCTTTATTCTGCGCCAGATACGTCACGTCGGGTACGACGGAATCGATCCCCGGCATATCCTCGTTGTTGGGGAAGGTCATTCCCGCGTCGATAATCACGATATCGTTGCCGTATTCGATCGCCGTAATATTTTTCCCGATCTCCCCGACGCCGCCGAGGAAAAGGATTTTAACCGCCTTTTTCTTACGGATATTGCGGACGGGTTTTTCCGTCGCGGTTTTCTTGGGCGCAAGCGCCGCAAACTCGTCGAAAGCTTTTTTTGCGTTACGGCTTGTCCGTGCGTTTTTCTTTGGATTTACCGTCGCGTTCATCGAAGTACCCGTGCCGCTCCCTAAGCTTCTTTTGGGAATTTTGAGCGCAGGCTTCGCTTTCGTAGAATGCTCGCCGTGCGATTGTCTTTGGCGTTTTTCCTGTTTATTTTCGTTCACTTATAAAATTCTCCCTTGGCGGAATTTCACCGCCTTTTGCGTTTCTCAAAAATAGAGAGCCGAAAATTATTTCAATCATCAGCCCTCTTACGCATTATTCGTATGTATGCCGCGGATCAGAAATCCAACTCTACTTTCTTTTCCTTGGTGATTTTGATCAAGCCTTGATTTAAAAGCTGTTTCGTGGTTTCGTAGGCAAATTCTTTCTTATAATCGACTTCCTCGAATTTCTCGTCCTTCACCGCTTGCTTGCTCTGCGCGAGCGCGTCTACGAGTCGCAACGCTTTTTTCACCGCCGCTTCGCTCTTGACTTTTACCATAAACGGCGTGCTTTCGTAAGCCTTCTGCGACCCGACGTTCTTCTGATGATAAACCGTCGTTTTGAATTCGGGATCTTCGGGATTCAAATCGAGATAGAAGCAAAGCGTTTTACCGCAGATGTTCATTTTTGCGATCGTGTCGCGGCCGAGGTTGAATCTGTCGCCGTGCCAGCTTACGTTGGAATTGATTCTCTTATAAGAGGTCAACGCGTTTTTAATTTTTCCGTAGTATTCCTTTACGTCGCTTTCGCTCTGTTTCATTTTCGCGGTAAAGCTTCTCTTCAAACGGATCACGAGCCCCGTTTCCGCGTCAACGAGCTGATTGTTGACTTCTTCGTAGGAATCTTCCCCGATGGTTTCCGCGATCGCTACCGCGATTTCTTCCTTGGTTTCTTCGCGAACTTCTTCGACGGGTTCTTCCGCGACGACTGGCTCTTCCACCGTTTCGACGATCTC
Organism: Candidatus Scatosoma sp.; assembly: GCA_045644545.1. GTDB lineage: Bacteria > Bacillota > Clostridia > Christensenellales > Borkfalkiaceae > Scatosoma. The sequence continues at coordinate 60,742 of JAZRHC010000029.1, read as the reverse complement.
TTCCACGATCTCCTCGACTTCGGCTACCTCTTCGACGGGTTCTTCCGCTTGCTCTGCGACTTCCTCTGCCTTTTCGCAAGGTACGCAAACCGCATCGCATTTGAGTTCTTCGCGAACGAGCTCCGCAACGCGGGAAGCAATTTTCGCAACGTCGTCCTCAGCCATCAAAAGCTCATAGGAAGCGGGTTCGGACTCGGAAACGGAAAGTTTTTCAGACACCTTCGCCGCGATCGTATCGATATCGAGCGCCGCGGATACGCCGTTTGCGATCTCCTTAACCCCTTCTTCGTCGATCACGACTTCACAGGATTCCTCGGAAGGCGTAAGCTTTGCCACAACCATTTCCGCAAGCTTATCGTAATCCACGGGAGCGGATTCCGCTACCACGGACGCGGGTGCGGGAATCTTTGCCGCGATCATATCCGAAAGCTTATCGTAATCGATTTCGGGCGCTTCTACCTGAGGAACTTCGATCTTAGCCGCAACCGCCTCTGCAATCGCGTTGATATCGAGCGCCGCGAGAAGCTTTTCCACGATCTCGTCGGTATTCACTTCGGTCTTGACGGTTTCCGCCGCTTTCTTGAAATTATCGTCGATACGGCGATAATCGACTTTTTCGGGATAGGGAAGGGATTCCACTACCTTTTCCGCCGCGCCGTAAATAATTTTATCGTAGTCCACTTCGGGAATTTCGGCCATAACGGGCTTTTCTTCGTTCGCGACGACTTCCTGCATCATTTCGAGAACTTTGTCGCTAACTTCTTCCGCGATACGCGAATAATCGATATTTTCCGCAACGGGAATCGCCGCGACCGCTTCGAGTACCTGACGGCTATGTTCCAAAGCGCAAGCTTCCGCTTTTTCCGCGACCGTTTCCCCGATCTTATCGTAGTCTACTTCCTCTACCTGAGGAATTCCCGCAATCACGCTTTCGCGGATATCGTCTACCAACGCTTGCGCGTCGAAGGAAGCGAGCTTTCCTTTGATTTCGGAAATTTGTTTGTCGATCTCTTCCAAAAGAGCGAGCTTTCCTTCCGTCGTGTCGAGCTTGGCGATCACTTCGTCGCTTAAAATACCGGAAAGGCTATCGTAAATGGACTGATTCTGTTTGTAGCCGTATTTAAGCTCTTGCACCATCAACTGAACGGACGAAGCGGTGTCCTTCGTCTGCTTCGCCGCCTCCTCCTGCATCGTTTTATACAACGCGCCCGACTGCATCGAAGAATATTTAAGCTCGTTTAAAAGCTCCTTTTTCAGCGCTTGCAAATCAAAGGAAAGCCAGTTATAAAGCGCGTCGATCTTCGTCGCTACGCCGCCTTGCTGAACCGTCGATTGCGTTTGAGTCTTGTTACCGTTCTCCGTCATATTACACCTCTGTTTTCGTTCGCTTTTTGAATTTTGCGAACGTAATTTCCGTTGATTTTTGCCGTATCTATGCTCTAAAAGAGCAAAGATATACATTTCCACGACATTATTATAACACAACTTTGCGTTCGGGTCAAGAGTTTTACTAAAAAAAATCTTTTCCATAGGGCAATTTTTTTGGATTTTTCAGGATTTTTGCGCGGTTTTTCAAAAAAAGCTTGCTTTTTCGTTGAACGCAGACACGGTAGGCGCAAAATTATAAAAACAAAAGTTGCAGTCCGAATTTTTCGAGCCGCAACTTTTTTCTTTACTTTTTATCTCCGATTCGCGTTGACTCTGCGGGTCGTTGCGGGGATTCGCCTTTTAACGAGGAAATATATTCCTCATATTCCGCTTCCGTGATCTTGGGGATTTTATTTTTCTTCTCTTTTACCGATTTTCCCATAAACAACTCCTTGAAAAGAATTTACAAAGAGTATTCCCCTGTTTTTTGCGTTTTATCCCTCTATCGGGCGATCTTTTAAAAGAGAATACAAAAGATCCCGCCTTTTCCGTCGTTGACTACGCGGGTGATCACGCGCCTGATTTTTTTGCAGATTTCAGGCGGCATACCCTGTGCTTTTTTCGCAAATTCGTCTTGCATCAATTCGTAAAGACTCTTTCCGAAAATATTCGTCCGCCAAACCTTTTCTCTGTCTTCGGAATAGTTTTGCAAGGTTTCCTCTATAAACGCTTCGCTCTGCTGTTTCGTGCCGACGATAGACTGGATCTCGCCCGTCACGCCGACCCGAATAATATGATAGCTCGCCGCGTCCGCTTTGAAACGAACGCCGTAGCCGCCGTTTTTACGGACGAGCTGCGGTTTATCTAAATCGAGCTCTCCGCCCGTGGGTTGCACCACGCCGTAGCCCTTTTCTTCCGCCGCGGCAAACGCGTCCTTGATCTTTTCGTAACGGCGGTTGGATTCGGAAAGCCTTTTCACGAATTGCATCAGCTTCAAATCGTTTTCAAGCGATTCGCCGCATTCTTCGCTGAGCACCTTATAAAAAAGCTCCTCTTTCGCTTTTACGGTGATTGCCGCCCTGCCCCGTCCGAGCTCCATTTCCACGCCGTCGGGAGGCAAAAAATCCCCTTCCGCAAATACGTTTTCCAGCTCGAAGCAATCTTTCATTTTGAAGATTTTCGAAGCCGCTTTTTTCAGCTCGCCCGTGAGATACGCCACCGTGGGATTCTCTTCCGGAAGCGCGCGAATCCAGTCGGGAATACGAACGTCGATCTCGGATACGGGGAATTCGAAAAGCGCTTTTTGAAGAATACGGACGATCTCCTCTTCGCCCATCGTTTCCACGTTCACCGCGACCACGGGGGCGTCGTATTTTTCCTCCAAAGAGCTTCGAAGCGTTTCCTGCGCTTCGGGCTGACGGCAATTCAATAAGATCACGAACGGTTTATCGATCTCTTTGAGGGCGTTCACCGACCTTTCCTCGGCGGAAAGATAGTTTTCCCGCGGGATATCCGTTACGCTGCCGTCCGTCGTTACGAGCACGCCGATCGTTGAATGTTCCCTGATCACCTTTTCCGTGCCGATCGTCGCCGCTTCCTCGAAGGAAATAGGTTCTTCGCTCCAAGCGGTTTTTACGAGCCGAGGCGCGCCGTCTTCCTCAAAGCCGCTTGCGCCCGCCACGGAAAATCCAACGCAATCCACCAGCCGCACCGAAGCTTCCGCACCTTTTGCCACGGCTATTTTCGCCGCTTTTGCGGGCACGAATTTCGGCTCGGTGGTCATTACGGTACGCCCTGCCGCCGACTGAGGCAATTCGTCCGTCATCACCGCCCGTTGCGCAGGCTCTGCGGACGGGATCACCATTTTTTCCATAAAACGCTTAATAAAGGTGGATTTACCCGTGCGTACGGGGCCGACCACTCCTATGTAAATATCGCCGTTCGTACGGCTCGCAATATCTTCGTAGACGCTATAATTTTCCATCGCGACCTCCCTTCGTGGTATTCGTTGCGTGTTTGCGAGCGAAAAAAATCTCCGCATAAAAACCTCACGGTTTACTATATGCGAAGAGTAAGCAATTTATGAAAATTATTGTTTATCAGCTTTGCGGAAGTCCGTCCTCGGACGATTTGCCGATCCCGCTTCCAGCCGCTTCTACGGCAAGATAGTCCTTATCCTCGGTAAAATCCCTCGGCTCGTCGTATTCGCCGCCGAGCGCCTCGATCGCGTATTTTAGCTCCTGAAACTCGACGAAGCCGATCGTGGTATCTTCGATACGTTCGAGTAAATGCGGCAACGCCCGCTCGTCGCCGTAGGCGGCAAGATAGCTCGAACGCATAGGCAGCTTCTCTCCCGCCGACAAAAACGCGGAGAGCAACAGCTCGTATACGCGTTCGTCGCGCGCCTTCACGCGCGAGAGAATCTCCAAACAATATTCTTTGGAATAGCCTTCTTTATAAAGGGAAAATACCTTCTCTTTCACTTCGTCGGCGTGGAGCTTGAAAATCTCCACCGCGTCGTTTTGGATATCCTCGCTCAAACGGTTTTCTTTCAAAATTTCAAAATACGCTTCAAACGCTCGCGCATCGTCCGCGATTAGGTTGATCGCGTAGGAAACGGTCGCTTCGTCTTGACTTTTTAAAAGCGGCAACAAGGCGGCGACGGAATCGCGACTTTCAATTTCCGCGCATAAAAATTCAGGCACGGGCACTTCCTTTGCAAGGTGCTCCGCAAGCGTTTCCGCCAACTCGGCTTCCGTCATTTTCGCGTAGTATTCCTTGGGCGTGCATTTGATCTTCGCAACGAACGTGTCGCCGAATTTTTTATATAATCTGGGGATAATTTCTTCCCATTGTTTTTCGGTGTGTTTTTCTTTATTTTCTTCGATATATTTCGCGAGTTTTTCGTCGAATAATCCGTCGAAATCAATGAGTTTCATAGCCTTTCTCCTCTCTCTTATCCCTGTTTTCCGCATATTCCAAGCTCGCGCAAGAAGTCAGCAAAACGCGTACTTTTGCCGCGTTCGCCTCAAACACCGCAGACACTTGCTCTACGTCTTTACCGAGCTCTTTCAGCCCGCTTAAAAGGTAGATCGCGCAAGCGATATCGTCGCCGTTTTGCAGAAGATCGAATTGCTCGTTCGTTTCCACCGCGCGATATAATTTTTCCGCCGTATTCTTGATTTTTCTTGCATATCCGTCGCTGATAACGATAAATTTCGAGGCGATATACGCGTAGCCTTCGATAAAAACTCTGCGCTTTTTGCGCCCGATATCGATTTTTAAAAGATGGAGCTTACGATAGATATTGCAAAGCACCGCTCCGACCGAGGCGGGTTCGTTGCGTTCCAACAGCATTCTGAGCGTTTCGATTTTCAACACGTCGGAAACCTCGCTATCCAAAAGCGCTTCGCGAATAAATCCCATAGCGGAAGCGTGCACCGCGATGGCGAGCGCCGAATATTGCAATTCTTGATCCGCTCCGTCCATTTCGTCGAAGCACCAACGGAAAAACCCTTCGTTTTGCGCGATTTCGCCGAACAGCTCCGCTTCTTCTTTGCTCATTTTTGCGATCTGCGCAAGCACCTGCCCCCGCCGTTCTCTCTCCTCCATCGGCACGCGATAAAAATAGGTTAGCTCGGGCAACGGCTCGCTCTCCTTCCATTCGCGCAACGCATCCAAATAATACGCCGCGACGAACGCGTCGGGATAGATCGTGCAAAGACGGTCGAAATCGGCGATTGCTTCCTTAATTCGTCCGCTTTTCACCGCCGCGACTGCCCTAAAATACAACATTCGCCCGTCGTAAGGCATTTCGTTTTCCAATTCGAGAAATTTTAAATACGCTTCTTCGTGTAAGCCGTTTTCACAGCACACCGTGGCGACTTTATAAATCTCGTCGGAGCTTTCCTGCTTTTCGGCGGCAAGCTTAACGGCGAGCGCACGGCTTTCCTCTATTCTGTCCTGTTCCAAATACGCCGCCGCAAGCGTGGACAGCGCTTGCACGCTGTTGGGGTTGTCCGCTAAAATATCCAAACAGATCTTTTCGGCGGTTTTCGCCCGTTCGGACAGCAAATACGCGATCGCTTCCATCTCCTTTGCGCGGTGATATTCCTTAGATCCTTTCGCAACCTTCCCTAAAAGCTCGATCGCGCGGTCGGGGTCGCCGTTTTTTAAAGCGATTGAGCCTCTTTCAAGCTCTTTGGAATAATCGGCTTTTTCGGGCGGATAAACGAAGCGAAAACGGTCTTTTTTCTTGGATGAAAAGGTTTCTGCAATCTCGTATTTGGTTTCTTCGGGCAAAGTATCGTCCACGCTGATAAGCTGATTATAATAATACGCCGATTGACTTTCGTTGCCCATATTCAGATAATTGACGGCAAGACCTTCGTAGATATCGGGCAGATCGTCCACTTCGCAATCGTCGAGAAATTTATACCAGTAATTGACGGCGGAGGAATGAAGTCCCATATTTTCGTAGATATCGGCAAGTCGAGTATATACGTCCCCGTCGCCGCCGTACTCAGAATATTGTTTATACGCAAAACGGAGAGCGGAAATATAGTTCCCCTCGTTATAATATTTATCCGCCATACGCCCCAAACGGTCGTAGCTAAAATCTATTTTTTGAACCTTTTTGCCCATTTTCTGCCTCGTTCCGCCTAACCTTTATGCGGAAAAATCTTTTCTATATCTTCTTCGCCGAATAAATAATCCGTGTTACAGTAGTGACAATGCGCCTTCACCGCGCCGTCTTCTTTAACGATCTGCCGCATCTGCGCTTCGCCGAGCGAGGATAAAACCTCCGCGAGATACGCCCGCGAACAATGGCATTGATAAACCGCCGTTTTCCATTCGACTCGCGATTCTTCCACGGCGAAATATTCCCGCGCCGTTTGCAGAATTCCTTTTTTTTGCATTTCTTCGGTAATCGCGCCAAGCTCTTCGCCTTTCGGCAAGCGGTCGAGAGTCGCGGGATCGGCAAACGGAAGCGGCTGCAACACGGTAATCCCCGCAAACGCCACTTGCCCCGATTCGTCGAAACGGATACGCGAGCCAAAATAGGTTGGAAGCTGTTCGCTGATGCGATAATATTCCTCGAAAATACCGTCTACGCCCCCTTCGGCAAACCCGCAAGAGCCGACGAAAGGACGGGAATAGCCGTCGTCGCGAACGACGGTTAACGACCCGTTTTCACCCAAAACGGCGCGTTCTTCAACCTCTACGCTCGGCTCGTCGATATAGCCGCGGATATGTAGGGCAAAATCGCCCGAAACGCCTATCGCGCCGCCTAACCCGTCCCCTTTTAAGGACGCGGAAACCTGCCCCGTAGCTTCTTTGAGCGACGCGCTCATAAACGCGACCGCCGAAAGCGTTTTTCCGAGCGTTATCGCCGCAGGACGGGAAAGGTTATGTAGTTTTACCGCTTGCCGAACAAGCTCCGTCGTATCGATCATAGTCAACGAAACTTGATCGTCAAAAACGAGACAGCGCAAAGTATTTTTCATAGTTTATCCTCAAATCTTCTGCGCCCAAAAACAGATTCGGTCGCTTTTTTCTTTTTCTTCCCCTAAATGCCCTTCCGCCTTCAACAGTTTGAATCCGCCGTTTTCAAGCGCGGCGACGATTTCTTCTTCCTTATATATATATTGCAAATGCCGTTCGTCGCGGCGGTCGTACGAGCCGTCGACGTTTTTTATAAACAGCGTTACGTCGAGCGTCGCACGGTCGTTTTCCGCGTGATTAAAGCATAAATAGGTAACTTCGTCGCGATCGTCAACGCAAACAGTATCTGCAATCTTTTCGCGAAATTTTCGTTCGGAGCTGATGTCAAACACGAATATCCCGTTTTTATTTAACGCAGAATGAACGTTTTTAAACGCCGAACGTAATTTTTCTTTGGGAATATAATTTACGCAATCGTTTACGGCAGAGGCAAAATCAAACCGTTTGGGTAGCTTAGTCTTTACGATATCTCCTAAAAGATACGCGCTTCTCACCCCTTCTTTACGGGCTTGTTCCTCGGCAAAGCCAAGCATTTCGGGGGAAATATCCAGCCCCGTCATTCGGTAGCCCGCCCGCTCGAACGCGCGCGTAAACCACCCGCCCCCACAACCGATATCCAGCCCTGCGGTAAGCGGATAGGCTTTCAGCCCCGCAACTAAATACTGCGACCAGTTTTCATAGTCGCAGTCGTCGTTGAGATATTCAAACCATTTGGCAAGATTCGCGTAGGCGTTCTTTCTCTCCATACGGCTCCTTTCCGCCGTGCGGCGGGTTAAAAAATTATTCTCCAAGCATTTTGGGTGGCTTGCGTTTTTTACGCTTCCCCTTTGCGTCCTCTTCTTGAAGGGCTTTTTCACGCTCGTCGAATATCTTGTTATATTCAACGTATTTCAAGTCGTTCTTATGCTCTTCCGCATACGCTTCGGTATCCTCCGCGATATTTTGCTTGCTTTCGCGCAGACGCTTTAAATCCTCGCGGGTGAAAGAAGTGGGAAGATCGTATATTTGCAAATCGTCGTCGATCGGCTTGATCGGGCGGGCGACGAGGCGAGATCTGCCCGTCGCAAGGATCGCACGTTGATATTCGATCGCCGCCGCGCTTTCGCCGTCGAGCGAGGACGAACCGTCTTTGTTGTAAATACCTCTGCCCACTCTCGCGCCTTCGATCTTCGGGTTGATATATTTATCGAACACCCATTGCGCAAAATCCAACCAAACGAGAAGCAGGAAGGAAAAGCTGAACAAAATCAAAAATACGATGGCGAGCATCATAAAGAACGAGCCGCCCAACAGGAATAAGATTAACGGCAACAAAGCAATCGCGCCGAAGAAGATCGTCTGCGGCAACGTGCCGAGCATAATTAAGAAGGAATTTTTCAAAAGCACGAAAAATTTCTGCTCGTAATTGACGCCGAGCGCGATCATCCAAAGGGTCATTAACCCCGCGACCACCACGAGAACGTAGCTGAACGCTTCGGAAATTTTAAACCAAACCTCCTGCGCCGTACTCGTATCCGAAATTGAAAGCGAAAATTCCGAGAAATTGACGAGCGTCATACAAAGCGTTAAAATAAGCGTAAAGAACAAGCTCGCTTGCAACGCGTTTTTATAATTGAGTTTTACGCCGCGCCAAAAATCGTTCGCGACGAACACGCCTTCCGTCCAGATCATATTGCGTACGACGTACATACCGCCCGAAAGCCCGACCGCGGCGATAAACATAGAAATCACGATCGCAATATACGCGAATAAATCGCTTTGAAGGGTAAGCATTTCCGCAAGCCCTTGCAGAGCGGGCGCGGCGGGATATCCCACCGCAAGATTCGCCCCGAAGGGATAAATGATCCCGTTGCTTTCGCCGATCATAATTCGAATCACGATAATCGCGATAAGCGGAATAAAGAACAATAAAGTCAACAGATTGATTTTTACGATTTTGCCGAAGTTGCCCTTGAACACGTCCCAGAACAACTGCCAGCGATTGGTAGGCAAAGTACTTCTTGCGTATTCCTCGCTTTTTTCCTTGCCTTCGAGCATACGGGTGATAAACCCTTTCTTTTGTTGCGCCATTTTCTAACTCCAAAATTTTCCTAAAAAGGGCGTAATTTCCCTTTCCAAATTTTTTATCTCTTCTATTTTACTACAAATTTACGATAATTTCAAGGAAATTTCGAAAAAATTTTAAATAAAATTTGCAAGTTGTGAAAAATCTTTGACTTTTTATCTCGAATATGCTAAAATAAATTCGTTAAATAGAGGAGCGGACGAACATCAGTACCCTTCGAAGGCGCGAAATAAGGAATGATTTTGCTTACGCCTTGTTCGGGGAAAGGGTATCTCCGCCGAAGCGCGAAACATTCCGTCCGCGCTGGGCATACGGGAGAACACCCGTATGACTGACACCGTCTGTGTTGAGCTATTTACGAGAACCGAAGTTCGGTGGAACGCAAAGGCTTATTAGCAAGACGGTGGCTCGCCGTCTTTTATTTTAGAAAAAATTTTTTAAGGAGTTTTACGATATGAAAACTTATAAGGTAGGCGTTATCGGCGCAACCGGTATGGTCGGGCAAAGATTTATGCTTTTGCTCGAAAAGCACCCTCAATTCAACGTGGTCGCTTTGGCGGCGTCCGCGCGGTCCGCGGGAAAAACTTACGCGGAAGCCGTCGGCGATAAATGGGCGTTCAAAACCCCTATTCCCGAAAAATACCGCGAAATGAAAATTCTCGACGCGGAAGGAGATAAAGAAGCTATCGCGGCGGCGGTAGATTTCGTTTTCTGCGCGGTGAATATGGACAAAGCGAAAATTCGCGCGCTCGAAGAAACGTACGCGAAAATGGAAGTTCCCGTCGTTTCGAATAACTCCGCGCACCGTTTCACGGCGGACGTTCCGATGGTAATTCCCGAAATTAACGACGGGCATATCCAAGTGATCGAGGCGCAAAGAAAGCGGCTCGGCACGAAGCGCGGCTTTATCGCCGTAAAATCCAACTGCTCTTTGCAATCCTACGTGCCCCTTCTCCACCCCTTGAAGAAATTCGGGATTAAGCAAGCGGCGGTTTGCACCTATCAGGCAATTTCGGGCGCGGGCAAAACCTTCGACACGATGCCCGAGATCCTCGACAACGTGATTCCCTATATCGGCGGCGAAGAGGAAAAGAGCGAAAAAGAGCCTTTAAAAATTTGGGGCGAAGTGAAGGATGGCGAGATCGTTTTGGCGGATTCTCCCGTGATTACGGCGCAATGCTTGCGCGTACCCGTTTCCGACGGGCATACCGCGGCGGTGTTCGTATCCTTCGAAAATAAGCCCTCTAAGGAGGAAATCCTTCAAGCTTGGGCAGATTTTAAAGGAGCGCCGCAAGAGCTCTCCCTCCCCTCCGCGCCCGCGCAATTTATCAAATATTTTGAAGAAGATAACCGCCCGCAAGCAAAGCTTGACAGAATGGAAGGCAACGGTATGAGCGTGACGGTGGGCAGACTTCGCGAAGATACCCTTTTCGATTATAAATTTATCGGGCTTTCGCACAATACCCTTCGCGGCGCGGCAGGCGGCGCGGTGTTGCTTGCGGAACTGCTTGCGGCAAAAGGATATTTTGATTGATTTTTAATCCTGTCACGAAAAATAGGATAAGGAGAATATATTAAAATTATGAAAGGATTTTTTAAAGGTAGCGCGACGGCGTTAATCACTCCTTTTGACGAAAACGGCGTGAATTACGACGCGCTCGGAGAGCTTATCGAGCACCAAATTCAAGGCGGCACGGACGCGATCGTATTTCTCGGTACGACGGGCGAACCCTCCACGATGTCTTTTGAGGAAGAGCATATTTTGATGGAATACGCCGTTAAAAAAGTTGCGGGCAGATCGAAAGTCATTTTCGGTTGCGGAAGCAACAACACCGCCGACGCAGTGATGACCGCGAAAAAAGCGGAAAGCTACGGCGCGGACGGCTTGCTCGCCGTTACCCCTTATTATAATAAATGTACGCAAAACGGGCTCGTGGAATATTATAAAGCGATCTGCCAAGCGGTATCCATTCCCGTGATCGCCTATAACGTGCCCGGTCGGACGGGCGTGGAAATTCAGCCTGCAACGATGGCGAAAATCGCCGAAATTCCCAATATCGCGGGCATTAAGGACGCGGGCGGAAATATGAGCAAAACGATGGAAACTTTCCGTTTGGTCCGCGAAAAATGCGACGTATATTCAGGTGAGGACGCGCTTAATTTGCCTATCCTCGCGTGCGGCGGCGCGGGCGTGATTTCCGTTTTGTCGAATATCGTTCCCGCAGACGTGAAAAAGCTTTGCGCGCTCGTGCACGAAGGCAAAATAGACGAGGCGATTGCGCTCAACGATAAGCTTTTGCCCCTTGCAAACGCTTGCTTTATAGAAGTCAATCCTATCCCCGTGAAGGAAGCGATGAACCTCGTTGGGTTTAACGCGGGTACGCCTCGCGCGCCTTTGACGAAGCTCGAACCGCAAAACCGCGAAAAGCTCGTTACGGCGATGAAAAATTACGGCTTGGAGATAAAAGTATGACGAGAATTATTCTTTGCGGCGCGTGCGGTAAAATGGGCGGCAACGTGCTCTCCCTTTTGGATGGCGATTTGGAAGCGAAAGCCGTTTGCGGCGTAGATCTTTATCCGCGCGAAATCGGCATACCCGTGTATACTTCGTTTGCGGATATCAAAGAAGAAGCCGACGTTATTATCGACTTTTCCTCTTCGCAAAACCTTTCGGAAAGATTGGAATACGCAAAAAATAACGGGCTGGGAATCGTGCTCGCCTCGACGGGCTTCTCCCCTGCCGATCTTGCTTTGATCGAAGAATACGCAAAAACGACGGCAATCTTTAAAACCGCCAACCTTTCTTTGGGCGTGAACCTTATGCAAGCGCTTTGCAAAGCGGCGGCAGAGGTTTTGGGCGAAGCGTTCGACGTGGAAATTATCGAAAAGCATCATAATTTAAAAAAAGACGCCCCTTCGGGCACGGCTCTTATGCTTGCGGAAACGGTCAACGAAGCGTTCGACGGTAAAAAGAAATTCGTGAACGGCAGAGAAGGGATCGTCGGCGCACGCGAAAAGTCGGAAATCGGAATCCACGCGGTGCGCGGCGGTACGATCGTCGGCGAACACGAGGTTATATTTGCGGGCGAGGACGAAATTATCACGATCTCGCACAGCGCGCGCTCTAAGCGCGTATTTGCGGCGGGCGCGATCCGCGCGGCGAAGTTTTTAAACGGAAAAGGCGCGGGCGTGTACGCGATGAAAGAGCTTTTATCCGAAGAAAAATAATCTGCTTAGGAGAAAAATATGAGTACGCAACAAACGCCTCAAACGGAAGAAGAATTTTCTTATCCCCCTTTCAAACCCGTTAAAAGCTCTTTGATCGTTTCTTTATTTTTAGAGTTAATCGTCTTTGCGGTCGTCGCTTCCGTGGTAGCAACGGCTCTTATCAGCGGTATTGAATTCGTAGAAGAAAACACGGACAAGCTATTGATTCGGTTGATCGTTACCCTCGTGGTCGCGGTAGCCGCAAGCATCGTGGCGGGAATACTTTTCCGAAACTTCAAACGCAAAAAACAAAAAGCGGAATGGGAAACGGCGAGAGCGCGAGCAAAAGAAGAATTTTTGCGCGTACAGCAAGAACAAAAACGGCAAGCCGAGAACGAAATGAAGCGCAAAAAAGAACAGGAAGAATTCGATAAAAAATTCAACATCTGCGAATTTTGCAACGGTCCGCTCACCCGTACGATCGACGAACACGAAGTGTATTCTACTTTCGTTAAAACCGATTACACCGTGACCAAAACGGGATATAACGAATATAACGTAAAACAAAACGGATTCAACGCAAAACGTTTAAACGGAAAAAGAAAAATTTCTTGTCCGAAATGCGGATATCAGATCGTCAGCGATTTCGAAGCGACAAACGTAGGCGGACAATTCGGATACAGCAGGAAATATTTATCTACGCAAATCTATCCCGACGTAAACTCTTCCGTCACGAAAGAACAACTGCAAAACGGAAGATTGTGCAAGAATTTGTCCGAATTACCGTAAAAGATCAAAAAAATTTATCCCCCGATTCTTTTTGGAATCGAGGGATTTTTCTTTACGGACAATTTATAACGCCGAAACGGCTTTTTCCAGTCTTGCAAGCGTTCTTTCTTCGCCGAGGATCTGCATAATCGTCCAAAGATCGGGCGTATTCGAAAGCCCCGTCGTCGCGATTCGCAGCATCTCCGCCGCGTCGGATACGTTCCCGGGATAATTTTCGGAGTTGGCTTTATACGCCTTCATATCCGTTGCGAATCCGCTTTCGGCGGCGACCGCCTTCACTTTATCGAACCAAGCCGAGCAATCGTCCGCATACGAATACGAAGCTTTGAAATCAGACAATATCTTTTTCACGACCGCGTTATCGAAACGGTAGGCGCAATCGGGCGCGAACGATTCGTCGAAGAAATAGGAGATCGTTTCCACCGCTTGTTTTGCACAGACGAAGTCCTTTCTTCTCTTTTTGCCGCCGATACCCATACAAAGCGTAAGGACTTTCAGCATATATTCCCTATCGGCAAAGTACCCTTTCTGCTCGTCCGTTCCGTAGTCGTTCGCCCAGTCTTTGAGGAAATCGTACGTTTCCTCCGCCGACAGATTCGACATTACCGTTTTGGAAATATCGTTGAGCTTTAAAATATCGAAAAGCGCGCCGCTCTTCCCCATTTTATTGATAGAATATTTAAATTCGTCCAAAGGCTTATCGGGGAATTTCAGCATCCATTCCTCGAAATTAGAGTTCAAAAGCGTCATCATATACGTTTTGACGGCAAGCTTGTGATACCCTTCCTCACGATAGAAGGTAAGCGAAGCTTCGGGGTCTTTGCGTTTGGAAAGCTTACGGCGGGTTTCGCCGTCGATTTTTTGAATTGAGCAGTTATGCCCGTATTTGGGAAGCTTAAAGCCGAGCACTTTGAAAAGCTCGATATGAATAGGCAACGACGAAAGCCATTCTTCCCCGCGCAAAACGAGCGTGGTGCGCATAAAATGATCGTCGATCGCGTGCGCAAAATGATAGGTGGGAATCCCGTCGGATTTTAAAATCACGACGTCTTGATTATTTTCGGTGACGGTGATATCCCCTTTGATCGCGTCGCGGAAGGTAGATTTTTTCTCGACGTCGCCCTGCGATTTCAAACGGATCACGTAGGGCTTACCCGCTTTGAGATTTTCGTAAATTTGCTCCTCGGAAAGATTGCGGCACTTTGCAAACTCGCCGTAGTAACCTGGTAAAAGCTTGTTTTCCGTTTGATACTCGCGCGTTTTTTCCAAATCCTCTTCCGTGCAGAAGCAAGGATACGCAAGGCCTTTTTTGATCAGCTCTTTGGCGTACGCGTGATAGATTTCCGCGCGTTGGCGTTGATAATAAGGTCCGTATTTCCCCGAAAGGTCCGCGCCTTCGTCGAATTCAACGCCGAAATATTTAAGCGACGAATGGATCACCTCCACCGCGCCTTCCACCTTTCTCTTCTCGTCCGTGTCCTCGATACGCAGGAAAAACACGCCGCCGCTTTGGTGCGCGATTCTTTCATTCGCCAGCGCGACGTATAAATTCCCCAAATGCATAAAGCCCGTAGGGCTGGGCGCTAAACGGGTGACTTCCGCGCCCTTTTCAAGGCTTCTTTCGGGATAGCGTTCTTCGTAATAAGAAAGCGGTTTTACGTTCTCGTCGGGGATAAGCGCGTCCGCTAATTTGTTCAAATCCATAAGTAATTCTTCCTTTTTTTGTTATTATTTTAGCACGCAAAATGCGTTAAGTCAACGGTTTAAGCGAAAAAATCGAGGTTTTTATAGGAAATTTCGTAGAGTCCGTTCTCGATGCCGTGGACGATCTCCACGACCCGTTCGTTCAAAGGCGTGGGCACGCCCGCTTTTTTGCCAAGGGACGCCACGACGCCGTTGATAAAATCGATCTCGCATTTTCTGCCGTTTTCGACGTCGTTTAACATTCCCGATCTTAAAAGCGCGTGTTTTTTCATCGCAATCGGCAAAACGATCTTCGCTTTCAAGCTTTGGAAAAGTCCGCCTTGCCCTAACAATTTTTCCAAATCGTGCCCCTGCATAGGCTCGACCACCACGCCGAGCACTTTGGAAACGGCAAGACATTCGCGAATAATGCCGAGCGCAATTTTTTTGGACTTTCTTCTTTTCGAAAGCTCGCCAAAGGTACAGCCCGTAACCACGGAAAGCCCCGAAAACGCGGCGTTGATACAAAGCTTGCTCCACCTTGCCCCCGCGAGATTTTCCGTCGTTTTTACAAATTGCGAATTCCCGCAAACCGCGCTTATTCCTTGCAAAACTTCGGCAAGTAAAGGCAATTTTGCGTTATCGTTCCGATACCCGCCCACTTGCATCGACATCGCGGAAAGCGCAGAGGTAAGTTTCACTTTTCCCCGCCCTATAAAGCTCGCGCCGAAAGAAACCGCCGCGCCGTACACGCGCTCATTCCCTAAAATTTCGCACAGCCCTTCTTCGGGCAAGCCGTTTTGCGTGGTGCACACGAGCCCGCCGTCGGTAAGATAATTTTTCAAAAACTCGGCGATCTTTTTATTTTCGCGCTGTTTGGTCATCAAAAAAATCAAGTCGTATTTTTCCGATATTTCCTCGGGAAACAACGCGGTTACGGGAATTTTCTTTTCCGTATCGTCCGCAACGCACAAAACGGTTGCCCCGTCGCTTTTTAACGCGGCGATATGCTCGCGGTTACGGCTGATCAAATGCGTATTCACGCCCGATTCCGTCAAAAACGCGCCGAGCACCGTACCCATCGCTCCCGCGCCGTAAACGGCGATTTTCAATCCGTCAGTTCGCACGCGATAACCTCCCGAATTTTTTCGGCGTTTTTCTCAATCGCGCAATCGTCCAGCTCTACGGTGTAGTCTGCGTACTTTTCGTATAAAGGCACACGTTCTTCGTAAAGATCACGGAAGGTAAAGCCTTCTTTTAAAACGACTCCGCGCGTTTTCAAATCCCCCAAACGACGACAAATTTCTTCATAGGAAAGTTTTAAATACACAACGATCCCGTTTCGTTTCATTTTTTCAATCGCGTCGCCGCGATAAATCGCGCTTCCACCCGTGGAAATCACGCAACGGCTGGCACAAATCGCGCTGTTGACTTTCGCTTCTACATCCAAAAAGCCCTCGTTCCCGAGTTCTTCAATGAGTTCGCTCAATAGTTTTCCTTCACGGGCTACGATCACGCTGTCGCTATCGATAAAACCGTAGCCTATCTTTTTAGAAAGCAGGACGCCGAGCGTACTTTTCCCCGCCCCCGGCATTCCGACGAGAATGATATTTTTCACTTTTTATTCCTCCGTTTTCGTTTCCGATTCTTCGGCGGGGAGCTCGTCCATAAACGGCATTAAAATGCTGTTTTGAACGTATAAAAATTCGTCTTTGATACGAATTCTATCGCCGTCGAGTTCGAGATATTTCAAGCTTTCGCGAAGCGCTTTGGGGAAATCCTCCGCCATTTCGTTGCTAAATTTTTGCTTATATTCTTTAAGCGAAACGCCGTATTTCGTGCGAAGCCCCAGCATAATAAACTCGAATTTCGCCTCCGATTCGCCGACCTTTTCGCAGGTGATCGCGGGATAAAAGCCCGAAATTACGCATTTCATATATTCGTCGAGCTGAAAGGTGTTCGTGAAGCGGCTACCCTGCATAAACGAGCTCGCCGAAACGCCGAAGCCGATATATTCGCCGCGCTTCCAGTAGTTCAAATTGTGCTTGCTCTCATACCCAGGTATCGAGAAATTGGAAATTTCGTAGCGCTCGTAGCCCTTTTCTTTTAAAAGCTTACAGCCGTATTCATACAGCTCCGCAACTTCGTCGGAATCGGGCAGTTCGCCGTTTAAGTAGTCGGTGTAGATCGGCGTGCCGTCCTCGACGGTGAGCGCGTACATAGAAATATGTTTTGATCCGCAAGCGTGCGCGAGCTCGATCGTTTTTCTAACGTCCTCTTTCGTTTGGTTTTTCAGCCCGAGCATAACGTCGGTGCTGAAATTTTGTCCGCTTAAAAGCTTGGTCGCGTACACGTAGTCGCGGGCGTTATGGATACGCCCTAAGTCTTCAAGCTGCTCGTCGATCGCCGTTTGAAGCCCGATCGAAAAACGGTTGATTCCCGCTTCCAGATAAGTTTTTACCTTGCCTTCGCCGATCGTGCCGGGGTTGAGTTCGAGCGTAATTTCCGCATCGTCGGAAAGCTTGAAGCATTTTTTAATCTGGTTCATCGCGCCGAGAATAAGCTTCGGCGGAATATAAGAAGGCGTTCCGCCCCCGAAATACACGGTGTCGAACGTGCGATCTTTGAGTTCCTCGCCGCGCATTTTAAGTTCCTTATAAAGACACGCCATATACGCTTCCGCATAGTCTACCTTATCGGGAAAAGATACGAAATCGCAATACGAACACTTGTGCCTGCAAAAGGGTACGTGAATGTAAATACCCGCCATTTTTTTGACTCCTTTTAATCCTTATTCGTCTTTAAAATTTCCATAAACACTTCGGACGGAACTTCTACGCTACCCACCTGCCGCATACGCTTTTTGCCTTCTTTTTGTTTTTCAAGAAGCTTTCTCTTGCGCGTAATGTCGCCGCCGTAGCATTTTGCCAAAACGTCTTTTCTCACCGCTTTGACCGTTTCGCGGGCGATAATTTTCCCGCCGACCGCCGCTTGCACGGGGATTTCGAAAAGCTGACGGGGAATCGCCTCTTTTAAGTTTTCGCAAAGCGTTCTGCCCCGTTCGTAGGCTCTATCCTCAAAAACGATAATGGAAAGCGCGTCGCAAATATCGCCGTTTAATAAAATATCAAGGCGCACGAGCTTGGAGCGTTGATAGCCAGCCAGCTCGTAATCGAAGCTCGCGTAGCCCTTCGTTCTCGATTTTAAGCTATCGAAAAAGTCGTAGACGATTTCGTTTAAGGGCAGAGTGTATTCCAGCTTGACCCTGCGCTCGTCAAGGTAGGTCATATTTTTAAAGATCCCGCGCTTTTCCTTACAAAGGTCCATAATCGCGCCCATATAATCGGGAGGCGTGAAAATATCCGCTTTGACGATAGGCTCTTCCATATATTCGATATCCGAAGGCTCGGGCAAATGCGAGGGATTATCGACGAAAAATTCTTCGCCGTTCGTCTTGTGCACGAGGTAGCTTACCGAAGGCGCGGTCGTGATGATATCGAGGTTAAACTCCCGTTCGATACGCTCTTGAATGATCTCCATATGCAAAAGCCCCAAGAACCCGCAACGGAAGCCGAAGCCGAGCGCAACGGAATTATCAGGCTCGAAAATAAGCGCCGCGTCGTTGAGCTGCAATTTGAGTATCGCTTCTTTTAAATCGTTGAATTTACTGCCGTCAAGCGGATAAATACCGCAGAACACGACGGGCTGGACCTTTTTATATCCGGGCAAGGGAGCGGGCGCGGGTCGGGTTGCGGAGGTTACCGTGTCGCCCACCGCCACGTCTTGAATGGATTTGATAGAAGCCGCGATATAACCGACCTCCCCCGCCGAAAGCTTTTCTTTCGGAAAGAGCCCGGGGGCAAACGCGCCAACTTCGGTAACGTCGTACACGGTGTCGGAAAGAAAGGTTTTAATCTTATCTCCAACCTTCACCGTGCCGTCCATCAAGCGGACGAACAAAATCACTCCCTTATAGTTATCGTAGTAGCTATCGAAAATAAGCGCTTTTAAAGGTTGTTCCGCGTCGCCCTCGGGCGCGGGGAAATACTGCGTGATCGCTTCGAGAAGATCGCCGATATTCGTTCCCTCTTTCGCCGAAACGCAAGGCACGCCTTCCGCGTCGAGCCCGATCACCTCTTCGATCTCCTTTTTGACTTCCTCTATTCTTGCGCTCGGCAAATCGATCTTATTGATCACGGGAAGAATTTCAAGGTTGTTTTCGATGGCGAGATACACGTTGGCAAGCGTTTGCGCTTCTACGCCCTGCGTAGCGTCGACGACTAAGATCGCCCCCTCGCACGCCGCGAGCGAACGGCTGACCTCGTAGGTGAAGTCAACGTGACCCGGGGTGTCGATCAAATTAAACTCGTATTCTTGTCCGTCTTTCGCCGTATAGTACATACGCACGGGCGTGAGCTTGATCGTGATCCCGCGTTCGCGTTCGATATCCATACTGTCGAGCAGCTGCTCTTCCATATCGCGCTTGGAAACCTGCCCCGTGCGTTCTATCAAACGGTCGGCAAGCGTGCTTTTTCCGTGATCGATATGCGCGATAATACAAAAATTTCTTAAAAGTTGGTTGGGTTTTGCCATAAATCGTGTTCCTTAATATTATAAACGAATGTTGAAGAGGGATAAAAAGCAACGAAGCGCGTAGGTCATCGTTCCGTGCTTGGGAAGTAACATTCCCACCGAACGGACGGGAAGTACGGGGTCGGTCGTGAGCTGATAAAGGGTCTTTTCTTCGAGATTTTGCAAGACGTATTCGCGGGGAATTACGCCGATACCCATACCGCTTGAAACAAGGCGTTTGAGCATATCCCAGCTCCCCACCTCGACGGCGGGCGCAAGCTCGATGCCGAGGGATTTGCAAAAATTATCGAAGGAGCGCCGCGCCACCGTGTTGGAATCCAGCGTGATGAGCGGATAATTTTTCAGCTTCGTAAGCGGCATTACGTTATGCGTTAACTCAACGAACTTTTCGCCCACGACGAAGATATCCGTAAGGCGCATACAATTGCCGTAGAGTTTGAGCTCGCTATCCGATTCGATCGGCAAATTCACGAACGCCACGTCGCATTGGCGGGCTTTCAGCTCTTCCACCGTTTTGGGCGTTACGCCCGTGGAAAGCTCGATCTTGACGGCGGGAAACTTTTCGTGAAACTCCACGATCTTTTCCGAGAGGAAATATTCGAAAATCGCTTCCGAAGCCCCGATACGGATTGCGCCCGTCGCGGACGTGTTGATTTCGGTGAGCAAATCTTCCGCCTCGCCCAAAAGCTCGAGCGCTTGCTCTACTTTTGCAAAAATAGGCTTTCCCCCTCTTGCGGAAAGCTCCATACCGCGATGAGTGCGGTTAAACAGCGAAACGCCGAGTTGATTTTCAAGCTGCTTAATCGATTGTGAAACGGCGGGCTGAGAAATATATAATTCCTCTGCCGCACGCGTTAAGCTGCCACATTTTGCCACCGTATAAAATACCCTGTATAAATCTAAATTTACCATACTTTTCCCCGATTTTCTTTCTTCCCTTATCTTTTTTGATTTTATTTCCCTACGCAGAATTTGGAGAATATCTCCTCGATAATCGCTTCCGTTGCCGTTTCGCCCGTAATCTCGCCGAGCGCGTCCCAAGTTTCTTTTACGTCGATCCCGATAATATCGAGCGGCTGAACTTTACAAGCGAAAATCGCTTTATCCACACTTTTTTTAGCCCGCGTCAAAGCTTCGAAATGCCGTTCTTCGATTAAAAACGCCGCGTCCTCGCTCTGCGAGCCGAAGCTCTTTTCATACATTAGCTCTTTGAGCTTTTCTATCCCCTCGCCCGTAACGGCAGAGGTATGCGCGTCCGCGTCCGTCGGCGTGTCGTCGCACGATAAATCCGCTTTGTTGATAATTTTGATAAGTGGCTTTTCTTTTATCATTTCAAGAACCCGAACGTCCTCTTCGTCCGCTCCGCTTATAAAATCGGTTACGAAAATCGCGAGGTCGGCTGATTTAATAATGGATTCCGCGCGCTTGATACCGATATTCTCGATTTCGTCGCCACTTTCCCGAACGCCCGCCGTATCGTAAAGATTAAACTTTCGCCCTTTGATTTCGATCGTGCCTTCCACGGCGTCGCGAGTCGTGCCCGCGATATCCGAAACGATGGCTTTATCGTAGCCTAACAGCCTATTTAACAGCGAGCTTTTGCCCGTATTCGGCTTGCCGCAGATCGCCACGGTCACGCCCGATTTGATTTTTTTACCCGTGCGATAGCCGCCGACAAGCTCGCCAAGCCGCGCGGAAACGCCTTTCAGCGCAATTTCCAGCTCGTCGATATGCTGCTCTTCGATATCCTCTTCGGGATAATCCACTGACGCGTCGATTCCCGCAAGCAGGGTTTTGAGTTCGGCTTGTATCGCCGTGACCCGTTCGGTGAGCTTTTCGCTATACAGCAGATAGCCCGCCTTGACCTCCGCCTCCGAATCGCCGTTGATCATATCCGCAAGACCTTCGGTCGCCGCCAAGGAAAGCTTTCCGTTTAAAAACGCGCGACGGGTAAATTCGCCTTTCCCCGCACTTTTCGCGCCTAAGGCAAAGGTGCGCTTCAAGATCCCGCGCGCAACGCTTTCGCCGCCGTGACAATGAAATTCTACGATATCCTCGCCCGTGAAGCTTTTGGGCGCTTTAAAATATACGCAAAGTCCGTAGTCGGAAAAATTGCCCGCGTGGATTTGCCCGGGGTACATTCTGTACGGTTCAAACTGCAAAACGCCCGTCTTTCCCACGGGCGTGAACATTTTCGAGGCGATTTCGAGTGGCGATTTTCCGCTGATACGAATGATCGCGACTCCCCCTTTTCCGTTCGGCGTTGCGATCGCCGAAATATTTTCTTCCAACACGGCTTTTCTCCTACCGCGCAAGGCGGAATTTTAGCTTTATAATTAACGCTTATATTATACCACAAACGCCTTAGTATTGTAAACTGTTTAAAAGTTGTTTTTCGCAAAAAAAGACGGAAAATATAACTTTTACTTATTTCCCGTCTTTACTTTTGCTATTCAATTGCGAGCGTCAATTAAAAAAGTCTTCCGAATTGCCCGAATTTTGATTATTCGCGCCGTCGATATCCTCAAACGGCGAATCTCCCTGCGCGCTCTGACCGTTCCCGCCGAACTCTCCAAAGGGGTCTTGCGGCTGCTTAGGCTGTTGATTTCCGCTCGTTTGCCCTTGATTATACGGATTTCCGTACGGTCTGCCGTAGGGATTGCCGTATTGTTGCTGACGGCGAATAAACTCCTCGCGGCGAGCGCGCATATACGCCTCGTAGTCGATCGCTTTATTATTGCGCACGACAAAGATAACTACATAGCGTACGATAGGCAAAATAAAAGAAAAAACGGAAAGCATCGTATAGCCTTTTGCGTAATATTTTTTGAGTAACGCCATAAATAGAATGAGCATTAGAATTTCATACGCAAAATTGACAATCATAATCAAAAAACCGCTATTTTCATAATAATTAGACAGTCTTGCAATATTCGCGGGAAGCTCCTGCCCAATCGGATAATGCGCGTATTTCATATTTAAAACCCCGATCGCTACGATTTCCACCGTACAAAGAATTGTCGAAGCGATTTGCGTGATTAAAACGTAGAGCCAAGTACGCTTCATTTTATGCCCGAAAAAGGAACATTCGCCCGCAAGCTGTCCCATCAAATGAATATTTATAAACGGAACGAACGCCCGCCATTTTCCTTTAAGATTTCTTTTTTTTGCCATTGCATAAAATCCGAATCCCTGCAAAACGCTTAAGCCCACCAATATTCCCAAAGACACCCCGAGCGTTAAAAAGAAACTCTGAAAAGTATAGATATAATCGACGGGTAAACCCGTTTCCGCATCGAAAACAGGCGTGCCGAAAAATCCTGCCATAAATTGAAATATCGAATAAAATTCCATAAAACTATACGCCGCGATCGCGGCTCTCCCGTTGTTTTAAAGTTAAATATATTCTACCCGCATAAGCGTTAAGCCCTTTGCGGGCATCGTTTTACCCAAAAGCTCTCTTGCGCCCGTTATAAACGCCCTTTCCAAGCTTTCCGCCGTTTTTCTGTTTTCGCATAAATCGAGAAGCTCCCCGACGAGCGTGCGCACCATATTATATAAAAAGCCGTTGCCCGTGACGAAAATTTTAATATCCCGACCGCCGAACGAATACGATTCTTCTATCTTAACGGAATAGACCGTTCGCACGGTGGTTTTCACCGACGACCCCGAAGCGCAAAAGGCTTTGAAATCGTGCTCGCCTTCGAAAAGACGGGCGTATTTTCGTAAGATTTCCAAACTCGGAAGCCGTTCGACTCGCACGGCGTAGCGTTCTTTCAGCGGCATTTCCCTGAATGCTTCGTAGAGCGAATAGCAATAGGTTTTCCGCTTTGCGCTACGGTTGCTATCAAACCCCTCGTCTGCGTTCCAGCCTTCGAGAACGCGCACGGAGGAAGGCAAAAAACGATTGAGCGCGTCGGGCAATTTTTCCGCGGGGATCGTGAGCGTATCGTCGTCGAAATGGCAGACCTGCCCTGCGGCGTGTACGCCCGCGTCCGTTCTGCCGCTCGCCGTCGCTTTGATTTCTTTTCCAAACGCCGTTTTTAGCGCGGCTTCCAGCGTTTCCTGCACGGACGGCGCGTTTTTCTGCCGTTGCCAACCCGCAAAGTTCGTACCATCGTAGGAGATTTTCAAGGCGTATCGCATATTTCTCTCCTCATACGACCGCAGGCAGATAAATTTTGAGCAAAATCACGCCCGTAATGAGCAACGCCACCAACAGGAACGCGATTAAATCCCGCCAAGCAAAGGTCAATTTTTTATATTTCGTGCGCTTACCGCCCGAATAGCAACGCGCATCCATCGCGTCGCCCAGCTCGTCCGCCCTTCTCACCGCGCTGATAATCAGCGGTATGAGCACGGGAAGGACGGCTTTCACGCGCTTGATCAGCCCGCCCGTTTCAAAGTCCGCGCCACGCGCTTTTTGCGCGTTCATAATCCGCGAGGTTTCGTCGGTTAAAATAGGGATAAACCGAAGCGCGATAGACATTATGAGCGCGAGCTCGTGCACGGGGAAGCGAATGAGCTTTAAAGGATATAGCAAGCTTTCGATACCGTCCGTCAACGATACTGGCGAGGTCGTAAGCGTTAAAAGCGTAGACGCAAGCACCAACAAAAAGAGCCGAACCGCCAAGAACGCGGCGTAGATTAAGCCTTCTTTCGTGATCGTGAAAATCCACCAACTTGCAAGCACCGTTTTGCCGCTATAAAAAAACAAGTTCAAAAACGCAGTAAACGCGAGCAAAAACAAAATAGCTTTGACGGATTTTAAAAGGCTTTTGACGGGTACTTTTGAAAACGCCGCGACGAGCACGAACAAGAACGCGCAAGCGCCGAGCGCATAGAAGGTATCCGCGATAAACACGGCGACGATAAACGCGATCAAAAACAAGATTTTCGTACGCGGATCGCATTTATGGATAAAGGAAGAAGCGGGATAATATTGCCCGAAGGAAACGTCATTCATTCGCTTGCCCTCCTTTGCGGTTTTCGCCGCTCGCAAACGCGAGCACTTTTTCCACGAAATCCCCGCTCGTGAAGTTGGAACGGATAAAATATCCCTTTTCTTTGAGAAGGGAAACGGTTTTCGCCGTGAAGGGCGCGTCGAGCCCGAGCGAGGAAAGTGCGCCGTATTGCTCGAACAAATCCTGCGGTCTTGCGTTCAAAACGACCTTTCCCTCAGAGAACACCGCCGCGCGCGTGCAGTTTTCGGAAATTTCGTCCATATCGTGGGATACGATAATCACCGTTTTGCACCATTCTTTGTGAATCTTATGCAGAAGCTGCATAATCTCCTCTTTTCCGAGCGGGTCAAGCCCCGCCGCAGGCTCGTCCAACACGAGGATTTCGGGCTTGGTTACGATTACGCCCGCGATCGCAACGCGGCGTTTTTGCCCGCCCGAGAGCTCGAACGGGGAACGATTTTTCATTTCGTTATAATCCAGCCCCACCGTTTCGATCGCCTCTTTTACGGCTTCTTCGATTTGCGCCTCGCTAAGCGGCTCGACCGAAAAATTATTCAGTCCGAACGCCACGTCGGCAAACACCGTTTCGGCAAACAACTGATATTCGGGGTATTGAAACACCATTCCGACCTTGCTTCTCAGCTCGCGGAAATTCGTCTTTTTATCCGTGAGGTCGTAGCCGTTGACCGTCAAGGTGATCGGCGGGAGCGGGGTTTGTCCTTTTTTAAGCTTTTTGGGTTTATATTTCTTTTCCGCCGTCGGCGTTTTTAAAAGCGCGTTCAAGTGCTGAACGAAAGTGGATTTACCGCTACCCGTATGCCCGATCACGCCGAAAAACTCGCCAGCGCGGATCTGGATATCCACGCCGCTCAACGCGTGCGTGGCAAACGGCGAAGAAGGGTTATAAATATAACGCAGATTTTCGCAGTATACGCCGCCTTTTCCCTTCGCCATAGACGAATCGGAACGAGCAAAATCCTCCTCTACTCTCGCGGTTTCGCCCGACGTAATCCCCCGCGCGCAAAAGCCATCGGAGATTTCCCGAGCCAACGCTTCGGGCGTTAAACAATCCTTTACGGAAAAGCCTCCGCGCCTTAAATCACGGCAAATTTTCACGGGCTTGGGAAGGGTGAGATTATACGTTTCGAGTTCTTCTTCGCGGCAAAGAATATCCGAAGGCTTGCCTTGCATTACGATCTCGCCGCGGTTCATCACGATCGCCCTATCGGCAAGCATCGCTTCCTCGGGAAAATGCGTGATCAAAAGGACGGTGATATTTTCTTCTTTTTTGAGTTTTAAAACGACGTCGAGGACTTCCTTTCTGCCGCGCGGATCGAGCATTGCGGTAGACTCGTCCAAAATCATTATACGCGGCTTCAACGCAAGTACGCCCGCGATCGCAACGCGTTGTTTTTGTCCGCCCGACAAACGGGAGGTCGTGCCGCTTCGGTATTCTTCCATTCCGACGGCTTTTAAGGCAAAATCGATACGCTCCCCGATCTCCGCCCTCGGCACGCCGATATTTTCAGGACCAAAGGCTACGTCATCCTCAACGATGGAAGCGACCGTTTGATTATCGGGATTTTGAAAGACGATGCCAACGTTTTTACGAATCTCAAAAAGCTGCTTGGAATCGGAAACGTCGAGCCCGAACACGGTGATCTTCCCTTCCGTGGGGGTTAAAAGACCGTTAATAAGCCTTGCAAGCGTGGATTTTCCGCTCCCGTTGTGCCCTAACACCGCGACGAATTCGCCTTCTTCGACGGAAAAATTTATTTCGTTTAACGCAAAAACGCCTTCGGAGGAGAACGGTTGATCATTCTCTTCCGAATCGTTGGTTTTATACGAAAAACGCACTTTTTCAAATTCTATTGCTTTCATACGACTCCGTCCGACGGTTTTGGGCTGACGCGCAATTTTCGCGCGGACCGCTCCCTTTTCTTCTTCCATATATTATAGCAAATTTTTTCTTCCTTTACAATGAAAATGAGGTGAAATTATGTGTTAATCTTTTAAATTTTGAAAAATTTTCCTCTTTTTTAAACAATTTGCCCTTTTTTTAATGCTTTCTATGATAAAACGGCAGCCAAAAGGTTGCCGTTTTCTTTATTTCACGATTTTCGTTTTATAGCTTCCGTCCTTGATGGTCAGCATAATATTGCCCAATTCGTCCGTTCGAAGAATCTCCGCTCCCGCTTTTGAAAGCGTTTGCCGTGCCTCCACGGAAGGATGCCCGTATTCGTTATCCTTCCCAACGGAAACGATCGCCGTTTTCACGCCGAGATATTCGACGAACTCCTCGCAAGTGGAATCCGCGCTCCCGTGGTGGGCAACCTTCAATATCTCGGTGCTTTGAAGGGTTACGCCCGTTCCCTCGAACAAGCCGAGGGAATCTTCCGTGATCAACCTTTTTTCCACCTCGCTCGAAGCGTCGCCGCAAAATATCGCGCTTACGCCTTGATAATCCAACCAAACGATCGCCGAGCTATCGTTTGCCGTCCCTGTTTCCGCGCCGCTCTGCTTGGAATAAGGATATAAAAACGTGAGCGTAAAGGAATATTTCTCCTTGGTGGAGGTAATCGTCAAATACCGCTCGGAGCGCACTTTTTTACACTCCTCGTCCAAAAGCGCGGAATAAAACGAAGCGTACTCTTGATTTACGGCAGGATCTTCCAAATTGGGATAATAGACGGTTTTTACCGTTTTATATTCGAGCACGCTATCCAGCCCGCCCGCGTGATCGCCGTCGGCGTGGGTCAACAAAAGATAATCGATCGTTTGGATATCGAGCGCGTTGAGATAGCGCATTACCCGCCCCACGTTTTTCTCGCTTCCATTCCCGCCGTCGATCATCATCGTTTTACCGTCGGGAAGCTCTAAAATCGTGCAATCGCCTTGACCTACGTCGAGAAAATGTATTCTCAATTCCCCTGCTTTACGCTCGGAAACGCTCGGCAAAGAAAAATAATATTTCCAAGTTTGCGCAGGATAGAATAGCGAAAAGATCACTAAGCCGACTGCTATCGCTATCACGATGCCAAAAATGATCCAACGGATTTTTTTCTTTTTCTTTTCGATTTTTTTCTTTTCCGCGGCGTATCCCATTTTTCCCTTTAACCGTTTTCTTTTGCAAATATTTGGTTTTCTTCTTCTATGATTGAATTCGGCTCTTTTCGTATTTTTTGGCACAGACGTTGCATACGCTCTTCCACGCCGAACAAATCGTCCGCACAAGCTTTCAGCTCCTCTCTATACGAATCCAAGAGCTCTTTATTGACTTTATAGGAAACCTCGTGTTCAAGACTCGCCCACATATTCATTGAAATAGTGCGAAGCTGTATTTCCACGGGTACGCCCATTTTAATAGCCGAAAGCGACACGGGCATTTCCACGATCAGATGCAAGCTTCTGTAACCGTTGGATTTCGGCTCTTTTATATAATCCTTTTCCGTCAACAACCGAACCCCGTTTTGATTGAGGAAAACGCGCGCGATTTTATAGATATCCTCTAAATAACTGCACACGACTCGTACGCCCGCGATATCCTTGATCTTCGATAAATTCGCGGGGATTTGCGCGTAGCCTCTTCTTTTCAGCTTTTCATAGGCGCTTTCCACCGTTTTTAAGCGGGTTTGTATGCTGTGAATGGGATCGTGACCCTGAATCATACTAAATTCGTCGTCTAAGATCTCGAAACGCGTGCGCGCGGTTTTCAACGCGCCCGAATAGAGCGGCTTCCATTTTTCGTATTCTTTGATAAACGCCGCCGTGGGTTTATCCCCGTCGAGAACGGGCGTTGCCGTCGTTTCCTGTTGCATAGTTCCCCTCCTATATTCTCGTATCTATTATATCATAAGCTATTACGAAAAGCAACGAGCTATTCGCCAAATTTTAAATTTTCGTGAAAATTTCAAAAACGGGCTTTGAAATTTCCTTCAAAACCCGTTTTTCTTATTTGAGATCAGGAGCGTTTTCTATCTGCTTGAAAATATCCGCAAGCGCCGCCGTTTCATAATCTTCGATTCTGCCTTCGTCGGCAAGCTCGGCAATTTTCGGATCGAGCGGAATTCGGGCGATCGCGGGAATGGCGTATTCTTTTGCAATATCCTCGACTTTACTGCGCCCGAAAACTTCGATTTTTTTACCGCAATCGGGGCAGGCGAGATAGCTCATATTCTCCACGATACCGAGCACGGGAATATGCATAATATTCGCCATATTCACCGCTTTTTCCACGACCATTTTGACCAAGTCTTGTGGCGTGGTAACGATTACGATCCCCGCAAGCGGAATACTTTGAAACACCGTGAGCGGAACGTCCCCCGTTCCGGGCGGCATATCGATAAACAACACGTCGATATCCTTCCAAACAACGTCCGTCCAGAACTGCATTACCGTGCCCGAAATCACCATACCGCGCCAAATAACGGGCGTAGTCGCTTCGTCGAGCAATAAATTCATAGACATCAGCTGGATTCCCGACGGCGTTAAAACGGTATCGATCCCCGCTTCGCTGCCCGTCGCGTGGTCGGTTACGCCGAACGCGTGAGGAATGGACGGACCCGTTACGTCCGCGTCCATTATCCCGACGGATTTTCCCTGCTTGTTGGCAAACGCCGCCAAAAGAGCGGTCGTAAAGGATTTCCCGACCCCGCCTTTGCCGCTGACGACGCCGATCACTTTTTTTATCGTAGATTTTTTATGAGGTTCTTTCAAAAGGCTTTCCGTTTTGCGGGAAGAGCAATTGGAAGAACAGCTCGAACAATTATGCGAACAATTTTCTGCCATATTCTTCTCCTTTTTAAACGCTTATTATTATAGCCCTTTCGCGCGAGTTTGTCAACGCATTTTCGCGTTTTTCGGGTAGGTTTGACAAAAACTGTTTTTATTTGGCTCGAAAAATCACGCAAAAACGCTTGCAACTCGAAAAAAAATAGTGTATAATATACTGGCTGCGCGTAGGTGGGGAGTTAGCGGCACCCTGCATCCGAAATCCGCTATACGGAGCCGAACGCCTTTCCCGACGAAGTTTATGGAAGGCTGCGCGCCGTAAGGAACGTTGATATCAAGGTCTTATGCAACGTGATGCCGTGAACCGTGTCAGGACGGGAACGTAGCAGCACTAAGCGGATGTTCGCGTGTGCCATAAGGTAGCTTTGAAGGAGTCACCTGCGGCGTTTACGCTTCGGTAAATTTCGGCAAAAAAGGATCGCGCAGTTTTTTTCGTTTAAAACGCTTCCCTCTCTAAACGTGGAAAGCGTTTTCTTTATTTTATAATCCTTTTTTTCTCTTCAAAAGCTAGCGCGACCGCCTGCGCGCAATTATAGCCCGCTTCGAAATATTCTTTTGCCTTTTCTGCTCTTGACATTTTCGTTTTCTCCTGTTATAATAAAGATATGATCGAAATTTTTTACACGGAGCGCAACGCCTTTTCTTCGACCGAAAGCGCGCTACGCAAAATTTTTTCAGAGCGTTACGGAATAGAAAACGCTGAATTTTACCGAAACGAACACGGCAAATCCTTTTTGAAAAACGGCGCGCCGTTCTTTTCCGTTTCGCATACGAAAAAGCTCCTTTTCGTCGCGGTTTCCTCTCAGCCCGTCGGGTTGGACGCGGAAGAAAGGACGAGAACGGTTAATTTTCTTCCTATCGTGAAAAGATTCCCCTTTTTCTCTCCTGTTCCCGAAAGCTTGGAAGCGTTTTTGCGGGAATGGACTGCATTCGAAAGCGCTGTGAAGTATTTGGGCAAAAGCATTGCAATCGTCGGCAAACGGCTTTTAAAAAACGACTCTGCGTTGTGCTTTTCGACGTTTGAAAAAGACGGGCATTTCGTAAGCGTATGCACGAGAGAAAAATCGCCCGTGCGTTTCGTGCGTTTTTAAATATTATATCACTTTCCCCTGCGTTTGGCAAGGGAATTTTATTTTTTGCGTTCATTTGATTGATTATTTTTCGAAAATTTGCTACACTATTTTGAGAGGAAATAATAACGCGCGGTAATATGCGCATATAAGAAGGAGTTTTAGTATGATCGGTGCAGTGATTGCAATGCAAAGCGAAGCGGATATTCTGCTGGACGAAATGAAAATTTTCCGTTCTTTAACGGTTAGCGGTAAAAAAGTTTGGGTTGGAGAAGCTTACGGCAAAGAAGTTGCGGTTTGCGTTTGCGGAGTCGGAAAAGTCAACGCCGCGCTCGGCGCGCAGCTTTTGATTAGTAAATTCGACGCGGAAAAGCTTTTGAATTTCGGCGTGGCGGGCGGACTTAACGAAAACACGGAGCTTTGCGCCGTTTATCAAATCGGGCAAGCCGTGCAATTCGATTTCGATTTAACCCAGCTCAACGGCACGAAGATCGGCACGCTCGACGAATACGCGGAAAATTATCTCGCGCTTCATCTTTTTAAATCGGCGTTTCCCGTTCGCTCGCTCGGCACTTCCGACCGATTTAACGATTCCCCCGCAGACTACGAGCTTTTAACGAAAGAGCTGAATGCGGATATTCGCGATATGGAAGGCGCGGCGATCGTTCAGGCGGCGTACGCGGCGAAATTGCCCGTATTTTCCGTGAAAGCTATTTCCGACGTGGCGGGAAGCGGAAGCACGACCGAGCAATTTTTAAAAAATAAGGACAAGGCTTTAAAAAATCTGCAAAAGGCTTTGCCCCAAATTTTCGAAGAACTTTAAAAGGAGCGCCGAAAATGGTTGATTTGGGGGATTGGAACGAAGTGCTCGCGCCGCTGTTCGCGGACGAGCGGTATAAAAAAATCCGTCGGTTTTTAATCGACGAATATAATACGCACACGGTATATCCCGATATGTACGATTTATATAACTGCTTTCGCTTTACGCCGTTTGAAAAGCTGAAAGTCGTGTTGCTCGGGCAAGACCCCTATCACGGACCTAAGCAGGCGCACGGGCTTTGTTTTTCCGTTCAAGACGGCGTGCCGAATCCTCCGTCGCTTGAAAATATTTTCAAAGAGCTAAAAAGCGATATCGGTTGCGATTTGCCAAAGAGCGGGAATTTGACGAAATGGGCAAAGGAAGGCGTTTTGCTTTTAAACACTTCTTTGACCGTCCGCGAACATCAGGCGAATTCCCATTCTAAATGCGGGTGGGCGTGGTTTACCGACAGCGTGATTTCTTTAATTTCCGAAAAGAAGAAGAACGTGGCGTTTATTCTTTGGGGCGGAAATGCGCGGAGCAAAAAGCCGTTGATCGACGAAACCAAGCATTATATTATCGAAAGCGTACATCCCTCGCCCCTTTCGGCGTACAACGGATTTTTCGGGTCGAAGCCTTTTTCCAAAACAAACGAATATCTTATCCGAAACGGCTTAGAGCCGATCGACTGGGATTTGACGAAATAAAATTTAAAGGAAGCCGAATGGCTTCCTTTTCGTTTTTTATTCGGCTTTTTCGTCTTCTATCAAAGACAATTTTCGTTTGCACATACTTTTCACGCCGCATTTCGGGCATTTCAATTTATGCGACGTATGCGCGTGCGTACTGAAAAAAAACGCTTTACGGGTAGGCATAAATCGATGCGAGCATTTGGGACACTCGAAAATCGCCCGACGCATTTCTAACGCAAACGCAATTCCTGCGCCTAAAAACATAACCACGAAACCGATCACGAGTAGCAACGTGAAAATCAACGTATCGTCTTGAAAATATTCCGCTACCATAATAAGCGTTATCCCCGCAAGAAGCGTTAAAATCAACACCAGCGGCATCAAGCGCAAACGAAATTTCGCTTCTTCTTTTTCTTTTACGTAAGCCATAACCGCTATTTCCGCCTCCTTTTTATGCTCGGAAGCGGTCAGCCTATGGCCCGAAAGAAGCTCGTTCACGCTGATATCCAAAATTTCGCAAAGCGGCAACATTAACGAAACCTCAGGAAAGCCTTTGCCACATTCCCACTTGGAAACCGTTTTGTCGCTAAGCAACAGCCGTTCGGCGAGCTCGCGTTGCGTGAGCCCCTTTTCCCTTCGAAGTTCGGCGATAAATTCGCCCGTTTTTTTCTGATCCATAGTTTCGCCTCCTGTGCTTTTATTCTATCATAAAAACACTTGAATTTTCTCCCACAAAGCGTAGAGTTTACGCTTCTCTACGCCGCGTAGAGCTACAACAATCTTTTCAAAATCAGCTTTAACGCGTATTTGGAATGTTCGTAGGTCAAGCCGCCTTGAAAATACGCGGTGTACGGCTCTTTTACGGGAGCGTCGGCGGAAAGCTCGATCGAAGAGCCTTCCACGAAACAACCTGCCGCCATAATCACTTTGCTATCGTACCCCGGCATATCCCACGCTTCGAGGGTTACGAAGCTGTCCACGGGCGAGGAGTCCTGCACGGACTGAATAAAGTCGCAAAGCTGTTTCGCCGTGTCGAAGCGTATCGCACGGGTGATATCCGCGGGCGTTTTATCGAGCTTGGGGAAATTCTCGTAGCCGAGCGTTTCCATACATTTCCCGATCAGAAGACTGCCCTTGATCGCTTGATTTACCACGTGCGGCGCTAAAAACAGCCCTTGATAGAAAAGACGATAACCGTAGGCGTACGAGCCGACCTCGTTGCCGATCGACGGCGCGGTGAGCCGCCTACCGATCAGATCGATATACTTTTCTTTGCCGACGATATAACCGCCCGTCGGCGCGAGCCCACCGCCGGGATTTTTAATGAGCGAGCCGACCGCTATATCCGCGCCGACCTCGCAAGGCTCTTTCTTTTCCACGAATTCGCCATAGCAATTATCGACGAAAATACAGCCTTTAAAACCCCTTTCGCGGACGAACGCGCATATCTCCTTGATTTCTTCAACGGAGAAAGCGTCGCGAAGCTCGTAGCCGCGGGAACGCTGGATATAAACCATTTTTACTTTTTCGCCGTATTTTTCAAGGTTTTCTTTGATCGCGTTTTTATCGAATTTTCCGTTTTGTCCTAATTCAACGCACCGAAATTCCACGCCGAATTCTTTGAGCGAGCCGTTCCCTTCGCCGTAGATCACGCCGCGCAATGTATCGTACGGCATTCCCGAAATACAGACGACCTCGTCGTTTGGTCTTAAAACGCCGAACAACGCCACGCTGAGCGCGTGCGTACCGCTGAGCAGAGCGGGCGAAACGATACCGCTTTCCGCACCGAACGCGTCGGCAAACGTCTCGCCGAGCGCGTAACGCCCTTCGTCGCCGTAGCCGTAGCCCGTCGTGGGGTTAAAATGCCTAAGCGCGATCCCGCGCTTATTAAAGGCTTTTAAAACCTTTTCTTGGTTGTATTCGCTGATTTCATCTGCCATAGCGAATTTTTCTTTTAAAGCCGCTTCGCTTTCTTTGATAAGCCTTTCTGCCGTCATAATTTTCTCCGTTTTTAGTAGTATGTCTGTCATTGTTGTTATGTCAGATATAGGTATTTTGTCTGACATAATACTCTTTTAAAGAAGCTTTAATACTTCCTCTGCCGTCGCTTGATTTGCGGGCAATATCGTATGATTTTTCATTCTTTTAAAGAAGGTAATTTGCCGTTTTGCATAGTTTCGGGTATTCTTTTTAATCAGCTCTTTGATCGCCTCGTCGGAAGCGCCGCCTTTTATCCCTTCCGCAAGCTCTTTATATCCTATGCCTTGCATACATTGATTTTCCACCGTTACGCCACGATCGAGCAAGCTTTGCACCTCTTCTTTCAGCCCCGCCTCGAACATATCGTCTACGCGACGGTTTATCCGTTCGTATAAAGCTTCGCGAGCATACTCGATAGAAACCGCCGCAAATTCAAAGCGCGGCACGGGCTCGTCGTTTTGTTCGGACTTTTTCCTGCCCGTAACCTCGAAGATCTCTATCGCGCGGATCACGCGCTTGGTATCGTTTGGGTGCAGAATCGCCGCGCTTTCGGGATCTTTTTCTTTCAAAAGCCCGTGCAGATATTCTTTTCCTTTTTCCGCTAAAAGCTCCTCGTATTTTGCGCGCACCCTTTCGTCCGCGCCCGCGCCGCCGAACCCGCTTTTATAAAGCAAAGAATTGATATAAAAGCCCGTACCGCCGCAAATAATCGGCGTTTTTCCTTGCGCAAGCAGCCGCTCGACGATCGGCAAGGCGGCTTTTTCGTAGTCGCTGACAGAAAACGGGTCGTAAGGCTCGGCTACGTCGATCAAATGATGCGTTATACCGCCCTTTTCCTCGTCCGTAGGCTTCGCCGTGCCGATATTCAAGCCTTTATAGATCAGCATAGAATCGGCGGAAATAATTTCCGTATTCAATTTTTGCGCGCAAGCGACAGCCAAAGAGGTTTTTCCCGAGGCAGTCGCGCCGCAGATCACGAGTACTTTCGGCATCAGACGATCCTTTTGAACATTTTTTCGATTTCCGTTTTTGCCATTTTCACGACGACGGGTCTGCCGTGCGGGCATTTCAGCCCCATATCGCCGTCCATTAACTTAAAGAGACTGTCGATCTCGTCTTTGGTCAAGTCCATACCGCCTTTCACCGCGGCTTTGCACGCCGCCATCGCAAGCTTGTCTTTTAAAAGCTCTTCCAGCCTTATCGAGCGGAAGCCACTGATATCCGCTAACAACTCGTCGAAGAAACGGGAAAGATCGATAAATTGAAGATCGACGGGCACGGCAAAGACCTCGAACGCGCTTTCCCCGTCGGCTTCGATATCGAATCCCATCGCGCGGATATTTTCAAGATTTTCGCTGATAAACGCGCTTTCAAAGACGTTGAGCTCGTAGCGGAACGGCAACAGCATCGGCTGTTTTACGATCTCGCGATTTTGCATATTTTCCTTTAAACGGTTGAAGATCAAGCGCTCGTGCGCGGCGTGTTGATCGATAAGATACGCCTCGTCGCCACGCTCGTATAAAAGATAGGTATTGAATAGCTTGCCCACGAATACGCAGGAAGCGATATCGATCTTATTCTGTTTCGCTTTGCCGTCAAGCTCCTCTAAAAATCGCTTGTTCGCGGCAAATATATCTTCTTCCTCAGGTGCGGGAGATTTTTCGGCAGGCGTAGCCCCCGAATCGTTGACCTCTAAAACGCTACGCTCAAAATACAAGTCGGGGAATTGCTTCTGCAAGCCGCTAAGCTTGGGCGTAGGCTTCCGTTCGGTCGCCTTTTTTTCGCCGTCGGGTCTTTGTTCAACCTTAAAGGGAAGCCTTTCCGCGGGCAGTTTGGACGGCGAACGGAAAGATGGATTATTTTCATAAAGAGAATTTTTCGCTTCCTCGTAGCTCAGCGAAGCAAAACCAAAGGTTTCTTGCGCGCTCGCGGACGGCGCGCTCGCGGTTTTTTCAAAAATCGGCTTGCGCGGCTCCGTGGAAACTACGGGCGCAGACGCAGGCAATTCCACCTTCGGAGGAACGGCGGGCTGATCTTTCGTCAAATACTCCATCGCCGAGGATTTGCCGTCTAAAATAGACGAGATCACCGAATAAACGGAAGCGAACACGATATTGTTATCCGCAAAACGAACGTCCGATTTATTCGGGTGAACATTCACGTCCACGACTTCCGTCGGCATCGTGACGTATAAAACGTAGAACGGATACTGCCGTTTCATAACGTAGTTTTTATACGCGTTATGAAGCGCCGTAGAAAGCGTAATATTCAAAATATACCGCCCGTTCAAAAACGTACTTTGATAGGTTTTATTCGGTTTGAAATAGTTTTGGTTGCCGATATAGCCGCGAATACGGATACCGTTCTTTTGCGCGTCGATTTTATAGCAATTTTGAAGCGTGGACGTGCCGTAGACGGAAACGAACGCCTCGTCTTCCCCGCCGCCGAAGGACTGCAAAACCTTTTTGCCGTTTACGTAGTAGGTAAAGGCGATATCGGGGCGACAAAGGATAAAACGGGAAACGAAGTTCGTGATTTCCGTTTCTTCCGCTTTATCGGTTTTTAAAAACTTCAAACGCACGGGCGTAGCGCCGAACAGCATTTCCACCTTAACGTCCGTGCCGTCCTGTCCCGCGGCTTCGGCGATATTGCCGAGCTTGCCGAAATCCGATGTGAGCGCGTAACATTTTCCGTCTTTAGTTTTGGACGTGATCGTCATTTTCGAAACGGAAGCGATCGAAGCGACGGCTTCGCCGCGGAAGCCGAGCGTTAAAACGTTCTCCAAGTCTTCCGCTTTTTTGATCTTGCTCGTCGCGTGCGGCAAAAACGCCGAATGAAGATCGTCGCGCGCGATCCCGCCGCCGTTATCGACGACTCGAATCAACTGCTTTCCGCCTTGCTCGATATAGATCTCGACTTCGCTCGCGCCCGCGTCGATCGCGTTTTCCACGAGCTCTTTGACGACGGAATACGGTCTGTCAACGACCTCGCCCGCCGCGATTCGGTTGTAGACTTGTGCAGGTAAGATATTGATTTTTGCCATATTACTTCTCCGTAGCTAATTTATCCTTTAAATCGCTGATCAGCATCAACGCTTGCATCGGCGAAAGGGTGTTGACGTCGATATCCGCAAGCAATTGCTCGACTTCGCTTAACGGGCGCGCTTCTTCTGCTTCCTCCTCCGTTTGCATAAAATCGATTTTGCCTTTGGCAATATCGCTCTTTTCAAGCGCTTTCAAAATCCCTTTCGCACGC
This sequence comes from Candidatus Scatosoma sp., assembly GCA_045644545.1. Lineage (GTDB taxonomy): Bacteria > Bacillota > Clostridia > Christensenellales > Borkfalkiaceae > Scatosoma. The sequence continues at coordinate 23,981 of JAZRHC010000029.1, read as the reverse complement.
GCCGTCACTTCTTTGGGCACGCCCGCAAGGGAAGCGACCTCAATCCCGAAGCTTCTATTCGCCCCGCCCCTTGCAATCTTTCTGAGGAACACGACCGTACCGTTTAATTCGCGAACGGTAACTTTATAATTTTTTACTCCTTCCGTCGTGTTTTCGAGCTCGGTAAGCTCGTGATAGTGCGTTGCGAACAAGGTTTTCGCGCGAATTTTTTCGGTTAAAAATTCAATGACCGACCAAGCGATCGAAAGTCCGTCGTAGGTACTCGTGCCCCTGCCGACCTCGTCCAAAACGAGCAAGCTATCGCGCGTGGCGTTTAGAAGAATAGAGGCAACCTCCGTCATTTCAACCATAAAGGTACTTTGATCTAAAATCAAGTTATCGCTTGCGCCCACGCGGGTGAATATCCTGTCGGTTAAAGGAATTTCCGCTTGCTTTGCGGGCACGAAACAGCCGATATGCGCCATCAACGTGATCAGCGCGACCTGTCGCATATACGTGCTTTTTCCCGCCATATTCGGTCCCGTGATAATCGCGCTGCGGTTTTCTTCGTTATCGAGCAAGGTATCGTTGGGCACGAAGCGTTCTTTCGTGATTGCCTCGACGACGGGATGCCGCCCTTCCTTGATTTCCAGCTTTCCGCCGCTTTCCAACATTTTCGGGCGCACGTAGCGGCGTTCTTTCGATACGGAAGCAAACGAGAGCAAGCAATCGAGCATAGCGATAGACGAAGCGAGCTTTTGAAGCTGCAAAATATTGCCCGTAAGCACGCCCGTGAGTTCTTCGTAGAGTCGCGCTTCCAGCTTTAAAGCGCGTTCGCCGCTCGAAAGGATCTTATCTTCGAGCTCTTTGAGCTCCTCCGTGATATAGCGTTCGCCCGTGGAAAGCGTCTGTCTTCTGATATACTCCTCGGGCGTTTTATCCTTAAACGAATTGCTGACCTCGATATAATAGCCAAACACGCGGTTATAGCCTATCTTCAAGGTCTTAATGCCCGTGCGTTCCTTTTCGCGGGCTTCGATATCTTTTACGATCGCCTTTCCGTTCGTGGCGATCAAACGAAGCTCGTCGAGCTCCGCGTTAAAGCCCTCGCGAATATACCCGCCGTCCTTCATCGATACGGGCGGATTGTCGGCGATCGCCGCGCAAAGATACTGCGCGAGCGGTTTCAGTTCCAAAATCCCCTCGTCGAGAGCGCGAAGGATCGGCGAAGAAAAGCCTACGAGCTGGAATTTGATCGCGGGGACAAAAAGCAAGGATTTTGCAATCGATTCGCAATCCCGCGGCGTTAAGTTTCCGTTGGATATCTTGCCCGAAAGCCGTTCGATATCCCGCATTTCTTTCAGCGTTTCCACGAGCGCCATACGCGCCACCGAAGCGTTTACAAGCTCCTCTACGCCGTCTAAGCGGTAGTTGATCTCGTCCAAATTGCGAAGCGGGGAAAGAATGAGGTTGTTCATAAGCCGCATTCCCATACCCGTTTTCGTTTTATCCAAAATCCACGAAAGCGTGCCGTACTTTTTGCCTTCGGCGTTGTTTTTCACGAGTTCGAGGTTGCGAATCGCGATACTGTCCAAAGTCATATATTTTTCTTGGCTTACGACTTTGATCGTATTGATGTTTTTCAACGCGTGCTTTTGCGTTTCCCGAAGGTATTCGACGAGCGCCCCCGCCGCCGAAATCAAATTGTCTTTCGCAGCGATTGCGTAAGCGGATAACGACAACGAATTAAACTGCTCCGTAAGATTCTTTTCCGCGTGCTTAACGTTGAACGCCCACGCGACGTAGCAGGAAAAAGGCGGCAATTGATTGTGTTTGATTTCTTTGATATTTTTGCTCGCCAAAAGCATATCGTCGTTGCAGATAATTTCCGCCGCGGAAATTTTAAAAAGCAGACTTACGACCTCGTCGATCGCCCGTTCTCCCTTAAATTCCTGCGCGCAAAATTCCCCCGTCGTGAGATCTGCCCACGCCGCCGCAATCTCCTCGCCGTTTTTGAAAATACTCGCGATATAGTTGTTTTTGCCTTCGTCGAGCATTGAATCGTCAATGAGCGTACCCGCCGAAACGATCCGCACGACGTCGCGCTCTACGAGCTTGCCCGCGCCCGGTTCGGTGAGCTGTTCGCAAATCGCGACCTTTTCTCCGAGCGCGACGAGCTTCGCGATATACCCTTCCGAAGCGTGATAGGGAATCCCGCACATCGGCGCGCGCTCCGCAAGCCCGCAATCCCTGCCCGTGAGGGTGAGTTCCAGCATTTTGGATACCTTGATCGCGTCCTCGAAAAACATTTCGTAGAAATCGCCGAGCCGATAAAATACGATACAATCCTTGTATTTTTCTTTCGTTTCGATATAATGCTGCATCATTTGTGAAAGCGCCATCGTTTATTTACCTGCCTTATCTAATTCAAGATTTTCCGCGATTTGCCCGTAAAGAGAAATGCCGTTCGCTTCGGTGATTTTGAGAAAAACGAATTCCCCGATCAAATTTTTCTCGCTTTTAAAATAGCCCATTCGCCCGAACTCGTCGCGCCCCAAATACATCCCGCGCTTTTCGTCGTAGTCCTCGCAGAGAATCTCGATCGTTTTGCCGAGGTATTTTTCGGATTTTTTTCGGGTAAGCGAGTTGACGAGCTCCACGAGCCGCATAATGCGGTCTTTTTGGACGTCTTCGGGGATCTGCCCTTCCATCGTCGCCGCCTTCGTGCCCGTTCGCTTGGAATAAACGAAGGTGAACGCCGAAGCAAAATCGACTTCTTTCACGAGCGATTCCGTCTGCAAATAATCTTCTTCCGTTTCGTTCGGGAAGCCTACGATAATATCCGTCGTGACCTCCGCTTCGGGGAAATAGGAACGGAGCATTTTAATCTCCGAAAGGTACTTTTCGCGGGTGTAACGGCGGTTCATTGCCTGCAACACGGCGTTTGAGCCCGATTGCACGGGCAAATGCACGAGTCGCATAATTTTACGGTGCTTTTGCATCACCTTTACGACCTCTTCGTTGAAGTCCTTGGGGTGGCTCGTCATAAAACGAAGGCGGAACTTTCCTTCGATCGAAGCCACCGAATCCAAAAGTTCGGCAAAATTCATTCCCGTACTCCCGTCCGCGCCGTAGGAATTTACGTTCTGACCTAAAAGCGTGATCTCTTTATACCCTTCCGCAACGAGCTTTTTGCACTCCGCCACGATATTTTCGGGCTTTCTCGACCGCTCGCGCCCGCGAACGTACGGCACGATACAATACGAACAAAAATTATTGCAACCGTAGGTGATATTCACCCAAGCGTTGGGATAGCTCGTCCGATACGGCTCTAAGGTTTCGACGATCTCGCCTTCCCTTTCGCGGATCTTAACGACCCGTTTTTTCTGTTCGCGTTTTTGGAGAATCAGCGTTTCGAGCTCTTCCAAATTCAGCGTTCCGAACATTATATCGATAAACGGGAATTTCTTTGAAAGCACTTCCGTTTTACCCTTTTCCTGCGTCATACAGCCGCCGACGACGATCAAAAGCGACGGCTTTTGCTTTTTGAGTTTTTTGAGCGCGCCGATATTGCCGAACGCGTGATTTTCGGCGTTTTCGCGGATGCAACAAGTATTGAACACGATCACGTCCGCGTCCTCTTTATTTTGCGTTTCTTCGTAGCCCATACGCCGCAAAACGCCCGCGATCTTTTCCGATTCGTGCACGTTCATTTGGCAACCGTAGGTCACGATATGGTATTTTTCCGTCATAATCCTTTTTACCTGAGGGCATTTTCTTTCTATTATACTATTTTTTGAAAATTTTATCAAGTCTTTAAAGGGTTTTCGGGGTATTTTATCCGTTTTTTCGTCATAAAAAATACTTTTCGGCGAATACTGTTTTCAATGAAATTTCTTCGCATTTTTATCTTATCGACTTTACTGTTCGTTTTCGCCGCCGCGATCGGCGCGGGCGCGTACTATACGAGCGTGACCAAAGACGCTAACCTCTGCCCCGAAAAGCTTTTATTATCCGACCTTACGGCAACCGTGTACGGAGATTTAGGAAAAGCGGTGAAAAGCGCGGGCGTGCTTTCCAAGAAAAACACCGTAAAAGCGGAAAATTTACCCGAGCACACCAAACGCGCGTTCGTCGATACGGAAGACAAACGCTTTTATTCGCACGGCGGTTTCGATTTTAAAAGAATGGTTAAAGCGGCAGTGCGAAATCTTGGGTCAATGTCCTTTAAAGAAGGCGCGTCCACCATTTCGCAACAGCTGATCAAAAACACGCATTTGTCGCAAGAAAAGACGATCAAGCGGAAGCTTAAAGAAATCAAACTGACAAAACGGCTTGAAAACCGTTATTCCAAAGAGGAAATTTTAGAGAAGTATTTAAATACCATCTATTTCGGGCACAGCTGTTTCGGGATCGGCTCTGCCTCCGAATATTATTTCGGAAAAACGCCGAGCGAGCTGACCGTTTCGGAAAGCGCGATTTTAGCAGGGCTCGTAAAATCCCCCAACAATTATTCCCCTTTTAAAAATCCCGTTCAATGCGAAAAGCGGCGAAATCTCGTGCTGTCCTTAATGAAAGCGCAAGGGCATATCGATAAAACGGAATACGCGTTAGCTCTCGGCGAGCCGCTCCCCACCGCTCCGTCCGTTTCGCTCGGCGGCGAAAGCTATTTGCGTTTCGTATTCGACGAGCTGGAAACGCTCGCCGAAAAATACTCCTTCACGGTCGGCGGCAGATTGCAAATTTACACCTATTTAGACGAGGACTTACAGTCCGCGCTCGCGCAAGCGGCGAAAGATACGCCGAGCGACAAGACCGTGACGGTGCTCGATACGAAAACGCACGGCTTTAAGGGCTGTTATTCGACGATCGGAAATATCGCGCGTTCGCCGGGGTCTATTTTAAAGCCCTTGCTCGTCTACGCGCCCGCGATAGAGCTGAATCAGCTTTCCCCTGCAACGGCGATTCTCGACGAAAAGACGAATTTTTCGGGATATAGCCCCGAAAACTACGGCGGCGGGTATTCGGGGTACGTAAGCGCGCGCGAAGCGCTTGCCAAAAGCTTGAATATCCCCGCGGTAAAGGTGTTGAATTCCGTCGGAATCGAAAAGGCTAAGTCTTATCTTGAAAAGCTTGGGCTGCCTCTTAAAAAAGAGGACGAATCCCTCGCGCTCGCGCTCGGCGGAATGAAAGACGGGTATAGCTTAAAACAGCTCGTTTCCGCTTATTCCGCATTCTCCGAAGGCGGAGAATACGAAAGCGGTGCGTTTATTAAAGAAGTCGTGATCGACGGCAGAAGCGTATATAAAAGAAAAATCAAAAAAACGCGGGTTTTTTCGGAAGAAACGGCGTATCTTACGACGGATATGTTAAAAACCGCGGCGCAAACGGGAACGGCGAAAAAACTCCGCTCTTTGCCTTTTCAAGTCGCGGCAAAAACGGGAACGGCGGGAACGAAAGAAAAAAACACCGACGCGTACGCCGTTACCGTTACGACCAAAGATATCGTGGGCGTATGGCTCGGCAACGCCGATCATTCCGCGATCCCCTTCACGGGCGGCGGCGAGCCGTGCAATATTGCCTACGCGGTGAACGAATATCTTTATAACCGATATCTTTTACGAAACGAAAAAATCCAAAGCTTTCAAAAGCCGAACGGCGTGCAAACGGTAAACCTCGATAAAATAGAGTACTCTGATACGCATAACATAGTACTCGCAGACGAAAACGCGCCCAAACAATTCGTGTTTTCGGAGATGTTCAAATCTTCTGCGCTACCGCGCGGAAAGTCTTATAAATTCAGCAATCCGAGCATTTCTGCGCCGCAAATAAGCGTTTGGGGAAGGACGGTTAGAATTGATTTTTCAAACGGCGCGCCCGACTATTACGACTATATCATTCAACGCTATGATTATGCGACGCATAGTACGATATATCAAGGCAAATATCAAAAAATCTTCTCGGACGAAGGCGTGAAAGAGAATAAAAATTATATCTACACCGTGATCCCCGTGTATAACGGGGTCAAGGGAAAAGCCGTGGTTTTGCCAGAAATTAGTTTAAAAGGCTCTGCAAAGCCGCCAAACGAGCCGCCCGAAATTACGAATAAAGATTGGTGGGAATATTAAGCGAACGCCCCGCTTGCAGATTTTGCAAGCGGGGCGTTCTATCGTATTAGCTTATTTTGCCTTAAATTTCTATTTTTTCAAGGGATTCGAAGGCTTCCTTGATCAAGCCTTCCACGTCGAGTTTGCTTTCCTCGGAAAGGATATCCGAAAGCTTGGGTTTGATCGCGGGGAAATCGGGCAAAAACACCGTGCAACAATCCTCAAACGGGAGAATGGAGGTTTCGTACGCGCCCATTTTTACCGAACGGTCGATAATCTCGTTTTTATCAAACCCGATCAAGGGGCGAAGAACGGGCAATTTCTCCACGACGGAATTCGACGAAGTTACCCCCTCGATCGTTTGACTTGCCACCTGCCCAAGGCTTTCGCCCGTGATCAAGCATTGCGCGCTCTTTCTAAGAGCCAGCCGCTCGGCTATCCGATACATAAACCGCCGCAAAAGCGTTATCATCAATTCCGCTTTACAATGCTCGTGAATGAATTCTTGAATATGGGTTACGCTCACCGTATACAGATTCGTACCACAGGTATATTGCGATAAAATGTTGGCAAGCTCCACGACCTTTTCCTTTGCCTGTTCGTTGGTATAGGGATAGCTATGGAAATGCAGACAATCCACGCGCATACCGCGCTTTGCCATCATATAGCCCGCGACGGGGCTATCGATCCCGCCCGACAAGAGCAACAAGCCCTTCCCCGCCGTGCCCACGGGCATACCGTTCGCCCCTTCGATAAATTCTCCGAACACGAGCGCCTTGCCGTTTTCGCGAATATCCACGCGCACGGTGAAATCGGGATTATGCACGTCTACTTTGAGCTTGTGAAACGCCCCAAGCAACATACCGCCGAGCTCGCGGCTGATCTCCACCGAAGTTTTCGGATATCTTTTATCGCCGCGGTGGGATTCCACTTTGAAAGTGCCTTCTTCCCTGCAAACGAGCTTCGCCGTTTCGAAAATGCTGTTCATATCCGCGTCCGTTTCGTATGCCAAGCTCAGCGTATGCACGCCGAATACCTTTTTCAAGCGTTCGACGATTTCTTCCGTTTCGTATTCGGCAAAGTCCTCGACCAAATACCGCCCGCATTGTTTAACGAATTTATGCTCGATTCCTTTCAACGCGGCTTTGAGGTTGGTTTCGAACATACGCTCGAAATAGCCGCGGTTTTTGCCTTTTAACCAAATTTCCGCATAGCGGATAATAATCACTTTGTTCATAGTTCTTCCTTAATTTTATTTCATTCTGCGCGCCAGATCGCGCCCGACCTCGTTCAAAATTTCCGCGCCCTTTTCGATCTCCTCTTCCGTCGTTGCGGGCGAAAAACTTATACGAAGTACGCCGTCCGCCGTCCGTTCGTCGTAACCGCACGCCAAGATCACCCGACTATAACGGTTTTTGGAATTGGAAGAACACGCCGAGCCCGTGCCGACGATCAACCCCCGATCGTTTGCCATATGCAATAAAACCTCGCCCCGCAAGCCTTTTGCGGCAACGCTCAAAATATACGGCGAACCGCTTTCGGGGGATAAACGAATGAAAATTTCTTTATCAAGAAGCTCCCAAAACCTTTCGCGATAAGTAAGTAGCCGTTTAAAATCCGCTGTGAGTGCGTTAAATTTTTTAATCGCGGCGTATTCGAATTGTTTGATTCCAAACGTATTTTCCGTGCCGCTTCTTCTGCCGTTTTCCTGTCCGCCACCGATTACGTAAGCAGGCAAAACGAGGGATTTTCTCTTGATCAAAGCGCCGACTCCTTTCAGCCCCCCGATCTTATGCGCGCTCACCGAATACAAATCCACTTCCTTTGCAAGACGAAATGGAATTTTTCCGTACGCTTGCACGCCGTCGCTATGAAAAATCACGCGCGGATTTTTCTTCTTTACGGCTTTTGCGAGCGCGTTGATATCGTTGACTGACCCCGTTTCGTTATTCACGTGGATCACCGAAACGAAAGAAGTTTTTTCGTCTACGAGCGACAAAAGCGCTTGTTCGTCCACGCTTCCGTCTTTTTTTAAAGGAGCGAAACGCGCCTCGCAAGCTCCGCGGTTTTTAAGCTCTAAAAACGCCGCCGCAACCGCAGAATGTTCGCCCGCCGTCGTCACGGCGTTGCCGCGCCTTGCAAAGCCGAATACGGCTTGATTATCCGATTCCGTGCCGCAGGAAGTGAATACGAGTTCAAAATCCGATTCGCTCGCCACCCCCGAAAGCAAAGCCGAGCGCGCTTTTTTAAGCTCGCTCTGCAATGCGTGACCTTCCCGATATAACGCGGAAGGATTATAAAATTTTTCCGTTAGAAATTCCCGCGCCTTTAAAAACGACTCTTCGTCGGGTTTCGTCGTCGCGGCGTTGTCGAGATAGATCATATTCTCTTTACCTTGCCGTTTTCTTTTCCTGCATCACGTAGTCCGTTTCCAGCGTACCGCGCTTGACGAACTTCAAAATATTGATCAAAAGCTCTTCGCGACATTCCAAAACATACAGCCTTTTCCCGACTGCCGTCGCCGCAAGAATATACATAAAGAACTTCCCTTCCGCGGCTTGCGTGTTGGGCGTGAACACCGTTTCTTTGATAGACGGATCGCCTTTAAAGCGGTCGTAGCTCGGATTTTCGATATCCCCGATCTGCAAGAAATCTTCGGGTTCGAGCTTTAAGATAAATTTACGGCGATTGATATTGAAAACTTTGGAAATTCTCAAATCCCCCGAAACGAAAATATAATCGTAGCTCACGTTGATCCTGCGTTTGATAAGATACGTCGCAACGCAAATGGAGATAAAAAACAATCCGATAAACCCGAACGTGATCCCAAAGCTCAAAGACATAGCGTAGGCTTGCTTTTGCTCTTCGGTCGCGCCTGCGGACGGCGAACAAAACGGCGTACTCAGCAAGCACATAAACAGCGCCATAATCCCTATAATCAGCGTGATATAAAAGATAATATTGACGACCCGATACCACTTTTCCCCGCGCTTTGCGTTGTGGGGAGAAGCGCTTTCTTCGTATAAAATATCCAAATCCTTTCCTCCTTTTCCCTTTACGGGGGAAGCCGTTAAATTTCCAGCATTCCCTCGTAGACGGTTTTAACGTTGCCGAGCAGCTCGACTTCGCCGTTTGAATGATAGTTTACGGTCAAGTCCCCGCCGCGAAGCTTCACGGTGACGTTGGTATCTTTCTCGCAATAGCCCGCAAGCACCGCCGCCACGACTGCCGCCGCCGCGCCCGTACCGCAAGAATACGTTTCGCCGTTTTTGCGTTCCCAAACGCGCATTTTAATCGTCACTTTATTGACTACGCGGACGAATTCCGTATTCACGCCGTCGGGGAAATATTCGCTGTTTTCGAAATCAGGACCGATTGCGGGCACGTTGATTGCGTCCACTTTATCGCTGAAAATCACGCAATGGGGGTTGCCGACGTTGACGAGAGTCACTTTATATTCGAGCCCGCCCACGTTGATAGATTTTTCGACGATTTGTTCTTCGTCCCAAACGCAGGGAATTTTCTTTCCCGCAAGCTCGACCTTCCCGAGGTTGACGCTCGCCGTGTTCACCTTGCCGCTGAACGGATAGACCTTCACTTCGTATACGCCGTTCGCCGTTTCGATTCGCATATCGTTTTTGACGACGATTCCCTTTTCGTAGAGATATTTCCCGACGAAACGAATGGGATTACCGCCGATATTCGATTCCGAACCGTCGATATTGAACATACGCATTTTCGCGTCCGCAACCGTCGAGTTTTCGATCAGAACGATACCGTCGCCGCCGATACCGTAGTGCGGGATCACGTAGTTTACCGCGATGGATTCGGGGCAAGTGATCTTGCCGTCGCGGTTGTCGAATACGATATAATCGTTGCCACAGGACTGCATTTTCGTGAAGGAAAGTTTGAGCTTTTCCTTTCTAAGCGCGTTGATATCCACGAGCTCGGTGTTGTCCTCGGTGAATTTACTTGCGATAATATCCGCGAGCGCGTTCGCCGTGTCGAGCGCCGTTAAAACGGTGATTCCCAAAAGGATCGCGTGGTGATGCAGGTTGATAAAGTCGTTGATCGACTCGATATCCGTTTTGCCCGTATAGATAAGATAATCAATCTTTCCTTCGTCCATCAGCTTGATAACGCTATCCGTCGCGGAGAGTCTGTCCACTACCGTGCAATCGAAGCCAAGGTCGTTGATCACCTTCGCCGTGCCCTTCGTGGCGTACATAGTGCAGCCGAGATCGCCGAATTTTTTCGCGATCGTCAAAAGGTCGAGCTTATCTTGATCGTTGACCGTCATATACACGCCGACGGGTCTTCTATCGGAAGGATGGCACATCTTAAAGCCCGCCGAAACGAGCCCTTTAAACATCGCTTCTTCCATCGTTTTGCCGATACCGAGCACCTCCCCCGTCGATTTCATTTGAGGACCGAGCTGGGAGTTCACGTCGTTGAGCTTTTCGAAGCTGAACACGGGCACTTTGACCGCGACGTACGGCGAGGAAGGATAAAGCCCCGTGCCGTAGCCGAGCTTTTTAAGCTTCGCGCCCGTAATGATCTTGGTTGCGAGCTCGACCATCGGAACGCCCGTGACCTTGGAGATATACGGAACCGTTCTCGAAGCTCTGGGATTGACCTCGATCACGTAGAGCTGTCCGCGATAGATAAGGTATTGAATATTGATAAGCCCTTTGGTTTTGAGTTCGAGCGCAAGCTGTGTGGAAACTTCGATAATGCGTTCGAGCATCGTATCTTCGAGGTTATACGGAGGATATACCGCGATCGAGTCGCCCGAGTGAATACCCGTGCGTTCGATATGCTGCATAATCCCGGGGATTAAAACGTCCTTGCCGTCGGAAATCGCGTCTACTTCTAGCTCCGTGCCCATTAAATATTTATCGCACAGAACGGGGTTTTCGATTCCCTGCGCCAAAATAACGTCCATATAACGGCATACGTCCTCTTCCGTGAACGCGATCGTCATATTCTGTCCGCCGATAACGTAGGAAGGACGGAGCAACACGGGATATTCCAGCTTTTCCGCCGCTTTGAGCGCTTCTTCCTTGGTCATAACCGTGATCGCTTTCGGGCGGGGAATGGAATACTTTTCAAGAAGCGCTTCAAAACGCTCTCTGTCCTCCGCTCTGTCTACGCTGTCCGCGCTCGTGCCCAAAATTCTCACGCCGTGCGTGTTGAAGTACGCGCAAAGATTGATCGCCGTTTGCCCGCCGAAGGTGATGATTACGCCGTAGGGCTTTTCGATATCGAGAACGTGCTGCACGTCCTCGGGAGTCAACGGCTCGAAATACAACCTATCCGCCGTGTCGAAATCGGTCGAAACCGTTTCGGGGTTGTTGTTGATAATCACGACTTCATAGCCGAGTTCTTTTAAAGTCCATACGCAATGCACCGACGAATAGTCGAATTCGATACCCTGACCGATACGGATCGGACCCGACCCGATAACGATAATGCGCTTTTTCTCGCTCTTATCCACGAAGGGCTTCGCTTCGTCGTGCGCCGTTTCGTCGAAGGTGGAATAAAAATACGGCGTTTTTGCGGGGAATTCCGCCGCGCACGTATCCACCATTTTATAAACGGCTTTTCTGTGATACGGGATTTTTTGTCCGCTGAACGCTTCGATATCTTTATCCAGATACCCGAGCCGTTTACCTTCCTCGTAAACCTCGCGCGTGAGCTTTACAGTCGGAAGCATTTCTTCGTAGGCGATAAGATTTTTGAATTTATTGAGGAAGAATCTGTCGATTTTAGTCTTTTCGTAAACCTCGTCGACCGAAACGCCTTTTTTCAGCGCCGCGTACACGGCGAAAATGCGTTCGTCGGTCATTTCCGTGATCTTTTGGGCAAGCTCCTCTTTCGTCCAGTTCAAGAACTTTTTATAGTTCATCGTGCTCGTCGAAATTTCCGCGCCGCGCACCGCTTTCATAATCGCCATTTCAAAGGAAGTACCGATCGACATAACCTCGCCAGTCGCCTTCATTCTCGTGCCGAGCTCGCGCTTTGCATACAGGAATTTATCGAAGGGCCATTTGGGCATTTTTACAACCAAATAGTCGATCGTCGGCTCGAAGCACGCGTAGGTGTTGCCCGTTACGTCGTTGACGATTTCGTCGAGCGTGTAGCCGAGCGCGATCTTAGACGTTACTTTTGCGATCGGGAAGCCCGTCGCTTTGGATGCAAGCGCCGAAGAACGGCTTACGCGGGGATTTACTTCGATTACCGAATATTCGAAGGAATCGGGGTTGAGCGCGAACTGTACGTTACAGCCCCCCTCAATGCCCAGCTCGTTAATGATCGCGAGCGCCGCGCTTCTAAGCATAGAATATTCTTTATTGGAAAGGGTCAACGCGGGGGCAACGACGATAGAATCGCCCGTGTGAATCCCAACGGGGTCTACGTTCTCCATCGAGCAAACCGTGAGCGCGTTGCCGTTGCAGTCGCGGATTACTTCGAATTCGATTTCTTTCCAACCCGCGATATATTTTTCGATAAGCACCTGCGTGATCGGGGAAAGCATCAAGCCGTTGTGCGAGATCAAACGAAGGTCTTCCTCGTTATACGCCACGCCGCCGCCCGCGCCGCCGAGCGTGTAGGCAGGACGGATAATCACGGGATAGCCGAGCTTGTTTGCGATTGCAACGCATTCCTCTACCGTATACGCGATATCGGAAGGCACGCAAGGCTGGTTGATCTTCTCCATCGTTTCTTTGAACAGCTCGCGATCCTCCGAACGGTCGATCGCGTCGAGCTTCGTGCCGATCAGTTTCACGCCGTATTTATCGAGGAACCCCGATTTCGCAAGCTTACAACCCATCGTAAGCCCCGTTTGTCCACCCAAAGAAGCGAGCAAGCTATCCGGTCTTTCTTTGATAATAATACGCTTCAAGCTCTCTTCCGCCAACGGTTCGAGATAGATTTCGTCCGCAAGGGCGCTGTCCGTCATAATCGTAGCGGGATTGGAGTTGCAAAGCACGACGTTTACGCCTTCGCTTTTCATAACGCGGCAAGCCTGCGCGCCCGCATAGTCGAATTCCGCGGCTTGTCCGATCACGATCGGACCGGAGCCGATCACGAGTACCTTTTTAATATCACTTTTCTTAGGCATATTCTTTTACTCCTTTTCCATCATCGTTATAAACTTTTCGTACAACGCGTTGCTTTCGTTCGCCACGCTCATAGAAGCGGGCGCGAACTGCACGGTAAACGCTTTTTTCTCGGGATACGAGATCCCCTCGCAAGTGCCGTCGTTTACGTTGATATAATCGACCGCGCCTTCTTTAAGCGTTGCGCCGTCTACCACGTAGCCGTGGTTTTGCGACGAGATATACACTCTGCCGTTTTCAAGGGATTTCACGGGTTGATTGCCGCCGCGGTGACCGTATTTCATTTTCTCGGTCTTTGCGCCGAGCGCGAGCGCGACGAGCTGATGCCCGAGCCCGAAGCCGAATACGGGAATTTTGCCGACGAGCTTTTTCACTTCTTCAATAATCGCCGTATTTTCCGCGGGGTCTCCCGGCCCTTCGCTCAAAATCACGCCGTCCGTATGCAAGGCGAGGATCTGCTCCGCCGTGTAGCTTGCGGGAACGCGCACGAGGTTAAACCCGTTTTCCGTCAGATTGCTCAAAGAACTGTTCTTTACGCCGAAATCCCAAAGCGCGACGGTATATTTGCCGCCTTCGCCGTAGGTTTTCACCTCTTTTTCTCCAAGCGCCGCCACTGCGTTCTTCACTTCGTAGGCTTGCAGCGTGCAAGCGTCGGCTACGGGCTTTGAAGAGATCGAAGCGTTCATTACGCCCTCTTCTCTTAAAATTCTCGTCAGCTCGCGCGTATCCACGCCGTAGATACCGATCACGCCCGCCTTTTTCATAAATTCGTCGAGCGTTTGCTCGGTGCGGAAATTAGAAGGTTCTTCGCAGTATTCGCGCACGATATACGCGGAAAGGTGCGTTTTTTCGCTGTCGAACTCCGATTCGATCACGCCGTAGTTCCCGATCATCGGGAAGGTCTGCACGACGATCTGCCCGTAGTACGCGGGATCGGTAAGCGTTTTTAAATAGCCGACCATACCCGTTGAGAAAACGAGCTCGCCGATCGCCTCGCCGTCCGCGCCGAAGCGGTAGCCTTCGAATACTTTTCCGTTTTGTAACGTCAGATAAACTTTTGTCTTTTTCATAAGCGTTCCTTTTTATATTTAAAATTTTTTTATCCGAATTTAGCCTAAATCAAAAAATAAGACTGATTTCGAAAAATCAGTCGGCTTTTTTAGAAAATAATTCTTGTATGGACGAGGGAAAAAGGGAATGAGAAAGGGAAATGCCAGCGAGGGATTTCATTTTGTCGCCGCTTTGCATTATTTCCGCTTTTAAATTCTTCGTCTTTCCCTGAAACAACATATTCTCACCTGTCCATTTCTATATATTATAGCACGACGATTTTTCTTTGTCAACTTTTTCGAAAAGACTTTTTATATATTTTTTTAATTATTCTTAAAATGCGTTCAAACGCGAGCCCAAGAGCAAGAGGAAAAATTGCCTTGCCCGAAATCGATCCGAACGAAAATTTCCGACGAGGAGAGAATCTTTTTGCATTGAGAAAGATTATACGGCAACGCCACGCCCTCTTCCATTATAAGAAGTTCGCCCGAATCGGATGACAAGCGTATTTGAACGCGTTTGATCTCGATCGAAAGCCCCGCCCCGCCGAGCGCGGAAAGGAGCTCGGAAAGGTGCGGGCTTTCTTTAAAATCCCGTTTGACGGCGAAGCAATCGGCTAAGCTTTTCGCAACCGCGCGGGAAAGCTGTTTAGATCGCACGCCGCAAACGCAAAATTCTACCAACCGTTCCCCTTCCCCGACCGCAAGTCTCTTTGCGATTTTTTCGCAGACCTTGAAAAGCGCGTCCGAGAATTTTTTATATTCCCCGTCAACCACGGAAATTTGGCAGTTGCCCGCCTTTTGAGAAGAAAAGATCACCGCGCCGTCGAAAGGCGAATCCTTTCGTCCCAGCAATCCGAACGTATCTTTATACGCCGAATAAAAGGCTTTTTCCAACAGTTCGGGAGCGATATTCACGTCCGTCGTCAAGGCGACGAGCGAAGCGTTGACCCCGTCCGATAAACGAGGCGAGGAGGCGGCAATCCCGCCGATCTTGCAGGAAAAATCCCCCAAATCGAACGCGTACGAAAAAGAATCCGCTACGCCGAGTAAAAGGCTTTCTTTCGCGGCTACGCTCCCCGCTTCCCCGTCCGTTAAACCGCCGACGAGAAAAGGGATATTTTCTTTTATTTTATCCAAAGGAAACCAACCGCAAACCTCGCCCGCGGAAAAAAGTAAAACGTCCAAAGCTTCGCACCCGATTTCGCGGGCAACAAGCGAGCGCATTTCCGAAGCAAACCGCTCTCCGCCCGCCACGCAAGCGTTCGCGACGCCCGTATTGAAAAACACGGCGCGCGCTTTTTTGTCCTTCGGCAATTGCGACAAAAGCTTCCCGCACGGAGTGACGAACGCGTTTTCCGAGCGAATACAAGCAAACGGATAGCGTTCGTCCGCGACGATCAGCGCCAAATCGTTTCTCGGCGATCCCCCGCACGAAGCGCCGTTTGCTTGAAAGCCCTTCGGCGCGCATATTCCGCCCTCGATCGGGCGTATTTCTTTGTTGACACCGTTTTTTCTCATTGAACCTTACGCTTCTTCAAACAGGATTTCCGATTGCACGACGAGCTCGTTCGCGCCGTTATAGCCCTGCACGAACCATACGCCGTCCGCATTCTTGCGATAAAAGCGCAAAATATCCCCTTCGCGACATTGTTTGATATAGGAAAACGCAAAACGTTTCAACCGCTTTACTGCGAGCTCCTCGACCGTGAAGGCGTTGAAGCAATAGTCCGCGTAGCGCGTGTTATTCACGTGCATATTATGATCGTATTCGGAATTGGCGATCGTGAGCGTAAAACGAAGCTCCCCTTCTTCCATCGCAAAAACGGGAGGCTTCCATTTCGTCACTTCGAGCGCGCGGGTGGGATTGTAGGTGGAATAATCTTGATTATCGAAAAATTTCGATTGCACGAGCTTGCCCGTTTTTATCTCCACCGCGCACCAACGCGAGGATGCGTTCATCAACGGCTCGTTTTGCTCGGAATATATCTGATATTCTCTGCCGAACACGACGTAAGTCGGCGGAGTCGGCCAAGTGCGAACGGTGATATTTTCTCCAAGCCGAACGGGACGGATAAACTCGCACGCTACGTTCGTGACCATAAACGCCACGCCGCGAGGCTTTACGTAGTCGTACCCAAAGCCCAGCTCGTCCGCGCTCGAACAGGCGACCTCTTCCAAATAAGAAAGCGCCGTCGAGGGTTTTAGTTCGTCTTTAAAATCCACGTCGCAATATTTCACCGTGAAGATTTTATTATGCTGATAAAGTTCCATAGTCGTATTATACTCTTTTTTGCAAAAAATGTCAATTTCTCAAAAGCAAATTCCCCGCTCTTTTTACAAAAATTTCCGCAGAAGGCGATAATTTTTCCGCAAAAGAATTGACTTATTGAGCTATTTGTAGTATAATACTTTATGTAAGATAGTATAAAGGAGAAATACATAACAAAAAATCCTTTAAAATCTTATAATTTTACCAAGGAGAATACTATGGACGGCAAAAACGCTATTATGTCTGACGAAGATAATACCTTGACCGGCGGCGAAGAGCAAAACCTCGGTATTAGCGCCGATTTGATACGCGGACATATCAACACGATCATTTTGCGCAGTTTATACGACGGCGACAAATACGGTTACGAGATTATCGACGAGATCGAAAAGAAAAGCGGCGGGCTTTATTCGTTAAAACAACCCACTTTATATAGCGCGTTAAAGCGTTTGGAAGCTCTTAAATACGTCGATTCGTATTACGGCGATTTTTCCAACGGCGGGAGAAGAAAGTATTTCCGCTTGACGGATTCGGGCAAGCAAGTGACGGAGCGCAATCTTTCCGAATGGGAGTATTCGCGCACGATTATCGACAGCTTGATTTCCGACGGAAACGCCCACTACGATTTCTCGTTTATCACGGAAAAGCAGACGGAGCTCACCGAGCTCAAACGCGCGCTCGCGGCAAGAGAAGCCGCTTTGGAGGAAGAAAAAACGGCGTTGAACGCGCTCAAAAACGAGCTGCAACGGGAACGCTCTCTCCTCTCCGTGCAAAGCTCCTCGTTGAGCACGCAAAAATCCGATTTCAACGAACTTAAAGAACAGCTGAGCGAACAAAAGGAAAAGCTGGAAGAACAGCAACGGCTTGCTCAAAACCGTCAGATCGAAATCGAGGCGAAAGAAGCCGAGCTGTTAGCGAAAGAGCGAGAAATTGCGGAAACCAAAGAACAATTGACCGATCGCCAAAACGAAATCCTCACCTTAAAAGAGCTTTTACAAAAGCAATCGGCGGAGCTGGAATCGGCAAAAACGCAGACCCTCGCAAAAGAGAACGAATTAGAGGCGAAAAATCGGGAAATTTCCGAAATGAAGCAACAGCTTACGGACAAGCTTTCCGAAAACTACGCCCTGCTTTCTAAAATTCAGTCCGAACAGACGATTTTGGAGCAAGAAAAACAACGTCTTATCGAGCGGGAAGCGCAACTGAATGAAGCCAAAGCAAGTTTTGAAAGCGAGCGTTCCGCCCTGCTCGACAAAACGGAAACGCTGGAAGTCGAGCACGATTCTTTAAAATCGGAGTACGCGGCAATCGAAGAAAAGCAAGCGACGCTTCAAAGAGAAAAGGAAGCTTTGGCAGAAGAGCGCGAAACGCTGAAAGCCGAACGCGCGAAATTAGAAGAAAAAAACTATCTCCTTTCGCAAAAAGAATATCAGTTAGAAGAAAAAACGCGTAGCGTTGAAAGCCAAAAAACGCGCGCCGACGCTTCTTCGGAAGAAATCGAAAAGCAAAAAGAAGAGCTTGCGATACGCGAACAGGCGGTTTTAACGCAAACCGAACGCTTGCGGGAAGAAAACGAGCTACTTACGGAAAGAGAACGAGAATTTTCGCTTCGGCAAAATCAATACAATCAACAGCAGTTGGAATTTATCGCGCGCAAAAACGCCCTCTCGGCTAAGGAATTCGATCTTCAAGAAAAATGGAACGAATATCTTTCGCAAAGCGCGATTTTAAAAGCGGATAACGAAAAGCTTTGCACGCAACAAGACGAATTAGATTCGGCTAAGCTCACGCAAACTACCCTTACTGCGGAATACGAAGCGAGAAAAGCCGAGCTCGACGAAAAAATTTCCGCTTTTGAAGCTCAAAAAGCGGAAACGCAGCGAGCGAACGGCGAAACGGAAAAACGCAACGCGGATTTATCGCTTGAATTAAGCCGTCAGGCGCAGGAAATCGACTTAAAAATCGCCGATCTCCGCGCCCGTGAAATCGACCTTGCAAACCGCGAAAATCACTTAAACAACGCGATTCGCGATTTTAACGCCAAGCAATACGCGGCGTACACGGCAAATCCCGCGTTCGGCGTGAACGGATACGCGAACGCTTCGCCCTATCAAGCTCCCGCGCCCTCTTTGCAAGAAGAAACGGGCAATCCCTCCGTGATCAACTTCGGCGATCTGCACGAACGCGCCTCGGCTGAGGGAATCCGAATCAATACGGCGGGCAATTTGACGACTACGAGCGCAAAGCAACCTACGCCCGTAAAACAAAACGGTACGGTTTCCACCTTCAATAAAGGGCTTTCCCTGTTTAAATCGGCGTTGATCGTGCTTTGTATCGTAGCGCTTGAAAGCATCGCGGCGTTCTTCTTGAAGGACAAGCTGGGCATTACCGTTTGGTATCCTATCTGCGCTTGCGTTGCGGCGGCGATCCTCTTTATCGTTTGCGCGTGCCTTTGGGCGAACGGCTTCCACGCACAGGCAAGACGAAACAAACACGCTTCTTATTTCCTTACCGCGGCGATTCTGTTCGTGATCTGCTTGATTATCGTTTCAATGATTGCGGTCATTTTGAAAGTTGACCTTACTCTCACGGAAAACCTGCTTTCAATGATCGTCGTGCCCCTCGTCTATCTTTTGAACATCTTGTTCTTTGCGGTATTCTATCACCTCTTTGCTTCGCAAGCCATTCAAAAATAACGACTAAACGAAACGCTCCCCGCGCCGATTATGAGGCACGGGGAGTTATTTTGATTCTTTTATTGTTTCACGGGAAACTTTATCTTTTTAAAAAAGAACAATCAAGCCGATTTTCAGCGAATCGGGAACACGTCGCGATGTTCGACGGGAGTTGAAAATACGATCTGCGTTTTGGTCTTGCCAAAATGTTGCAATTCGCCGATAAAGCGGTCGAGCTCGGTCGTGGAAGCAAACGCGACCTTGATCAGCATTGAATAATCGCCCGTCACGCAATCGCATTCCACTACGTTAGCACAAGAACGGATATAAGGATAAAATTCCTGTTTTTGAATCGGCTCGACTTCCAAGAAAATATACGCTTTGATCGTGAGCCCGAACGAACCCGAATTAACGCGGGCGTAGTAGCCTTCGATATAGCCGTTTCTTTCGAGTTTTTCAATGCGGGCGGCGATCGCCGTTGAAGAAAGATACGTTTGTTCCGAAATGGCTTTTAAAGAAATGCGCGCGTTATCGCGAAGCAGGGATAAAATTTGTAAATCCGTTTCGTCAACGGCGTTGATCGTTTGCGTTTCCGTCTTTTTCATATTTTCTCCTCCTTAACCCAAAGCCATATCCAAAACCATCATTAAAACGAAACCGAGCAAAAACCCGATCGTCGCGATATTCGAATGTTCGCCGTCCTGCGATTCGGGGATAAGTTCTTCGACCACCACGTAAAGCATCGCGCCCGCCGCAAACGCCAAAAGATACGGCAAAACGGGCAAAATCAGCGAGGAAAATAAAATCGTTACCCCCGCTGCGATCGGCTCTACGATTCCCGAACCCGCGCCGTAAAGAAAAGAACGGGGTTTGCTCATTCCTTCGGCTTTTAAAGGCAGGGAAATAATCGCCCCTTCGGGGAAGTTTTGAAGCGCGATCCCAATCGAAAGCGAAAACGCCGCCGCGAGCGAGATCGGCGCGCCCGAAGCCAAAAGCCCTGCAAACACCGCGCCTACCGCCATACCTTCGGGGGCGTTATGCAAGGTGACCGATAAAAAGAGTAGTTTATTTTTGCCGAGCGAACATTTCTTTCCTTCGGGGCAATCGGAATTCACGTGCTGGTGCGGAACGAAGGTGTCGAGCAGAAACAGCGCGAGCATACCGAGCGCCACGCCCACCGCAGGCGGCAGCCATTCAGGTTGTCCCGCCTCCGCCGCAAGCTCCGCCGCAGGAATAATCAGCGACCAAACGGACGCCGCGATCATAACGCCCGAGGCAAAACCGAGCAGGAATTTTTGAATTCTGCGGTCGAGTTTATTTTTAAGCAAAAACACCGTTCCCGCACCCAGCGTAGTGCCGATAAACGGCAAGAATATCCCTAATAAAACGGTTAAGACCATTTTTCCTCCGTAAAACTATTTCGTCCTTATATTCATTATATTGTTTTTTCGGGAAAAAGTCAACGCTTAAAAGCGCGCGGAATAAGAAAATTTTTTGCGGATATTTTCAAAATTCTGCGAAATACCGTTAAAAAACCATTGACGATTTCCGTTTTATTTGATATAATGACACAGTAAGAATTCGGAGGCGTAGCTCAGTTGGTTAGAGCGCTACCTTGACATGGTAGAGGTCGGAGGTTCGAGCCCTCTCGCGTCCACCAACAAACACACCCTTGACGGGTGTGTTTTTGTGTGCGCGAGATTAATGCGAAAATCCGCGTTATCGGAGGTTCGCACGAGGAGCGAATAACAGTCAAACTCAACCCTTACTCTTTGTTGGCGAGCGACGACGCTTTTGCCTACAAAATCCCTCTCGCGTCCACCATATTCCGAAACTCCGAGAAATGAAGCCGAGAACGACGGACAGACGGTTCGCGGTAGGCTCTACGCCGATCGACATTATCAATGCGGTTACTCCCCCCTACGGCTTCGGGAAACGATTTCACGGATTGACTTGAATACTTAGGACGAATTATCCTTTTTGCGGTCGTGTTGTTCCTCTTAATTGCACTTTCGTCATCGTTTTCCGACTTATTCTTTTACAATCAACACCACCTTACCCACGTTTTCGCCGCGGTAAAGTACCTGCTGTGCATCGTCCGCTTTCTCCAAGGGGAATGTCTTATAAATTTTAACTTTCATTTCACCCCTTTCAAACTTGCACCAAGTTTTTTCCACAAGTTCGCTTAAAAGTTGTCCCTTTTCCTCGGGCGTTTTACTACGTAAGGTGCTACCGATAATACGAATATTCTTCACGAATATATTCCTAAAATCTACAGGTGATACATCCCCCGCGAGAGAGGCTATTTGTATCCATCTACAACCCCTTGCCACATATTTCAGACATTCTCCAAGTTTTTTACCCGCCAAGCAATCGATAGCGATATTCACGGGCGTGCCGTTTTTCTCTTCCGCTTTCAAAACCTCCGCGATATCTTCGCTCGTCGTATCCACTACTCTATCCGCATTCAGATAGGCTATTTCTTTGACTTTATCTTGTCCTAAAACAGTCGTAATTACGCGAAGCCCAAATGCCTTTGCCATAGGTATCACAGCGCTTGCAAGTCCGCTCGCGCCTGCGTTCATAAGGAGCGTTTCCCCAGCCATTGCGTTGCCTACATAGAACAAATTAAGATACGCCGTCATATATACTTCGGGAATGGCCGCCGCTTCTACGTAAGAAAGTCCTTTTGGGATAGGCATAACCATATCCGCAGGCACGCTTACGTATTCCGCATAACCGCCACCTCCCAAAAGTGCGCATACTTTATCGCCCACTTTCCATTTTTTAACGTCTTTGGACACCTCCTTGATAATTCCTGCCACTTCCAATCCCGGCCATTCAGGACAACCAGGGGGAGGGGGATAATTGCCTTCTCTTTGCAATAAATCGGCGCGATTTAACGCCGCCGCGTATACCTCTATAAGTACCTCACCGTCCTTTAAAAAGGGGTTGGGTACTTCCGTATAACTTAAACTTTGGTCTGCTTTATTGATTACGATGGCTTTCATTTTTTATCTCTCCTTTGATTGCGCGTATGCAATCTTTTAAAACTTTTAAACCTGTCCTCTACCAAACGCACCGTCCTTGTACCACGGCTCGTAGGCGTGAGAAAAAAGTATATTTTTTATTCTTTCGTCCTTTCGTATTTTTTCTAACGCCGTGAAATAAATTTTCAAATCCTTTCAGATCGCTCCCTATTAAAGGTTTTTCGTCAATTCTTTTATAACTTCGATCGGTTGTTGTCCCGATTTTGGATCGGTGGCATACCGCCTTTCTTTTACAAACACTATCGGTTCTCCGATCAATACCCCTGCCAAACGGTGTGGCAAGCATTTTATACCGTTACACAAAAACAATAATTCAATATCCAATTTTTCTTTCACGCGAAAAAACGTCTTAAAGTTTTCTGTCAGTTCTTCTTCCGTGTCGGCATTCGTTACAATTTTCGCCATATCCGCCCCACGCATTTGGTGCTCTAACGCTATCTTTAACACCTCGTCTTGGTTCAAAAATTGGAACTTGTCGTTATATTGTACGTGTGAGGACATTAAGACTTCTTTCTCCATACTATGTATGCGTTTAATTAGTTTTTCTTGCTTTTCTATTGCCTCTTTATCGATAGTAAGCTCGCCCCCACACGGAGCAAACATATCCCCACGAATATCTGCCATAGTTGCGCCGCACGCAAGCGCTTGAAGCAAATATTCAGCTCTTTCGTCGTCCGTTTCTTCTATCACGTCGCCACGCACATAGCAAGTTACGTAAATAGGCCTATCCCCCATTGCCGCAAAGAATTTTTTCATTTTTTCTTCGGTTCGGAGTTCTTTGGGCAATCTTTCAATCATAAAACCGAAAGCGGTTGCGCCCTGCTCGAGACTATTTTCTATTTCTGTTAAAAGTTCCTCCTCCGTTTGCGACATTAAAAGAGGCGTAATCCACGTCTTGTCTTGTCCTAAAAAGCTATTCTTCATATTACCTTATCCTCTTATATAATTTTTCTGCAACCGTCGATTTGTATGTTTTGTCCAACCACGTACCCATTCTTCTCACTCGCCAAAAAACAAATTAAATCGGCGTTTTCCCTATCCGAGCCCGTTCTGCCCGCATAACACATTTCCGTATTTGCCGTATGCTCTATATCAGGATTTGCCGACGAACTTACCATACCAGGCGACACGCAATTTACCACTACGCCTTGACCGACAACCTCTTTTGCCAACCCTTTTGTCATTGCAATAATCGCACCTTTCGTCGCAGAATAAACGACCATATTCGGATTCCCGTAAACGCCTGCAACGGATGCTACGTTGACAATGCGCCCATAGCTATTTTCAAGCATTTTCGGAAGCACCGCTCTCGTACAATAAACGACGCCCATAACATTGACGTCGATGAATTCTTTCCATCTTTGCGTGGACGTTTGAGTGAACGTTCCCCTCATTCTCCATATAGCGGCATTATTAATAAGCACGTCTATTCGCCCAAACCTTTCAAATGCAATACGAGCGCACTCGTTTACTCGCGCTTCATTAGAAACGTCGCAAACCAAACAAATATATTCACATTCGTATGCTTTTAATTCTTTTTCCAACGATTTTAAGGTTTCTTCGTTTAAATCAAGCAATATAAGTTTTGCGCCCTTTTCCGCCATTTGCAACGCTACCGCACGCCCAATCCCAACCGATGCACCCGTAATCATAGCCACTTTATTTTTCATTGTTATCTGCTCCTTATTTTTTATTTTAATACTCTCTCCTCATAGCGTTTCTACC
>JAZRHC010000028.1:0-24713 GCA_045644545.1 Candidatus Scatosoma sp. | reverse complement strand
GCGCGAATACCATATTTTGCGCCGTACTGCGCGATAGACTTTGTCAGTCCATACATAAGCCCTGCTTTTGAGGTGGGATAATCCATTCCGTAACCATCGCCTTCAGCGCCCGTAATCGAACCGATATTGATAATAAGACCGCTCTGTTGTTCTCTCATTTGTTTAAGAACTGCGTGCGCAAAATAAAACGGTCCTTTTAGATTTACGTCTATTCCCCAATCGTAAACTTCAATAGGTACGTCGGGGAATTCGGGATGTTTCGCCCTGTCCACATTTTGCATTCTTATGGCAAAACCTCCCGCAAAGTTTGCCATTACGTCAATCGAACCAAACGTTTCTACAGCTTTATCCCTTACCGCGCAAACCTGTTTATAATCTCTAACATCACAAAGCATAGCAATCGCTTTACCTTGACCTTTTGCGTTGATTTCCGCCACTTTTTCATTAAGTGCTACTTCATTTACGTCACAAAGCACAACGTTTCCACCGAGCGATGTAAAATTTTGAGCGAATAACAATCCCATTCCCGATGCTGCACCCGTGGAAATCGCCACTTTCCCATGAAAATTCATTTTATTCTCCTCAATTTTTTTATACATCATTATTATAAACGATTGACAAAACTTTTTCAAGTGCGTATACTATTATAAATAAAACCAATTCTACTGTGAGATCATTATGTTTAACTCAAAAACCATCGACGAATTATCGTTTTGTTCTTCTGTAAAATATACAAGTGACAAGGATTACCGTTGCGATTATTCCATCAGACCGAGACCTTGCCATAATTTTGTTTTTATATTAGAAGGAGAAGGAACCATCATTACGGAAAATGAAATTCTTCAAATTAAAAAAGGGGATATTTTATATATTCCTCAAAATAACACCTATATTTCTGAGTGGCGAGCAACACCAAATTGTATTTTTCATTCCGTACATTTCAAATTTCAATTAAGCAAAGACCCATTCAGCAAAAAAAAGGTACCCGTGCAACTACTTCCAAACGAGCAATTTAAAAAACTTTATGAAGCTGTAAAAACTATTCATAATTACCAATACTCCAAAACGGAGGAATATTTCCTTTACTTATCGGCCTTTTATTATTTATGTGGAACATTATTGCCAAACGTAAAAACAAAAGACAACGTTTTCCCTGAAAGTAATGTCACGCCTGCTATTATTTATTTAGAAAACAATTATACTGAAAATTTTAAAATCGACGACCTTTCCAAGCTTTGTTATTTAAGTTCGTCAAGGTTTTTCTATCTTTTTAAAAAATGCGTAGGTTGCAGCCCCATCAGTTATAAAAATAGAATTGCAATACAAAAAGCCTCCCACGCTTTATTATTACATAAAGATAAGAGCATAGAAAACATTGCCTATGAGCATGGATTTGAATCCCCCATTTATTTTCGTCGACTATTCAAAAAATTAACGGGAAAAACACCTTCACAATATCGGAAAGAAGAACAATTGATTTAAGATAATTAATCTCTATACTGAACAGCTTTCAATACGTTCTTTTTCGGTTCTATAATAAATATTGAGCTATTTCCTCATACCCCAACATTTATATAGCACCTTTTATCATAAAGGGCATAATCTTTCTCACGTTTCCCCAAAAACGCTCGAAAAAAATCTGGCGTTAATTAACGCCAGACCGAAAAAGATATAAAATTTCCAAAAACCTCAAGATTTATTTGAACTTTTTCTTAAAAAGTGTTGCACTTAGTTTGACAAATCACCATAAAACTTTCTAAATAGAAGATGCTTTTTCTCTTTTTAATCGTTTTTAAGCGCGTCGATTAAGAGCAATCCGCCTTCAATCATCGTTACGATGCCCGCGATAATAAAAATCCATTCCACGCCGTTGAAGAACAAAAGCAAACCGATTAAAATGCAGACGACGGGTTTCGCGTATTTGACCACCGAAGTCCATTCGTAAAAGGAGAATCTGGTTTTGCATTTGATCAATTCGTAAAGGACGAGGATTCCGACGATAATCAACAAAGCCCCCACGATATAGAGCACGGCACTCATAAGCACCCAACCGAATAGAATGATCAGCGCGCCGACGACGACTTTGACGACTCCCGCGGGTACGGCTTTATTCAAAAGGTCGATAACGCCGAGAACGATAAGGGCGATTCCTACTACGGTCATCAGAATACTGATCATCTCGCCTTTCATAATAAGAAGCAACACGCCGAGCGCCATCGTGAGAAGAGCCGCAACGACTTTTTCCGTTTTTTTCATAAAACAGCCTCCGATAATATTATTTTTCTCCGCAGCCTGAGTACGGCAATGCGAATATATCCGTTTTCCTTCCGATACGCCGCGCGGGCGCAGGGATACTCGTCGCTTTTGCGACAATTAGGGCAGAAAGCGTATGTACCGCAAAGATCTTTTCCCGCCCGAATACTTTCGAACCATTTTCGCTCGTCGAAAATTTTTTGTTGTGTTTTAAAGTTCACGACTTCCTCTCCGTTTTTTATTATACTCTTTTTTGGAAATTATTCAACCTTTTCGACTGTTTTTTTAACTTATGCGATAAATCCGCGACGAAACCGTCGCGGACGAACTTTTAGCGTTACTCCGTCAGCCACGGAGCTAATGCAACTTCCGTTGCAAAGCGCCGCAAACCGTTTTTTCTTTCGCATTCCGTCGTTTTACACTTTAAAGCAATTCCGCGTTCAAAGCTCCGTTCGGCGCGCGGTTTTCCCCGCTTCGCACAAACTCAAACGAATGAATCAATATTGTATTATATGCCAAAAAATTTGGAATATGCAACCTTTTTTACATAGAAATCATTTGTAGCGTTTCGTATAACTCGAAATTGAATTTCTTTTTCATTGAAACGGCTTCGATAATGTCCATATCGATAATTTTGTTTTGAGAGATCCCCACCACACGGTTGCCGATACCCTCTTTTAACAAGCGCACCGCTTTGTTGCCGAACTGCGCCGCGAGCATTCTATCTGCCATCGTGGGCGAGCCGCCGCGCTGTACGTGACCGATACAGGTCGGACGGACGGAATAAGTCGTGATCTCTTGCAACTGCTTCGCGAATTTTTCCGCGCTCATTACTCCTTCCGCCACGACGATAATATTCGAATGTTTTCCATTCACTCTCGAACGGTTGATACGGGAAATGATATCTTCCATATTCATTTTAATTTCGGGAACGACGATAATCTCCGCTCCCGAAGCGATCCCGCTATACAATGCGATATCGCCGCAATGCCGCCCCATAACTTCCACGACGGAAATGCGCTCGTGAGAGGTCATCGTGTCGCGAAGCTTATTGATGATATCAAGGCAGGTGTTGACCGCCGTATCGAACCCGAGCGTATAATCGGTGTATTCAAGGTCGTTATCGATCGTGCCGGGAATGCCGATGGTCGGGACGCCGTAGGTTTCGCTTAAAACCTTTGCGCCGCGGAACGAGCCGTCGCCGCCGATCACGACGAGCCCGTCGATTCCGTTCTTTTCAAGGGTAGCGACCGCTTTTTTTTGTCCTTCTTCCGTGAGCATTTCCAAGCATCTTGCTGTGCGCAGCTTCGTGCCGCCGCATTGAACGATATTCGAAACGCTACGCATTTCCATAGGCACGAGAATTTCTTCCATAAGTCCCGTATAACCGCGCTCGATCCCGTAGACTTCCATACCGAAATAGATTGCGCTGCGAACGACCGCGCGGATCGCCGCGTTCATACCGGGCGCGTCGCCGCCGCTCGTCAACAAACCGATTCTTCTCATAGGTTTTCTCCTGTTCTGATTATATTCTTCCTAAAATTCTTCCCTTATTTCCTCACTCATATATTATAGCAAAACTTTCGAAAAAAACAAACTTTTTAAAGCGAATTTTATAAAAAATCAAACGAATTTTATACAATTTTCAGGAAGGAATCCCGCCAGCTCGGCAAACAGCGCTTTGCAGGGATTTATTTTTTGCGAACAGAGCATTTTTTGTTTGTCTTTCACAAAAATTACGGGCACTTCCCCTTCGTAAAAGGTGAGCGTTTCCATAAGCTCCTCGATATCCTCTTCTTCAAGCCCCGTAACGTTGAGCCAAAGCCGCGCGTCTTTTTTCTCCTGCACGTGGCTTTCCGCGCGGGCGGGCTGAGCTTGGGAATCGGCACGATCTTCCGCCTTTTGCGGCGCAGAGCTGGCGGATTTTTCCTCCAACGAAAATTCCGTCATTTTATCGACGATAATCGCGGGGGCTTTATCCTCGCTGATGCTGAGCTTGCCCGCAACGGACACCACTTTATCGGCGGCAAGGAAGCTTTTGATTTTATCGTATACCTTGGGGAAACAAACGCACTCCACCGTGCCGACGAGATCTTCGACCGTCACGAACGCCATAATGCCGCCCGAACGGGTCTGCAATTTTTTATACGCGGAGATCATTCCGCCCATCGTAACTTGTTGTCCGTCTTTAACGTCGGTATACGTTTTTTCGCCCGTTTCTTCGTCCTCGGTAAATTCGTTGAGCATACCGCAATTAAAATTGACGTCCTTAAAATACGGCATAAACTTTTCGAAAGGATGCCCGCTGACGTAAACGCCGAGAACGGATTTCTCTTTCGAAAGCTTTTCCATCGTTTCGTATTCGGGAATATTCGGGAATACGACTTCGATCGCCTGTTCTTCGAGGATCTCGCCGAAAAGGGAAATTTGCGCGCCTGCTTTTTGTTTGTCGCGGGCGTTTACCTTCGTCATTACTTCTTCGTAGACAGCCGCGGCTTGCGAACGGAAAATGCCGAACCCGTCGAACGCGCCCGCATAAATCAAGCTTTCGACGATACGTTTATTGACGAATTTCGCACAGCGAACGATAAAATCGGCAAAGTCCTTGAACAAGCCGTTCTTTTCGCGTTCCTCGATCACGGCGGCGATCGCGTCCTGCCCAACGCCGCGAAGCGCGCCCAAACCGATTCTCAGTCCGTTCCCCTCTACCCAGAAAATCGCCTTGGATTTATTGATATCGGGAGGAAGGACGTCGATATTTTTTTCCTTCATATACATAATATACTTGGAAATTTCTTCGATTTTATCGATTCGGTCGTTTAAGATACCCGCAAGGAATTCCTTGCGATAGAAATGCTTTAAATACGCCGTTCGGTAGGCGATAACGGCGTACGCCGCCGCGTGCGATTTATTGAACGCGTAAGAAGCGAAGCTTTCCATATCGGCAAAGATTTTTGCCGCGACATCCGCGGGGATTCCGAGCGAAGCGCAACCCGTGATCCCGCTTTCGGGATCGCCGTAGATAAACTTGTCCTTTTGCTCCATCAGCTCTTTTTTCTTCTTTTTCGACATCGCTCGGCGCACGAGGTCGGCTTGTCCAAGCGAATATCCCGCGAGCTGTTGGAAGATCTGCATTACCTGTTCTTGATAGATAATAACGCCGTAGGAATTTTTCAAAATCGGCTCTAAATACGGCGTGTCGTACACGATTCTTTCGGGGTGATGCTTGTTTTCGATATATTTTGGAATAAAGTCCATAGGACCGGGACGGTACAGAGAGATGCCTGCGATCAAGTCTTCCAAACAGTTAGGCTGTAAGTCCTTCATAAACTTCTTCATACCGCCTTGTTCGAGCTGGAACACCGCGTCGGTATCCCCCGACGAGATAAGCTCGTACGCCTCGGGCACGTCGACGCCGATTTCGTTGAAATCGATTTCAATCCCCTTGCCGATACGGATATATTCGAGGGTATTTTCAATATCGGTAAGCGTGGTGAGCGCGAGGAAGTCCATTTTGAGCATTCCGACCGCTTCCACTTCTTTCATATTAAACTGCGTGACGATATCCTCGCCGTTTCTTGCAAGCGGCACGTTATCGGAAAGGACTTTATTGCAAATAACCACGCCCGCGGCGTGCTCGGAGGTGTTTTTCGGCATCCCTTCAAGCTTTAATCCCATATCAATTACTCTGCGAAGCTCTTCGTTGTTTTCGTAAACTTCGATAAATTCGGGATTCTTTTTCTTTTTCTGCTCGTCGAGTTTTTTCTTGATTTCGACGCGCTTTTCGTCGTCTTTCTCTTCTTCAAGCTGTTTTTCGAGCTTGAGAATTTTTCGCCCCAAAAGCTCTCCGATCGTGGACTTACCGTCCATCAGCTTTGCGACCTTATCCGTTTCGGAATACGGCACGCCCATTACTCGCCCTACGTCTTTGATAACGGCGCGGGAAGCGAGCGTTCCGAACGTGACGATCTGCGCTACGTTTTCGGGGTGATATTTTTCACGCACGTATTCGATGGTTTCGTATCTTCGACGGGTGCAAAAATCCACGTCGAAGTCGGGCATCGATACGCGGTCGGGGTTTAAGAAACGTTCGAAAATCAGATCGTAGCGCAAGGGATCTACGTCGGTGATCCCGATCGAATACGCGACGATACTCCCAACGCCCGAGCCGCGCCCCGGCCCCACGGGAATCCCGTGCAATCTCGACCAGTTGATATAATCCCAAACGATCAAAAAGTAGTCGGCAAAGCCCATTTTGATAATGATGCCAAGCTCGTATTCCACGCGTTTTTTGATTTCTTCGGTCACTTCTTTATAGCGCTTGGGAATCCCCTCCCAAGTCAAGCGCGTTAAATAATCGGGGGAAGTCGAGCCGTCCTCGGGCTTATACAAAGGGATTAACGAGGTATCGCGAATAGGATCGCCTTTGGGGGTTAAATCAAAGACGGGTTCTTCGATCTTGTTTGCGATCACACGCGTATTTTCAATGGCTTCGGGAATATAGCTGAACAGCTCCATCATCTCGTCGCCCGATTTCATATAGAACTCTTGCGTGTCGAACTTCATACGCTTAGGGTCGGCAAGCGTTTTTTTCGTTTGAATACAAAGAAGCACGTCGTGCGCTTCCCAGTCCTCTTTGCGGATATAGTGCACGTCGTTGGTCGCGACCAGCCCGATATCGAGCTCCCGCGCGAGCTTGATCAGCTCGGGGATAATCTGTTTTTGCTCGGCTATGCCGTGGTCTTGCAATTCGATATAAAAATCTTCGCCGAATACGTCTTTCATATCCTGCGCGAATTTTTTCGCGTTTTCGTAGTCCCCTTCCATCAAAAGGCGGGGAATTCTTCCCGCAAGACAGGCGGACAAACAGATAACGCCCTCGTGATGCTTTTTGATCAGATCGTAGCTGATACGGGGTTTCCCGTAGAATCCGTCGATATACGAAAGGGAATCCAGCTTGACGATATTTTTATAGCCCGTCTTGTTTTTGGCAAGCAACACGATATGCTCGGTTTTCGTCCCCGCGCGGTGCGCCAAATGATCGTCCGTAGCGTATAGCTCGCAGCCGATAATATATTTGATCCCCTTGCGCACGCATTCTTCCGCAAATTTAAGACAAGCGTACATATTCCCGTGGTCGGTGATCGCGCAGGCGTCCACGCCCGTTTTTTGAAGGTGGTCAACGATATCGTCTACCCGCGCCGCGCCGTCGAGCAAGCTATATTCCGTGTGTACGTGTAAATGAATAAAATCCGTCATAATTCTTCCGTGTTCCGTCGTTTATTTTTTCTTATTCTTCGTCCGATATTTTTTCCGAAAGCTCCATAAGCCGCCGCATACGGTGGTTTAGGCAGCTTTTACTGACCTTTATAATATCGGCGAGCTCCTGCAAGGATTTGGAAGGCTCTTTCAGCCTTAAAATCGCCAGATCTTTGAGTTCCTCCGAAAGATCGTCGAGCGCTTTCGCTTCGGCGAGCTTTCTTATCGCCACCACCTGTTTTACCGCCGCCAGCGCCGATTTATCGGCGTTTCCCGATATGCAGTTTGCCGCGCGGTTTTTCTGATTGGCTTCGTCGCGCTTTTCCACGAGGGAAATAAATTTTTTGAGCGAATTCGGGGCTTGAAGCGCCGCGAGAAAATCAGAAATCATCTCTTTGCTTTTTACGTATGCAACGAAGGTTTCCTTTCGCTCCACGACCTTGGCAAGCACCTGCGTGACCTCTAACAGCTCGCAAAACTGTTCGGCGATCTTCCGTTCGGAAAACACGAATTCGAGGTGATAGCCCGCTTTTCCCGATTCCGTCGGCACGATACAGCTCCCGCCCCCTAAAAACGAGCCTTTTACGTAGGCAAGCTTTTCCTCGTCCGTTTCCACGAGCCTTTCGGGGATCTCGTCGAGCAGAGTTTTGCCGTCCGCGCTTAAAAGACCGAGCTCTTTCATCGCCTCTTCGGCTTGTCCTGCGGGACATTCGAACACGAGCTTATCTCTGCCGCTCATTCTGTCCATTCGCGCCGTAGTTAAAGAAAGCTCCATTCCGAACGTTTCGGAAAAAAGCGACGTGAAATATTCCGCGACGAACTCCGTTTCGCTGACGAGAAAGAAAGTAGACTCCCCGCGGACGAATCCAGCCGCGCCGCTGGTGCGGACGAACGCGGACAACGCGGCTTTCGCCGCTTTGCCTTTGAGCTTTTCACGCCTTTTGGAGAGTATTTCTTTTTTGATTTCCGAAGTGAAATTCATCGCCGTTCCTTACATTTTTTTCTTGTATTCCGCAAAACGGAAGGTTGGGAATCTCCCGTCGATATTGTCGATCCTGTCCATCGGGAAATCGAGGCGGGAAAGCTGTTCTTCCACGCGCTTGGTATCGCCGACTCTATCGACCGAATGCGCGTCGGAATCGATAATAAACCGCGCACGCGTTTTTTGAACGATCTCGTTTAATTCCTCGTCCGTCAAATGCTCTTTTTTGGAATTGAGCTCGATATACGTTCCGTAATCGGCGGCGCATTTCGCCACTTCGAGCGCGTTAGACGGGCAAAGATAATTCAAATGCGTGATCGCGTCGAGCGGATTGCGCTTGATCGCGTTGATATACGCTTTCGTGTTCAGCTCGATACGCTTATCGGACGGTGTTTTTTTGAACTTACGGGAGAAAAAATTGCCGAGCCCGTAGTTCCAAAAGTTGGAAAATCCGTCGTACCAAACCATAATATGCGTACCGCAAAAATAGGTATCGAACTTTTCAAAATCCTTTTCCGTTAAATCGGATTTCCCCTCTATCCCACGAAGATTTGCTTCCGTGCCGACGAGGACTTTGAGTCCGTATTTTTCCGTCGCCGCTTTACAGTCGGCAATAAAATCGTCGAGTTTTTTTCTTCTGAGCCCGAACGCGATATGCGAAAAGCCGTGATCGCTGATCGCGATTTCTTTAAGAGCGAGCTCCTTTGCCCGCGCCGCGTTTTCGTCCACCGTTTGTTTCCCGTGCGAATAGGGCGTGTGGATATGATAATCTGCCGTTAAAATCATTTTTTTCTCCCGTCAGTCGAGGTAGCGTATCTCCTCTTCGAGTTTGACTTTATATTGTGTGTATACCGCGTTTTTGATAAGCGCGATCAAGCTTTTTATTTCTTTGGCGCTCGCTCGGTTTTCATTGATAATAAAATTCGCGTGCTCGCTCGACACGACCGCGCCGCCCACTCTCATTCCTTTAAGCCCCGCGTTTTCGATAAGTTGCCCTGCAATCAGATTTTCGGGATTTTTAAATACGCATCCCATACTTTTGCCCTTCGGCAAATGCTTTCGCTTTTGAAGATAATATTCCCGCGCTTTTAAAATATGCTCTTTATCCGAATCGAATAAGCGAAACGTAACGCCTAAGATCACGCCGTTTTCCCGCATAAATCGGCTGTTTTTATAGGAATACCCACATTCGGCTACGGGAAGGGAACGCACTTCCCCGTTCAGATAATACAGCACGCTTTCCACGATTTCGGAAAGATAGATCCCGCTTACGCCCGCGTTCATAAACGCCGCGCCGCCGATCGTGCAGGGAATCCCCGCAAGAAATTCCCCGCCGCTTTTTCCCGCCTCTTCGCACGCACGCAAAAAAGCCGTTGAACTCGTACCTGCATAGGCGAAAAGCTTATTTCCCGTTTCCACCCCTTTTATATTTTGAGTTAGGATATAAACGATTTCGGACGAACCGTCCGCGGGCAATACGTTCGATAAATTTCCGAGCACCGAAAACGTAACGCCACAATTTTTCAATCCGTCTATAAGAGAGATAAGCGACTCGACGGAATCGGGAAAAAAGACGAGCTTTGCCGTGCCGCCCGCGCCGATCGTGGAACGGCGAGCAAGGTCGAAATTTTCCGCGTGCGGAACGAAAGAAAATTCTTTTTTCAGAAAAAGCGTATAATCGTCCAATTTAGAATCCTCCTTATTGTAACATATTTTTCAGATTTTTGAAAGCGAAACGAAGAGTTTTTCTCAACTTTTTTCAAAACTTCTTTTTCTTACTTTTATAAGTATGTTTTTCGACCGTCGGCTATGCTTTCAAACCGCGAAAAAGGACTTGGACGAAACGCCCAAGCCCTTTTATAAGAGGAAATAAGTATAGGTAATGTTATCACGCCTTATAGACGATCTTTCCGTCGCGGACGGTTAAAAGCACGTCGTAGGACGAGTTGATCACGGTGAAATCGGCTTTTTTTCCGACTTTGATAGAACCGAGTTCGTTATCCACGCCGAGGTTTTTCGCGGGATTGATCGTCGCGAAATCGACGGCTTTTTCAAAGGGAACGCCGACCTTTTCGACCATATTCTGCACGGCGCGGTTCATTCTCAAAACGCTGCCCGCAAGCGTGCCGTCGGCAAGCCTTGCCTCGCCTCCTTTCACGTAAACGGTTTGCCCGCCGAGCTCGGAAACGCCGTCGGGAAGCCCTTTTGCGCGCATAGCGTCGGTGATAAGGGTGAGTTTATCGTCGGGTTTATTTTTCAAGAGAAGCTGCATAGCGGGCACGGATACGTGAATGGTATCCGCGATCAGCTCGCAGTTGAGCTCGTCGAAGAGCATCGCGCTCCCCACCGTGCCGATCTCTCTATGGTGAAGCGCCGTTTGCGCGTTGTAGGTATGCGTTACGTTCTTCGCGCCCTGCCCGATCGCCCTTTTGATTTCCGCGCATTTTGCGCCCGTGTGTCCGATCGAAGGTACGATTTTCTTTTCGGCGAGATGACGGATAAGCTTATCCGCGTTTTCCGTTTCGGGGGCGAGCGTTACGAGTTTGATCGCGTTGCCGCTTGCCGCGTTATATTCGTCGAATACTTCCGAATCGGGTTTCGCTACGTATTCCAAAGGCTGCGCGCCCTTATATGCCGCCGCGATAAACGGTCCTTCCAAATGGATTCCGAGCACTCTTGCACCCGTTTCCGCTTCGGCTTCGCGATAGTCCTTTACCGCGCGCATCGCTTTTAAGATATTTTCTTTGCTTTGGGTCATCGTCGTGGCGAGGAAGGAAGTCGTACCTTCCGCGGCGACCGTATCGGCGATAATTTTAAGATCTTCCACCGTGCCGTCCATCGCGTCCGACCCGCCCGCGCCGTGGATATGCTGATCGATAAATCCGGGCAGAACGATAACGTCCTCGGGAAGCGCGATCGCTTCCGCGCCCGCTACCGCGCAACGGGAAATTTTTTCAATGGTTTCGCCGAAGCAAACGGTCGTTTTTTTAAGCCCTTCGCCCTCGACGTAAACGGTTGCGTTTTTAAAGCATTTCATCTTTCCTTTCTCCTTCCTTACGCTTTGGTTGCGGGAAGGGAAGCCGCCGCGATACTCTGCCCCACTCGTCTGTTCTTCTCGTCGGGAAGCCCGATATCGAGCGCCGCGAACTTAGGATATTCTTCCGCAAGGACTTTTTTGCAGGTCGCAAGAATGATATCGCCGCCTTTGCCGCCCATTACGCGCCCTAACAAAAGCATATGCTTGATATCGTAGAATTTCGCGTAGAACGGAATGGTGTGCGCAAGATATACGCCGATATCCTCGAAGATCTGCGCCGCAAGCGGATCGCCCGCGTCCATCATTGCCTGCACTTCTTTGAGCTTTTGCGCGGGCGTTAAGCCGTCCGCGAATTTATGCCCGCCCGCTTCGGCAAGCTTGATAACCGCGTCCTGCGAGAAATATTTACAGCCTACGCCGATATCCCCGCTCCACTCGTCTTGCATAGCGCCTTCGTTGAAATCCACGGGCGCGAACGCGAGCTCGGAAAGCCAACCGTTAATCCCGCCGTCGGCGTTGATATAGCCGACCGCTTCGCTCGTGCCCATCGCGATTCCGAGGACGGAATTATCGTTCAGATCGATCGCACCCGCAAGCGCGGTAACGTCGCCGTCGTTCGCGACCTCCAAAGGAATCTCGTAGCCAAGCTCTTCGCTCAAATCCTTCGCGATATTGATATACATATTCTTTACGTAATCGCCGTATTTGGTTTTGTCCACTTTGATAAAGAGGGAAGCGACCATAATTTTATTATCGACGTACACGCCCGCCGAAGAAACGCCGATCGCGTCCACTCTCGGCATTTTCGACGCCGCCGTTTTCATCGCCGTTTTAATTTCTTCGTAGTGATAATGCGGGTCTTCCGTAACCTTCGGATTCCAAACGACTTCTTCGCTATAAACGGGTTCGCCCTCGATCACCGCGCTGACTTTTCTATCCGAACCGCCCGCGTCGAAACCGATACGGCAACCGTTCAAATACCCGCCTACGCGGATAGAAGCGTTTTTCTGCTCGGGAATTTGGTTTTCTTCCAGCCATTCCACCTCGAACGGTCTTTCGTAAACGCCACTCATAAAGTCCACGTCGAACGCGCGAAGCCCTTCGAGCGTATACGCTTTTTTGAGGTATTCGTAAATCGACTTGCTTCCCGCAACGGAAATTTTAAAGCCTCCGACGACCCAAAGAATGGATTTTGCAAGGCGTTCGGCAACGCGGAAATTAAGCTTGTCGTTCACGCCGTCGGCAAGGGCGTTATAGGAATAAACGTAGTTATAGCCGCCGCTGCGTTCCGCCACCAGAACGACTTTGACGGGCTTACCGCTTTTTTCGACTTCCTTTTCGAAATCGTTAAGCGCTTTGATCATAGGATAAAAGTTCTTGTCCAACACGGGCATTTTCATTGTAAAAAAATCTCCTCTTATAATTTTCAAGTCTATTATACTACTTTTTTTTGTGATTTCAATCCAAATTATTTCACGATTCTTACAAAATATTTCGCAAAAATATTCTATGAAATATTTTACAAACGGGAATTTTCGTGCTATAATAAAGCTATGGAAAAAAAATTGACGAAAAAACAATTTTATAAATACAAGATTTCCAATTTCCTGAACGTGCAAAAGATCGTAACGATCCACTATCAAGAGCCTGAAAAAAATTACGTTTCCAAAGAGGAAACGCACGATTTTTGGGAGATTAACTACGCAGATAAAAAGGACTTTGCCGTGTATTGCGGGTCGGAAAAATATCATTTGAAGCAAGGGGAAATGATTTTTATAAAGCCCAATCAACCGCACTACGTAGAATGTTTGGGGGAAGAGGCGAATATTTTCATTATTTCCTTCGACTGCCGCTCGGAAGGTATGGCGTTTTTCGAAGATAAGAAGTTCCGCGTTCCCGATAATTATCGGTATTTATTGCAAAATATAATGTCGGAGGCTTCGGAAACCTTTGTTTTGCCCGACTTCGACCCCGATTTAAACAAACTCGTATTAAAAGACAACCCGAATCTCGGCGGAGAACAGATCATTAAAAATTCCCTTGAACTGTTGCTCATATATATGCTTCGCCACGTGAGCAACCGTGAATCCCCACAGGAGTTTTTTATCTCCAAAATCGCCTCTTCCGACGCGTTGCAAGACGAGATCGTTTGTATTTTATCCTCTGCGTTATACGAAAAGTTGACTTTGGAAGAAATTTGCGAAAAACTGCATTACGGAAAAACCTATCTTTGCACCTTCTTTAAGCAAAAAACGGGCGCGAGCATTTATCAGACCTATTTAAAGCTGAAAATCGACGAAGCGAAAAAACTCATTCGCCGCAAACGCGCCTTTCCCGAAATCGCCAACGAATTGTGCTTCGATTCCGTTTCCCATTTTAATTACGTATTCAAAAAATACACGGGAATGACCCCCGGAGAATACAAAGCGAGTATTAAATAATTTTCACGAAAAAAACGCCCCGAGGGGCGTTTTTTAGCGTTTCTTTTCAGTTTTTCGCTTTTTCCAAAAGTTCGCTCACGGAAGCTTGCACTTCGGCGAGCTTGGCGTTTGCCGCCGCTTCGTCTTTGGCGCGGAGCGAATAATAAATTTTCAACTTAGGCTCCGTTCCCGACGGACGAACGCAGACGAAAGACCCGCCTTCCAGTTCGTAATACACGCAGTTGCACTTGGGAATAGACATCTCCTCCGTTTTTCCGCTTTGATAATCGGTGCGTTTTGCCGCGCTGTAATCGCGGAAGGCTTGCACCTTTATTCCGCCAAAATCGTCGATTTTAAGGCGTTTTAACGCGTCCACAACGCCGTTCATCTCCTTCATCGCGTTAAGTCCCGAATATTGAATAGAAACGTTTTTGTCGAGCACGTAGCCGTACTTTTGATAAATCTCCTGCAATCTGCCGTAGACGGTTTTGCCGATAGAAACGTAGTAGCAAA
This sequence comes from Candidatus Scatosoma sp., assembly GCA_045644545.1. Taxonomy (GTDB): domain Bacteria; phylum Bacillota; class Clostridia; order Christensenellales; family Borkfalkiaceae; genus Scatosoma. The sequence goes on along the minus strand of JAZRHC010000028.1, from coordinate 10,249 downwards.
CCATTTCCGCGCAGAGCATAGAAGCCACGACGGCGTCCTTATCGCGGGCGTGCGTGCCGCGCAGATATCCGCAGGATTCTTCAAAACCGAACACGTAGGCGTGTTTTCCGTCCGCTTCCCATTGTTTGATCTTTTCGCCGATAAACTTAAAACCGACGGGCGTTTCGTATAAAGCTACGCCGAAGTCGTCGCAAAGGGCTTTCGCCATACCCGTGGTGACGAAGGACTTAACGACCGCCGCGTTGTTCGGCATTGTTCCGTCCTCGGCAAGGCGGGTGAGAATATAATCGAGAAGCAAAATCCCGACTTGATTGCCCGACAGCGCGACGAATTCCCCCTCCGCGTTTTTAATCGCAACGCCGAGCCTATCGGAATCGGGGTCTGTGCCGAATACGACGTCGGCTTCGATCTTATTCGCGAGCGCGATACCCATTGAAAGAGTTTCTTTAAATTCGGGATTAGGAACTTTCACCGTTGAAAACTCGGTATCTTTCTTCGTCTGCTCCTCGACGACCGTCACGTTAATACCAAGCTTATTGAGAATCGCCGTCACGGGGCGATAGCCGCTGCCGTGAACGGGCGTGTAGACGAGCTTTAAATCCGCTCCGCATTTTTTCACCGCTTCGGGCGAGAGCGTGAGCGAGGAAAGCTCTTTGATATAATCCTCGTCGAGTTTTTCGGGCACGGGAACGATCAATTCGCTTTCTTTTAACGCTTCAACGGATAAATAGTCCGTGAGCGCGTTGATATGGTTCACTACCTTTTCGGTATCCTCGGGGGACATTTGCGCGCCGTCCTCTCCGTAGACCTTATAGCCGTTATATTCCTTCGGGTTATGGCTTGCGGTGATCATAACGCCCGCAATCGTTTTCAGATACCGCACCGCATAAGAGAGCATAGGAACGGGATGCACGTCCGTGAAAAGATACGCCTTGATTCCGTTCGCCGCAAGCACGCCCGCCGCCGCTTTCGCAAATTCCTCGGATTTTCTTCTCGTATCGTAGGAAACGACTACCCCGCGAGCCATCGCGCTCTTTCCAAGCGATTTCACGAACTCGCTAAGCCCTTGCGTGGCGCGCATAACCGTGTAGATATTCATCATATTCATACCGTAGCCGATCACGCCGCGCATACCCGCCGTGCCGAATTCGAGTTCGCCGCCGAAACGGTATTCTTGCTCTTTTTCGTCGGTCGCGATCGCCGCGAGCTCTTTTTTGCCTTCTTCGCAAAGTCTTTCGTCCGTCAACCAGTTCTGATAATTTTTACGATAATCCATAAATTCCTTCCTTTTACGGTTTTCTTTTCTATATTATACAACAAATGAAAAATTCTGTAAAGCGTTTTAGAAAAAAAGGGAGCGTAATTCTTTGAAATTACGCCCTCCGTTTGATTTTTGCTTATTTGATATTCTTATACATAGGTCCGTACGCCTGACAAGCGCGGTAGTCCTGCCCTTCTTTATCCATACCGAAAGCGTTCCAAGCCGCGGGGCGGTATACCTTGTCTTCGTCTACGTTATGCATACATACGGGGATTCGGAGCATCGAACACATCGTGATCAGATCCGCGCCGATATGACCGTAGGAGATCGCGCCGTGGTTTGCGCCCCAGTTGTTCATTACTTCGTACGCGCTCTTGAACGCGCCTTTGCCCGTAACTCTCGGCGCAAACCAAGTGCAGGGCCACGTGTAGTCCGTTCTCTTCCAGAGCTTATGCGTAACTTCATCGGGAATGGAAACCGTCCAGCCTTCGGCGATCTGCATTACGGGGCCAAGCCCTTTGACCATATTCAGTCGCATCATCGTGACGGGCATTTCCGCACGCGTTACGAATCTCGAAGAATAGCCGCCGCCGCGGAAATAACCGAGGTCTGCGTACGGCCAAGTCGTCGCGTTCATACAAGCGTCGATATCCTTGTCCGTCATCTCCCACCATTTTTTCATAACGGCGTTGCCGTTTTCGTCCTTCACTTCCCCGCAAGCGTCCACGCAAGCCGCGCCCGAGTTGATCAGGTGAATAAAGCCGTCCGCCTCTTTGGCTTTCCCGTCCACTTCGTAACCCGTTACGCGCTTGATCGCGTCGCTCGACCAATAAGTACGCACGTCGGCAAAGATTTGCGCTCTGCCCGTCAAAAGCTTCCCGAACAACATACATACGCCGTTGAGCGTGTCGTTTTCCGTCGCGAGGATATAGGGTTCTCTTGCGCCGTTCCAGTCGAAGGTAGAATTCAAAATGGATTCGGGGAAGTCGCAGTTGGGATAAAAGTCCGTCCATTGTCTTTGCCCTTGGAAGCCGCCGACAATCGCGTTATGCCCGACCATTTCTTCCTCCGCGCCTTCGGGAAGATTCTTATTGCCGTTGAAAAGGTCTTTGATAATGCACGCCATCTTTGCCGTGAATTCCCAATCCTTTTCCTTTTGCTCCGCGCTTCTTTGAAGCTCGGGAGGGTTCTTATCGAAGTCCGCGTTGCATTTTTCTTTAACCCATTTGAGCGCTTTTTGGTATTCCTTTTCGTCGTAGATGCCTTCCGTCATTCGGCGGATAATTTCCACTTCGTCTACCGATTCCACGCGCATACCGAGGTATTCTTCAAACAGCTCGATATTCACGATAGAACCTGCGATACCCATACAGATCGAGCCGATCTGCAAATAGGATTTTCCGCGCATCGTCGCCACCGCGACCGCACAGCGCGCAAAGCGCAAAATCTTTTCCGCAACGTCGCAAGGAATAGAAGTGTCGTCGAGATCCTGAACGTCGTGTCCGTAAATGCCGAACGCGGGCAGCCCTTTCTGCGCGTGACCTGCCAGCACCGCCGCAAGATATACCGCGCCCGGGCGTTCCGTGCCGTTGAAGCCCCAAACCGCTTTAATCGTCATAGGATCCATATCCATCGTTTCCGAGCCGTAGCACCAACAAGGCGTTACGGTGAGCGTGATATCTACGCCCTCTTTTTTAAACTTGTCCGCGCAAGCCGCCGCTTCCGCAACGCGGCCGATCGTCGTGTCTGCGATCACGACTTTAACGGGTTCGCCGTTCGAATAGAAAACGTTTTCTTGAATCAGCTTCGCCGCGTTCTTCGCCATATTCATCGTCTGCACTTCGAGGGATTCGCGCACCTTTAAAGGTCCGCGTCTGCCGTCGATGGTAGGTCTGATGCCGATTACGGGGTAATCCCCGATGAGTCTTGATTTTGCCATAATTTTTTATCTCCCTTTTATTTTTACGGTTTTACCTTTTATATTGATATTATAACATTCCTTGCCTATAATGTCAACTGTTGGGAGAAAAATTTTTCGTGGATTTTTCGTGGATTTTTGACGGTATCAGGTTGATTTTTGATAGATTGCGATTTCGTACGGCCGATAAAGTCCGCGTTCGGCTTCCGCGGAATAATTCGAAAAAATTTTTTCGCCCGCGTTCTTTATCGAAATTTCGCGCGGCTTTTCAAAATTGCATACGACGATAAATTTTTCCTTTTTATACGCCCGCTCGTAGACGAAACAGCCCTTGCCTTTTTTCAAGGCGCGAAACGAGCCGTAGCGGAACGCTTTATATTTTTTTCGGAGCGCGAGCAATTTTTGATAAAACGCAAACACGGATTTTTCGGATTTTTTATCCCTTTCGAGGTTGATTTCTTTCGCGCGGGAATGAACGGGAATCCAACTCCCCTTTTCGCTGAACCCAAAATACGGCGCTTCGTCCGTCCACGCCATCGGGCGGCGGGCGTTATCCCGACTGCCGAAATTGACCTTTTCCATTAAACGCTCTTCGGGAAGCTTACACTTTTTCGCCTTCCAAAATTTCAGCGTTTCGATATCGTCGAACTCGTCTATGCGCTCGTAACGCGGGTTCGCCGCGCCGAACTCCTGCCCTTGATAGATAAACGGAATCCCGCGAAGAAGGAAAAACATCGTCGCGAACATCGTCGCCGATTCGTAGCGAAGCTCTAAGTCGTTTCCCAGCCGCGAAAGATAAAAGGGCTGATCGTGGTTGTCGGTGAAAAGCGTATAAAGCAGGTCGTTTTCTTGCGCAAAATTTTGCCATTTTACGAGGATTTTTTTCACCTCGTCGAGCGTGAACTTTTTCGGCGTGAATTTATCCTTTCTGCCCACCGAAAAATGCTCGAATTGAAAGGAACAAACGAGCTCTTTGCGATTTTCGCCGCAAACGGCTTTGATAGAGCGTTCGTCGGACTGACATTCCCCAACCGTAAAGAGATTTTTTTGGTTTACGCCCGCGAAAAGCTCTCGCAGGTATTTATGCAAACTTGCCCCTGCGTACATATTTCCTTTTTTGAAGTCCTTCGCGATAAAATCCAGCATATCGCAACGGAAACCGTCTACCCCTTTTTGCACCCAAAACTCCACCACCGCGCGCATTTCCTCGCGCACTTTCGGGTTCGTCCAGTTCAAATCGGGTTGCGGCTTAGCAAACGAATGAAGATAATATTCCCCCGTTTGCTTATCCAATTCCCACGCCGACCCGCCGACGAGGGATTTCCAGTTCGGCGCGGGCGTTTTCGACCAATAATAATAGTTTCGATAGGGATTATCCTTGGATTTTCGGGCTTCCTTGAACCAAGGATGCTCTTCGGACGTGTGATTTGCCACCAAGTCCATAAACAGCTTTATCCCGCGCGCGTGGAGCTTTTCGACGAGCTCTTCCCAATCGGAAAGAGCGCCGAATTCCCGCGCGATTTGCCGATAATCGGAAATATCGTAGCCGTTGTCGGCGTTCGGGCTTTGATAGCAGGGGCAAAGCCAAACGGCGTTTACGCCGAGCTCGGATAAATGGTCGATTTTTTCAATAACGCCGCGCAGATCGCCTACGCCGTCGCCGTTCGAATCGCGAAAGCTCCTCGGATAAATTTCGTATACGACGAGATCTAAAAACCGTTCGCGAGATTTTTTCATAGCCTTCACCTCGCAAACAGTTTTTGCCGTTTTTGTGGGGAATATACTTCAAGCAAAGATCGCTTTTCCGTAGTTTTCGATTTTTAATTCCATTTCCCGTTTTCAATAAAAAAAAAGACCTTTTTCAAGATCTTTTCTTTATCGTTTTATTTATTATTATCAATTACCGTCACACCTTCGTGTGTAGCCGTGCCATATACGCCTTGTCCTCCACCATAAAGTTGATCAAATACAAGAAGTATATTATGGTCTTCACCTTCGTTATGAGCGTGAGTATCATCAACTGCTTTGTTTCCATTAGCATCTGTCGCCACTCCATATCTCGGATTAGAATAAGCACTGTTTGAATAACCAGCTTGAACTCTTACGTACGGCCAATTTGTTCCTGCAAATTCGCAGTACGTATAGTTTGCCCAATTATTATACGTAACGGTACAATTTTCACAAGTAAGATAAGATGCAGTTGCACTAGTACGACCATCTACGGTGTTTGTTTCTTCCGAGTTGCCGATAAGCATACCTGCTCTACGATAAGCATACCATTGGTAAGAAGAAGTAACGTCGTTATATGCATTTAATTCACAAGAAACGTCGCAATCTTCAAGAGAAACCGTTGCGTCGCCCCATTTACCACCAATTATACCGCCTAAAGAACAGTCAAAATCTCCCCAAAGGCTTGATATTGTGGTGTCAATTACGTCAACGTTTTTAAACGTTTGCGTTCCGTTTACTTCGCCTACAACACCACCCGTATATCTTTGATAGTTCGCAATCAAAGAATTTGAAACAGTAATGTTTTCATAAGTGCAGGTTCCATACGAGTATCCAACAAGTACACCCATATCAATGCACTCCATAACTATTTCCGCATTGTCAATATTTACGTTTTTAATGGTAGCATCTACAACGGAAGCAAATAATCCACCGCCTTCCGTGGAATAATCAAGCCCTAAAGACCAACCGTTTTGATAAAGATTAGAAATTGTGTGACCTTGACCATCAAAAGTTCCCTTGAAAACAACGTCATAACCATAACCTATTGGGTCAAAACTAACGCGATTACCGTTTTCGTCATAACATTTAAGGTCAACGTCCGAATCAAGCTTCACAGTCTTCCCTGCAAAAGTTACGGGAAGATTAATCTCTTCTTCTATACTTGTAGGAATTGCCGCCGTGCCATCTATTAAATCTGCAAGACCCGAAAGAGCTTCTGCCGTGGAAAGCGTGTATTCCTTAGCCTTAGGGTTTTCCAAGTACCAAGAAATATCCGCCGTACCGTCCCACTCGTCTGAAATTTCAGCATTTCCTTGAACTGCTTCTACCATATAAGAAATCGTGCAAGTTTTTTCTTGATATTCATTTTCTGCCTCTTCAGGAAGTTCAATGATTACAGGAACTTTTGCATCAGCAGAACCAACTTTAAGCTCAGCCCAGTCAGATATGATTAATCCACTATAGTTTTTACCGTCAACGGTGATATCAAGACCTGCGAACAAGCCGTTATCACTTTCGCAACTAATAATAGTACGATATTGAACGGTTACGTTGCTTTCGTTTTCAACGACGATATCAAATTTAATTCCGTCTCCCGGAACAAAGTTTGCAAGAGTCAAACCCTCTGCGTTAAAGGTTGCAACGCCTTCATACATATTGTCTACGCCTTGCGTATATTCGGCGTCGTATAACTCTTTGGTTTGTACAGAATCTTCGTCAATGCTTGCGATAACGCTTACTTTTCCCGAAGTTACGGCAATATTAACCTTGCTTTCACTCGTAAATAATGCAAACGTAGAACCAACGAGCAAGCTTGCGCTAAGTGCAATTGTCGTAAACGAAGAAATTATAATATTCTTTTTTTTCATTTTTTACCTCTTAATAGGTAGTTCCGCAGGAACTGCGGAACTACCACATGTTCTTAAATTAATCTACTATATTAACATTATCAGCACCGCTATACGTAATGTCACCAGTCATGGTATTACCACTCATTGTAACCGTCGTGTTAGCATTTGCTGCACTTGTACGGAAAATAATAATAGCGTCACCATCATCACAAGCCGAAGTCAAAGTGTTATTAGTAAAAATGAACGTTTTGCTTTCGTTGGGATTACCGCCACTATTTACACCAAATCTAACGCAATAGCCTACCGTGTCAAACTTGTTGTCAATAATTTCTACATTAGTACAAGAACCTAAGTTTAAACCATTTTTAGAGTTTACTTCACAGTCTCTAACAAGCAATTTTCCTGCAACGTTATTAATTTGCAATAAAGAGTGCATTGTAGAGTCCACATCACACTCAATAACGTTCCAGTTCTTATCTCCACCATCGCCGTGACGGATAGCAGCACAATTCACAACGCCATCAATGTCAGTGAAGGTGCAATTTTGAACGGTAACGTTGTGCGAATAGGAATATTTCGCAGGTGTTCTGCTGTTTCTATCCGGGCTATAAATGCAAGAGTCTGCACCCGCCTCTGCAACGAAGTTTACGTTTTCAATAAGCAAAGTTTCTGCACCACTTTGTCTACCGTCACCATCTACGGTAAGCAAGCCTGTGAATTTATAGTTGTCGCCGTTGATTTCAACGTTCACGCCTTCTTTCTGCACTACGGTTGCGTCGCCTTCAATATCAGCGGCAAATTTAATTTTTGTAAAGTTTGCGTCCAAAAAGCTTTGTAACTCAGAAGCAGTTGTTACCAAGATATATTCGCCATCGTAAGCATATACGTTTCTATTTTCGTCTTTATAATATTTCACACCGTCTTTATAAACCGTATCGCTTCCGCCAACGTATTCCACACCATTTACTATAGTCGTTACGGTATTCTTCATCGCTTTAATTCTCCAAAGACCGCTGAAACCACCATCAAAAGTATTCGTGCCTTCTAAAATCAAAGTGTAGTTTGCACCGCAAGAACTATCTATTTCGATAGCTGCCGTGTTTTGGTTTGCAACTGCGTAAGCAGTTCTACCTTGACCACCGTGGAAACGGCTGTCTCTAACAGTAAGCGTCTGGTCGCCCGAACCGCCGTTGTCGCTATACATAATCAATGCATGACCTTGCGTATAGAAATCACAATTATCCACTACAACGTCACCATCATAAATGTAGGTATAACGCATAGCACTGACAGCTGCATCGTCATCATTATCAAACACACAGTCTATGAAAGACGTGTTCCCATAAATATATTGCTGACCGATAATAGTACAGTTTTTATAAGTCATCGTAGGTCCATTGATATATGCTGCATAGTAAGCACCATCTTCAAAGGTAGCCCTTACGTTTTCAAGCGTAACGGTACATCCACCTAAACCGAGATGGTCATGCGAAGAACCGACAGCATTTGTTAAAGCAATTTCTGCACCGTCTTCATTCTCACCCACAACGTTAATCGTTTTACCAGATGCAGTTAAAACGTTTTCGTATTTACCATCAGCAAGAATAATTTTTACGTTATCACCGCTTGCAAGTGCTTTTGTAAAAGCACCCGCAGTAGTCACGTAATAAGCACCATCAACTGTCATGGTTGCATCATTAATAACGCGACCTGCGATATTCAAAGCAGATTCGTTCGTGCAGTTGGTCAATGTCGCTACACAGCTTGCAGTGTTAGCAGTTGCAACAAATGCACCAGTTTTATCCATTCTAACGGCACCGTCTTCAATTTCACCGCTAGCGGTCGTGTCAACACCGATAATATCGCAATCAGTAAGGTTAATAGCATTTACACCGTAACCAACATAAATAGCCGCATTACCGAAAGTGTTGTTGATTTTTGCATTTTCAACGTCTACATTCGTAAGGTTTACTGCACCATTTGCATAACCAACTACCGCAGCAGCACCAGTTGCATATGCGTCAATAGCGTCTTCTACAACGGGAGTAACTAATTTAAGATTTTCTACGTTTAAGGTTGCGCCAGAGTCTACATAGAACATACCAACGTTGGTCATTCCATTATGTCTACCAGTAGCTAACTTCATATTAGAAATGCTGTAGCCATTACCTTTGAAGTTAAGAGTATCGCCGTAAGCTACTCCTATGTCCTTAAATTCTGCACCCTTAAGGTCAACGTTAGCCATCAATTCAACGTTTTGAATCTCTGCCTTGCCGTTATTAGCAACAAGGTATTTACCGCTCAACGCCTTCATATCGTTCGCATTGTATATGTAGATAGTACCATCTTCAGGATTTGCTACTTGTGCATTGCCTTGAACTGCTTCTACTTTATAAGAAATAGTACAAGTTTTTTCTTGATATTCATTGCCTGCGCCTTCAGGAAGTTCAATTCTCACAGCAACTTTTTCATCAGCAGAACCAACTTTAAGCTCAGCCCAGTTAGATACGAGCGTCACCCCGCTATAATTTTCATTCTCGCCAACTTTTACGTTAAGACCTGCGAACAAGCCGTCGTCGTTTTCGCAACTAATAATAGTACGATATTGAACGGTTACTGTGCTTGCGTTATGTACGTTGATATCAAACTGGATATAGTCACCGGGTATCATATTTGCAAGTGCAACGGTGTTGCTATCCTCGGAATATTCCACCGTGGTTTCTGCTACGTTTGCGCCCAAAGTAGAGCCGAGCTCTATTTCGCCGTCAACGTTTGCAATAACGCTTACTTTACCAGAACTAACTGCAACGTTAACTTTGCTTTCGCTTGTAAATAACGCAAACGTTGCACCCGTAATAAGGCTTACGCAAAGCATAATTGCCAATATTGCTGAAATAACCACATTTCTTTTGATTGTTTTATTCATAAAACTATTCTCCTATTTTAATTTTTTGTTTATCCTATAAATAGTTTTTTTATTCTGCCGAAATCTTTTGAACGGCATTTACCAATAAGTCAAACTTCACTTCTTTATCTTGTGCGACGTTATTGACCTCGTTATCATTGATGAACTGAATTTTAACGGTAAATTCCTTTGCCGTATCGTTCTTCGCCATCGTTTGCGTAGAAATGATTGCTTTTCCATCAACCGCATATTGATCTAAAGTACCCTTGTCTACGCCGTCGATATAAACTTTCAACTGCTCTGCCAAAGCATTGCTTTCGCTTGTCAACTTAATGATTACGTCGTACGTAAACGCCACGTCGCCATCGTTGGTAAGTCTAAGCTTTGCTTCGTATTCCGAACACGGTACTACTTTTTCATCTTCGATGCCAAAAACGTTATCGTCTGCGGTGTTCGTGTCGGTAAAATCAACGATGGTCGTATCAGGACCAGCCGTTACCAAATATCCAGTTTCATTGTCAAGGTAAGTTTTTGTAAGACTGATTCTTTCTAACTTAACTTGAAGCGTACCAGAACTTAAATGG
>JAZRHC010000027.1:0-83927 GCA_045644545.1 Candidatus Scatosoma sp. | reverse complement strand
CCTGCCGTGAATACGATACAGTCAACCCCGTTCATAGCCGCCGCGTATGCGCCGACGTATTTCTTACAGGAATACGCAAACATATCCAAAGCAAGCTGCGCGCGGTCGTTTCCTTGTTCTGCTGCCGCCGTCAAATCACGGAAGTCGCTGGATACACCCGAAACACCTGCCATACCGCATTTTTTATTGAGATAGGTAAGCGCTTCGGACACGTCCATTCCTTCTTTCTTTGCCAGATATTCCGCCGCGGCAAAATCGATATCCCCGCTACGCGTTCCCATCGGCACGCCCGCAAGCGGCGTGAAGCCCATCGAGGTATCCACGCACTTTCCGCCGTCAACCGCCGTGATCGACGAGCCGTTCCCTAAATGACAGGTAACGATTTTGAGTTCCTCGGGCTTTTTCCCAAGGTACTTCGCCGCTTCCTGAGAAACGAATTTATGGCTCGTTCCGTGATAGCCGTAACGTCTGATCTTGTATTTTTCATAATCCTCGTACGCGATCGGATACATATACGCGTAATCGGGCATCGTGAAATGGAAGCTCGTATCGAACACGAGCGCCATAGGCGTGTTGGGCATCGCCGCTCTGCACGCGTTTACGCCGATAATCGCCGCGGGGTTATGCAAGGGAGCGAGGTCTTTAATCTCCTCCATCACTTGCATCGTTTCGTCGGAAACGAGCACGGGAGCTTTAAACGCTTCGCCCGAAGCCACGACTCTGTGCCCTACCGCGTCGATCTCGTCCATTGAAGAGATCACGCCCGTTTCCTTGTCGGTAAGCGCGTTTAACACGAGCGCCACCGCCACGTTATGATCGGGCATCGGCTGTTCGAACACGAATTCTTTGCCGTTTGCCTTATGCGTAAGCTTAGAGCCGTCGATTGCGATTCTTTCACAAGTACCTTTCGCGATCACGCCTTCCGTTTCCATATCGATTAGCTGATATTTGAGGGAGGAACTCCCCGAATTGATAACTAAAACTTTCATATCTTCTTTCCTTCTATTTCAAAGTTGTGTTTGAAGCGCGGTAATCGCTACCGCCGCTACGATATCTTCCGATTTGCAGCCTCTCGACAAATCGTTGATAGGCTTTGCAAAGCCTTGACAAATAGGACCTACCGCCATAAAGCCGCCGAGCCTTTCCGCGATCTTATAGCCGATATTGCCCGATTGAAGATCGGGGAATACGAATACGTTTGCTTGCCCCGCCACCGACGAATTAGGCGCTTTCAAAGCCGCTACGGAAGGAACGATTGCCGCGTCGAATTGAAGCTCGCCGTCGAGTTTTAAATCGGGCGCTTTTTCTTTTGCAATTCTCGTCGCTTCCGCAACCAGCGTCACGTTGTCGTGCTTTGCGCTTCCCATAGAAGAAAAAGACAGCATAGCCACTTTGGGTTCGATTCCCGCGATCGCTTTTGCCGAATTCGCCGTTGCAATCGCGCAATCGGCAAGCCCTTCGGACGTATAAGTAGGATTCAGCCCGCAATCGGCAAACACCACGAGCCCGTCGGGGCAATACTCATTTCCTTGCGGAGGACAAATCATAAGGTTAAAGCTGGAAACGGAAGATACGCCCTTTGCCGTTTTGATAATTTGAAGTCCGGGTCTGAGCGTGTTCGCCGTCGAATGGCACGCGCCCGAAACGAGCCCGTCCACGTCGCCCATTTTCAGCATCATCGCGCCGAAATACGTTCCGTCTGCGAGAAGCTTTGCCGCCTGTTCCTCCGTCATTCCTTTGGAAGCGCGAAGCTCGCAAAGCTTTGCGTTGTATTCGGGAAGCTTTTCGCTCGTCAACGGATCGACGATCGTCACGCCCGTCAAATCGATTTCGGGATTCGCCGCTTTAATTTCCGCTTCGTTTCCGAGCAAAACGATTTCCGCGATTCCTTCTTTCGTCGCGTCAGCCGCCGCTTTCACCACTCTTTTGTCCTCGCCTTCGCAAAGTACGATCTTTTTGCGGAGCGCTTTTGCCTTGATTTTTATTTCGTCAAGCACGTTCTTCATAAAATATCTCCTTCAAACGCTTTATTTATTTTTTCTTTTCGTGTATAATAGATATTGTGGTTTACAAATTATTCCACTTATTGTATTATATCACAGTTTTTCTCGATTGTAAAGAAAAAGGAAATACTTAATATGAAAATTTGCGCGATAATTTGCGAATATAATCCTTTCCATAACGGTCACGCTTACCAGATCGCCCAAGCGAAGGAGCTTTCGGGGGCGGACGCAGTTCTTTGCCTTATGAGCGGGAACTTCGTTCAACGGGGCGACGCGGCAATCCTCGAAAAGCATATCCGCGCGCGCCACGCGATTTTGGGGGGAGCGGACGCTGTGATCGAGCTTCCCACCTGTTTTGCGACCTCTTCCGCCGAAATTTTCGCAAAAGGCGCAATAAAAATTCTTTCTGCTATCCCCGAAGTCAGCGTTCTTTGCTTTGGAACGGAGTCGGCGGAAAAAGATGAACTGCTTTCTGCCGCAAAGCTTTTAACCAACGAGCCGAAAGAAGTTTCAAAAAGGCTTCGCGATTATCTTGCAGAAGGCGTTTCTTACGCAAAAGCCCGTGCGCAAGCTTGGTCGGAGCACCTTCCCGAATCGCTTTTGACTTCCCCTAACAACGTGCTTGCGCTCGAATACGCAAAGGCAATCTTAACTTCCCAGGCTACGATAGATATTTTACCAATCAAGCGAGTCGGAGGCGGATATTTAAGCAAGGAAATTGAAAGCGAATATCCTTCCGCAACGGCAATCCGAGCGGCAATTGAGCAAGGGAAATCCGCACGCGGCATCCCCGAATTCGTTTCGCGCGATCTACCACACGCGCTCGAAAACAACCTGCAAACGATCGAATCCTACGCCGTTTTGAATAAATCGACGGCAGAAATCGCCAAAACATTAGATTGTTCGGAAGGCTTAGAAAACGCCTTAAAAAAAGCGGCTGAACACGGAACGAATACGATCGCCGAAAGTTTGACAAGCGCAAGATACACCACTTCGCGCCTGCGACGTATCCTTTTGCAAAACGCTTTAAATATTACGAAATCGGATATTACGGGATATTTAAACGCAGATTTGTATCTGAAAGTATTAGCCGTTAAAAAAGAACGGGAAGACTTGCTTTCCGCTCTGGGAAACGCTTCGTATCCGCTTTTACTGCGCGCGCACGACGAAGAAAAGCTTTGCTCTACGGCGAAACGGTGCTTTCAAACGGATATTTTCGCCGAGCAATTATATTCCCTCTTATATGCGCTTGAAAGAAAATCAAATACTATTTTCGTATAAAAATAACCGCCGAACGGCGGTTATTTACTTTACGCTTTAATTTTTACAACTGCTTTTTTGATAGTTTTGGGCTCGTCTACGAAGCAACCGGGTTGGTGCGCGTCTTCGGGCGGCAAAACGATGGTTTCGCCCGTTTTATACGTTACTTCGTCATACGGCGTTACGCTATAAAACAGCACGTCTTTTTCGGGGTTGTATTCTTTATAAACGGGCATATTTTCTCTGCTTCCGAAAAGAATTTTTTCTTCGCCGTCGATAATAAACTGCGCGTCGATATATTTATCGTGCGCCTCCATAATCGCGTTTCCGTTTTCGTCGAATTTTACCGCCTTCGTCGTGCAATCCATCACGTTTACGTAGCAATTTTCGCCAAAATGATATTTTCCGTTCGGAGTATCCTTAGTCGCTTGCTTTAAAAACGCTAACGCCTCTTCGGGAATATCCACCGCATTTTTTAATTCTTTGATCGTCTTTGCCTTAAACATATTCTTTTCTCCTTAATTAAAGTGAAACGGTCTGCGCATTACAGACCGTTTTGGAGCTACTGGCCGGACTTGAACCGGCGACCTGCTGATTACGAATCAGCTGCTCTACCGACTGAGCCACAGTAGCATATTTCGTTCGCTCTCTCAACGACAGCCTATTCATTATACCCAATGTTTCCTAAAAAATCAAGCGTTTTAAGGGGGATTTTTAAACTTTTTTAAGTTTTTTCATAAATTTACAAAGAATACTCCCCCGCAAAGTCGATATATCCTTTACTAAGCTCGCATAACAAATACCGCAAGTCTTTTGAAAACACGATATTTTTTATCTGTTCGTCAAGGACTTCTTTCCCTTTTGCATAAAGGCTTGCAAGCGTTTTATATTTACCCGCGTACGCCTTGTTTAAATACCCGAAATTGCTCGAAATTTCGCTTAAAATACGCTTACTGTCTTCTTGCGTTTGCCCGTTATCAAGCCTCAAAATCGTTTCGTTTAAAAGCAGCATATGCCCGTATAAGTTATCGAATGCAGCGACGAGAAGTTCCCCTTCGTCGCGCGAGGCGTTTTTCAAGTACAGATTTCCGCAATTGAATCGAGTTACTTGTAAATCTTCGTATTTTTTCTTGTTTAACTCGACAATCTGATTGCACTCAAATTCGCTAAAATAAACGGATAAGGCAACTTTTTCGGAATTATCCGCTCGTAATAAAAACCCCGCTCCGCCGTCGCGCTTGACTTCCAGCGCGGCAACCTCGACCGTTTGCGTTTCAACCGTTAAAAAATAGAAATCCTTATCGAGCGCGATCACCGTTCGGGAATTTAAAAAAAAGCAATATCCCACGATTGAAAAGATAAAAAACACGCAAAAAAACGTGATACAATTTTTAAAAACTCCCGTGCGCATACCCTATTATATGCGGCGGGAGTTTTCCTCATTCAATCCAAATACAAAACGCATTTTTTCTCTTTCAGCGTTTTTTGCACGTCGATCACCCTTTGATTGGACGACCCACGGAATTTCAAGCGAATATCTTTCAATTCCTCGACGAACGGTCCGTCAACGAGGATATCGAAAAGAGAAATGAGTTCTTTCGTATCGGGCGTGTTTTTATGCGTTGCCGTAAGCTCGCCCGTTTTCTCGTCGAGCACGAAGCCCGTATAGCACCAAATCGTTTTTTGCGGATAACGTTTTTTGACTTCTCGCACGAACGGAAGAAGCGCTTTTTGGTTTTCGGGTTCAAGCGGCTCGCCTCCCAGAAGGGAAAGCCCCGCAATATACCCCGACCCCAATTCGTTAAGAATTTTTTCTTGTATTTTTTGGTCGAAAAGCTCTCCGTAGGAAAAATCCCACGCGATCTCGTTGAAGCAATTTTTACAGCGATGCGTACACCCCGAAACGAAAAGGGAGATCCGTACCCCCTCCCCGTTCGCGATATCGCACCATTTAACGGTTGCGTAATTCATACTCTATCAAAGGTGCAGAACTCTGTCTTTGATTTCCTGCGTTCTGCCCTGATTCCAATACTGCGTTCCGATATAACCGCAGGTACGCCTTGCCACGTTCATTTTCGCCTGATCGCGGTTTTTACAATGCGGGCATTCCCAAACGAGCTTGTTTCCTTCTTCCGTTTTGATCTGAATTTCCCCGTCGTAGCCGCAAACTTGGCAATAATCGCTCTTGGTGTTCAATTCCGCGTACATAATATTTTCGTAAATAAATTTCATTACGGAAAGCACCGCAGGGATATTATCCTGCATATTCGGAACTTCAACGTAGGAAATCGCACCGCCGGGCGAAAGCTGCTGGAATTCGCTTTCGAATTTGAGCTTGGTGAACGCGTCGATCTCCTCGGTAACGTGAACGTGATAGCTGTTCGTAATATAGCTCTTATCCGTTACGCCTTCAATGATCCCGAACCGCTTTTGCAAGCACTTGGAGAATTTATAAGTCGTGCTTTCAAGCGGCGTGCCGTAGAGCGAGAAATCAATATTTTCCTTTTCCTTCCATTCCTTGCACTTGTCGTTCATACGTTGCATCACGGCGAGCGCAAACGGCTTGGATTCTTCGTCGGTATGCGATTTGCCCGTCATATATTTCACACATTCGTAAAGCCCTGCATAGCCGAGCGAGATCGTGGAATATCCGCCGAATAAAAGCTTATCGATCTTTTCGCCCTTTTCAAGGCGCGCAAGCGCGCCGTATTGCCAAAGAATAGGCGCGGCGTCGGAAAGCGTGCCCAAAAGACGGTTGTGCCTGTGCATCAACGCGCGGTAACAAAGTTCGAGCCGCTCGTCGAAAATCTTCCAGAATTTTTGCTCGTCCTTTCCCGAGGAGAGCGCGACGTCAACGAGGTTAATCGTAACGACGCCTTGATTAAAACTGCCGTAGTATTTCGGCTTGACGTTGTCGCCGACGTAAGGCGTTAAGAAGCTGCGGCAACCCATACAGGTGAAACAATGTCCTTCGCCGTTCTTATCCACCTTGAATTCAATCATTTTCTTTTCGGAGATATAATCGGGAACCATACGCTTTGCCGTACATTTCGCGGCAAGCTCGGTCAAATACCAATACGGCTGTTCTTCGGAAATATTATCCGGTTCGAGAACGTAGATAAGCTTGGGGAACGCAGGCGTGATCCAAACGCCCGATTCGTTCTTCACCCCGCGGATACGCTGGCGCAAGGTTTCTTCGATAATGAGCGCGAGGTCGGCTTTTTCTTGCTCGTTGCGCGCTTCGTTCAAATACATAAACACCGTTACGAACGGCGCTTGACCGTTCGTCGTGAGCAAGGTGACGACTTGATACTGAATCGTTTGAATCCCCCTGCCGATTTCGTCGCGAAGGCGTTTTTCGGCGATCGCCGCGATTTGCTTTTCGTCGGTGATCCCCACCGTGCCGAGCTCGACGGCAACCTCCTTGCGGATCTTCTGACGGCTGATTTCCACGAAGGGCGCGAGGTGAGTAAGCGAAATGCTCTGTCCGCCGTATTGATTAGAAGCGACCTGCGCGATAATCTGCGTAGCGATATTGCACGCCGTGGAAAAACTGTGCGGCTTTTCGATCAGCGTACCCGAAATCACCGTGCCGTTTTGAAGCATATCTTCCAAATTGACGAGGTCGCAATTGTGCATATGTTGCGCGAAATAGTCGGCGTCGTGGAAATGGATAAGCCCTTGATCGTGCGCCGCGACGATATCGTCGGGCAAAAGGATACGACGGGTCAAGTCCTTGGAAACTTCCCCTGCCATATAATCGCGCTGTACGCTGTTGACCGTCGGGTTCTTATTGGAATTTTCCTGCTTGACTTCTTCGTTCGTGCTTTCGATCAGCGTGAGGATCTGCGCGTCCGTCGTATTCGATTTACGAACGAGGGCGCGGGTGTAACGGTAGGTAATATATTTTCTCGCAAGCGCAAAACAAAGAGTCGCCATCAGGCGATTTTCCACCATATCTTGGATTTCCTCAACGTGCGGCGAGCGCCCTAAATTAGCGCACTGCTCCGTCACCACGTCGACGATGGCGTTCAACGCCCCTTCCGAAATGCGGTCGCGTTCTGCAACCTCGTTGTTTGCCTTGCGGATAGCGTCTGCGATCTTCTCCTTATCAAATACTACTTCCTGTCCGCTTCTTTTAATAATCTTCATAACTGCTCCTCCTCGTCTTTTCTTCTTTCGTAAGTCTCTTTTCTATCTCTTTCACACAATATCTTGTGTTTTTTCTTAAAATTTTATCAAGGTAAAGCACAATATCTTGTGTTTTTATTATCCGTGCTATACTATTATAGCATATATTGTGGTAAAGTCAAGGACTTGAACACAATATCTTGTATAGAAAAAACTTATACCATAATTTTTCAAAAACACTTTTTTCACAAGGGTTTTCAATTGAAACAGCAGATAATTCTTCCAAATTTCCCCTTTTAAGGATAAAAAAAACGAATATCAACGATTTTTTAAGCCTTTTTTTTAAGCCTTTTAGCCAAACACGCGAACGGAAAAATTCTTCGAAAAGAAATCTCTAATAAAAAATTAAAGAAAGAACCGAATTTTGACAAAAAATAAGGACTCCCAAACCTTAATTTAGAAGTCCTTAAATTTTCTTATAATCCTTTATTTTTTACGCTTTCATCGCTTCTTCAACCGCAACCGCTACCGCTACCGTCGCGCCGACCATAGGGTTATTACCCATACCGATTAAGCCCATCATTTCAACGTGCGCGGGCACGGACGACGAACCTGCGAACTGTGCGTCGGAGTGCATTCTGCCCATCGTATCCGTCATACCGTAGGAAGCAGGACCTGCCGCCATATTGTCGGGGTGGAGCGTTCTGCCCGTACCGCCGCCCGAAGCAACGGAGAAGTATTTCACGCCGTTTTCGGTGCACCATTTCTTGTACGTGCCTGCAACGGGATGCTGGAAGCGGGTAGGGTTCGTGGAGTTACCCGTGATGGAAACGCCTACGTTTTCGAGCTTCATAATCGCAACGCCTTCGGATACGGAATCTGCGCCGTAGCACTTAACCTTCGCACGAGGACCGTCGGAGAACGCCTTTTCGTAGACGACCTTCACCGTTTCGCTCGCGTGGTCGAATTCCGTTTCCACGAAGGTGAAGCCGTTGATTCTGGAAATGATATACGCCGCGTCTTTACCAAGACCGTTCAAAATAACGCGGAGCGGATTCTTTCTAACCTTGTTCGCGTTCTGCGCGATCGAGATTGCGCCTTCTGCCGCCGCGAAGGATTCGTGACCTGCAAGGAAGCAGAAACATTCGGTGCTTTCGGAAAGGAGCATTTCGCCCAAGTTGCCGTGCCCAAGCCCTACCAAACGGTTTTGCGCAACCGAGCCGGGGATACAGAACGCTTGCAAACCGATACCGATTGCTGCCGCCGCGTCAGCCGCCTTTACGCAACCTTTTTTGATCGCGATCGCCGCGCCGACCGTGTATGCCCAAACTGCGTTTTCGAAGCAGATAGGCTGCGTGCCTCTTACGATTTTATCGCAGTCAACGCCTTTCGCAAGGCAAATTTCTTTACATTCTTCAACGGAAGAGATACCGTATTCGGCGAGCACGCCGTTGATTTTTTCGATTCTTCTTTCGTAACCTTCAAATAATGCCATTTGCTTGTCCTCCTCTATTATTCCTTACGGGGATCGATGAATTTCACCGCGCCCTGTTCGGCAGAGAATCTGCCGTAGTGTCCCATCGCTTTCGCGTACGCTTCGTTGGGTTCTAAGCCTTTCTTAATGAAATCGGTCATTTTGCCGAGCGAAACGAATTCGTAGCCGATTACTTCGTTGTTTGCGTCGAGCGCGAGGCGGGTGACGTAGCCTTCCGCCATTTCGAGGTATCTCACGCCCTTTTCAAGGGTGGAATACATCGTGCCGACCTGCGAACGGTGTCCTTTACCGAGGTCTTCAAGACCCGCGCCGATAGAAAGCCCGTCGTCGGAGAACGCAGACTGCGAACGGCCGTATACGATTTGCAGGAAGAGTTCTCTCATTGCGGTGTTGATCGCGTCGCAAACGAGGTCGGTGTTAAGCGCTTCCAAAGGCGTTTTGCCGGGAAGGATTTCCGCAGCCATAGCCGCTGAGTGGGTCATACCCGAACAGCCGATCGTTTCCACGAGCGCTTCCTGAATAATCCCCTCTTTGATATTCAAAGAGAGTTTGCACGCGCCTTGCTGAGGCGCACACCAGCCGACACCGTGCGTAAAACCGCTGATGTCTTTGATTTCTTTCGCGTGAATCCATTTGCCTTCTTCGGGAATAGCGGCGTTTTGGTGACGCGCGACGCCTGCGCCTTTTGCTACGCAGAACATCTGTTGAACTTCTGACGATATTGTCATTACGAATTCCTCCAAAAATTATTTTTTCTCAAGTTTTGAGCCGCGCGGTTGCTTGTCCAAACCGCAACGAGCCGAATATAGTATAACACATTCAAAAAAATTTTTCAAGTGCGCAAGCCCCTTTTTCGAGGGTTTTTTATGAAATTTTTTCCTTTTTTTCTATAAGAAAAGCAAAAAGCGCGGAAAACGCGCCTCTCGGCGCGCTTTTTGGGGCTTATTATTGAAGTTTATTATTCGAAAAAATCTTCCGCGCGAAGGTGCTTTCGGAGTCGTTCCACCGCGCGTTTTTCAATGCGTGAAATGTAGGAGCGCGAAATCTTCATTACCGTGGCGACCTCGCGTTGCGGCAAGGGAATCCCGCCTTTTAACGCGTAGCGCAAGCACAGCACTTTATATTCCCGATCGCTTAAAATCTTTTCGATCTGCGCGAGCAGTTTTTCCCTTTGAACGGACTTTTCGACTTTTTCGAACACGTCGTCCTCTTTTTCGAACAAAAGATCCATCAGCGTGAGCTCGTTGCCGTCTTTATCCGTGCCGACGGGATCGGAGAGCGACATCGTGTTTTTATGTTTTTTATTCGAACGAATCAGCATTAAAATTTCGTTTTCGATACACCGCGCCGTATAGGTGGCGAGCGTCGTGCCGTGACCTTGTCGATACGTGCCGATCGCCTTGATCAGCCCGATGCTTCCGACGGATAAAAGATCGTCCGTTTCCGCCGCGCCCGCGTATTTTTTTACGATATGCGCGACGAGGCGCATATTATGCTTGATCAATATTTCCTTCGCCTGTTTATCCCCTTCGGCAACGAGCGCGAGATACCTTTCCTCTTCTTCCTTCGAAAGGGGCTTGGGAAAAGAATTCTTTCCCGTTATCGCTCCCGTAAAAAAGACGATCTTGCCGATAATCGACCACAAAAAATCCAAAAACATACGCTTCACCTCTTTTCTTTTGCTCTATCGTATGCCTTGAAAAGTTTGTACTATTCGTCATTTTTCGTAAAATTCTTTTTCTTTTGCCTTTCGCTATGTCAGACATAGGTATTACGCGTGACATATTATGTGTCGCATAGGTATTACGCGTGGCATAATGGCAACAAAAAAGACTCCCGCGAAAATACGGGAATCTCTTTATTTTCAAAGGATTTGAGTCTGTCTATAAGCCGAGTTCTGTCGTGTACGGTCATCTATCTAGGCATATCGTCGCCGATAAGCTCAAGCGATATTCACGGCGTTCCGTCGGACGGACAGCCCTATTGACGGACGCCCAATCTTGCAGCGGGTGGGGTTTACATTGCATACCGTGTTACCACGGTATCGGTGAGCTCTTACCTCGCCTTTCCATCCTTACAAAAGCAAAGCTTTTGCGGTTTATTTCTGTTGCACTTTCCTTGAAGTCGCCTTCACCTGACGTTATCAGGCACCCTGTCCTATGCAGCTCGGACTTTCCTCATTGCTTAAAAAAGCACCGCGACCGTATAACAAACTCAAATCTTTTTATATTATAGCACTTTCTTTCAAAAAATGCACCTGATTCTGTTGCTTTTTTTTCGAAAAAATGTTAAAATAGGTGCAGTTTTTTAAATTTTTTATATAAAAAATTCCATTTTAGTATTTTTTCGGGAGCTGTTTATGAAAAAGACGAAAATTATTTGTACGCTCGGCCCTGCGAGCGACTCCAAAAAAACGATTGCCGCGATGGCGGACGCAGGTATGAACGTTGCGCGGCTGAATTTTTCCCACGGTACGCACGAGGATCACGCAAAAAAGATCAAACTGATCAAGGACGTACGGGAGGAAAAGAAAATCCCCTTGCCTATTCTTCTCGACACGAAAGGTCCTGAATTCCGCATTAAAACCTTTAAAGACGGGAAAATCGAGCTAAATGAAGGCGATTCGTTTTGCTTTACGACGGAGGACGTAGAAGGCGATTCGTCCAAGGTAAGCGTTTCTTACGCGGGTATTTGCGACGATTTGACCGCGGGTGATAAAATCCTTTTAAATAACGGACTCGTCGTTTTTCGCGTCGTTAGCGTGGAAAAACCTTGCGTGAACTGCGTAGTCGAGATCGGGGGCGTTATCTCCAATCGTAAATCAATGTTTTTCCCCGATAAAGAGCTGCACCTTGAATTTTTATCCGAGCAGGATAAGGCGGATTTATTATTCGGCATAGAGCAGGACGTGGATTTCGTAGCGCTTTCCTTCGTTTCCAAAGCGCAGGACGTGCTCGACGCGAGAAGCTTCCTCGCGGAACACGGCGGCAAACATATCGACCTGATCGCAAAAATCGAAAACCGCGCGGGCGTGAAAAATCTTCTTGAAATTATGAAGGTGTGCGACGGCATTATGGTCGCACGTGGCGACCTCGGCGTAGAAATCCCGTTCGAAGAGCTTCCCGACGTGCAAAAGCATATTATCGACGAGTGCCGTATTCACGGAAAACGGGTTATTACGGCGACGGAAATGCTCGAATCTATGATTTATAATCCCCGCCCCACGCGAGCGGAAATTTCCGACGTTGCGAACGCCGTTTACGACGGTACTTCCGCCGTTATGCTTTCGGGCGAAACCGCCGCGGGCTCCTATCCCGTGGAATCAGTCGCGGCAATGTCGAAAATCGTTCAGCGCGCAGAAAATAACGTGCAATATATTCAATATATCGACAGTTTCTCGATCAACAATACCTCCGAAGCGTTATCTCACTCGGCGGCGACTCTTGCGAAGGATTTGAACGCGAGCGCGATCGTCGTTTGCACGCGTACGGGCGCGACGGCGCGAATGGTTTCGAGATTCCGCCCGAATATCAACATTATCGGTATCACGACGGACTTGCACGCCTACCGCAAATTAGCGCTCAGTTGGGGCGTTTTGCCCGCGCTTGCGGAAGAATATACTTCCGTGGATATCCTCTTCTATTTCGCCAAAAAAACGGCGATAAACAGCGGACTAGTGCAAAAGGGCGATACGATCGTAATTACGGGCGGTACGCCGAACGGAAAGAGCGGCAACTCCAACCTTATCAACGTGGAAAAAATTTAAAATCGAAGAACTTAAAAAAGCACCTCTATCCTTTTTCTTTCATATACTGTGAGTATGAGAATACTCGAATATGACAGAGAAGCCGTGGTGGCGTACGCTCGGAAATGGGCGCTTACAAGGAATCCAAAGTATTATAATTTCGACGGCGTGGGCGGCGATTGCACGAATTTCGCCTCGCAATGCCTTTTTGCGGGCACGAGCGTTATGAACTATACCCCCGATATCGGCTGGTTTTATTCGTCGGCGAATAATCGCGCGGCGGCGTGGTCGGGCGTGGAATATTTTCATCGATTTTTGATAGAAAACACAGAAAGAAAAATCGGCGCGGGCACAGGCCCTTTCGCCGAAGAAGTTCCCTTATCGCAAATCGAAGTTGGGGATTTTATTCAGTTCGGCAGGCGCACGGGGGATTTTTACCACACGCCCGTGGTGGTAGGCTTTTCCCGCGGCGTTCCCTTACTTGCCGCGCATACTTTCGACGCGTTCAACCGTCCGCTCACTACCTATCATTTCGAAAAGATCCGATGCTTGCATATCCTCGGCGCTCGAACGCAATAAAAAACGCACCCGAAGGCGCGCTCGTTTATATTTTTAAAATTTCTCGTGGCTCGCGCACTAAGATTTTCGCGCCGTGCGCGATCAAAAATTCCTCGTCCTTAAAGCCCCAAGCTACGGAAATACAGGGCAAACCCGCGTTTTGCGCGGTTTGAAGATCGACTTCGGAATCCCCTATATACACGGCGTTTTCGCGATTCGCGCCGAGCGCGTCGAGGGCTTTTAACACCATCTCGGGCGCGGGCTTTTTGGCGATCCCCGCGCTTTCGTTTTCTCCGACGGAAAACGCGATCAGTTCTCCAAAATATTCCTTGGAAAGCTCCTGCACGGCAAAATCCGCTTTGTTGGACACGACGGCGCATTTTTTGCCCCGTGCTTTGAGCTCCTGCAAAAGCTCTAAAACGCCCGCATAAGGCTTCGTTTGATCCTTACAATGAACTTGATAATATCGTTTAAACTCGTCGAAAACGCCCGAAAAGCTCGGGTGATTTTTTTCGCCGATCGCACGCTCGATCAGTTTTTTGATCCCGTTGCCGACGAAGCTACGAACTTCCTCTTTCGTGCGCGGTGGCAAACCGTAGGTTTTGAGCGCGGCGTTGACCGCCGCCGAAAGATCGTCGAGCGTGTTTAATAGCGTGCCGTCAAGATCGAATAGATAAACCTCGTACATACCGCTCCTTAAAGAACGCCTTTGATTGCGACGACGGCTTCGCTACGGTTCTCTGCACCGAGCTTTATATAGATACTCGAAATATAGTTACGGGTCGTGCCTTCGGTAAGTTTAAGCGCCGCCGAAATTTGGCGGTTGGTAAACCCCTCGTAGACCATCAGGGCGATCTCCACTTCACGATCGGAAAGCGAAAACGCGCGTTTTAATTTGATTTCGCGATCGGACACGACGTTTTTCGCCGCGTCGGTGATGCGTTTGGCGATCTTCGAAGGCAAAATCGTATCCCCTTTATACGCGTTTTTCACCGCGTCGATAAGCGCCGCGCCGCCGATATCTTTGAGCAAATACCCGCTCGCGCCGTTGTTGATCGCGCTTAATATGTAGTCGCTGTCGTCAAAGGTCGTTAAAATGATCACCTTTACGGACGGGTATTCCGTTTTGACGCGTTGGGTTGCGACCACGCCGTTCATATTCGGCATACGGATATCCATCAACACGACGTCGGGAAGCGTTTCTTTCATTTTTTCGAGCGCGTCGAACCCGTCGAGCGCAACGCCCACGACTTCGAGGCTTCTATCCGTTTCCAAAACGCTTTTGATGCCTTCCGCCAAAATCACTTGATCGTCCACGATCAGAACTTTAATCGTTTCCTGCATAATTTCCTCCGTTTATTTCTCGCCGCTCGCACCGTCTGCGGGCAAGCGCAAATGAATTTCAAAGCCCTCTTCTTTTTCGGAAACGAAGCTCGCTTCACCGCCGAGCCGCGCCGCCTCCCGTTTGAGACCACTTAATCCGAAGCCCTCTTTGAGCTGTCCTATCTCCAACCCAGAGCCGTTATCCGACAAAAGGAAATAAATATCGCCGTTTTCCGTTTTGAGCTCGAACCAAAACGCCGTTGCTTTGCCGTGGCGCAAGCCGTTGGAAATACCTTCTTTTAAGGTGTTGTAGAGCAAGCGGTATTTCTCGTCCGAAACCGTGATATCCTCGATCTCGGAGCGGATAACGAGCTCCGTACCGTCCGTCGATTCGCTGATCGTGCGTTGCAAAGCGCTTTTCAAAGGCTCTTTTTCTTCTACGCCCGAAAGCAGATGTACGCTGCCTCTGAGTTCTTCAAGGGTATGCTTTGCCTGCAAGTTCGCGGCGATAATTTTCGCTTTCGCTTCCGCGGGATTTTCGTCGATAATCAGCTTCGCCGCTTCCGTTTGCATAATGACCGTCGTGATCGAGTGCCCCGCCGTGTCGTGAATATTTTTCGCAATTCGTTGCCGTTCGGCAAGCACGGTGACTTCTTTGAGCTCGGCGTAGGCTTTTTCCAGCTCCGTTTTACTTTCGTCGAGCTCTTTTAGCGCCTTATCCAAACGCAGATATTGCCGATAAAAGCTCATAGCAAAGCGGACGATAAAAAAGTGCAAGGTGAGCGCCATCAGCGAGCTGAACGACTGCGTGATGATCTGCATCGTCGTAAGCTCCGCGCCCAAATAGAAAAAGTTTGCAAGCCCGTAGGTGATTACGTAGAAAAACAAAATCGCCAAAAACGCGCCGAACGAGCGGAACGCCTTATCGATACTGAAATACAGCTCCGTAAGCAAGGTGATATAGAGCACGACGAGGTAGTTATTCCCGACGATCCCCGCGAGGGTGAACACGCAACAAAAATCTACGCCGTAGCAGACGGCTTTTCGAGAGGATTTTTTCACGACGAAAAGCTTTAAAGCCTCGGTGATCCCCATTCCTGCGATCGCGACGAAAAACAGACAAAATCTCAGCCAGCCTTGCGCCACCGTCCACGTGCCGAAGAATTGCAAAAGTAACAGAACCTCGAAAAATAACACGAGCCCGAACAGGATGCGTTTTCCGAACGCTACGAGAACGTGCTTTTCACGCAGATCGTATTTTTCGAAAAACCGCGACATTTTTTCGCGGAACGCCGCTTTTTT
This sequence comes from Candidatus Scatosoma sp., assembly GCA_045644545.1. GTDB lineage: Bacteria > Bacillota > Clostridia > Christensenellales > Borkfalkiaceae > Scatosoma. The sequence continues at coordinate 68,110 of JAZRHC010000027.1, read as the reverse complement.
TTGTTTGCGATCTTCGCTCATTTGAAAAACTCCTCGAAATTATTCGGCAATAGGTCGCCGAACCTTGCGTTTTTGCTGATTTTTTGCATTCTGCCCGTGCCGTAATAACTATATACGTTCGTGGGCGAATAAATGAAATGGTCGCAAATAATCACGTTATGCGCGCTACATAAAAATTGACATTGAAAGGTCATCGCGTCGTCTTGTTCGGAAGGCTCTGAATTTCCGCTGGGATGATTATGAACGAATATCACCCCCGCGGGCTTATGAGCGACTAATATTTTCGTGAATTCCGAAGGCTCGATTTGGACGGACGACTCGCTTTCCGACGTGAAGCGTTTATGGAAGAATATCGTTCGGTCTTGTTTGAGAAGATACGCGTCGAGCACTTCTTCAAAAAGGTTGGAATATTCTCTTTTTACAAATTCAACGAACTGCTTTTGATCGAATTTTCTTGGATACGTAGGCTTCGCTTGCGCTTTTATCCGTTCGAAAATTTGACCTGCACAGTTCAAAAGCACCGCCGATTGTTTCCCTACGCCGTCTACCGTTTGAAGCTGTTCCTCCGAAGCGGAAAACACCGAGCGAAGGTCGCCGAATGCCGAAAGCAAGTCGTGCGCCGTTCCGTTCGTGTTTTTGCGGGGAACTGCGTAAAAGAGTATTAGCTCTAACAGCTCGTGATCGGCAAGCGCGCCCGTGGACAATTTTTTAATTAAGCGCTGTCTGTGTCCTTCGTGTCCCGATGACATAACTTTTACCTCGTTGGTTATCGTTTCTTCCCGTTTATTGTAGCATACTTTGTCGAAAAAGTCAAAGGTTGCCGCGACGCGCAAAAAATATATTTTGTGTTTTTTGCGTTTTTTCCTCGTTTTGATTGGCAAAAGAGTCAAAATCGTGTATAATAATAGTATCAATCAAAGGACGGATTCGTTTATGGCGCATAATATGGATAAATATTTCGACGAAACGGTTGCAACCGTTGCCGAAATTATTCGCTTCGATTCTTCTTTAAAGCCCGCCGAGGAAGGGTTTCCTTTCGGGAAAGAAACGGCGGATTGCTTGGCGTATTTTTTGAGCCTTGCCGAAAAGATGGGCTTTGAAACGCACAACTACGATAACTATATCGGCGAAGTCGTGTTCGGGCAGGGCAAGGATTTTGCGGTGCTTGCGCATCTCGACGTCGTGCCCGCAGGAAACGGCTGGAAATATCCCCCTTTCGGCGGGGTGATTAACGACGAGCTTTCAGAAGGCGGCGTAGCGGGAAGAAAGATCTGGGGCAGAGGCGCGATGGACGATAAAGGTCCTGCCGTTAGCTGTCTTTACGCGCTTAAAGCGATCAAAGACGAAGGAATCACGCCCAATCGCACGATCAAATTGATCGTAGGTTGCAACGAGGAATGCGGTTGGAAATGTATCGAGCATTATAAAAAGGTGGCGAAAATGCCCGAAGAAGGGTTTACGCCGGACGCGGATTTTCCCGTGATCTACGCGGAAAAAGGAATTTTGCATTTTTCCGCTTCGTTTGCGATCGAGGATTCCCCCTTCACTGCGTTGAGCGCGGGCGAGAGGGTGAATATGGTGTGCGATCTCGCTACCGCGGTGATCACGAAAAAGGCGGCAGAAAAGCTGGTGGGCTATCAAAATGAGGTTGTCGGAACGACTTTCTCCTACGATAACACCACGAATATTTTGCGCGTATACGGAAAATCGGCGCACGGCTCGCACCCCGCAGCGGGCGCGAACGCTTTGGAAGCGATGATGAAATTTTTCGCTTCGTTTAACGAAAGCTGTAAAAAGGCGTACGAGCTTTTATTTGCAGACGGCGCGGGATTAAAAACGCTTTGCGACGAAACGGGCGCGCTTACCATCTCGCCCGATCTTGCGGAATTTCAAAACGGCGTTTTGAAGCTCACGAGCGATATCCGATTCCCCGCGACTCATTCCAAAGAAAAAGTGCTTGAAAAGCTTCAAGGCGCAGGCGCGGAAATCGAGGTCGTCAATTATCAAGCCCCTATCTATAACGACCCGAACGGCGCGCTGATTTCCACGCTTTCCAAGGTATTTAATCAAAAGCTGGGAACTGACGAAAAACCCGTTGCGATCGGCGGCGGAACTTACGCGAGAGCTCTCGAATGCGGGTGCGCGTTCGGACCTGAGCTGAAAGGCGACGAGCAGACCATTCACCAACCCAACGAATATATTACGTTTGAAAGATTGCGATTTTTGAACGAAGTCTACTACGACGCTTTGAAAGCGTTATCCGTCGTTCGCTACCGCGTAGGCGTTTTACAGCCCATAAAAAAATGATATAACACAAGCAAAAAACGGGAGTTGAGTCCCGTTTTTTTATACGAATTTTTTATACACGGCGTCGGCTACCCTCAGCCCGTCTACGGCGGACGAAGTGATCCCGCCCGCGTACCCCGCGCCTTCCCCGCAAGGATACAAGCCTTTCGCGCAGACGGATTCCAAATTCTCGTCGCGCTCGATTCGAACGGGGGAGCTGGTGCGCGATTCTACCGCCGTCAAGATTCCGTCGGGATCGGCAAAGCCTTTTAAGCGTTTATCCATATCCGCAATCGCGAGTTTAAGCGAATCGACGACTCCCCTCGGCAACACGTCGCGAAGATCGGCAAACGCCGTACCCGCCGCGTAGGTGGGAAGCACTTCCCCGAACGACGAGCTTTCTTTATCGCTTAGAAAATCCCCGATTTTTTGAACGGGTGCGGCGTAGGTTTTTCCGCCCGCAAGATACGCCGCCCGTTCGAGCCGTCGCTGAAATTCCACGCCCGCAAGCGCGCCTTCGCCGAAATCGGCTTGCGTGACCTGCGCGATGAGCGCGCTGTTCGCGTTTTTGCCGTCGCGGGCGTAATTGCTCATACCGTTGGTCACGACGCCGCCCTCTTCGCTCGCCGCGGGCATTACGAATCCGCCGGGGCACATACAAAAGGTGAACGCCGCACGGTCGGACGCGTGCGAAACGAGCTTATAATCGGCGGCGGGAAGAAGCGGATAACTCTTTCCGTATTGAGAAAACCCGATTTTTTCCTGCAAATGTTCGATACGAACGCCCACGGCAAAATCCTTTTGACGAAGATATACCCCGCGCGATAAAAGCATTTCAAAGGTATCCCTCGCGCTGTGCCCGATCGCAAGAACGAGCGCGGAAACCTCGTAGGTCTGCTCTCCTTCACGACTTTTGATCGTCGCGCTTTTGAGCGAGTCGTTTTGGATTTTTAAATCGATCAAACGGGAATGGAAGCATACCTGCCCCCCGCGAAGGATAATATCCTCCCGCATATTTTTGACGATTTTTTTGAGATTATCACTGCCGATATGCGGCTTATTCAGCCAAAGGATTTCCTTCGGCGCGCCGTAGCGGACGAAAATTTCAAGAACCTCCCGAATTAAAGGGTTGTGCGTTTGCGTATTCAGCTTGCCGTCTGAAAAAGTTCCCGCGCCGCCTTCGCCGAATTGGATATTCGAATCGGGATCGAGAATTTTTTCGCTGAAAAACGCGGAAATTTTCTTTTCCCTCTCTTCCACGGGCGCGCCGCGCTCCACTAAGATAGGCTTGATTCCTCGATCCAACAATCTAAGCGCGGCAAACAGCCCCGCAGGACCGCTCCCCACGATCAAAACGGGCTTTTTAGGCGTTTTTTCCTTAGAAAGCCGTTCGAGCGGTTGCATTTTTTGCGGTTGCTTTTCCGCGGAAAACGCGATCGTATACACGAATCTTACGTTGTTTTTATCCCGCGCGTCGAGCGATTTTTTCAAAATTTCGAAATGCTCGGGTTTGCGTTTCAGGGCTCTTTCCGCAATTTTCAAAAGCTCTGCTTCACTTGCGCTTATGGGTAATTTGATATTTGAAAGAGTCTTTAAACTCATACCTGCCCCCGTCTTTTTTCAATCGCCCGCGCGACGGTGCGCGCGGAAGCATAGGCAAAATGAAGGTTAAATCCGCCGCATTCCCCTTCGATATCGAGCGTTTCGCCCGCGAAATACAATCCCTTGACTTTTTTGCTTTGAAAATGTTCGTCTACTTCCGACAAAGGCACGCCGCCTTTGGTAACCTGCGCGTAATCGAACCCGAGCGAGCCCGTGATTTTTAAAGTGAAGTTTTTCACGATGTCAACGAGCTCTTTAAGCCCCGCACCCGCACGCCTTGCGATCGCACGCGCGATTTGATTGTTAACGATCCCGCATAAAAGCTCCTCGTCGGGGCAGTTTTTGACTTTTTTTCTTTTATTGAGCAAAAACGAAAACAAAGTTTCTTCCGAAATTGTCGGCAAAAAATCAATCGAAAGGCTTGCGCCTTCTTTGAGCCGTTCGCTTAAAAACGCCGAGGCACGGAAAATCGCGTCGCCAGAAACGCCGTAATCCGTGAAGATAATATCACCCGAAAGCGCGCAAGCTTCCTCTTCGCCGATATACGCCCGAACGAGCGCGTCGTTGACTCGGATTCCTTTCAAGGTTTTGATAAACGCCGTATCCGTTTTAAGCTGTACGAGAGAGGGATATAGCGCGGTGACCGTATGCCCTAAGCCTTGCGCGAGCGCAAACGCCGAGCCGTCCGTTCCGAAATTCTTCGCCGCCTTTCCGCCCGTGCAAAGAAGCACCGTTTCCGCTTCTATCGTCTTTTCGCCGTCCGCCGAATCGTACCCGATCAAAAAAACGTCGCCTTTCTTTTTCAAAGAAGTCACGCGGGAGTTAAGCCGAACGTCTACGCCGCGCGAGGAAACTTCCCGCCTAAGCGCGTCCGTCAAAGAAGACGCTTGGCGCGAGGAAGGATAGATACGCCCGCGCTCGTCTGATTGCAACAGCACGCCGAGATTTTCGAAAAACTCTTTAATACTCTCTACGCCGTAGCTCGAAAGCGCGTTTTCAATTGCCGCTTCGTTTGTTTTTTCTATGCAAAAATACCGCGCGGGGGAAATTCCTTCGTTGGAAATATTCCCCTGCCCGTTGCCCGTAGCGGAAAGCTTTCGCCCGAGCCGTTCGCCGCGTTCGAATAAAATTATCTTTCCGTTCCCGCTTGATAAGCTCGCCGCGGAAAAAAGCCCCGCCGCGCCGCCACCGATAATTGCCGTTTTTACTTTTTCCATAATATCATTGTACTCTATTCTCGCGCAAAAGTCAATTTTTTTCTAAAAAAGCTTGAAATTTTTTTATAACTCTTATTGACTTTTCCTTATTTTTGTATTAAAATATAGATACTGAAATATATATTATACAGAACGCGAAGAAAAACGAGGAAATTTTTCTTCCGTTTGAGAGAAAAAGGAGTTAGCGTTATGCCTGAATTTATCCAAAAAGCAATCGACTACGCGAAAGACCACATCGCCCTTACCGCCGTGTTGTTGGCGGTCGCCGCCCTTTTGATCGTCGTGATTATCGCGCTCATCGTAAAGAGATCGAAAAACGCGAAAAAGAGAAAAGCCGCGATGTTAGAGGCACAAGCAAAAAAAGCGGAAGAAGAACGCCTTGCAAAAGAACAAGCCGAAGCGGAAGCAAAAGCAGAGACGGAAGCCAAGGCAAAAGCCGAAGAAGAACGCTTAGCGAAAGAAAAAGAGGAAGCGGAAAAGCTCGCGGCTGAACAGGCGAAAGCAGAAGCCGAAGCGAAAGAAAAAGCGGAAAAGGAAGCCGCTGAACAAGCCAAGGAACAGGCAAAAAAAGAAGAAAAAGCCGTAAAATCCCAACCCGCAAAAAAGAAAGCTCCCGCCGCGACGGCTAAAAAAGCGGAAGCAAAGCCCGCTACGACAAAAGCCAAAAAAGCCCCTGCTCCCGCGCCCGTCGCCCAAGAGGACGAGGACGACGAATTGGGCAGTCGCTACACGGGCAAATGGGTGATCTGCCGCGTGATCGTTGCGGAAAGCGACGGCAAAGAAAAGGCAGAAACGGACGAATCGTATTTCTTCGAGCTCCGCGCTTCCAACGGCGAAAAGCTTTTATCCAGCGAGGAATACACCACCTATAACGGCGTTTTGAGCGGCATCAAGACTCATAAAGAAAATATCTTACGCAATAACTTCAAGATCACCCTTTCCAAGAAAGGCGATTATATCTTCAAGCTTTTAAGCGGAAAGAATATGCTCCTTTGTATGGGCGAAAATTATAAGACTCGCGCCCGTTGCGAGCGCGCGATCGAATCCACGAAGCGGTTCGCGCAGACGGCGGTGATCGACGAAAACGTGCAAGATCAAGTGATTAAGCTTCCCGTTGAGGACGATAGCGAGCTCCCCGCCGTTTCGGAAAACAGCAACGGCAAGTGGATTATTAGCTCCAACGAAAGCACGGACGGCGAACAGGTGTTCTACTTCGAGCTGTTCGCAAACAACGGCGAAAAGCTTTTGTCCAGCGAAGAATACACGACTTATATCGGCGCAGTCAACGGGATCGGAACGCATAAAGCGAACATTGAAAAAGGCAATTTCCGCATCTCCCTCACCAAAAAAGGCGATTATATCTATAAGCTTTTGAGTGGCAACGGTCAGCTCCTTTGCCTCGGTGAGCACTACAAGACCAAACGGCTTTGTATGAACGCGGTGGAATCGGTAAAGCGGTTCGCGCTTAATTCCCCCGTCCTCACGGAATCGGAGATCGCGCACGAGCATATTTGATTATAGACGGCAAAAAACCTGTCTTTCGAATTTCGAAAGGCAGGTTTTTGCTTTTATCTTTTTATAAATCCACCGTAAAGGTCGTGCCTTGATCGAGCGCGCTATCCACGCCGATCACCCAGCCCGAACGCTTACAGATCTTTTTGACCGTCGCCAGCCCTAAGCCGAACCCGCCGTGCACGCCGTTGTGCGATTTATCCACGGTGAAAAACCGATCGAAAACACGCTCCAAATTCTCCTCTGCGATCCCGATCCCCGTATCGGCAACGACGAATCTCGCGCCTTTTTCCGTCCGTTTTAACGAAACTTTCAGCTCGCCGTTGTCCTTATTATAACGAATGGCGTTGCGAATGAGATTTCCGAACACCTCGTTGACCCGCTCGTGACGGCTTTTCACGACGATGCCTTCTTCGATTTCCTTTGATAGAGCGATCCCGCGCTTCAAGATATCAGGCGCAAGCGTTTCTAAAATCTCCGAAACGAGTTTGGACGCGTCCACCTCGTAGGCGGGAAGGTCGTCGTTATCCAGTTCGTTATAGTTGATAATGCACGCGATCAGCTTGGAAAGCCTGTCGCTCTGTTGCAATAAGATCTTCGCCGCCTGCGCCGTCTGCTCTTTATCGAGCGAGCCGCTTGCAAGAAGCTCGGAATAGCCGCGAATCGAAGTCAAGGGCGTGTTCATTTCGTGCGTGATATTCGCGATAAAATCGTTTTTCGAGCGTTGCGCCTTTTCAACGAGCTCCTTTTCACTCGAAAGCTCGCGGATCTTTTGCGTTACTTCTTTATTCCGCTTATTCAAAATATCCACGACGGGTTTCAGCTCGGGATATTTGGTATCGACTTTTAGGTTGAGCGCCGCGTCCTTGGCTATTTTTTTCACGGGGCTCAAAATATATTCGGTTTCGAGAAAGGTAAATAACAAACACACTAAGAAATCCAAAATCAAAAACCAAACGAGCGTCGGCAAAATATCCCCGAACGTATCCCAAACGGACGGCGCTTTCGTGGAAATACGAAGCAAAATTTCCCCGTTCGCCAAGGCGAGCTTTTTACAATAATAGAGCGTATCCCTGCCGAGCGTTGCGCTGTTTCTAACCGCCCAGCCCTCGCCCGTGCGCACGGCTTCTTTCACTTCTTCTCGCCCCGAATGATCGTCCGACGAATGTTTTTCGCTATCGCCGAGGATCGTACCGTCAAGCGCGATCAGCGTAACTCGATTTCCCCCGATACGCTCCGAAAGCGATTTCGCGCCAACGGCGTCTATCGTATAGTTTTCCTCGTCGAACACCTGCGTTTGCGCTTTTAAAACGCTTACGGCGGATTCGAGCGAGCTGTCGTAGAAGATCTGCGTGGAAAAAGTCGCGTAGATTAAAAGCACGACCGCGATAATCAGTTGTGAGATCCATAAAATTTTCCTTCGCATTTTTTCTCCTTTGCCTTTTGCGAAAAACGGATAGTCGCATACCTGCCCTATCCGTTTTCAATTTCTATTACGGTTTTTTGAAACGATACCCCACGCCGAATACCGTTTCGAAATTATCCACGCCGAGCTTACGAAGCCGCGCCACGTGATTATCTAGCGTTCGCGTTTCGGTGTCTACGTAGCCCCAAATTTCGGTAAGCAGCGTATCGCGCGGAAGCACCATATCCGTGTTTTTCATACAGTAGCGCAACAGCTCGAATTCTTTTTTATTGACTTCAAGCGGTTTTCCCCGTAAGGTCACCGACATCGTATCGTTGTTAAGCTCCAACTCGCCGACCTTGATCGTGTTATTCCCGCTACGCCGACGAAGCGCCGCGTTCACTCGCGCAACGAGCTCCATTACCCCGAACGGCTTCGCGATATAATCGTCCGCGCCGAGGTCGAGCCCAACCACTTTATCGTGTTCGCTACCGAGCGCGCTAAGCATAATGCAACAAACGCTGGGATATCGTTCCTTAATCTCTTTGAGCACTTCAAGCCCGCTCCCGTCGGGAAGCATAATATCAAGAAGCGCGATATCGGGCGCGCCGTCTGCCATACCGTTTTTAAAAGCCTTTATGGAAGAAAAGGTTCGGCAGACGATCTGTTCCCTTTCCAAGGAAAATTTCACCAGACCGCTAATACTTTCGTCGTCTTCGAGGACGTAGATAAGACCTTTCATATCCTTTAACCGATTATTTGACGGGCGAGCCGTCCACGCTGTGCGCGATAAAATTCAAGTGGTCGCCGATACGCTCCAAATTCGACACGAGGTTGATAAACACCGTGTTGTTTTCGGGACGGCACTTGCCTTGGCTGAGTCGCTGAATGTGCTCTGCTACGAGCTCGCGGCGCATATCGTCCACTTTATCCTCGATTTCGTCGGATTCGGGAAGCGCGGCGTAATCGTTTTCAAGCACGACCTTTTTCACCGTGTCGTATTGCTGACGAAGCAAATCGTGCATACCGCCGATCTTTTCGTTGATGCCTTCCGAGAAGATCAAATTATCGCGAACCTCTCTTCTCGTATATTTCGTGAGGTTATCGGCAAGCTCCGCCACACGGGCGATATCGCCGACGTTGTTGTGAAGCGCACTGACGAGCTTTTCGTCGGAAAGAGAAATCCCACTCGCCGAAACTTGCACCAGATAATCGGAAATCTGTTCGCCCAGCTTCATAATACGTTCGTTATTTTCCGCCACTTTATCAATCGCGTTCAAATCGCGGTTAATAAAGCCGTCGAACGCCACCTGTAAGCTTTGCATAGCCATATCCGCCATACGGAATACTTCTTTCGTAAGCTGACCGATTGCAACGGTAGGCGTTGCAAGGAAACGCTTGTCCATATAAATAATTTCCGAAGGCTTTTCCTCTTTTTTCTTCTTATCGGGCACGAGTATCGTCGCAGCTTTCACCAAAAGCTTGGTAAAGGGAAGGAACAGAATCGTACAAACTACGTTGAAGAACGTGTGAAACATAGCAATCTGCGTACTTTCTTCTTTGAACCATTTCACGAAGGTTGCCGAATAAAAATCACTCCAAATTAAAAGCATAATCATAAACAAAAACGAACCGATCACGTTAAACATAAGGTGAATAATACTCGCTCGCCTTGCGTTTACGCTCGTGCCGATTGAAGAGATCAACGCGGTAACGCACGATCCGATATTCGAGCCTAAGATTATGTAAAGAACGGCGTTCGTCATATGCCCGTCTACCTGACCGATAATAAGTCCCGCCGAAGCCATTGAAATAATAATGGAAGTAACCGCGCTGGAAGATTGCATTAAAGCGGTAAATACGATCCCGAAAATCAAAAGCAAGAAAGGATTTGTCATTGAAGACAAAAATTCCGCAACCTGCGGATATTCGTTGATATCCGAGTACACTTTCATCGTCGAGGACATAACTTCCAAACCCAGAAAGATCATTCCAAGCCACGCAAGCGCCATACCCGAAGATTTTACTTTATCGCTCTTTGCAAACAAATCGATAAAAACACCGATACCGAGCATCAAAATGAAAAATTCGCTGATCGGCAAATCTCCGAGCGCCGCGATCTGCGCGGTGATCGTCGTTCCGATATTCGCGCCCATAATCACGGAAGCCGCCTGATATAGGCTCATTATTCCTGCATTTACGAACCCTACGACCATAACCGTCGTAACGCCCGAGCTTTGAATGACCGCGGTCGTAACCGCGCCCATACCCACGCCAACGAGCTTTTTATCCGAGGTTTTATTAAAAAGTTTCTTTAAACTGTTTCCAAACAGCTTTTCCATATTGTCGCTGAGTAGTTTAAACCCAACCAATAGTGCGCCGCAACCTGCTAATACGAGTGCAATCGTTTCAAAAATCTGCATTTCTTACTCCTAACTTATAAAATTTCTTCCTATCGTCACCGATTTTTCAAAAATCTACTCTTTTATTATATAATACTTTTGAAAGAAAGTCATTCGTTAGATGTAAAAAATTTGTAAAAAAATTAAAAATTCAAAAAAATTTATTCTTTTTTGATTTTCAGCTTTCAAAATAGCCTTTTTCCGTGTTCATATGCACGCCCGTTAAATAGAAGATCACCCATTCGGCAAGGTTGGTTGCGTGGTCGCCGATACGCTCTAAATACTTGGATACCATCATTAAATCGAGCGCGCGCTCGGCAAAGCTCTCGTCGGAACGGATACGCTCCACCAAAAGGTCTTTCGCGCCGAGGAACAGCTCGTCTACCCTATCGTCCGCAAGGCAAACTTTTTTCGCGAGATCGATATCTTTTTCCGCAAACGATTTCACCGCCTCGTCCACCATTTTGATCACTTCGCCGCACATCGTTTCAATAAAAGGAATACTGTACGAGGTGTGCGTTCTGCCGCCTTTGAGCACGATCTCCGCGATATCCGCGGCAAAATCCCCGATACGCTCTAAATCGGTAATCATTTTAAGCGCCGAGGAAACCATACGCATATCCGAAGCGACGGGCTGTTGGGTGAGCAAAAGCTTTAAGCAAAGATTTTCCACCGAACGCTCCATATCGTCGATCTTCGTGTCGGCGTTGACGACCTCCTGCGCCATTATCAAATCGTCTTTTTGAAGCGCGACCACCGTGTTTTTGATGGCTTGTTCAACGAGCTCGCTCATTTCTTCCATTTCTTGCGTGAGTTCTTTTAAATCGTTTAAATAATTTTGTCGCATCTTAACCAAACCGTCCCGTGATATAGTCTTCCGTTTTTTTGTTTTTGGGCATCGAGAAAATCTTTTGCGTATCGCCCATTTCTATCATTTCGCCCAAGAGAAAGAACGCCGTTTTATCCGAAATTCTCGCCGCCTGTTGCATATTGTGCGTGACCATAACGATCGTCACTTCCTTTTTAAGCTCCGTGCAAAGCTCCTCGATTTTGCCCGTGGAAATGGGGTCGAGCGCGCTCGTCGGTTCGTCCATCAATAGAATTTGAGGCTCTACGGCAAGCGCGCGGGCAATACAAAGCCGTTGTTGCTGTCCCCCCGAAAGCCCCAAAGCCGACTTATTCAGCCTGTCTTTGAGCTCCTCCCACATCGCCGCGCCTTTTAAAGAGCGTTCTATAATCTCGTCAAGATCGGCTTTCTTCTTAATCCCGAAGGTGCGTGGACCGTAGGCGATATTGTCGTATACGCTCATCGCGAAGGGATTGGGGCGTTGAAAGACCATACCCACGTTTTTACGGAGCGTAGAAAGATTTATCGCTTTATCGTAGATATTTTGCCCGCCGATCTGGATTGCGCCTTCCACTCTGCACCCCTCTACCAAATCGTTCATTCTGTTCAGCGATTTTAAAAGGGTGGATTTTCCGCAACCGGAGGGGCCGATCATTGCCGTGATTTGATTTTCAGGAATGGTCATACCGATCTTTTTAAGGGCTTGGAACTTGCCGTAGAACAAGTCCATTTCCCGTATTTCCACCGCTATTTTGTTTTCAAAGGTAAATTTTTCTATTTGTTTCATTTGGGTTTTCCTTATTTGTTTTTCTTCCATTTCTTTTCGCAGAAATACGCGGCGAGATTGATCAAGAACACGAGCGCCAAAAGGACGGTCGCCGTCGCGTAAGCCGCCTCCATATTCGGGTTTTCCGCCGTGAAATTATACATTAACACCGCAAACGTAGACCCGCTGTCGAGTGGCGAGGACGGCACCATCGGAAGCGAGCCCGCCGTGAAGATAAGCGCCGCGCTTTCCGAAACGATACGCCCCACCGAAAGAATAATCGCCGTGACGACGCCCGACAGCGCCGACGGAAGCACGACTTTAAAAATCGTTCTTACCTTCGTCGCGCCTAGCGCAAGCGAGCCTTCTCGAACGGAGTTTTGCACGGCTAACAGGCTTTCCTCGACCGAGCGGATCACCGTCGGCAAGATCATTAAAGAAAGGGTAAGCGCGCCCGCGAACAACGATTTGCCGCCCGCGCAGAACGCGATCATACCGAACAGCCCGAACACGATCGAAGGAATTCCCGAAAGCGTGTCGATAAACACTCTGATCACTTTAACGAGCTTTGATCCGGGCTTGGTGTACTCGACGAGAAAGATCGCCGCGCCTACGCCGAGCGGAATCGCGATCAGAAGGGAAAGGAGAATAACCCAACCCGTGGAAACGAACGCGCCGAGCAGGGTGGGCGTTTTATACGTGGGCTTACCGAACAGAAAGTCAAGGCTGATTTCAGGCAAGCCGTTGACGAGGATATACCCGATCAAAATTCCGAGCACGAGCGCCACCACCGACGCAATCACGCAGGAAACGACCGATAAAATTTTCGAGCCCATTCCGCGCGCTTTATAGATATATTCGCCCGTATCCCCGCCGACGAGCGCTCTGCCCGCTTTGTCCTTTTCTTTTTTCTCGCGTTTGATAAGCGCAAGCAACCCGTTCAAAAGAAAGATAAAGACCAACAGCACGAGCCCCGTGGCAAACAGCGCCTGACGGTGCAAGCCCATAGCATACCCCATTTCGTTGACGATATTGACGGTGAGGGGGCGAATAGGAGAGAAAAGTCCGTTAGGAAACGCCGCGGAATTCCCGCAGACGACGAGCACCGCCATCGTTTCGCCGATCGCGCGCCCCGCGCCGAGCGTTAAAGCGGATAAAACGCCCGTTTTCGCCGCGGGAAGATTGATCTTGAAGATGGTCTGCTCCCTGCTTGCGCCGAGCGCGAGCGAGCCCTCGCTATACGAGCTCGGCACGCTTTCAAGCGCGTTTTTCGTGAGCGAAGTGACGGTCGGCAAGATCATTAAGCCCAAAATTAACGCGCTTGCCAAAAGCCCGTTACCGCTCTCTGCATTAAAAAGACTCTTTAAGGCGGGCGATAAAACGATCATACCGAAAAAGCCGTAAATGATCGATGGGATTCCCGCGAGCAGTACGATAATTTGATTAAAAAAAGCTTTGAGCTTTTTCGGGCAGAAATACACGACGAAAATCGCCGTGAAGATCCCGAACGAGCCGCCGATCAAAAGCGCGGAAACGGTCACGAGCAACGTCGCGACGATCATTGGCAGTAAACCGTATTCGTCTTGCTTGGGAAACCATTTGCTTCCGAACAGGAATTTGAATACGCCGATTTCTTGAAGGGCGGGAAACGCCGAAAGGAAAATGAAGAGCACGATCGCAAAAACGGCGACGATCGAGAAGCACGCCGCGGTGATAAATACGATCTTAGCCGCCTTTTCGCTTTTGTTTTCCGATTTTACCATAATTTTTTATATCCTTATCGTTATCAAAGAGTGATATAGCCTTCTTCCGCTACGATTGTCTGCCCCTCTTCGGAGAGAATAAAATCAAGGAAGCCTTGCGCCGCTTCGGACAAACCGTTTTTCGTATTATATAAGATATTGAAGGGGCGGGCGAGCTTATACGAGCCGTTTTTCACGTTTTCCGCCGTCGCTTCCACTCCTTCAAAGGAAAGCTTTTTCACTTTCTTTTGATCGTACGCGCCGAGAGAGATATAGCCCAAGGCGTTTGTATTCTGTTCCACGTAGGTCATTGCCGTGCCCGTCGAGGAAAATTCCTGCGTAGGCGCGCGTGCAGATACCGTTTCGAGCTTCGTGCCGTCCGCACTCTTTACGAGTCCTTCGAACGCGTCGCGCGTGCCAGAACCCGATTCTCTCGTTACGGGCGTCGTCACCGTGCCGAGCGCGATACCCGATACGTAAAGATCGAAGAGCTGAACGCCCGTTACGTCCGTGAGCGCGCTTTGTTTATTGGCGATCACGATAATGCCGTCGTCGCAAAGCTTCACCGTCGTAACGCCTTGTTCGGAAACTGCCTTAGAAGCCATACCGAAATCCCCCTTGCCTTCTTTCGCGTTAGATACGCCGATCGACGAGCCGCCACCTTCGACTTTGATCTGTACGTTATCGTGCTTTGCCATATAGGCGTCCGCAAGCACTCCCATCAAGGGCTGCACGGAAGTCGAGCCCGCGATTTCAATAACTTCCGCTTTCCCGCAGGCAGAGAAGGTCGCGACCGACCCCATCGCCGTAAGCGCCATAACCGTTGCTACGAATTTTTTCATTTTCATAATTGTTTTCTCCTTTTTGTTTCGTGCCTTTATTTTAACTCCCACTTGTAAAAAACTCCGCACTTTTTTGTAAAAAAACGGTAACAAAATCCCCGAATTTGTAAAAAAGCGGTAACAAATTCTTTTTTTACTTATTTTGCGAAAATCAAACGGGTTTTATTTATTTTTGACAAAAGGAAAACGCCCCGTTTTTAACGAGACGCTTGGCTTGCTGTTTTTGAAATTTTTTATACTAAGCTTTCGCCCGATTTTTCGAGCAGGTCTAATAAATTATGCAACGCGCGGGAGCGGTGAGATACGGCGTTTTTTTCCTCCGCCGTCGCTACGCCGAAGGATTTATTTAAATCGTCGCTTTGAAAGATCGGATCGTACCCGAACCCGCCGTCGCCGACCTCTGCTTTTAAAATCTCGCCGTGCGTTTTTCCCTCTGCCAGCAATTCTTTCCCGTTCGGAAACACGAGCGCGACGGCACATTCAAAGCGCGCCCGCCTATCTTTTACGCCTTGCATATTTTTCAGCAACAATTCGCGGTTTTTCTTGTCGTTGCCGTGCTCGCCCGCATAGCGCGCGCTGTAAATCCCAGGCGCGCCTTGGAGCGCGTTCACGCAAAGCCCGCTGTCGTCGGCAAGCGCGATACAGCCGAGCGCCTTGGAAGCCGCCCGCGCTTTGATCAGCGCGTTTTCAGCAAAGGTGAGCCCCGTTTCTTCCACGTCCTTAAAAAAGCCCATTTGTTTTTGCGATACGACCTCGAACTGCGGGAATATCTCCGCGATCTCTTTGAGCTTATGCGCGTTTCCCGTCGCCACTACGAGCTTGATTTTTTCTTTCATAGCTTTATCCTTCCTTTATTCTTTGATTTTTCTTTTCATTCTCAGCGCGTTCAATACGGCGAGAAGCATTACGCCCACGTCGGCAAACACTGCGAGCCAAAGAGGCAATACGCCCGCCAGCCCGAGCGCCATAAACGCCGCTTTCATAAATATGGAAAACACGATATTCTGCTTGACGATCGAACGGGTTTTTCGCGCGATTTTGATACACTTTGGAATCGCGCCCAAATTATCGGAAATCAGCACGAAATCAGAAGCTTCCACAGCCGCCGCGCTTCCCAAAGCCCCCATCGAAGCCGAACAGTCCGCCGCCGTCATAACGGGCGCGTCGTTCACGCCGTCGCCGACGTACATTAACAGGTTTTCAGCCTTTAATTGCTCTGCCTTTTTCAGCTTCTCGTCGGGCAAGAGCGAAGCGTTCACCTCGTACACGCCTACCTCGTTTGCGATTTTTTCCGCCCGTGCGGGGTTGTCGCCCGTAAGCATTATCAGCCGCGCTATCCCAAGCTTTTTGAGTTTTTCCACCGCCGTTTTTGCCTCGGCTCGGATCTTGTCGCCGATTTCGATTGCCCCTAAATATCTGCCGCTTTTCGCCACGTAAACGAGGGTGTACGGGCTTTCGATCGTCGAAAACGAAACGCCGTTTTCCTTCAAAAGTTCTGTATTCCCCACCAGAACTATTTCGCCTTCAATAAGCCCTTTTAAGCCTTTACCCGCAAGTTCCTCCACGCGTTCGCCTTCTGCGCTTTCTATCGCCGAAAACGCCTTTGCGATCGGGTGCGAAGAGCTTTTTTCAAGAGTTGCCGCAAGCGATAAAAGCTCGGCTTCCGTTACGCCCGCTTCGGGACGTATAGCGCAAATCTTAAAATCCCCTTCGGTAAGCGTGCCCGTTTTATCGAAAGCGATCGCGTTCACTTTCGCGGCGATATCGAGATAGGTCGAGCCCTTGACCAAGATCCCGTTTTTCGCGCACGCGCCGATTCCCGAAAAATAAGTAAGCGGCACGGAAATGACGAGCGCGCAAGGGCAGGAGATAACGAGGAAGGTAAGCGCCGTTTGCGCGAATCTCGCCACGTTCGCCACTCCCGTTATAAAATACGAGATCAACGGCGCAACCGCAAAAATCGCGATCGCCATAAGGCAGACGACGGGCGTATATATGCGCGCGAATTTCGTAATAAATTTTTCGGGCGCGGCTTTCTTCGCCGCCGAATTTTCTACGAGGTCGAGAATCTTCCCAACCGCGCTATCCTCGTATGGACGAATAACTTTCATTATAAACACCTTGCCCGCGTTGATACAGCCCGAAAGGAGCTCGTCGCCCGCTTTTAATACTTTCAGCGGCGCTTCGCCCGTAAGCGATTTGGCATCGAGCTCTGCGATTTCGTCTAATAAAACGCCGTCTACGGGCACTTTTTCGCCTACTTTTACCTGCAAAATATCCCCGATCTTCACTTGCTCGGGCGGGATATGCTCGTGTTCGCCGTTTTCCGTGACCCGCGTGGCAAATTCGCTTTTTAAATCCATCAATTGCGCGATAGATTTCCGCGACGAGCCCACGGCGATTGCCTGCAACAATTCGCCCGTTTGATATAAGAGCATCACGAGAACGCTTTCGTGTATTTCGCCTAAAAACAGCGCGCCGACCGAAGCGACCGTCATTAAGAAATTTTCGTCGAAAATCTTTCCCTTCGCGATATTTTTCCCCGTCGCGACCAAAACGGAATACCCCGCGAGAAAATACGAGGCGGCGTACGCGATATAACGCAGAATCGTTAAAACGGCGTTATCGCTCAAGCTTTCCAACAAAAACCCAAGCGCAAAAAGCGCCGCCGCAATCACGATTTTCAAAACCTCTTTTTTATGAGTTCCGTCGCACTCGTGCGCGTGCTCGTGCTCGTGTTCGTGCGCTCCGCTTTCCACCACGCGCACTTCTTCGAAGTGATTCGCCTTATCGATCACCTTTTGAAGCGTTTTTTGGGAATCGCACTCCACCGTAAGTTTTTGATTGATAAAGGTAAGCGAAGCAAAGCTTACCCCTTCGATCGCCGCGATTTCCCGTTCAAGCTCCCCCGCGCAAACGGGGCAATCCAAGCCTTCGAGCTGTAAAGTCTTTTTCATTTTATATCTCCTTATTGCTTTTTACAGCAAAGATGCTCCTCGCCGATACGCACCATTTCCTTTACGTGCTCGTCGGCAAGCGAATATAAAATATTCTGCCCGTCCCTTCTGCTCTTGACTATCTTATTATCTTTCAGCACGCGAAGCTGATGGCTGACCGCGCTCTGCCCGCCTCCGCACGCTTCCACGATATGATACACGCACAGTTCGCCTTCTAACAGCGCGCGCACGATCTTCATTCTCGACGGCTCGCCAAGCATACGGAAGGTGTTGCAGATCTCCTCCAAGCCTTCCAACGAAAGCACGCGCTCCTTCGCTCGCGTTGCCGCCGCTTCGTGCTCCGCGCCGTGCGTACATTCCTCTTTATGCATACTGCTTCTCCTTTATTTATTGATTTATGAATATGTATTCATATTATAATAAATATTTTCCCGTTCGTCAAGCGTTTGGGCGGGATTTTGGAAATTTATTCAAAATAAATATCCTCCAAACGGAGAGTTCGGAGGACGAAAATTTTTTTCGGCTGTTATTTATTCGGACAATTCCGCTTCGAAAGCGGAATAAAACGTTTTTCCGTCGATCGCGGGCAGCTCGGGAACGTTGAGGCGCAGAGTTTTCGCAACGAGGCATTGACGGCTTTTATTATACTTTTTATTTACTTGGGTTTTTCCGTATTTCATATCCCCCAAAACGGGGTTGCCGATATGAGAAAAGTGCGCGCGGATCTGGTGCGTTTTGCCCGTATGCAACGTGATTTCCACCTTGGATATCCCCTCGTTAAAAGAAAGAACTTTATATTCCGTGACGATCGTTTCCGCACCCGAACGCGGCGAATCGAACACCTTCACGATCGCGCGGGCTTCGTCTTTTTGAAGATAGGCGGTAAGCGTATCGCGTTCTTTTCGAAGCTCGCCAACGCACAGGGCGTGATAGATCTTTTCCGCACGTTTTTCCTTAAAGGCGTTGAGAAGCGATTTTTCGGCGTTTGCCGTTTTCCCAAAGATCATAAGCCCCCGCGTGTTTCTATCCAGCCTGTGGATAAAATAAATTTCTTTTTCCCGTGAAAGCGCCGCGAAAACCGCTTCGGAATTCACACCGCTCTCTTTATCGGCAACGAGCACGCTTTCGTCCTCGTAAAGAACGGAAAACGCGGATTTGGAATGCTGTTTGTGCGTAAGATAATACGAAACGACGTCCCCGACCGAAAGGCGGATATCCGAGCCGACCTTTTTGCCGTTAACTTTGATTTCTTTATTTTTGATAAGATAATTCCAGAAAAACGAGGCTTGCGCGTAGTTATTTTCGGTAAATTCCTTTAACGATTGCGCCTCGTTTGCAACGAGCGTGAGCATCGGTGCCCTCCTTTTGAAAGAAAAACCGCCGTTATCGAACGACGGTTTTTGAGTTTCCAGCCGAAGCCTTATTCGTCAGACTTCTTTTTCTTTTCTTTTACGGTTTTCGCTTTCAGCGCTTTCGCGTCCACGTCTTCAAGCGTTTCGTCGGAAGGCTTCACGAAGAGAAGAATGATAATCAAAATAAGCATCACGCCCGCTACGCCGAACAAGATCACGGAAACGAGGTTGTTTTTCAGCCATTCCGTTTCCCCTTCGATCACGTCTTCTTTCTCCGCCGCGGTGATCACTTTATACGCCGCAGCCTTATTCGAAGCGATATCCTTGTCGCTATATACGCCGAGAATCAAATACGTGCCTTCTTCTGCCGTCTTGAAGGACGCGTCGCTTGCGTTCCAGTTATATTGATTGTTCTTTTTCCATTCGTCCGCGTGCTCGTCCTCGTCGATTCTCGAATCGAATTCCTCGATTTGCGTGAAAACACCCGTTTCTTTATTCGTCAACGCGCTGACCATCTGCGCAAGCTCGTCTGCGGTTGCCGTCGATTTGATCTGCTTTGCCAACAGCTCCGCGTACACCTTTTGATAGAACGCGATATATTCGCCTTTCTCCCATTCGGCAGAACTCGCTTGTTTCTCCTTCGCAAGCGTTTGAATCTCCGAATACTCGATCGCGGACAGATCGCTTATGTCAAGACCGTCGTAGTTCCCCGTATGGATTTTAAAAAGCGCGTAGGAAGAAGTGTATTTATCGCTCGCAACGCCGAGAATATCCATACTGCCGAAAGTATAGGTCGAATCGAGCACTTTACTTTCTTTTCTGTCGCTCGCCGATTCGTCTTCTACGCTGATCGCTTCGCTCTTTTGCACCGTAAAGCTGAACGAAGGAATCGCGTCGATATCCCAAACGTTGGAAGTCGTGACCGATACTTCTTTCCCTTCAAGGTAAGCCTTTATAGCGTTACTCGACCGATCGGAAGCGATAATTTTAAATTCGTAAAGCCCCGTTTTGCTGATCGAGAATTTAAGCTCGTTCGCGCTCGAAATCGAAACGGTCGTCGGGCTCGTGGAGCTCTCCGTTTTATACGATACCGTGAATTTCAAATTTTTATAGCCGTTGTCGTCGTCGATCAAGCCTTTCATAGTGGGCAAATACACGTAGGTATTGTCGCCGATTTCAAGATCTTCCGTTGCGGTTTCAAGCTCCGCCTTGAAATTCTTATAATATTCGTTATCTTCGTCGAGCGTGCTCGTTTTTGCCTCGTCGTCGTTGATCACGCAGCTATACGTAGGCGAATTAGCGCTACGATCCATCTTGATATAACGGGTCGTATCCGTGATCGTCGAATCCTGATCGGCAGGGCTTACGCTCTCGTTTGCCCCCGCGTACCAAACGAGCTCGATTTCGGGCACGTCCTCCGTGTGCGCGTCGTCCTTCGCCGTATATTTCACGGAAAGATATTCCATACCGAACTCTTGATATACGTTCGTTTCCTTACCTTCGTAAGTGATTTTTCCCAAATACGGCTTAGACGGCATCGTTTTATAGCGGTCTTCCTCCGTATAATTCGAGGGATTGAACTGATAATATTTCGTAGTAACGGAAACGCTCGAATCAAGCACGTCAACCGCTTCCGCCGTTATCGTGTATTGCGTGCCGAGCATAAAACCGTTCACTTCGTCGTTGACTACGATCACGGGAAGCGCGGTATCTTTCAAAGTTTTTTCGGTGAGCGCAAAGCTCTGCCCGTTCAGCGATTTGATTTGAATGGAAGCGGCGTTCTGCGTTTCGCCTTCTTCTATTTCGGGCATCGTCGTTTTCAAAGTAAACGGCGTGATATCCGAAGTATTTTCCGCGAAATTCGCGCCGACGTTCGTGAAATCGCCGATATCCTGATCTTCCGCGCCGTTATTCATTAACACGTTAAACGCGCCGTAGGATTCGTGCTCGCCAAGCTTGATCGTGATATCCTTCGCCACGTCAACCGCAGTCGATTCTTCCGAGTCGTTAACCTTCACCGTTACCGCGCCGTCCGTATTCGTAAAGGTCACGGTGTTCGCCGTCTTTTCGTCCTTAGTCGCCCAAGCGGACGCCGTTTCGATCACGAGCGAAAGCGTTGCGAAGTTGGTGTTTTCGATCTTAAAAGTAAAGCTGAAATATCCCGCTTGATTCGCCCCTTCGTACCATTTAAGCGCCAAATCGCGCTTCGTGAGTTTAACGGAGCTATCGTCGTCGGGGAAAGAAACCGTAAGGAATTCCTTCGAATCGTCGAGCGAAGCCGAATTAGACGTGCTGAACACGTCGGAGCAGGTTACGGTGCTTTCGGGATCGTCCGCAGACGACAAAATCCCCGTGGAAACGATTCCGCCGAAAAGCGTTGCCACGCCGAGAACGGACGCAACCGAGAGAGTTATAAATTTTGTCTTTTTGTTTTTCATTTAAAAAATGCCTCGCAATTTCGTAAAGCGTTTTTACAAATACTGTACCTTTCTATTTTACACCTAAACGCGCGTTTTGTCAAACGCATTTAAAGGGATTTTAGCCGTTTCTTCCGATTTTATCTAATTTTCACTTAATTTCTATCGCTTGCGCTAAGTCGAACAGCTTCCACACCCCTTCTTCCGCGGGCGGATACGCGATAAATTTCAAGCGTTCCTTCGTGATCGGGTGCAAAAACGACAGCGAATACGCCCAAAGCGCAAGCTTGCCTTTTTGCGCGAGCGCGCCGCCGTAGCGCATATCGCCGTAGACGGGATGGGAAATCCCCGCCATTTGCACGCGGATCTGATGCGTTCTGCCCGTATGCAAGCGCACCTCGACGAGGGAATATTTCCCCTTCGAATCCACCACCTTATAATCGAGCTCGGCGTATTTCGCCCCTTCTTCGGATGGCGTACAAATATACACCATATTATTCACGGTGTTTTTTCTTAAATAATTGCAAAGCGTGCCGCGCTCGGAATCGGGCGTGCCGCAAAGCCCCGCGAGGTATTTTTTCTCAAATTCCCCCGTTTGCATTCCTTCCGAAAGCCGCGCCGCAGCCTTGCTCGTTTTCGCGTACACCATCACGCCGCCCGTCGGGCGATCAAGGCGGTGGATAAGCCCCAAATACACGTTGCCGGGCTTATTATACGCCGTTTTTAAATATCTCTTGACCATATCGAGAAGGTTATCGTCCTTGCTCTCGTCGGGGCAGCAAGCCGTCATCTGCGGCTTCACCACGACGATAATATGGTTGTCCTCGTATAAAATATCAAAGCCCGCTTTTGATTCCACGGCTTGATTTTCCTTAGTTTCCGTCATTGATAAAGATACCTCCCGCGCCGCAAGGAAGAGAAATCCCCTCCTCCGTTTTTATGCCCACCTCGTACGCTTCCGCCCGTCCTTTGAAATTTTTCAGCGTGAGCGTGAGAATGTTTTTCAGCACCATAGGTTGCAGACCCGTCGTGTAGCTATTGATAAGCACGAACAGCGGATTTTCGCTGAGCACGCCCGCGCACGTTTCCACAAACTTATATAAATCGTTTTCAATCTTCCACGTTTCCCCGTTCGGGCCTCTGCCGTACGACGGCGGGTCCATTATGATCGCGTCGTATTTGTTCCCGCGCCGAATTTCCCGTTGCACGAACTTCAAGCAATCGTCGATAATGTATCTAATTCCCGTGTGAATCCCCGAAAGCCGCGCGTTCTCGCCCGCGCGCTCGACCATACCCTTCGCCGCGTCCACGTGCGTTACCTGCGCGCCCGCCTTTGCGCAAGCGACCGTTGCGCCACCCGTGTAGGCAAATAAATTCAAAACCTTAATCGGACGGTTTGCGTTTTTTATGAGCTTCGTCATATATTCCCAGTTGACCGCCTGCTCGGGGAAGAGCCCCGTATGCTTAAAGCCCATCGGCTTGATCTTGAAATCCAGCCCGAGCTTTTCAAACGAGATATTCCATTCCTCGGGCGTAGGCTTTAAGAACTTCCAACCTCCGCCCCCCTTTTCGCTGCGCTTATAATACGCGTTGAGCTTGGGATAAGAAAAAAGATCAGTCTGCGCCGACCAAATGACTTGTGGGTCGGGGCGAAGAAGGTATACGTCCTTCCAGCGTTCGAGCTTATACCCGTCGCCCGTGGCGATAATGGAATAATCCGTCCAGTTTTCCGCGATTCTCATAAGCTCTCCTTTTCTTTTCTTCGCAAGGCGCGTTTGCGCCGTTGTTTACCTATCTATTATAGCTGAAAAAGTGTGGAAAGTAAAGTATTTTCAGGAAAATTTTAAACCGAAAAAAGTTTTTTCAAAAATTTTTTCTTTTTTTTGAAATTTGCGCGAAAAACAGTTGACAAAATACTCTCTTTTTAGTATTATAATTAAGCTGTTTGGCTGAGGCAGGTTTGCGGCGGTTAAATAGCGCAACGATATCGCGGGGTGGAGCAGCTAGGTAGCTCGTCGGGCTCATAACCCGAAGGTCGCAAGTTCGAATCCTGCCCCCGCAACCATATGGCGGCGTAGCTTAGTTGGTTAGAGCGATCGGTTCATACCCGATAGGTCATAAGTTCGAATCTCATCGCCGCTACCATTGCTAACAAAAACGAATTTCGTTTCCTATAAAAACATATATACGGCCCGTTGGTCAAGCGGTTAAGACACCACCCTTTCACGGTGGTAACATGGGTTCGAGTCCCGTACGGGTCACCAACGAAAAAGACAGGATTTAGTCCTGTCTTTTTCGTTGTGTGTTTTCGTCGGACGAACCCATCGGGTTCGGAAATTTTCCGTTAGGGAAATTTCTTTGCCGAGAGTTCTCGCTTGCGAGAAACGGCAAGCCCCCGTACGGCTCACCACCAAAAAAGACAGGATAAAATCCTGCCTTTTTTGTTTCGTAATGCCCTATCGACTTAGCCCTCGGTTTCAGTAGACTCAGTTTCAGTAGTAGTCGTCCACAAATCTGCGACTTTGTCTTTATATGCCGAGCTAATGGTGATTCCCAAATCCGCGCAATCCGATTTCAAGGTTGCTTTGATCGTTTCGATATCCGTGTATTCGCTGGCGTATAATTCTACCATCATATAATACACCGCAATTCGTTCCAAACGGATACGATCGTACAACTCTTGATATTGCTCGGGATCGGTCGTTTCAAGCGAAGAAATAGCCGTGAGCGCATTATTGATATAAACCAGCCATTGATCTATATCGGCCTTTTGATAATACTTCGTACCGTAGGTTGAGCTTCCGACCTCATCATCCCACAAAGGATTACGATTCGTCGGATTAACACCGTACGGAGCGTGTTTCCAGCAATTATACAAAGTATCCGCTGCCGTCGCTGCCGCCGTGCGATAGCTATCGTAGTAACTCCGCATTGCCGTTGCCGCGTCCCCGAAATAATTCGTGAAGAAGTCTCCGGTTAATTCTTCGATATACGCGTCGAATTCCGTGCCGGATAAATCTTCCCCAGCATACCAGCCGAGCTTAGACGACAAATACCCTTTGAACACTTGGAAACCAGTTCCCGTTGCGTTTACGTCACGCTGACCAAGGTCGAACAACCAGTAGCCGTCTACCTTCGCCGCTTCCCTATAAAGGCTCGGGAGGTTGTCGAAGGAATTAAAGGGAGCCAGATAGTGGTAGAAGTTGGTTTGATAGATATAGAAGCCTATCGTAGAACAAACCTCTTTCCAGCCTTGAAGATACTGATAATACGCTGCATTTTCCGTGCCGGTGAAAGATTGCTGATAATCCATCTGCGCAGGCGTGTAGGCAACCATTACGTTCGGGTGGCAAGTGATATTTTGAGGAGGATACATAAATCCGTTATACGCGAAGAACATAATTCTGAAATCGCGCGCATACGGTGCGCCCTCTTCGCTTGCCATCCATTCGCGCATTCCTGCCGCTAAATCGTTGATGAACATAATCTGAACGCCTGCTTGCCAACCGTTATAGCTGTTTTCCGCGTCGCCATACGTTTCTTTATAAGTTAAACAATTTTCGCAAGTACACCAGCTCATATTATCTTCAGAAGAGAACACGAAGATATGACCAACCATATTTGCCATAGCGTCTGCTTTCATCCTATCAAGAACGGCGGTTTGCATAGCCGCGTATTCCGTTTCGTCGCCGTGCGCCGTGTAACAAATTTGTTTCGGCGTGGTTTCGGTTTCGTAGTTTGCGTTTGGACTTGCATACCAGTCCGAATGATCCGCATAATAGGTTGCTATGGGTAAATAATAGGACATCGTGGTGTGCGCGCTCGGCGAGCCGATAAAGGTGGTAGAGTCGCGATCGGTGTATCTCATTCTGCGCAAGGTTTGCGTATCGGACAAAATAAACCGATTTCCGCAGTTTCTAATCGCAATCGAAGGGATATCCGTTGTATCCAACTCTGCAAGATCGAAATCCGTCACTTCGTCGATTACGTAACAATCCTGCGTGAAACAGTCGAAATTAAACGCCCGTTCCATATACCCGTACACACCGAATAAAACGCCGTACGCTTCGTCTGCTACGATATACAAATCGTCGCCGACGGTTTTGAGCCAGAAGCCATTTTCGCCGAGATTATAATTCGCCGTGGAAAGCCCCGTTGCCGCGAAGATAGAAGTACCGCCTAAGCTGATAAATCTACCATCCGTCGCAGAATAAATTTCCGCGTCTGTGATAATTTCTATCTCTGCGCCCGTCGCTTCCGCAAACAACAGCTGGAACTCTTGTGCCGCGAAATAAATTACGCCGTCCGTCGTTTCGCCTTCGGGAATAACGATTTTATACTGCTGTGCGTAGGGAATTGATTCAAGATATTCCGCGCACCAAACGCTCAGCTCATCCGTAAGGGTCAATTCACTATACACCGCGTTGAACGCGTCAACGTTAGCGTAGGTATTACTGTTAACAGGAGCAGAGCTCGTTATATCCGCAGAATAGCCAGTTCTCGTACCGTGGATGAGTCCGTTACCGCCGATAAACCAGCAGTTTTCAAGTTTCAAGACCTTCCTAGCCATACCAGCAACGAAACCGGTCGTCACGTCGCCATCAGCGCACTCTGCCAAATTCACGACCACGTTCTTCACCGTAAGCGATCCAGCCCAAAGCTTACCAATAAGACCGCCGTTCCACAGTTTCAAATCTTCCGTTCCGCCTACGATCGTTGCGGAAACGAATACGTTTTCAATCGTACCTCCATTCGAATCTTGCGCAATAACACCGTTTTGAGCATCCGAGGAAATGTTTGCGTTTACGATAGCAAGGTTTTTAACCGTGCCCGTTAAAATGCCGAAGAGACCGCCTTTCGAACCCTTAACGGTAAGACCGCTAATGGCATAACCGTTTCCGTCAAGCGTACCCGCAAAGGTGCTGGAAGCAGCAGGGAGAGTGTAACCAGTACCGATCGTGATATCTTCTGCAAGGAGATAGTAGCCGTCGGTTGCCTCAGCGAGCTTTTCGGTGAAATTATCCTGCGTGAGAATAATATAATTAGATTCGATTTCCGACTCAGAATATTCTTTCAACAAATCGGTGGGAAGAGTGAGAGCGTTTAACCGCGCGTTTAACGCCTTGAGATACTTAGGAACGTTAGCATAGATTTTCACGTTGTCATCCCTGAAATCACCAATATACCCAGATCTCGTACCGCTATATTGTCCGTTACCGCCGATAAAATAGCAGTTGGTTAATTCATAGATACGACTGGTATAGCCCGAAATGAAACCGTTGCCAACGTCCGACGTGGCGGTTAAATTGATGATTACGTTCTTTAACGCAAGTCCATCACCGTTCGTTGAAACACCGTGAATAGCACCGTTAAAGGATTCCTCCGCAGATTTCAGCGAACCGGAAATATATACGTTTTCCACCGTCGATTTAGCGCCTGCGATTCTATACGCGAGAATACCGCTTTGCGTACTGCTGACGGTTGCGTTTACGATTGCAAGATTTTTAATCGTAGCGCCCGAAAGCGTTGCGAAAAGACCGCCACTCTGGTTTGCCGTAACGGTAAGACCGCTAATGGAATAACCGTTTCCTTCAAACACACCTGCAAAGGTTGCAGAGGGGGTAGGGTAAGATACTTCGCCTTCGCCAGTACCGATCGTGATATCTTCCATAAGGAGATAGTAGCCGTCGGTTGCCGTAGCGAGATCTGCGAAATTGCTCTTCGTGAGACGAATATAATTATATTCATCGCACCAAGCGCTCAGCTCTTCCGTAAGGGTCAATTCACTATACGCCTCGTTGAACGCGACAACGTCGTCGTAGATATTCACGTTGGTTTGGGTGGGGGTCAAAGAAAAGTTAGGTCTCGTTCCGTATAACTGTCCGTTACCGCCGATAAACCAGCAGTTGGTCAAGGTATGAGTCTTATCTCTCGCAAAACCAGCAACGAAACCGGTCGTCACGTCGTCGTCGGCGCAATCTGCCAATTTCACGATTACGTTCGTTAACGTAAGGTTTCCACCGTGACCGACTCCGACGATACCACCATTCCACTGATCGTCGGCAGTCGATTTGCCTACCATCGATCCGGAAACGAATACGTTTTCAACCGTAGCGCTGTCATACAACTGTCTCGCAATAATACCGCTTTGAGAATAGCCCTCAGCAATCGTTGCGTTTACGATTGCAAGGTTTTTAACCGTGCCCGATAAAGTGTTGATGAGCCCGCCCTTCGCATTTCCAACGGAAAGGTTGCTAATCGTATAACCGTTTCCGTCAAGCGTACCCGTAAAGGTTGTAGTAGGAACGAAAGAAACACCCGACATATCGATATCTTCCATAAGGAGATAGTTGCCTTCGGTTGCCCCAGCGAACTTATCGGTGAAATCGTCCTGCCAAAGAAGAGTATAATTAGATTCGATTTCCGAAGCAGACCACTCTGTCAACAAATCGGTGGGAAGAGTGATGGCGTTTTCCAACGCGTTTAACGCCGTGAGATACTTAGGAGCGTTAGCATAGACTTCCACGTTGGTTTTGGTCGGCGTGACGGAATAGTTTGTTCTCGTACCATTGATTTGTTTGTTACCGCCGATAAAATAGCAATTTTCAAGCGTAATCGGTTGGTTACTTCTCGCGTAACCACAAACGAAACCGGTCGTCACGTCGTCGTCGGCGCACTCTGCCAAATTCACGATTACGTTCGTCAACGCAAGCGTTCCGTTCCAGCCTTGCCCAACGATACCGCCTTGCCAAGGACCTTTTGAAGCATCAGACGAGCCTGCAAGCGTTGCGGAAACGTATACGTTTTCAATCGTATGCGTCCCCGTACTCGTCGTTTGAGCAATAATACCGCTTTGAGACCTTCCCTCAGCAATCGTTGCGTTTACGATCGCAAGGTTTTTAATCGTACATTCGCCCAAAGACTTGA
This sequence comes from Candidatus Scatosoma sp., assembly GCA_045644545.1. GTDB lineage: Bacteria > Bacillota > Clostridia > Christensenellales > Borkfalkiaceae > Scatosoma. The sequence goes on along the minus strand of JAZRHC010000027.1, from coordinate 39,836 downwards.
AGAGACCGCCACTCTGGCTTGACGTAACGGAAAGGTTGCTAATCGTATGACCGTTTCCGTCAAACGTACCTTCAAAGGTTGTAGAGGGGGTAGGGTAAGATACTTCGCCTTCGCCCGTGCCGATCGTGATATTTTCCATAAGGAGATATTCGCCTTTGATTGCCCCAGCGAGATCTGCGAAATCCTCTTTCCAGAGAAGATTATAATTAGATTCGATTTCCAACGCAGACAATTCTTTCAATAAATCGGTGGAAAGAACGCTAATATTTCCCGACGGATATATTGCATTGAGATATGCTTTATCGTCGTCGTAAGGATCCTGCACGTTGGTTTTGTTCACCGAGCACGAATAGCCGTATCTCGTACCATTGATTTGTTTGTTACCGCCGATAAAATAGCAATCTTCAAGCGTAATCGTCTGTCTCGCCATACCAGCAACGTAACCGCTCGTCACGTCGCCTTCGACGCAATCTGCCAAATTCACGATTGCGTTCTTCACCGTAAGCGTTCCACTCCAAACTTTACCGACCATACCGCCTTGCCAAGGACCTTTTTCATTATTAGACGAGCCTGCCGTCGTTCCGGAAACGTATACGTTTTCAATCGTACCTCCAACGGAAGCTGAAGCAATAAAACCGGCTTGAGAAGCATTCGACGCAAACGACGCGTTTACGATCGCAACGTTTTTAACCGTGCCCGTTAAAGTGCCGACAAGACCGCCCTTTCCGTCTGTAACGTTAAGGTTGCTAATCGTATGATCGAGGCCGTTAAACGTACCGGAAAACGTGAGGGAAGCTGAAGCGAAAGAATAATCTACTTCGTCTTCGCCCGTGCCGATCGTGATATTTTCGCCTAAAACGTAGTAGCCGTCGGTTGCCGTTGAAAGCTGTTGGAAAGTGCGCGCCTTTAAAACAGCGTTTGCGTACGCTACTTTGCAGCTATACACTTTTTCACCAGCGAATATGGAAAGATGGGTTTGCTCGCCGACCGCTATACCCGTTGATTCAGCATCTACGCCTTCGAACGAAATCGTGCCGTCGGATACGGTCGCGGCGAGTTTTTGCGTGCCGAGATACACGGCGTCGACCGTCGTTCCGCTCGGAAGCTCGGGCATTTTCACAACGCCTACGCCCGTGGAGTCGAAACCGCCCCACGTTTCTTCGGAACGATTCGCTACGGTGAGATACGCTTCAAGCGCTTCGCTTTGATACCATTCGTTTGGTTCGCCGTCGATCGTTTCGGTGAGATACAAATCGTTGGCAACTACGCGCATAGAGCGAACGCCCGTCGAACCGTTTGCCGCGATCGTCGTGGTGTTTTTTCCTACCGTTACGTCAATATAGGTATTCGCTTCCAGTTCAAGCGCGTACGCTTCTGCCTTTTTCGAATCCGACCAGGTGCTTACGTTATATGTAATCGACGTAAGGTAATCTTCTTCGCCGTTCGTGAAGTAGGGCGTGGTAGAGGGGAAAACTTTTTTAATCCCCGTCGTGCCGTTCGTCACTACCGAATAGAACGTATAGGTCGCTTCGGTGCCGTAGGTGTTTTGCAACTTTTCCCAGTACGCTTCGGTGAGCGTAGCCGTGAAACGAATACCGTTTACGTCGTCGTCGACCGTACGGATTGCCGCGCCTTCATTCATATAGAACTCGGTTGCGTCCGCCGTTACGTCAGGCGTGATCACAACGGATTGCGAACTCGACGTTGATTCTTCCGCGAAAGCTTTTTCTATTTCGCCAAGAGAAGCAATCGAAACAAAAGCCGCAAGCGCGAAGGTTGCCACTAATGATACTAATACTTTTCGTTTTTTAATTTTAGTCATTTGAAGTCCCTCCTTCTACCCACTCGCTGATATCGTACTCAACGTTTGACGTTCTAATAGTATCTTCCGTTAAGAGAAGATATCTGAGTATAGGTGTTACATACTTTCTCATTTTTTCTGTTCTTTCCTCCCGTCTATTTTTTCACGTTTAGGCCCTTTTACACCCTATATATAGTCATTATATCATAAACAAAATTTTTTTACAAGCAAAAAAACGGCTAAATTTGCCGTATTAAGAAAAATATTTAAAAAATTTTGATTTTGATTGCTTAAAGGCACTAAAAAAGACAGGATACACTCCTGCCTTTTTTGTTTCGTAATGCCCTATCGATTTAGGAAGTAGTATCAGTAGCCTCCGTATCAGTAGTAGGCCACAAATCAGCGACTTTGTCGCCGTAATCCGACGCAACGACGATTCCCAACGCCGCGCAATCCGATTTCACGGTTGCTTTGATCGTTTCGATATTCGCGTATTCGTCGGCATACAATTCCACCATCATATAATATACCGCAATTCGTTCCAAAACGATACGGTTATATAAATCCTGATATCGATCGGGATCGGTCGTTTTAAGCGAAGAAATATCCGTGAGAGCCTGATTGATATAACCCAGCCATTTGTCTATATCTTCCTTTTCGTAGTACTTTGTACCGTAGTAAATACTGTCGGGCTCGTCATCCCACAAAGGATTACGACTCGTCGAAGAAACTCCGTAAACGGCGTGTTTCCAGCCGCTATACAAAGTATCCGCCGCTACCGCTGCCGCAGTGCGATAGCTATCGTAGAAACTCCGCATTGATTTCGCCGCTTCCCCGAAATAATTCGTGAAGAAGTCGTCGGTTAATTCTTCGATATACTCGTCGAATTTCTCGTCGGATAAATCTTCCCCAGCATACCAGCCGAGCTTAGAAGACAAATACCCTTTCAGCACTTGGAAACCCGTCCCCGTTGCGTTTTTATCACGATGCCCAAGGTCGAACAACCAGTAGCCGTCTACCTTCGCCGCTTCCCTATAAAATTCCGTGAGGTTATCGAAGGAATTAAAGGGCGCAAGCAAGAACGAATAGTTGCTTTGATAGGTATAGAAGCTCATCGTAGAACAAATCTTTGACCAGTCGAGAAGATACTGATAATACTTTGCATTTTCCGTCCCGGTGAAAGGTTGCTGATAATCCATCTGCGCAGGCGCGTAGGCAACCGTCACGTCCTCGTCGCAAGTGATATTTTGAGGCGGATACATAAATCCGTTATACGCGAGGAACATAATCTTGAAATCGCGCGCGTAGGGCTCGCCTTCGTCGCTTGCCATCCATTCGCGCATTCCTGCCGCTAAATCGTTTACGAACTTAATCTTAACGCCTGCTTGCCAGCCTTGATAGGAATATTGCCCTTTACTGTTTGCTGTGTATATTCCGTATTGCGTTTCGTATGCTTTACAAGCGTCGCAAGTGCACCAGCTCATAGTGTCTTCAGAAGAGAACACGAAGATATGACCAACCGTATTTGCCATAGCGTCTGCTTTCATCCTATCAAGAACGGCGGCTTGCATAGCCGCGTATTCCGTTGCGTTGCCGTGCGCCGTGTAGCAAAGCTGTTTCGGCGTGGTTGCGTTCGCGTAGTTTGCGTTTGGACTTGCATACCAGTCCGAATGATCCGCATAATAGGTTGCTATGGGCAAATAATAGGTAATCGTGGTGTGCGCGCTCGGCGAGCCGATAAAAGTAGAATCGTCGCGATCGGTGTATCTCATTCTGCGCAAGGTTTGCGTATCCGACAAAATAAACCGATTTCCGCAGTTTCTAATCGCAATCGAAGGGACGTCCGCTTCGTCTAACTCTGCAAGAACGAAATGCTCCACTTCGTCGATTACGTAACAATCCTGCGTGAAACAGTCGAAATTAAACGCCCGTTCCATATACCCGTACACACCGAATAAAACGCCGTACGCTTCGTCGGCTACGATATATAAATCGTCGCCAACGGTTTTGAGCCAAAAGCCATTTTCGCCGAGGTTATAATTCGAGCTTGTAAGCCCCGTTGCTGCGAAAATAGCAGTACCGCCTAAACTGATAAATTTTCCATCAGACGCGGAAGTAATTTCCGCGTCTGAAAGAATTTCTATCTCTGCTCCCGTCGCTTCCGCGAACAAAAGCTGAAACTCTTGGGCGGCGAAATAAATTTCGCCGTCCGTCGCTTCACCTTCGGGAATAATTAATCGATACTGCTTTGCGCTGGGGTTGATTTAAGATATTTATCGCACCAAGCGCTCAGCTTTTCCGTAAGGGTCAATTCACTATACGCCTCGTTGAACGCAGACACGTCGGTGTAAATATTCTTGCTTCCCTCCATAATATACTCAGTATAGTTGCCTGCTCTTACACCGCTGGTTTGTCCGTTCCCACCGATAAAATAGCAGTTTTCAAGCGTAATCGGTTGGTTGCCTCTCGTGAATCCGCAAACGAAACCAGTCGTCACGTCGTCGTCGGCGCAATCTGCCAATTTCACGATTACGTTCTTCAACGCAAGCGTTCCATTCCAGCCCTTTCCGATAATACCGCCATTCCACTGACCGTCGGCAGTCGATTTGCCTACCATCGATCCGGAAACGAATACGTTTTCAATCGTATGCGTCCCCGTACTCGTCGTTTGAGCAATAATACCGCTTTGAGAATAGCCCTCAGCAATCGTTGCGTTTACGATCGCAAGGTTTTTAATCGTAGCGCCCGAAAGCGTTGCGAAGAGACCGCCCTTCGCATCTCCAACGGAAAGGTTGCTAATCGTATGCCCGTTTCCGTCAAGCGTACCCTTAAAGGTTACAGAGGGGGTAGGGTAAGATACTTCGCCTTCGTCAGTACCGATCGTGATATCGTCCGTAAGGAGATAGTAGCCGTCGGTTGCCGTAGCGAGATCTGCGAAATTGCTCTTCGTGAGAAGAATAAACTTATCTTCGATATCCGACTTAGAATATTTTTTCAACAAATCGGTGGGAAGAGTGATGGCGTTTTCCGACGCGTTTAATGCTTCGACATATGCTTTACTGTCAGCGTACGTTTTAACGGTGGTCATATCGCTATTCGACGTATCAGGGGTATACCCAGATCTCGTACCGCTGATTTGTCCGTTTCCGCCGATAAAATAGCAGTTCGACATAGCGAGAGGACGACGATTCATTCCCGAAACGTAGCCGTTGTAAACATCCGCCGTGACGGCTAAATTGATGATTACATTATTCAACTTAAGACCAGCACCGCCTGTTGATCTACAGTTAATAGCACCGTTAAAGGATTCCGTTGCAGAGTGCAGCGAACCGGAAATATATACGTTTTCCACCGTCGAAGCGTTTTCACCTGTTTGAACTGCGAGGATACCGCTTTGCGTACCGGTGACGGTTGCGTTTACGATCGCAAGGTTTTTAACGGTTGCGCCATTTATCACATTGAGCACGCCACCCGCAGAATTTCCGATCGTTTGGTTTTTAATCGCAAAGCCGATACCGTTAAGCGTGCCGGTAAAGGTTGCCGAAGGGCTGTAAGTGATGCTCGACATATCGATATTGTCCTTCAAAACGTAGTAGCCTTCGGTTGCCGTTGCAAGCGTGGAAGAAACGTTGTTCGCGTCCAAAAGAGCCGTCGAGTACGCTACTTTACAGCTATACACTTTTGCGCCAACGAATACGGAAAGATACACTTCGTCGCCGACCGTCATATCCGTAGTATCTACGCCACTGAACGAGATCTTGCCGTCGGATACGGACGCGGTGAGTTTTTGCGTGCCGAGATACGCGGAAACTTCCGTCGTTTCGCTCGGAAGCGTGGGCATATTCACAACGCCTGCGCCCGTGGAGTCGAAGCCGCCCCACGTTTCTTCGGAACGATTGGCTACGGTGAGATACGCTTCAAGCGCTTCGCTTTGATACCATTCGCTTGTTTCCGTGAGATACAAATCGTTGGCAATTACGCGTATAGAACACGCGCCCGTCGAACCGTTTGCCGCGATCGTCGTGGTGGTTTCTCCTACCGTTACGTCAACGTAGGTATTCGCTTCAAGTTCAAGTGCGTACGCTTCGTCCTTTTTGTCTTGCGACCATTCGCTTACTTTATAGGTAATCGAAGAAACGAATTCCTTTTCGCCTTCCGTGAAGTTGGGCGTGGTCAAGGAGAAATTTCTTTGGATACCCGTCGTGCCGTCCGTCACTACGGAATAGAATTTATAGGTCGCTTCGGGGCCGTAGGTGGTTTGCAACGCTTCCCAGTACGCTTCGGTGAGCGTAGCCGTGAAATGAATACCGCTTACGTCGTCGCCGACGGCGCTGATTTCCGCGCCTTCATTCATATAGAACTCGGTCGTTGCCGCCGTTTCGTCGGGCGTGATCACAACGGATTCCGCGACGGAAACTTTATTCTTTTCGCTAAGAGAAGTAATCGATGCACAAGCCGCAAGTGCGAAGGTTGCCATTAATGCTACTAATACTTTTTGTCTTTTAATCTTAGTCATTTGAGGTCCCTCCTGTTACCCACTCGCTGATATCGTACTCAACGTTGGACGTTCTGATCGTATCTTCCGTAAAGAGAAGATAGTTAAGCATAGGTGTTACATACTTTTTCATTTTCCTGGTTTTTTACTCCTTTTTATTTTTTTCACGCTTCGGCTTAGAGAAGTGCGGCTTTTCTTAAGCCTAAGCGATGATTTTGATTTTTCGCCGTAGTTGCCGCGCAAATCAATTCGCTCTGCGCGCAAACAACGGACTTTTTCGTTGCCCGATTAGAAGCTCGGGATTTGTTGGTTTAAGTTCCAGAAGGAATTGAAACCGCTTAAATCAATCGGCGAATATTCCGCCTTGCGCATTTTTTCGAATTCGTCGCCCGAAGAATAGATGCACTCTAACTGGTTGAGCGAATCGTACGCGGTGTTATTCGAGCCTGGTTTCGTTCCGCAAATCGTACCGTCGGAAATCACGTAGCTGTTCTCCATTACGAGCGAAGCAGTATTTCTGCCCGCGACCGCGCCACTCGCGTAGCCATTAGAGAACGTGGACAAATCCGTCGCCACTATAATAGAGTTTTTGATGGTGAGCGTACCCTGTCTAATCAACCCAACGACTCCGCCGCTTTCCGTGCTGCCATATCCTGCGAACGATACGCTGATATATACGTTATCAAGCTTCGAAGAGCCATTAACCTGATACGCTATTATGCCGATACCTGCACCGTCAGGACCCGTGATGCGCGCGTTGGTGAAAGCGATATTTTTAATCGTACAACCATTTATGAGTTGGAATAAACCTTTATTGCCTTTCGTGATCGTCATACCGCTAACTTTGTGCCCAAGACCGTTAAGCGTGCCGTAAAAAGTTCCACTTACAGGTTCGTAGGGAGTGTCGCTGTCAAGTTCTACGTCTGCACCGAGCGCGATATACACACTTTGATTGTCGTCGCCCGTATAGTTCGAAATCTTTCTAAAATCTTCTTCCGTTTGAATCACGAAGTCGGCGACGATAAGGTTGGTTTCTACGCCCACTTTTCCTTCTGCGGAATAGAAGGTCGCTCTAAATTCGCCCGTCGCAAAGTCTGCGGTTGCGATATTGTTGTTTTCTTGCAGTTCGAACGTGCTGCCGTTGAGCCCCATCGATACGATAGGCGTGGAGTCGCCGTAGATTTCCGTTGACGAGAAGGAAGCGGTTGGATTGCCCTTATCCATCAGGATATTTTTCTGCGTGATGATGGTGGCAGGAGTTACCGTGACGGGAATCGGAAGGGTTTTTAAGATTTTACCGTCGTTTTCGTATACCCCTCTGAGCGCAGTAGTGCCGAGCGCTTTCGCGGAAAGAACGTTTCCGTCGCGAATTTCTGCGATTTCGGCGTTATCCACCGTCCAAGCAATCGTCGCTTTTTCTACGAGCGTTGCCCCGATATATACGTCGGCTTCTAAGATTACTTCTTTCTCAAACGTTTGATCGTTGACCTGAGCAACGGGGTGCAAATCGTAGCGAGGACTGGTAACGATTCCTTCGTCGGCGTTTACCGTGCAAGTGAACGTATCCGTCGCGATATTTTCTATCCCGCGATAGCTCGCCGAAACCGTGATCGTTGCGCTTCCGTTCGCGTTCGCCGTAAGCGTTGCGCCGTTGACCGAAACGCAGGACGCGTTGTCGCTCGCGTAGGTGAAGGTTGCCCCTTCGTATTCTATTCCGTTAAAGGACAGCTCGGATTCTACCGTGAACGCGCTGCCAAGGATTAAGGGAAGATCTTCCGTTGAAATCGCGGGGCGAGCGCCGTCGTCGTAAACGGTGATTTTTTGCGTTTGCTTTTCGCCGTTCCAAGTTGCCGTAACAGTTGCCGTGCCCGTCTTTTTCGCGAAAAGCTCGCCGTCTTTGACTTCTACAACGCTTGCGTTGGAAGAAGACCAAGTAATCGAGTCCATCGATTCTTCCGTTTGTTCGAGCACGTATTCGCTGTATAGCGCAAGCTTAGAATTCGTAACAGGCACGAACAGCTCACTTTCCGGACTCGACTTTGTTTCGGCGCTGCAAGCTGCCGTGAGTCCTACGCTTGCCGCTAAAAACGCGGCAAGTGCTAATCTCGTGAATTTTATCATTTTCTCGTGTCCTCCTTTAATTTATGCCCCATTCCGTCCAAAGCTGAGATACGTTCGCTTCCGCGCCCGCTTCAGCTCTTACGTCGATACCGACGAGCTCACAGCCCGCTTTCACTTGCAGTTTTAAATCGTAAATATAGTCGGAAGGATAATCGTCTGCATAAATTTCAATGAGCATATATTGAACGGAAATTTGTTCGTTTACGATATTGCGATATAACTCGTTATATCTTTCCGTATCGGTATATCTGACCGGCTCGATCGCTTTAAGCGCCGCGGCTGCTCTGTTTACCCAGCCTTCCAAAACGGGAGCGGGATACAGGTCTTCGTTCAACATATTTAAGTAAATCGAACTGCCTTGCGCCATTCCGCCGTGATCGATCATATATCTCGAATGCGTTCTATACTCGTTATACCACGTGCGCATCTCGTCCGCGGCTTCGCCGTAGCATACTTCAAAGAATCTATCCGTATACTTCTCTACGTCCGCATTTACATCCCAAGCGAGTTTGGAGCAAAGATAGTTTTTTAATACCGTCCAGCCCGTTGCGCTTCCCGATTGCTTTCGCTGGCCAAGGTCGAAGAACCAAATCGTGTTCTTAGTCGCCGCGTATTTATAAAGATCGCGCGTGCAGTTGAACGTGTCGTAAGGGCATAAGAAGAAGTAGTAGTCCGCTTGGTAGGAGTAGATCGTGAAAGCGCTACTAACCGGACCCCAACCTTCGAATGCACGCAGATAACCTTCGTTATCTTTGTCGAACAGGCTCTTTTGGAAGTCCATATCGCCAGGCGCAAACATTACTGCCGTGCGGTCGTTACAAACCAGCCCGTCGATAAGTTCGTATTGTTTCGTCTTTTCGTTATAAGTCGTAGGAGGCGTAAGCGTTTTTTGGTACGCGAGGAATACGATCTTGAAGTCGCGTGCGTAGGGTTTTCCTTCGTCCGTTTCCATCCAAGCCGACATTTTATCCGCAAGATCGTTGCAGAACTGAACTTGAACCGCCGAATCGGCGCCGTATTTCTCTTTGGAATCGCCGCAAGCGTCGCAACCGCACCAAACGCCTCTGTCTTCTTGACCGAAGATAAACAAGTGCCCCGTCGTGTTGGCTTTAAATTCAACTATCATTTTTTCAAGGACTTCGTTGAGAAGCGCTTCGCGTTCCTCGTCGTTCCCGCGTGCCGTATAGCAAAGCTGCGAGCCCGTCGTCGCGAACCAGTTGGGATGATAATTGTCGAGATCGTTGGAGTTTTCGTATACCTTGGGAGCTATATACGAGAATACCGTGTGCGCACTCGACGAGCCGATAAAGGTGCTTCCGTCTTCACGGCCGGTATATCTCATTCTGCGCATAGCCTTTACCGAGTTGGTAACCATACTGTTCCCGTTGTTGCGAACTTTTAAGTCGGGAACGTCCATTACGTCAAAATTCTTCAATTTGAGATTTTTTACGTCGTGGTCGATATAATAACACGCGTTGCTAAAACAGTCGAAATTGAAGGTTTGTTCAAGGAAAGCGTATACGCCGAAGTTCGTACCGTCGTCGTGCGCGCCGGTAATGAACACGTCGTCGCCTACCGTTTTGATAATAAAGCCGTTGTAATCAAGAGTCTTTCTCGTTGCCTCGTTTAATTTATACTCAGTTGCGTTAAACAAAGAGGTTTCACCGAGCGAGATGACTTTCGCCGCCGCGGTAACCGTATCGTCGGTGACGATCGGAAGCGTGATCCCCGTCGCTTCTTTAAAGAGAAGCTGCAATTCTTCAGCGGCAAAATCTACCCATTTCCCTCTTTCCTTGGGAACTACGATCTTATACTCGCAAGCGCCGTTTTTGATAAAATCCGTCGACGTTGCGTATACGTTATAGTTATGTATCCCGTCGTTGTATTCCACCGCCGAGGAAGAAGAAGTCGTTGGCTTCTTCGTAGAACTTCCCTCGTCGCCACACGAAGCAAAGATACCCGTACTCATAATTAAGCTTAATGCGAGCGCAAGCCCTTTTTTCATTTTCGTTTTCATCGTTGCCTCCTTATTTCACCGTGACGGTATAGCCTTTAATCGCCGTGTTGCCCGCCTCGTCGAATGCATAATATTGTACGAAATATTTCCCTTCGTATTCGAGCTTGAAGTTTTCGTTAGGGTTATACTCGGTAACTATTCCGTACGGGTCGATTACGTATACGAAAATCGAAATATCTTCGCTTATATTATCCGAAACCGTAGCCGATCTAACATTTAAGTAGCTTCCCACTTTCACCGTTTCAGATTTCGTGCTCGAAATTCTCAGAATCGGGGCTTCTTTATCTACAACGGTAACTGCGTAGGAATACGTATATTCGTTGCCGAAACCGTCGCCCGCGGCGATCGTCACGAGATATCTACCGATCTGTCTTGCCACAAAGCGATAGGAATTCGTGGCTATCGTGTTATCAGGGGAAAGCACTACGCCGTTTTCATCAATCGTATAGCTTCCATCGGGAGATTTCACGTAGTAACGAAGCGCATAGGTCGGCGTGAGAACGTCGCCTACGTAAACGGGAGCGATTTCAATCATATCGCCGATCTGTCTTTTACCTTCGGTATATCTCGAATAGACTACGACGGGAGAGTTGCTGTCGCCTTCGTTGAACAGAACTTGGTTGTTGATCTTGGAAAGGCTGACTTTACTATTCCCTTCAACGCCCGCAAATGCAAACTTAACGTATACGTATCTGCTCGAAAATCCTTTAAATTCGTCGCCGTTATTCGCGCTTTTCACCACAACCGTATCCGAATTGCCTATGAAAAGGGAGCGACTTGCGTTGGCGTAAGAGAGCGAAACGTTATCGCTATTAAAGAAGGAATTCGTCATATTCCCAAACAGCTGATCGTTAAGGTAAAGATCCGAGCTATCCGTCTTGTCTTTGCGGACGGAAATCTTTAATTGCTCTTCGGGATTCACCGAATCGGTAAGCCAAATCTCTAACTCGTTGAAGTTGTTTTGGTCTACGTCGAACGCGAATTCTATCGTAAGATTTTCTGCAAGAATTGCGTTGACGAACTCAACGGACGCGCCGTCTTTTGCCGTCGTCAGCTCGATCTCGCTCGAAGTTGCGGTTTTAATTACGTCGTCGCCGTAAAGGTAATTCTCCATTTTGAGCTCGCCGGTATATTCAACGTCTACCGCTACTAATTCATAGCTGTCCGTGCTCGAAACGCCGTCGAACGTCGCCGTGTAGATAAGCGAAAATTCGCCTGCCAACTGCGGAGTAAACTTCGTCGATTCAAGGGAGAGCGTTTTGCCGCTCTTATAGGCGATCGTGATCGAAGGTTGAACCTTAACGGGTTTACCGAGCGAGAAACTATAACATTCCGGCAACGGCAAATCGTAGGAACAACCGACTAAGAAATATTTCGGCAAATTCACTTTATTGAAAATCACCGGCTCTTCACGTTCGGTTACTTTTAAAGTATACGAAACTTTATTCGTTTCGTTATAGTCGGAATACGCGTATTCAACGGTATAATCGCCAACGTACATAGGAACGAAGGAATTATCGTCCCCGAGTTCATAAACGACCTTCCCTTCCGAATGAGTTGCCGTGATTGCATAGGAAGTCGTTCCGATCGCGTTTTCGTAGTTTAAACCCGAAAGCTGAACTTCCGTGCCTACCACGCAGGTTTCCACTTCACTCTCTACCGTCGCCGTCAACGCTTCCTTTTCTTGACAAACTACTTCGTAGGTTGCAATAGCGGTAGTTCCCGCAAGGTCAGTCGCAGAGTATTCCACCGTGTATATACCGTATTGAGTGGGCGTAAATTCGCCGTTTTTCAAATACACGCGAGAGCGCGTTTCCGAGCTATAAAAAAGGTATACTCTCTTTTCAACTTCCAGTTCAGAACCGTAGGCGTCGACCGCGCTGGCTTCGAACACTCGATATCCTTCTCCCTTTACTGCATAAGGGATCGAGGTGAGAGAATAGCCGTCCGCAGGGTCAATCGTAATCTTCGGCTCAACGGCGCTCACGCTACTTCCGCTGTCAACGGCTGCTTTCGTTTCACCCAGATAAGATACTCCGATTCCACAAAGCGCAATCGCGATAAAAGCGCCGACGCATAAACAGCGTTTTATATTGAATGTTTTTTGTGTTTTCATTCTTTATCTCCTTTATATTTTTATTCTTTTACGCCGCCAGCCGTTACGTTCCCCATAATCTTATTGCGCAACGCAATAAACAACGCAAGGATCGGCAGAGCCAAGATCATACAGCTTGCAAATCGATAGGTATCCGAACGAGACATAAACGTACTTCTGTTGCCCATACCCGCATAATACACACCGTACGCAAGAGTCGGGTGCGAAGGCATATACACCAGCGCCATTTGGTAATCGTTCCAAAATCCGATAAAGAAAATGAGATAGATTGCCGTAAGCGTAGGCCAAATCATCGGAATCATAATTTTTAAGAAGATTTGAAGATGCGACGCGCCGTCGATCGTTGCGGCTTCCGAATATTCCTTTGAAATACGCGAATACGCTGCGTGAATCAGCAAGAAATACATATTGTGGAAATTAAATTTCATTATGTAGGTGCCGATATACGTATCGTATAATCCCAAGGTTCTAAGGAAAATGATCAAGGAAGGCGTTGAACCGATTACGGGAATAACCATCGTTACGAGTACCGTCGCATAGACTATACGGCTGAAAAAATAGTTGTATTTCGCCGTCATATAGCCTACGATACAACAGCAGCTTAACGTTATCAACGCGCCACCGCCTGCGTATAACAACGTATATAAAATCTGCCAGCCGATCCCGACGGACACACTCAGCCCATCAGTCGTCGTTACGGGAACTGTAAATCCTTTTATAACTTCTGCGTATTTATTCCAATCCCATTCCCAAGGCGCACCACTGGGAAAAATACTTACGGCGTCGCTTGAAAATTCTCTGTGAGATTTCACGGAATTTCCTATACCCCAAAGGAATAAGTAGCACATTGAAAGAGTGTAAATCGTCAAAAATATCAGTAATACCCAGCTCAACGGATTTAAACGAAATTTCTTTTTTCTCTTTTTTTGATTTTCCATCTTTCTTTCCTCCTATTCCGTTTTAGGTCCAAATTTATTTAACAGATACCTCGCCGTAAGACTCAACGGAACGGCAACTACCGTGAGTACCATACCCATTGCGGCAAGTCTGTTATAATCTGTAACCGAGCCCTGTTGCGTTCCTTTTTGCAAGTTCGCGTATAAGTAATACCCGATCGTTTGCAATTCCGGATCTGCTTCCGTTCCAAAGAACGCGAAGAGTGAGCCTTGGTTCGTGAAGATACCCATTATACTCATAAGTATAAAGGTGACGAAAGTCCCCCAAATGGAAGGAAGCACGATTAAGAACAATTCTTTAAACGCCGTGATACCATCGAGCTGCGCCGATTCAATCAAGGATTCGGAAATACCGCTCATTGCACCCGTATACAGCAATATATTTCCGCCAAATCCCGCCCAAATAACGAAGAAAATCGTCAATCCACGCTGATATTCCGGGTTGGACATCGGGGGAATCATATTCGGATCTCCCACGATCGCAGGAATTGCTTTATCGATAAAATAGTTGAAAAGCAAAGCGAACACGACGCCTGAAATAATCGACGGAGAATATAAGATAACCTTAAAGATCGAGTGCCCGGGGTTTTTCTTATAAATATAATAAGAGAAGAGCACCGTGCCGAACATACCGACGAATAGACTGAAGAATTGATACAATAAGGAATTCGTTATCAAAAGGTCCCATCTAATCTCAAACACATCTTTAAAGTTTGCGAACCCTACAAATTTATACCCGATACCATTATCGTTCAACTTCTGAAACCCAAGCAAGAAGGAATTGAAGTTTACGTAAAAGTAAAAACAACAAAACTGTAAAACGGGCAGTGCCATCATCGCGCAATAGAAAATCAATTGATTGCGCTTTTTCGTGGAAAGAGAAGGGGTTTTACCCTTTCTTTCCACCGTTGCATTTTCCTCTAAATTTAAATTATTTATCAACATTTTTTATCCCTTCGTTTTATTTAATCGAGTAATCCTTTCGTCCAAGAAGCCCAATTCTCTTTGGAAATTTGCATTCCGTTAAAGTAGTCCTTCGCGGATATTTTCTTTATCGCGGCTGACCGAGGCTGCGTGTAGGATAAGCCGTTAACCGTAGTCTGGAAGTAATAACCTAAAGTGGTTAAATTAAATTTGCTTGAATTTGCAATATAAATTTTGTTGGAAGCATTGGATTGCACAAACGTGTTCGCTGCCTTAGCGTCGTTGCGCAAATCAAGCACCGATTGTCCGAACGAACTTACGTCGTCGCGTACCGAATAGAAGTCGTAATCTATGCTCTTGAGAATACCGTCCGTCGCTCTCGTGAAATTGAGAAGTTCAGCGTCGCTATACAAGAAGGACAAGAATTCCTTAATCAGCGGATATTTCGACTTGTCGATTCCTGCGTTTACGAGCGCATACGAATTAAAAGAGTCAACGAGAACGGGGGGCTTCCCGTTGCCTTCCGTTACGGTTCCCTCGTATTGACGAGGCAAAGGCATAACGCGAAGATCTTTTTGCGTATACGTTTCAGGATACCATTCTTTAAGGTCCTTATGAATGCCTGCGTCGCCTGCTTCGTTATACCAATAGTTGCCGTCGATAAGTATAGCGATATGTTCCTTTCCGTCCAGCCCGCTCATCACGAAGGCTTCTTGTGCGTTCGTGTGCGAGAAGGTGGTACTCGTAGCGGGAACGTTATACATCTTCGAACTTCCGAATACGGTGTTTGCCATATCTAACGCGTAGTAAATACCAGCTTGGCTCTTTGTGAGATAGCCCGTTTCCGGCGTAATCTCCATAGACTCGATCACGGGCTCGTTCCCAACAAAGCTCGTTATGATATCTACCTTTTCTCCGTTCGTATCGTACGTGAAATTCGCGCGCGTACCTGCGCCGCCTGCAAGGTTCGTGTAGAACGCTATAGGCAACATATTCGTATAGTGCGTAGACTTACCCGTCCAAATGAACGGAGTTACCGAGCTAGTCGTCATCTTAGTCAACAGCTTTTTAAATTCCGCCATACTCGAAGGCAAACCGTCGTCGTAGGTAACGTATTCGCCGTCGGGCCCGCAGGACTTTTTCGCGCTGGGATTCGCGACGAATTTTCTCGTTCCGTCGGAATCTATAGTATCCGAGAAATAGAGGTTCTTTAATTTAAACACGCCTGCGTCGTAGGAGATTCCATTATACAGTTCGTAGTGCGGAAGCGCATAGTAACTTCCGTCGAGTTCCATAAATTTCTTTTGATCGTCGTTGAGCTTGGAATAAATCGTTTTACCGTCGTCTACGTTTACCATTTCTTTTACAAGATCGGTAATATCGTAGAGATAGTCGTTCGATACGTAGGAACGATAGTCAACTTGCTGTGTAAAATAGATTTCGTACTGATCCCCTTTGATTTTGTTTGCAAGACTCAACCCTTCATAGGACTTGTCGTGCCTGATCAGATCCACAACTTGAACGCCCGTTTTATCGCCATTCTTCCAGTCCTTATACTTCTCCTCGAAGCGCGCCGCAGCTTCGTCGAGCCACGCTTCGCCAACGCCGCCGTTGTAGTTCGCGATATAAAGCTGCGTTTTGTCTTCATCAATCTCTACATCCGAGCCGGGGCCGCAAGCCACCGCAGAGCCGACGGTTCCGCCAACCAACAATAACGCCATTAACGTCGCTGAAACTTTTTTTAATTTGTTCATCTTTATTTCTCCTTTTTATATTATATATTTTTTTATTTTTATTTTTTTATTTTTCAATCCGTAGTTTCACCTTCGGGAATTACGATTCGGTACTGTCTTGCGCCGTGGTTGAGTCAAGATATGCCTCCCACCAAGCGCTCAGCTCCTCCGTAAGGGTCAATTCACTATACGCCGTGTTGAACGCGTCAACGTCAGCGTACTTATTCACGTTGGTTTGTTTCATCTCACAAGAATAGCCAGTTCTCGTACCGTTGATATTTCCGTTTCCGCCGATAAAATAGCAGTCGGTAAGAGCAATCGGTGCTCTCGAGTAACCACAAACGAAACCGACCGTCGCGGCGTCGTCGAGCTCCGTCAAATTCACGATTACGTTCGTCAACGTAAGCGTTGTGTTTCTTTGCCAGTGTCTACCGAGAATACCGCCTTGCCATTTACCCTCTGAAGTATTCGTTGCGGACGGCGACATCGTTCCGGAAATGAATACGTTTTCAATCGTATTAGCTCCACCCGTCGTGCTCGCAATAATACCGCTTTGATTAGCGTTCGAAGCGATCGTTGCGTTTACGATCGCAAGATTTTTAATCGTAGCGCCCGATATAGTCACGAAGAGACCGCCCTTTCCGTCTTTAACGGTAAGGTTGCTAATCGTATGACCGTTTCCGTCAAGAACACCTTTAAAGGTTCCAGAAGGATTGTAAGAAATACCCGTCATATCGATATCTTCGCCTAAAACGTATTCGTAGATAGTAGCCGTTGCTAAGAGGGTGATATTGTCTTTGGTGAGCGTATATCTCGCAATAAGGGGAATTTCATAGAAGAATTCCGCGCCTTCCGAGTTTTTAAATAAAATTTCTACCGCGCCGCCTTGTAAACCTTCCACGTCGGCACGAAGAAGATCGTAGCTTCCATCAGAAACGGTTATTTCTCTCACCTCGTTTCCGTAAAGCGAAACGCTCGTGACGGTTCCCACTTCTTCATCGAGAGTGTACGCCTTACTCGTTTCAAAATCCACTATGTTGAGCTTTTCCAGCGCTTCGGGCTTAAAGGCAATATTCATAGCGTTCAAAGACGCCGCTATGTCGGTGTTGTTGTTTTGACTCGACGTGCCGCAAATTTGCGAACCGGAAACGACTTTCGTTTCACTGAAAGACACGGAGCCAAGAGTTCTACCGAGCACGGCACCGCTTTCCACGGAACGGGTTGCTTCATAATAACGAATATTAGAATTGTTTATTTTGACCTTCGTGTTTTCGGCAATCGCACCGATAAGACCGCCGTTCCCTTGCCCTCGGTCGATTACCGTAACGTTTACGTTTTCAACCGTAGCCTGTACGTTCGAATGTCCTTCCACAGCCGCCGCGAGAGCGCCGATTTTGCTTGAACTATTCGACAATACGCAAGAGAGCGTGAGGTTTTTCACGATTGCGTTTCCATACAGCTTTGCAAACAAGCCGTTCGCGCTCGATAAGGTCAACCCGCTGATTTCTTTATCCTGCCCGTCAAACGTACCCGAGAATTGCGTCGTCGCGTCGGCGTATTTCCATTCAACGCCCGTCATATCCAAATCGTTCTCTAAGCGATACTTACCGTTCGTTGCCGTTTTTAACGCGTTGAGATCGTCTGCCGTTTCGATTAATTGCGACCAAGCGTCTATGCCGATCGTATAAGTTAAATCGCGCGTAGAAATCGAAAGGGTTTTTTCGCCCGCTGCAACGGTCGAGAAATCCAAATCGTTTCCTTCAAAGAGGATTTCGGAAGCAATCTTACCGTCGAAAACGATAGCTTTTTCAAAGTCGATTTGCTCCCCGAAGACTTCTTCCGTGTCAATCGTATACGTTATATCTGATAAATCAATAAGTAAAGGATCTTTATCCGCAACGAGCTCCGCGCGTTTTACGACGATCGTCACTTCTTCGCTAACCGTTTGTTGATCGGACCCAGTATAGGAAGCCACGAGAACCGCCTCGCCCGCGTGATTCGCGGTAACGAGCCCTTCCTCGGTTACGGTGAAAACGTCCTGAGTGGCGTCTTTCGCCGAATAGGCGATCTCTCCGCTGGGATAGGATACGCCTTTTTCGTAAGCTTTTGCCTGAATCTGCGCGGTGTTTTTAAAGGTGTTTCCCCCGAATTCCGCAACCGAATAGATGGCTATTTCGCTTTGGGAAATTTCCACTTTACCGTTAGGCGCAACGCAAAGATTTACGGCTGAGTTAAATTCAAAGCCATTTACCGTTGCCGTGACCAGTAAAGACGCGTCGCCGCGCGCTATTGAAGAAATTACACCGCTTGCAGAAACGGTAGCGACTTCCTCGTTAAAGGATTCGTACGCGTATTGTACGCCGGGAATCGCATTGCCGTCGTAAAGCAACTCCGCCTCTATATTCTTGGAAGAGCCCACGTACGAAATGGGAGCCTGATCTTCGATTTCAAGGCTAAAAAGCTCTTCAACGGGCGCGCTTACCGTCACGTTGCACGAAGCCGTTTTATTGCCAGCCTTTGCCGTGACCGTGGCTTCGCCCACTTTAAGCGCGTTAATTTCGCCATTCTCAACGGACACAACCGTGCTGTCTGATACCGACCAAACGACAGCTTCTTCACCGCTATACATTGCGTACAGCGTTTTGTTCTGCCAAACCGTCATATCGATCGAGGTTAGGCTGAGCGTAAGCGTATGCGTTTTTTGGGGATTGCTCTTCGGAGCGCTATCGGAATCTTCATCGCCACAAGCAACGAATCCGATCGCCAAAAAAACGAACATAAGTGATTGCAACAACACTAGCAACACTTTCTTTACCGTAGTTTTCATAAATTCCTACTCCTTTATTTTTATTTGAATAAAAATTCAAAATAATTCCTAAATAAATACTTTTACCGTTTCAAAAATTTTACCGTTCGAGCTATATTAACTTCGTTAAAATTTAAAAAATGGCGCTTAAATTGCATTTTGTCCATAATGAAGCACTTTAATTTGCTTAATTATACCATACTCTCATTATAATGTCAATAGAGTTTTTGTAAAAAAATATTTTTTTTCTAAAAAAGTTTAAATAAAGAATACTTTTTTTCGTTTTTTATAAAAAGTTTGGACTTTTATCTCCGCGGATTGAAATTATTTTTAATTTTTAATAAAATTAAAAAACGCATCCCCTGAATTTTAAAAATTTGGAATGCGTTTTTCTCGTTTAAGTTAAGTTGTTTTTTCAAATTTTTTAAAGCTTTTTTATGTTTTTCGGGACGATCATATTGATTTTTTTCGGCACGACTTCGATATGCACGTTACCGCGAGTGCCTTTCTCGCCGTCGAAATTCCAAACTACGTCGTCGCCTACGTCGATATCGAAATGAGAGCCTTCCAGCCTGACGACGTTTTTACCTTTTTTTCGCTTTAAGCCGAACAAAAACAGCCCCGCAACCGCAAACAGCGCGCCGAGCTTTTGAAAAAAGCTCGGGTTTTTCTTCTGGCGAACGATCGCGACCTCGATTTTTCCGTCCTGTAAGCACGCGAATTTATTCAGGCGAAAGCCCGCCACGTAGCGGCTGTTCATTACCGTGATCAATACGCTATGGGTATGCTCGTCCACTTCTTCGTTCCCGCAATCGACGTCGAAAATCTGAAAATGCAGGTTACGCTTCGCGCCCTCGAACCAGTAGGCGATACGCCCCACTTGATTTTTTTGCGTTTGCGGCGTGGTATACGTCGCGCTCGTGAACGCTCCCGCCGCAACGACGTACATTGCGTAGCCGTCGTTGACCTTCATACAATCCAACAGCTCGTTTCTGCCCGTTTTAATGATTTTGAGAGCTTTTTTGATATTTTTGGGAATTTTGAGCGTATGCGCGATATCGTTGACCGTGCCGCTGGGAATATAGCCGAGCTCGGGAAGATCGTCAAGGTCTGCAATTCCTTGCACGACTTCGTTAAAAGAGCCGTCGCCGCCCGCAAAAATAATCGCGTCGTAAACGCCCACGGCTTCCCGCGCCGCGCGCGACATATCCCCCGCGCATTTGGTGGCGTAGACGTCCACTTCGTCGTATTTTTCTTTTAAACCGTCCACGATATAATCGAGCTTTTTGGCGATCTTGCCTTTTCCGCTGACGGGATTATAGATAAAAATACATTTCATTTTATTTTTCTCCGTAATTTTAATTGAATGGTCGAATATTGCGATAACGAGAAGCTACGTTGAGCGTAGCGTGACGCTTATTTACCGTTTTGCGCGGATCGTACGGCTAAACGAGCATATAATTCTTTTCTCTCGCTTTCGGGATAAGTAAACGTTTTATATAGCACGAATACGCCGACGAGAAGGCTTACGGCAAGCATTACGAGCGCAGTGGGCAGATCGATCACCGAACCGTTGCCAAGACCAAGCTCCGCGGTAAATAATAAACCGCAAAAGTTATAAAGCGCGTGCGTGACGGCGGAAATTAAGATATTTTTCGTTTTTAAAAAGGCAAAGGCGAAAAGTCCGCCCGTCAGCGTAGAATACCCGACCTGCAACAACGTTTGCCCTATTCCCGCCCCCGCAAACAGGTTGAAAAGATGCATACAACCGAATAAAACGGACGAGAGGAAATACGTTTTTAGAAGCCCCTTTTTATCCTTGGAAAACCGTTCGCAAAGGAACTGAAAAAGGATACCGCGAAAGATCATTTCTTCAAATACGCCGACGAGAAGGCAATAGAAACCAAACGAAAGAAAATGCCCTGCGTCGGTATGCAAAAGCTGCATTTTGCCCGCAAAATACGCAGCAAACGGAAAGTTATCGACGGCTATGATTAAGCAAGGGATCAAATATAAAAGCTTTTGTGGCTTTTGAAATAGCTTTGCTCCACTTCGCCATACTAAAAGCGTTACGGCAAGCGTGCCAAAAAGCAAAGGAAGGATATTGCCGAAGAGTTTATTATAGATTTCCGAATTGAACGCGGAAAACTCTACAAAATCGAAAACGGCGGTTAAAACGCACGATATGAGGATGATCGCTATAACGGCGCAGTCCTTGGCTTTCGTTGAAATTTTCAAGCGTTTTGCCTCCCTTTACTTCTTATCTTGTTGCGGATTTATATCAAAAACAGCCTATCCAAACGGATAAGCTGTTTTCAATTTAGGTTAGTTGTTTCGTCCGTTTAGCTAAAATTATTTAAGAATTTTAGAGATAACGCCGGAACCTACCGTTCTGCCGCCTTCACGGATAGCGAAGCGGAGACCTTCTTCAAGCGCAACGGGCTTGATAAGAACGACTTTCATATTGATATTGTCGCCGGGCATAACCATTTCAACGCCTTCGGGAAGCTCGATAGCACCCGTAACGTCCGTCGTTCTTACGAAGAACTGAGGTCTGTAGTGGTTGAAGAACGCCGTGTGACGACCACCTTCTTCCTTCGTCAAAACGTATACCTGAGCTTCGAATTCCGTACCAGTAGCAACCGAACCGGGCTTCGCGATAACTTGACCCTTTTGGATATCCGTTCTGTTGATACCACGAAGAAGCGCACCAACGTTGTCGCCTGCCTGAGCTTCGTCAAGCATCTTGTGGAACATTTCAAGACCGGTAAGAACCGTACCAACGGGCTTTTCGATCAAACCAACGATTTCTGCGGGTTCGCCAACGCGAGCAACACCTCTTTCAACACGACCGGGAGCAACCGTACCACGACCGGAGATCGTGAACACGTCTTCTACGGGAAGAAGGAAAGGTTTGGAATCTTCACGAGCGGGCGTAGGGATATAGCTGTCAACAGCGTCCATAAGTTCAAGAATAGGAGCAACTGCGGGATCAGCGATAATCTCGTCAGCGGGCTTATCCGAGCTTGCAACTTCAAGAGCTTTAAGCGCAGAACCGCGAATGATGGGCGTATCGTCGCCGGGGAAGTCGTAGGAAGAGAGCAAGTCTCTGATATCCATATCAACGAGGTCGAGAAGTTCGGGATCGTCTACAAGGTCGGTCTTGTTCATAAATACAACGATGTAGGGAACGCCTACCTGACGAGCGAGCAGGATGTGTTCGCGGGTCTGGGGCATAGGACCGTCGGTCGCCGCGCAAACCAGGATCGCGCCGTCCATCTGAGCAGCACCGGTGATCATATTCTTAACGTAGTCGGCGTGGCCCGGGCAGTCAACGTGCGCATAGTGACGGGAATCCGTTTGATATTCAACGTGCGCGGTGTTGATTGTGATACCACGTGCTCTTTCTTCGGGCGCTTTGTCGATTTCGTCGTACTTCATCTTCTGTGCGCCGCCGCGAGCAGCCATAACCATCGTGATAGCTGCGGTCAAAGTCGTCTTACCGTGGTCAACGTGGCCGATAGTACCAATGTTAACGTGGGGTTTGCTTCTGTCAAATTTTGCTTTTGCCATAATTAAATCCTCCGATTTATCTTTTTATTTTTTTATTTTTTAAATGATAACCTATCCGTTGGCTCGGACGCAGCTACCTATCATTTTACAAATGATTTCGGCGTTACCGCCTGTCCCTATAAGGACATATCTATTATATCTTAAATTTTGGAAATAATCAAACGTTTGAAGGCATTTTCTTCAAATTTTTTTTAATTTCCCGTTCTTTTCCCGCCTTTTTTGGCGGGAAAAGAACGATTTAAACTGATTTTTTGAAAAACTTAGTCTTTCTTACCGCGTTTTTCAACGATTTCTTTGGAAATGCTCGAAGGCACTTCGCTGTAATGATCGAACTGCATCGTGAACTGACCGCGACCCTGCGTTCTCGAACGGAGCTCCGTTGCGTAACCGAACATTTCGGAAAGCGGGATCTCTGCGTCGATAATCTTCGCGCCGTTGCGATCGTCCGTGCCGAGAATCGTACCGCGACGACCGGATACGTTACCCATAAGGTCGCCAAAGTAATCTTCGGGGGTGATGATCTGCACTTTCATAATCGGCTCTAACAGAACGGGGTTAGCTTTTTCCACGCCGTTCTTAAAGCCCATCGAGCCTGCGATCTTGAACGCCATTTCGGACGAGTCGACTTCGTGATACGAACCGTCGTATACTTCGATCTTGAAGTCTACGATCTCGTAGCCTGCAAGGAAACCGTTCTTCGCCGCTTCCTGAATACCCTTGTCGATTGCGGGGATATATTCTTTGGGAATAGAGCCGCCGACCGTCGTATCCTCGAACGCGTAGCCTGCGCCGGGCTCTTGGGGGGACAAACGGAGCTTACAATGCCCGTATTGACCTTTACCGCCCGACTGACGCTTATACATACCTTCGCATTCCACCGCTTTGCGGATAGTTTCTCTATAAGCAACCTGCGGCGCGCCGACGTTTGCTTCGACTTTGAATTCGCGCAAAAGTCTGTCAACGATAATATCGAGGTGAAGTTCGCCCATACCCGCGATAATCGTTTGACCCGTTTCCTGATCGGTGTAGGTCTTGAAGGTAGGGTCTTCTTCGGCGAGCTTAATAAGCGCCATCGTCATTTTTTCCTGACCTGCTTTCGTCTTGGGTTCAAGGGAAAGCTGGATAACGGGTTCGGGGAACACCATCTTTTCAAGAATGATCGGGTGCTTTTCGTCGCAGAGCGTGTCGCCCGTCGTGGTGTATTTCAAGCCAACGATCGCGCAGATATCGCCCGAGCAGATCTCGGAAATATCCTTTCTTTCGTTGGAGTGCATCTGCACCAAACGCCCGACTCTTTCCTTTTTCTCCTTCGTGGAGTTATACACGTACGAGCCGGCGGCAAGTACGCCCGAATACGCTCTGAAATACGCGAGCGAGCCAACGAACGGGTCGGTCGCGATCTTGAACGCAAGACCGGAGAAATATTCCTCGTCGGAAGTCTTTCTTTCTTCCTCTTCGCCCGTGTCGGGATTCGTGCCCTTAACGTGCGCCACGTCTAAGGGGCTGGGAAGGAAGTTGATAACCGCGTCGAGAAGGAACTGAACGCCTTTGTTCTTATAAGACGAACCGCAGAGCATAGGAATCGCTTCCATATTCAAGCAACGGATACGAAGCCCTTTGATAATATCTTCCGCGGACAGATCGCCGTCCTCGAAGTATTTTTCCATCAGCTCGTCGCTGCCCGAAGCCGCTTCTTCCACGAGCTTCGCTCTGTATTCTTCCGCAACGTCCATCATATCCGCAGGGATAGGTTCTTTGCGGAAATCCTTTCCGAGGTCGTCGTAGTAGACCTCTGCTTCCATACGGATCAAGTCGATAATCCCTTTGAAGGTTTCTTCCTTACCGATAGGAAGTTCGATGGGAACGGGGTTCGCACCGAGTCTTTCACGGATCATATTTTCCACGCGGAAATAGTCCGCGCCGTTGATGTCCATTTTGTTCACGTACGCGATACGGGGAACTTTATATTGATCCGCCTGACGCCATACGGTTTCGGACTGGGGTTCAACGCCGCCCTTCGCGCAGAAGGTTGCAACCGCGCCGTCGAGAACGCGCAAGGAACGTTCAACTTCTACGGTGAAGTCAACGTGCCCCGGCGTATCGATAATGTTGAAGCGGTGTCCTTTCCAAATACAGGTCGTAGCCGCAGACGTGATCGTGATACCGCGTTCTTGCTCTTGGACCATCCAGTCCATCGTTGCAGAACCTTCGTGGGTTTCACCGATTTTGTGCGTCTTACCCGTATAGAACAGGATACGTTCGGTTGTCGTGGTCTTACCGGCGTCAATGTGCGCCATAATACCAAAATTTCTGGTATGGAGTAAATCGTATTCTCTAGCCATAATTTACCTCGATTAGAAACGGAAGTGAGCAAACGCTTTGTTCGCTTCTGCCATTCTGTGCGTGTCTTCTTTCTTCTTTACGGAACCACCCGCGTTGTTGTACGCGTCCATAAGTTCCGCCGCAAGCTTTTTGGACATTTCTCTTTCGCTGCGCTTTCTCGTGTTGATAACGATCCAACGGATCGCGAGAGTTTGGCGTCTTTCCGGTCTAATTTCGATGGGAACTTGATAGTTCGCACCACCTACGCGGCGAGCTTTAACTTCAACAACGGGCATAACGTTTTCCATAGCCTGCTTGAAAATGTCGAGGGGATCCATATTCAACTTCTCCCCCATAATCTTGAATGCGTCGTAAACGATCGTTTGTGCAGTACCCTTTTTGCCGTCGAGCATAATCTGATTGATAAGCTTGGACACTACCTTACTGTTATACATAGGATCGGGCAGCACGTCTCTTTTAGGGACATTACCTCTTCTGGGCATTTTTTTATCCTCCTTTAAATAATTTTTGTAAGGGTTTAACCCTTCAGTACAGCTATCGCGAATCTGCTTTCGCATTTTTTTCGCGAATCTTCTGCGGTTTTATCCGCATACTGCCTACTTTTATTCGGGGCTTTCGAGCTATATTCCGATTAACAAGTAGGTCTTTTGCGTTTTGGTTTTAGTCTTAAAACGCAACCGACTTTGCGCGAGAAAAGCGCAATTTTGCGAAGAAGTGAATACTTTTCGCGCTTTGGCTCAACCCCCTATTACTTAGGGCGTTTTGCGCCGTACTTGGAGCGAGATTGCTTACGCTTTGCAACGCCGGCGGTATCAAGCGCGCCGCGAATGATGTGATAACGCACACCGGGCAAGTCCTTGACACGTCCGCCTCTGATCAAAACGGAGCTGTGCTCTTGAAGGTTGTGACCTTCGCCGGGAATGTAGACCGTACCTTCCTGCTTGTTGGTAAGGCGCACACGAGCGATCTTACGCATAGCGGAGTTAGGCTTCTTAGGAGAAGTCGTGGTAACGGACAAACATACGCCGCGCTTTTGAGGGCAGTTATCCAAAATAGGGCTCTTGGATTTGTAGGTGATACGTTCTCTACCCTTCTTAATGAGCTGATTGATAGTAGGCATATTTTTGACCTCCTTGTAAAGATTTGGAATATTCTCGAAATTGCCCTTACGCAATTTAAAGAAATCGATAATAAATAGGTTGTCCTTTTTTCGCGGATTTTAACCCTGCGAAAACGGTCGAAAAGGGCATAATAAGCCCATACCGACACTACAACAAAAAACATTTTACCATTTTTTGTTTGCCTTGTCAACTGTTTGAACGCAAGTTTTTTAAACTTTTTTCGTTATAATTCTTGCAGTTGCGCGATACACTTTTCTTTCATATCGCGGTATTTTTTCACTTTCTCCTTTTCGTCGTCTACCAGCTTTTTCGGGGCTTTGTTGACGAAGTTGGGGTTATTCAGCTTGCCTTCCGCGCGGGCGATCTCGCCGTCGATTCGTTCGATCTCCGCCGATAATCTCGCCTTTTCCTTTTCGATATCGACGAGCTCGCCCAAGGGTACGTAGATCTCCGCGATCTCGGTGACCGAAGAAACGGTTTTGCCTTCGATCGCCGCCGAGCTTTCCACGAGCTTGACCGCGCTTGCGCCCGAAAGCTTCATAATGCAGTCTTTATTCACTTGCACGAGGCGTTTGGATTCGGTGACGATATTCAACTCGACCTTTTTCGAGGGCGGGCAGTCGGCGTTCTTTTTCATAGCGCGCACGGCTTTGATAATTTCCATAACCCCCTCGAAAGCTTTGGCTTCCTTTTTATACGCCATTTTGGAGTTATAGCGCGGGAAAGAAGAAGTCATAATACTGCCCTTCGCGTTCGGCAAATTCGAATAAATTTCTTCCGTGACGAACGGAATAAACGGGTGGAGAAGTTTGAGCGCGTTTTCCAAAACGAAGCAAAGCACCGCGAGCGCGTCCTTTTTTCTCCCCTCGTCCTCGCCGTAGAGCGCGGGCTTGGAAAGCTCGATATACCAGTCGCAGAAATCGTCCCAAACGAAGCTCGTCGCAAGATCGCTCGCCACGCCGAGCTCGTATTTATTGAGGTTAGTCGTGACTTCTCTGATGCAGTTTTGGAGCTTGGAAATAATCCATTTATCCGCGGGCGCGAGCTTGACCGTTTCGATCAAAGGAATCTTTTTGCCTTCGGCGTTCATAAGCACGAAACGGGTGGCGTTCCAGAGCTTGTTGATAAAGTTACGGCAAGACTCTACTTTGGTATCCGAATAACGCGCGTCGTTCCCGGGCGCAACGCCCGTCAAAAGAGAAAGACGGAGAGAATCCGCGCCGTATTTTTCGACGACTTCGAGCGGGTCGATACCGTTGCCGAGCGATTTGCTCATTTTTCTGCCCTGCTCGTCGCGGATAATGCCGTGAATGAGCACGTCGTGGAAAGGCACTTTGCCCGTGTGTTCGATTCCCGAAAAAATCATTCGCGCGACCCAGAAGAAAATGATATCGTAGCCCGTGACGAGTACGTCGGTGGGATAGAAATATTTATAATCGGGCGTTTGTTCGGGGAAGCCGAGCGTGGAGAAGGGCCAAAGCGCGGAGGAGAACCACGTGTCGAGCACGTCCTCGTCCTGCTTTAAATGCGCGCTGCCGCAAACGGGGCAAACGGTCGGGTCTTCTTTCGTGCAAACGACTTTTCCGCAGTCCCGACAATACCAAACGGGGATTCTGTGCCCCCACCAGAGCTGGCGGGAAATACACCAGTCGCGAACGTTTTCCATCCAGTTATAATAGATTTTCGAGAAGCGTTCGGGAACGAATTTGACTTTGTTTTTCATAACCGCTTGAATCGCGGGTTTTGCGAGCGGTTCCATTTTCACGAACCATTGTTTGGAAACGATCGGCTCGACCGTCGAATGACAGCGGTAACAATGCCCTACGTTGTGGGTGTGCGCTTCGATTTTTACGAGCGCGCCCTGCGCTTCGAGGTCGGCGACGATCTTTTTTCTGGCTTCGTATCTGTCTAAGCCGTTATATTTGCCCGCGAGCTCGTTCATCGTGCCGTCGTCGTTCATTACGCGGATCACGGGAAGGTCGTGGCGTTTGCCCACTTCGAAATCGTTGGGGTCGTGCGCGGGCGTGATCTTTACGCAGCCCGTACCGAATTCGGGGTCTACGTAGTCGTCCGCCACGACGGGGATTTCCCTGTCGGTAAGCGGGAGTTTGAGCGTTTTTCCAACGAGCTTTTGATAGCGCTTGTCTTCGGGGTGCACCGCAACCGCCGTATCGCCGAGCATCGTTTCGGGACGGGTGGTCGCGACGATCACCTCCGCGCCGCCGTCCACGGCGGGATAGCGAAGATGCCAGAAATGCCCGCCCTCTTCGGCGTATTCCACTTCCGCGTCGGAAAGCGCGGTTTTACAGCAAGGACACCAATTGATAATGCGGACTCCTTGATAGATAAGCCCCTTATTATAAAGGTTGACGAACACCTCGCGCACGGCGCGGGAGCATTTTTCGTCCATCGTGAAGGCTTGGCGCGACCAGTCGCACGACGTACCCATTTTGCGCTGTTGGAGCATAATGCGGTTGCCGTACTGTTCCTTCCATTCCCAAGCGCGCTTTAAAAAGCCGTCGCGCCCGACGTCGGCTTTGGTGAGCCCTTCCGATTTCATTTTTTCTACGATTTTGACTTCGGTGGCGATAGAGGCGTGGTCGCACCCGGGAAGCCACAACGCGGCGTAGCCCTGCATACGCTTGAAGCGAATGAGAGCGTCTTGCATCGTTGCGTCCAGCGCGTGCCCCATATGAAGCTGACCCGTGATATTCGGCGGGGGCATCATAATGGTGAACGGCACTTTATCCGCGTCGCTTTCCGCGCGGAAAGCGCCCGAATTTTCCCATTCGGCGTAGATTCTGTCCTCGAAATCCTTCGGATTATAAGTCTTTTGCATTTCCATAGTGATCGTCTTATCCTTATTTTCGTTAGTTTTCTCCCTCTTACCGCTCCTACCCTGAAAAAGGAATAGCCTTTTCATTATAACACTTTAAAATGCAATTGTCAATTATAAACGCGCGCTCATATAATATATTATTCCAAAAAATTTTTTAAAACGGAGTTTGTCAATTATGAAAAATTTTCTCAAAAAAATCGGCTTGGCGCTCGCCGCCTGCTTGGCGATCCTCCCTCTTTCCGCTTGCAAAGACGAGGATAAGGACGGAATGAAGACCATTCGCGTGAACGAAGTCACTCATTCCATTTTCTACGCTCCCTTCTATCTCGCGGAATCGCTCGGGTATTTTAAGGAAGAGAACATAAAGCTCGAAGTTTCCAACGGCGGGGGCGCGGATAAGGTTATGGCAGCCGTGCTTTCGGGCGACGCCGATATCGGGCTTTGCGGACCAGAAGCGGCGCTTTACGTACTTATCGGCGGTTCGACGGATACGCCCAAAGTATTCGGTCAACTGACCAAACGCGACGGTTCGTTCCTCGTTTCCAGAAAAGCCGAGCCCGATTTCGAATGGACGGATTTAAAGGGCAAGGAAATTCTTGCGGGCAGAAAAGGTGGCGTTCCCGCAATGACCTTCGAATACGTTTTAGGCAATTATAATTTAAAAGACGGTGTGGATCTTACCTTAAACTACGACGTGGCGTTCAATTTAATGACGAGCGCGTTCGAAGCGGGTACGGCGGATTATTGCACGATGTTCGATCCCGTGGCATACGAATACGAAGCGGCGGGCAAGGGCTACGTGGTGGCTTCCGTGGGCGAAGCTTCGGGCGAAGTGCCTTACACCTGCTTTATGGCAAAGCAATCTTGGATCGATAAAAACGAAACGCACGTGGAAGGCTTCCTGCGCGCGATTATGAAAGCGATCAAATATATAAACTCGAACGACGCGGCGACGGTCGCCCCCTATCTCACCTCGTATTTTGAAGGAACGTCCAAAGAATCCGCGGCGGCGAGCGTAGCGCGTTACGCGGCGATCGACGCTTGGAAGACGGATATGGCGATGACGGAAGCGAGCTTCAACCGCTTACAAGATATTATCGAAAAAGCGGGCGAGCTGGAAAAGAGAGTAAAAATGACCGACCTCGTGGATAATTCCTACGCAAATAAAATCGCAAAGGAAGTTTACGGAAGTTAAATAAAAAGGATCACGCAAATGAAAGAAGTTTTACGATTTGACAACGTATCGATGAGATACCATAGCAAACAGGGCGAAACCGTCGCGGTGGAAGATCTGAGCTTTTCCGTGCGCGAGGGAGAATTCGTCGCTATCATAGGTCCTTCGGGTTGCGGTAAAACCACCTTGCTTTCTTTGGCGGCGGGACTTTTGACTCCCACGGCGGGAAAAGTCGTTTCGTCGGGCATATCGTTTGGGTATATGTTGCAAAAAGACGAACTTTTTCCTTGGCGAACGATCGAAAAAAACATTTTCCTGCCCCTTGAAATCAAAAAGACGAACACGCCCGAAGCCCGCGCCCGCGCCGTTGCGCTCGCGGAAAAATACGGACTTAAACAATTCTTGAAAAACTACCCCTCCTCCCTTTCGGGCGGTATGCGCCAGCGCGCCGCGCTGATCAGAACGCTCGCCGTCGATCCCGATATGCTACTCCTGGATGAACCTTTTTCAGCTCTTGATTACCAAACGCGGCTGACCGTTTGCGACGACGTTTACAGGATCATTCGAAGCGAGAAAAAGACCGCGCTTTTGATCACGCACGATATCAGCGAGGCGATCTCGGTTGCCGACAAGGTGCTCACCCTTTCCCGCCGCCCCGCGCGCGTGGTGGCAGAGCACGAGCTGTCGTTCCCCGAAGCCGAGCCGTTAAAGCGGCGGGAGAACAAGGAATTTTCGAAGTGGTTCGAAATTTTATGGAGGGAATTAAACGTATGAAAAAAGATACGAATTACTCGCCCGCACATCTTTTATATCTCAAAAAATACCGTCGGAAAAATATCCTGATCAACGTTTGCCGAATAGCGATACTGCTCGTGCTCGTCGGGTTTTGGGAACTGGCGGCAAGCTTGGAATGGGTAAATCCGTTTATCACGAGCTCGCCTTCTCGGATCTGCAAAACGATCGGCGAGCTTTACGAAAACGACACGCTGTTCTATCACGTCGGCACGACGCTCGAAGAAACCCTTCTCGGCTTTTTGATCGCCGTGGTCGCGGGATATTTGATCGCGCTTGGGCTATGGTGGAGCGAAGCCGCGAGAAAGATCATTGAGCCCTATCTCGTGGTTCTCAACGCCCTGCCTAAAATCGCGCTCGGGCCGCTGATCATTATCTGGTGCGGCACGGGCAACGAAGCGATCGTGTTTATGACCGTTTTGATAGGGCTGATCATTGCGATAATGAATATGCTAAACGGCTTTATGGCTACGGACGCGAATAAGCTTTTGCTCTTAAAGTCGATGGGCGCGAGCAAATTACAGATTTTAACCAAGCTCGTCGTGCCCTCTTCGCTTCCCGCGTTTATCTCGATGTTGAAAATCAACGTGGGTATGGCGTGGATCGGCTCGATTATGGGCGAATATATCGTTTCCAAAGCGGGGATCGGCTATCTTATCATCTACGGCGGGCAGGTATTCAAGCTCGACCTCGTGATGAGCGCCGTCGTGATTTTGTGTATCCTCGCCGCGATTATGTACGCGATCGTCGCCTTGATCGAAAAGCTCGTGATCAAAAACGAGCGATAATACTTCGTTCCTTACGAATATTCTTCACGCGTTTTTTATAAAACATAATATTCCCCAAAAGTCGGCGAAACTTTTGGGGAATATCTCGTTTTGATAAACGTTTTTGAATCGGGTTCAACGAAACACGACTTTTTTTAAGCGTTTAAAGAAAAATAGTGCAACAGCGCGACGAGCGTTTTGCCGTCTTTAATCTCGCCGTTTTTGAGCATTTGGCGCACCTTTTCAAGCGAGATAAACTCGGCGGTTAAAAATTCGTCCTGATCGAGATGCGCGCGCCCCCGCTCCCCGCCTTTCGCTTCGTAGATATAAATTTTCTCGTTGGTATACCCGGGCGTAGGATACGTTATATATAAAAGCTCCAACGCCTTCGCTTTCACCCCCGCTTCTTCTTCCAGCTCCCTCGCGGCGGCTTTCGCGGGCTCTTCCCCTTCTTCGAGCTTGCCCGCAGGAAGCTCGTAGAGGAATTCGCCGTAGGCATAGCGGTATTGCTTCACGAATAAAACGCTTTCGTTTTCGACGTATAACACGCACGCGCCGCCCGAATGTTCGATAATTTCACGCTTACAGGGCTTCCCGTCGGGAAGCAACGCGTCGTCGTTTCTTACGGAAATAATTTTCCCTTGGTATACGTAGTTCTTTTTTAGCGTTTTTTCGGTCATATCCATAACTTTTGCTCCTTTCTGCCCAAAAACAGACCGCGATTTTACATATTATAGCACAAATTCGAAAAATAATAAATATTTTTTATCCGAATATCTTGATTTTTCTGAAAGTTTCGTGTATAATATAGGCAATTAGAAAAATGGAGGTATCTTTTCTATGAAATCTATCAAAATTTCCCTTGAAATGGCACAAAGAGTTAAGGAATTCGTGAATATCACGCAAAACTATCCTTATGAAATTCTTTTGAAAAGCGGTAAATACGTCGTTGACGCGAAATCCATTCTCGGTATTTTCTCGCTCGATCTTTCCCAGCCTATCACCGTGGAAGTATATTCGGAAAATTGCGACGAGCTTTTAACCCAGCTTAAAAAGTTCGAAGCGTAAGTTTTAATCGGTTTACTTAATTCGCAAAGCAGGTCGCGAACTTTCCCCTCGCGACCTTTTTAAAAAAATTCGTTTTTTATCTCTTTTAGTCAAGGAGTTTACAATGCAGATCCAAGGAGAAACGTCCGTCAATAAATTGATCGTGCTTTTCGTTTTTGATAAAATGGAAAGCGCGCTTTCCGAGCGCACGATCGTGGAAATATGCGTGGCGGGCAACAATTGGCTCAATTATATGGACTGTATGGAACTGCTTCCTAAACTCCTCGACGACGGGTTTATCTGCCGCATTTCCGCGGCGGACGAAGAACCGCTGTATACGATCACGGCGGACGGAAGAGAGAGTTTAAGCAATTTTTATATCAATATTCCAAAAAGCATTCGCGACGAGATTTCCGCGTTCGTGAAAAACAACAGCGGGAAGCTGAGAACGCGGCAGGAATGCAAATCCGACTATTATCAAAACAAAGACGGCACGTACACGGTATTTTTGAAAATCCTCTCCCCCGTACAGCCGATGTTGGAGCTTAAATTCGTCGTACCCGATAAAAAGACGGCGAAAAATATTTATAAAAACTGGGAATACAAAGCTTCCGATTTATATTCGGCGATCTACGAAACGCTCGTGGATTGATTCGGAGCTTTTTAATACGTAAAAAAATAAAGTGAGGTTATATACTATGTTTACTTATTCTACGAAAGGCACTTGTTCGCGAATGATCACGTTTGACGTGGACGCGGACGACAAAATTCACAACGTTCGGTTTATGAACGGTTGCAGCGGCAATCTGCAAGGGATTGCAAAGCTTGTGGAAGGCAAGCCGCTCGACGAGATCCAAGCGCTCTTGACGGGAATCAAATGCCGCAACAACACTTCTTGCCCCGATCAGCTCTCCAAAGCGATCGACGAATACAAGGCAAGCAAAGAAGCGGAATAATTGAAATAAAAATTCAATATTTTAAAAAAGTGCAGTCTACCTTTTATCGGTAGACTGCGCTTTTTATTTAATTAATTGATACTTAAACAATTTAGGCTCAATCATTTGTTTATAATATTCCATCAAATTCTTTTTTAACGGTGCAATTTTTCCGTTTAAAATGGGATATTTCGGTTTCATTATCGGCTTTTTAGTTTTTATATCCAGTATAGGTTGACGAGTTTTTTTATCTAATTGCGGCTCTTTTCGATTTATATCGTCTATTATTTGATATAATCCGTAGCTAAATCTTTTATCGTATTCCTCACATTTTTTTGCTTCCACTAATAAAACTTTCCATTCTAACAATAATAATTTTTCCCAATCAGTCAATTGATATTTTTGCAATAATTCACTCGATAATGTATTATTATCCAAGCATAACTCATTTCTATATATTTTTTTATTTGAACCGATAAAACTACGACATTTATTTATATCCGTTAAACAAGTAAAAAGTAAACAACATTTTAAAAAATCTTCATCTTTTTCAAATTCAATTCCACCATCACTAGTTTTAGAATAGACATCTTTTCTATACCAAGCATCTTCTGAAAAGCAAGCGGCAACAAATAAAGGTAATTTTTTCAAAAAATTCTTCTTTCGCAAGAAAAAGCCGTGTCCATTTGCCATTCCGATTCTCGTCAATACTCGTCCTTGGCTATTAGGAGAAAAACCGTGAGTAGCTAAATAACCGATAATATTATCGTTATCTAAGGGTTTTACGTTAAACTTTGTCCTATAATCACTTTGCTTAACCTCTTTTCCATCGGTCATACAAACTAATCCAACTACATCTTTACCGTCTATGTCTTTATCATATATTTTTGACAAAGGAAAAAACGACTTTTTTATTTGTAATCGACATACTTCTTCAACTTCCCCATTGACAATATCAAAGGCTGGAAACTCAGGCAAAGTATCAAAATTATCATTTTTCGTTCCCCAAAGCATTACTGAAATAGTAGATTTTCCTGCTGTACCAAAATGCTCTCTATTGCAGTAAAAACCGTCTATAATTTGCTTATTAACTAAATGCTGCGTTTTCCAATATTTTATAGGCGAAAATAAAATATAACTGTCATATTCTTTCTTTAAATAATACTCAAATGCAGACCATATAAAAGCGTTTGATTTCTCATTGCTCGCAACCCCGTCAATAGTCTTCTTCATTTCCTCACAAACCAAGGAATTTTTCCATTCGTTGTCTTTAGAACTATGATCGTAAAAACTTCTTCCTCCTGCTTCTGTATATGGAGGATTCTCACACATAATTATTGAGCAATCTTTATCATTGACAAACTCCTCAACTTCGGGAAAAATTTTTACAGCCAAAGCATCGCCGCCAATAAGCAATCCATCTTTGTGGTTGTGAGTAGGCGGAATAATAGTTTTTACTTTTTCGCCTATTAACATATTCAAAACAACCCATTCTTTTAGTTCATAAGTAGCAACAATGGTATGTTTAAGTTCTTCGTCGGATAATGGTTCTTGTAGTACTCCCGTTCCCGCACATCTGTCAACGATTATATAATGCTTATGACTTTTTTCACCTTTAACTCGATATTGACAATTAGGATCTTTACACATATGATTCTCGGGAATACGATCTATCGCCTTTCGAACCAATTCCACAGCTTTAACAGCAAAGGGTTTTGGCGTATAAAAAGCCCCCAACTCGCGCCTATTCTTTAAATCGTTTAGGCAATCCATAATAAATTTAAAATCCTCTTCTTTTCCACCCCAAGGATAAAGATATTCTTTAAAAATAGTTGGCTTACGTATTTCCTCGAAAAACTCTATTTTACTTTTATGCGTTTCTTTATAATACCGATTTGCCCACCCTACTACACAATGCAAATCTATATTTATTTTTGTAAATTGCGGATTATCAATTTCAATAAAATCCAATAATTTTTTGATTGCCTGCGGATCATTTCCGTAATTTATTACAAGAGGCGTAACTGTCGTAGAAAATATGTTATTATTTTTTGATGCGCCACCAATATAAACTTTTTCAATATATTCAATAAACAACCCACTATCAAAGCAATAGGCAACTTCGTCATTTAACGATACTAAAACTATGTGTTTATGTACTCCTTGCCCCTTTATTCTTAATCGACTTAAATATTTTATAGCTTGAAAAAGAACTTCGTCAACACGAAGAATTTGACATTTAAATTCAAATATTGCACCACCTTTTGTCAAATAGCCATCAGTATTATTATCTATTGTTACAAAATCTGTAAGGGAAAAGCGAGAATAAAATTCTTCTTGCCCCACTTTTTCTTGCGTGTAATTAGCCACTTTTTCTCCTTTTACACATATTATTTATGTCTTATAGTAGAGATACAGTTTTAAACTGTATTTTTTCTATTATACAGTTTTTAACTGTATAATGTCAAGTGAAAACTTGTAAAAGGAACAAAAAAGTGCAGGAATTTAAAATACTATCAAAACGATTATATGAATTAAGAACATTGGACGGCTTAACTCAACAAGAAGTTGCTAAACACTTAGGTATTTCCTATCAGTCTTACCAAGCTTACGAACGAGGCGTTGCAACGCCTACACTAAAAAATTTTATTCAATTAGCCAATTTCTTTGATGTATCGCTTGATTATCTTGTTGGTAAAAGCGATTTTTAATAATATAAAATCCTTAAAACGAAACCGCAGTAGTTAATTTTGCAACTACTGCGGTTTACATTTGAATTGAGTTTTTAGAATAAAAAATAATTTTCAATTAGTGTTTAAAATGTCTGTCGCCGACGAAGATCATTGCAATTCCCGCTTCGTCGCAAGCGTCGATAGAAAGCTGGTCTTTGATGCTACCGCCCGGCTGAATAATCGCCGTGATGCCCGCTTTCACACATTCCTCTACGCAATCGGGGAACGGGAAGAACGCGTCGGAAGCCATTACCGAGCCTTTCACTTCTTCGCCCGCGTGCGCGATCGCCTGTTGCGCCGCCCAAATGCGGTTGGTTTGCCCCATACCGATACCCGTCGTTCTGTCCGCTTTGCCGACCACGATCGCATTCGATTTGGTATGCTTTACGACCTTCCAGTTGAAAAGCATCCCTTTCATTTCGTCTTCGGTGGGAGCGCGCTTGGTCACGACTTTAAGGTTCTCGGGCGCGAAGAGCGTGTTGTCGTAGTCCTGCACGAGCAGACCGCCGTACACTTTCTTCATATCGTAAGCCGTCGCTTCGCGCTTGGCTTTGATATCGGGCAGCTCCAAAAGGCGGATATTTTTCTTGCCCTTTAAAATTTCGAGCGCGCCATCGGTGAAGGATTCCGCAATCACGATTTCAATGAAAATCTTATTGATCTCCGTCGCCGTCGCTTCGTCCACCGTGCCGTTGATCGCCAAAATACCGCCAAACACGGATACGGGGTCGGATGCGTAGGCTTTGATATACGCTTCGTGAATGGTCTTGCCCGTGCCTACGCCGCAAGGATTCGCGTGCTTACAAGCCACCACGCAAGGTTCGTCGAATTCTTTCACGAGTTCGAGCGCGCCGTTCGCATCGTTGATATTATTATAGGAAAGCTCTTTGCCC
Organism: Candidatus Scatosoma sp.; assembly: GCA_045644545.1. Taxonomy (GTDB): domain Bacteria; phylum Bacillota; class Clostridia; order Christensenellales; family Borkfalkiaceae; genus Scatosoma. The sequence goes on along the minus strand of JAZRHC010000027.1, from coordinate 2,651 downwards.
CAAAGCTGTTTGGCTTTGGAAAGCGAGCCCGCGCGGATAAATTCCTCGCTGTAATAAGAAGCGTTCTGGTGAGGATTTTCGCCGTAGCGCATATCCTGCGCCTTTTCGTAAGCGAACGTGATGGAATCGGGATAGCGGATATCGAGCTGTTGCGCGAGATAGTTGGAAATCATACTGTCGTAAACCGCCGTATGCGCGAACACTTTATATTGAAGATATTTCTTGGTTTCCAGCGTGATCGCTCCCGCTTCGACTTCGGAAAGGACTTTTTCATAGTCCTTGGGATCGACGACGACGGCAACGTCTTGATAATTTTTCGCCGCCGCGCGGATCATCGTAGGCCCGCCGATATCGATATTTTCCACTGCGTCCGCAAAGGTTACGTCGGGTTTGGAAATGGTCGCTTTGAAGGGATACAAATTGACCGCGACGATATCGATCGTGTTGATGCCGAGCTTTTCAAGCTGCGCCATATGCTCGGGGTTGGAACGCATCGCCAAAAGCCCCGCGTGCACCACCGGGTGCAGCGTTTTTACTCTGCCGTCAAGGCATTCGGGGAAGCCCGTAAGCTCGCTGATCCCGATCACGGGAATCCCTGCGTCTTTAAGCGCTTTCGCCGTTCCGCCCGTCGAGATAATCTCGTAATCGCAAGCGATCAAGCGCTTACAAAACTCTACGACGCCCGTTTTGTCGGATACGCTGACTAATGCTCTTTTTTTCATAATCTATTTCACCTCTGTAATTTTTTGCAAGTTTTTGGAAATACTAAAAATATGCTTTTATTCTATATTTTATTTATCGCGTATATTTTTGCGATCAATTTTTACGCGTTTATGCTGATCAAATCGTTGAAAGCAAAGGAAGAAGTTTCGCCGTCGTCGAAGCTATTCGACGGAAAGCTCGCGCTTACGGGAATTTTAGGGGGCGCGATCGCGATATACGTGAGTATGTTCATTTATAAATATCGACTTTCCAACCTTTTTTTGATGATCGTGATGCCGCTTTTGGCAGTTTTGAACGTATTTCTGTTTATTTCTATGTTCCGATTCCGCTTCTTTATTTTCTGAATTTTTGCGAAAAAACGCCGAGCCGTGCGCGTTCCACACGGAGTTTTTATTATTATAGCATATTTTATTAAAATAAGGAAATCTTTTGCAAAAATTCCCAACGCGGGAAGTTTTGAGTTAGAAATTAACAATTTTTGATAATTTTTATTAAAGAAAAAATAATGAAAAAATTTTTTTATTTTTTTCGAAAAACGGCGAAAAAGATTTGACAATTTTTTGGAATAATGCTATTATATACAAGCGTTGTTGATACGGCAACCGATAAATGAAAATGCGGGTGTAGTTCAATGGTAGAATTCCAGCCTTCCAAGCTGGCCGCGTGGGTCCGATTCCCATCACCCGCTCCACTTTCTTTGCGGGCGTGTCAAAGGTGTATACGCGCCTGTAGCTCAGTAGGATAGAGCAACGGCCTTCTAAGCCGTGTGTCAGGAGTTCGAATCTCTTCAGGCGCACCAAGAAGTATGGCGGGCATAGCTCAGTTGGTTAGAGCGCCAGATTGTGGCCCTGGAGGTCGTGAGTTCGATCCTCTCTGCCCGCCCCACTTTTTTTAACATTGGGGTGTCGCCAAGTGGTTAAGGCACCGGATTTTGATTCCGGCATTCGTAGGTTCAAATCCTGCCACCCCAGCCAATTAAGGCAAGCGACAAATTTTATTTGGCCCATTAGCTCAGTAGGTAGAGCACTTGATTTTTAATCAAGGTGTCCGGAGTTCGAGCCTCCGATGGACCACCACGAAAAAAGACATCTCTTGTAGATGTCTTTTTTCGTGGTTATCGTCGGCGAGAACTCCGCGCTTTATCCGGAGTTCGCGCGAATGAGCAAGCTTGATAAAGCTTAATTTTTTCTCTTAGCTCGTTGCGAGTGAAGCTTGTCGCTTGCGACAAATCCTCCGATGGACAGTCGGCGATATATAAAAAGCGAGGGAATCGTAGATTTACGATTTCCGCTTCTTCTTTTTCAGTCTATTTCTTCGCGCAATTTTTGTAAGCCGGGAAAGCGGTGGGAAACCGAATTCTTTTCTTCCGCCGTGGCTACGCCAAACGACTTTTTCAAATCGTCGCTTTCAAATAGGCAATCGTAGCCAAAGCCGCCCGTGCCCGTTTCTTTATGAAGTATTTTTCCGTAGGTGTGCCCTTCCACCACCACTTCCTTGCCGTTTGGATAGACGAGCGCAATCGCGCTCGTGAAATGCGCCGCGCGGTTTTCTACGCCTTGCATATTCTCCAAAAGCAAATCGCGATTTTTTTGATCGTCGCCGTGATAGCCACAATAGCGCGCGCTATACACCCCCGGCGCACCGCCAAGCGCGTCTACGCAAAGTCCGCTATCGTCGGCAAGCGCGATACAATTTAGCGCTTTCGAAGCCGCCCGAGCTTTAATGAGCGCGTTCTCCGCGAACGTTACGCCCGTTTCTTCCACGTCTTCGTCAAACCCCATTTCTTTTTGCGAAACCACTTCAAAATCGGTGAAGATTTCTGCAATTTCACGGAGCTTATGTTTGTTTCCCGTTGCTACAACGAGGCGTTTTTTCTTTTGTTCCATATCCTTTCTCCTTTTATTTTATCATTTTTACACGGAAAGAAT
>JAZRHC010000026.1:0-43735 GCA_045644545.1 Candidatus Scatosoma sp. | reverse complement strand
CACTCTTTCCGTTTTGAAAATTACGGGACCTTCGCTGTCGCATTTGATCACGAGCATAATCACCAGCATCGGAACGGAAAGCACCACGATTCCTAAAAAGCTAAAAACGATATCAAACCCTCGTTTAAAAAATTTTCTGTACATTTTCTTTCGTCTTCTTATTTCCTCTTGTCTAGAAAGCCTTTGCCTATTGCAAAGCTTTCCTTAAAATTATAGCACGTTTTCTTTATAAAGTCAATAAGATTTTCCGCGTCTTTATCCCGTAATAAAAATTTTTTCATTTTTTTAAAATTTTTTTATGCAAACGCCTTTCATATTATTGAAAAATTAAAAGAAATTTGTTATAATATTTCCGTGATTCGGTCGTGTGCGCCGAATTCAAACTATACTTTATTGAAAGAGGATTTATCAAATGGAAAAAATCTACACAGGTAAAACAAAAGACGTGTACAAGCTTGAAAACGGCAACGTTCTTCTTAAATTCAAAGACGATTGCACGGGTAAAGACGGCGTGTTCGACCCCGGCGAAAACACCGTCGGGCTCACGATCGAAGGGATCGGCAAAGCGAATTTGAAATCGTCCGTTTACTATTTCGAGCTTTTGAAAAAGGCGGGAATCAAAACGCACTACGTTTCCGCCGATATCGAAAACGCAACGATGGAAGTTCTCCCCGCAACCGTGTTTGGTCACGGTTTGGAGGTTATCTGCCGCTTGGTCGCAACGGGTAGCTTTATCCGCAGATACGGCGAATATATCACCGACGGCACCCAGCTCAAAGGCGGGTACGTGGAATGTACGTTTAAAAACGACGCGAAAGGCGATCCCCTCGTTACGGCGGAAGGACTTGCCGCGCTCGGCGTTATGAGTGGCGAAATGTTCGATTCTATGAAAGAACAGACCTTGAAGATCACGAAAGTCGTTGCCGACGATCTCAAATCTATCGGGCTCGATCTTTGGGATATCAAGTTTGAATTCGGCTACAACAACGGCGAAGTGATTTTGATCGACGAAATCGCTTCGGGGAATATGCGCGTATATAAAGACGGCAAGATCGTTGACCCCGTTGAGCTTACCAAGCTGATCAATAACAGATAAGTGAATTAAGGAAAGTTGAAAGCCACCCCCTCGGGTGGCTTTTGTCAAAAACCAACGAAACGTTTTACTATTATTTGTGGTATAATTTAATAAAAAAGGAATATTTTTATGATTACACTTAATGAAATTAAGGAAAAGCTTATTGAAGCGATCAATCAAAGCGGTATGACTCAAAAACAATTAGCAGAAAAAATAGGAGTATGTCAGCAAGCTATCGGGCAATATCTGCACCAAAACAAAATGCCCGCCCTTGATACTTTTGCAAATCTTTGCGCCGTGCTTGATATTGACGCCAATGAAATACTTTGCATCAAATAAAGTTTTAACGAATTTCACGAATCCGACGGAAGCACGCAACGAAAAGGACAGGCATTTTGCCTGTCCTTTTTCGTTGGTGAGCCTTAACCAACCTAAATTGAATCGTTATAATAAATCTTTTACTGGCTTTATGATCCAATGAAATTTACTTTTAAAATCTTTAAAACATTCTTCGCAAATCCAGTACTTAAAATTTTCGGTACAATAAAACGTACCATTTTTATCTGTTACAGCTTTTTCCCAACAGAAAACGCAATGTTCGTGCCAGAAATGCTGTATTTTTTCATCTTCAAGAAATTCTTTTCCGCCTCGACCACTGTTTACCCAATTTTCCCTGTCAACTTTTATCATTTTCTAAAATTTACTTTTCAAATTTTGGGACTTTTTCCAAAAGTCGGGGAACACAACTTGATATAGCGTAAGATTATTCAAATAATCTTCATTCCCTTTTATCCTCCAATCGTCATTTTTCACATTTTCGCTCATTCGTACACCTCTACACTTTTACTATTTATAACGATGTGATTTTTATCAGCACTCATATAGCGATATTGCTCATTATCTTCTCCAAAATGAAAATATCCGTTGGTTATAAAAAATTCAATGATAATACTATTATCAAAATATAAAATCAAATCCCTTGAGGGCGTTACTTTTACGTTGGTAACTATACCACCAACGATATCGTTTTTAAATTTGTGTAAATGATACCATTCGTCGTTATTCGTATCTATTTCTTCATCCCAATTTTGATAATCAAAAGTTGTCAATAAAACATCTTCATTTTTTCTAATTCTTGTAAGACATAATGAATGTATGCCGTCGCCTTTATCAAAGTAAAAACGCAACATTTCACAAGCGGTTAATATATCGATTAACTTTTGTCCAATTAAAATATTTAATTTGTCTTGAATTTCTATATAAGTCATAATATCACCTTCAATATGTATTATAGCAAAAAAATAAAAGGCTGTCAATAAAAATGAAACAATCCAAACCGTCTACGATAAGGTGACCCGTACGGGTATCTGCCGTTTCTCGCAAGCGAGAACTCTCGGCAGGGCGTCGTCGAAAACTTTGTTTTCTCCTCGCGCGACCCCAATGGGGTCATCACCATTCCCGTGCGGGGAAACAGCAAAAAGACAGGATAAAATCCTGTCTGTTTTGCTGGTGACCCGTACGGGACTCGAACCCATGATACCACCGTGAGAGGGTGGTGTCTTAACCGCTTGACCAACGGGCCATATTCTATTATTTTACTTTTGTCCCGTACCGTACGGGAATCTCCGAAACCCTAAAAGGGAACCCTCGGAGGGCATCGCCACTTCGTGGCTCGCGCGAACCCGATACCACCGTGAGAGGGTGGTGTCTTAACCGCTTGACCAACGGGCCATAATTCACAATTGCTTATGTAGTATATCACATTTTTTGCGGAATATCAACTGTTTTTTAAGCGTGAAAACGATTTTTATAAAAAAATTTCCGCAAACGCTAAAAAACGGCGCGTAATTCGCGCCGTTTTTCGAGCTTTGGTTAGTCCTCTAAGCCTTCGTTCAGCTTTTTGAGCAAGGTTTCCAGATCTTCGCCGTGCACCGCAACCGCTTCTGCGACCGTTTCGCCGTGCGCCATCGCGCAACCGAAACAATGCATTCCCGCTTCCATCAAAATCTCGGGTGCGTTGGGGTTGATCTGCAAGCAATCTGCAATTAAGGTATCCGCCGTAATTTTAGCCATCGTTATCTCTCCTTTTTTCGTTATTTACATTCTTATTTTAACACATTTTTATAAAAATTACAAGATTTCTCCAAGGTTTTCAGCGATAAATCCAAAAAACTTTTTTTACTCGCTTCCCTTCTTCCGTTTTGATCCGCTCGTTTTTCAGCATAGCGCGCATAATTCCCTGCACTTTTTCAAACTGCTTTTCATAGCCCGCTTCCTTGATCTTGCCTTTGACGAGGAGGTAATCGGGCGCGCGCGTATCCAAATTATGCGAGTCCGTGCCCAAACAATGCACGAGCCCTTTTTTGAGCATCGCAAACGCCAAAGAAGCGCTTCGTTTCTCGACGAACGAGCCCGTCGTCACCTGCAAAAGCCAACCGCGACGAACGAACTCGTTTAAAATTTTCGGATTTTTACGCACCGCTTCGTATCTTTCGATATGCGCCAGCACGGGAATTCGCTCCGCTTCCGAAGCGAGCCGCGCGAGCCTTTCGAAAAAGCTTTCCGACCATTCTTCTTCAAACGGCAATTCGACGAGCACGTAACGGGTATTTTCAATTGCAAGCGACTGAAACTGTTCCGCGGAAAGACGCGTTTCCGCTTCAAATCGCACCTCTGCGCCGAGCCTTATCCGTAATTTTTCGGGAATTTGTTCCTTGATCTTTTTAAAAGCTTCCTCCCGCTCGTTTAAAAATTGTTCGGGCTTACGAATTTTTGCATAATAATGCGGCGTAAAAAGAAGCGTGGTGACCCCTTGCGCGGCTTCTGCTTGGAGCAAGCCGAGCGAAGTGCTTTCGTCTTGTGCGCCGTCGTCAAGTCGTGGCAAAATATGCGTGTGAAAATCAATCATACGTCCTCTTTTCGGAGAAACGGCAGAAGAAAATTTCGCCGCCTGCCTTCCGTTTTCTTATTTAAAGTATTGAACGCCGCTTTCGAAAATTTTCATATCGAAGTTGCCTTCGACGTTCTTATAAAGGTTTTCGCCCTTGCGTTCGCTGTGCCCCATTTTTCCAAGCACTCTGCCGTCGGGCGAGGTGATCCCTTCGATCGCCCACGTAGAGCCGTTGGGGTTGAAGGGAGATACCATCGTCGCGTTGCCGTTAAGATCGGCGTACTGCGTGGCGACCTGACCGTTTTTCTTCATTTTTTCAAGCTCGGCAATCGGCGCGACGATCTTGCCTTCGCCGTGCGATACGGGCACTTTATACACTTCGCCGACCTTACAAGCAGACAGCCAAGGCGAGAGCGTAGAGGCGACGCGGATATCCACGATCGTGGATACGTGGCGGGAAATGTTGTTAAAGGTGAGCGTGGGCGAATTCGCCGTCATTTCCGTTACGTGGCCGTACGGCACGAGTCCGAGCTTGATAAGGGCTTGGAAGCCGTTGCAAATACCCAGCGCAAGCCCGTCGCGGTTGTGCAAAAGCGCCTCCACCTGCTCCGCGATATACGGATTACGGAAGGTCGTTGCGATAAACTTACCGCTTCCGTCGGGTTCGTCGCCGCCCGAGAAGCCGCCGGGGAAGGCGATAATATTCGCGTTTTTGATCGCTTTGACGATCGCCGCAACGCTTTCTTCGATATCCGCCGCCGAACGGTTTTTCACGACGACGGTTTCCGTTTCCGCGCCCGCTAAGCGGAACGCGCGCGCCGTGTCGAGTTCGCAGTTCGTGCCGGGGAATACGGGGATAAACACTCTGGGCTTGGCGAGCTTCGCGCCTACGCCCGCAAAAGGCTTATACACCGCCGAGTTCTTGCCGTCGAAATCGCAATCCTCCGCGTTTCCTTCGGCGGGTGCGGTGGTCGCGAATACGCCGTTTAACGCACCCAGGTATGCGTTCGCCGTTTTGCAAAGGCAAACTTCTTCGCCGTCGCAAACGAATTTATCGCCGACGACTTCCCCTACGAATTTTTTATCGATACAAGCGCAGAGCTTGCTTTCGTCTTTGAGGGAAACGACAAGATCGCCGTACGCTTCCGTATACAGCTCGTTTGCCGAAAGCGCGAACTTCACGCCCAGCTCGTTGCCGAGCGCGGACTTGATCACCGCCGCGCCGATACCGCCGTTTTCCGCGACGGTTGCAAACGTGATATTCCCGTTTTCGATATTTTCATATACGACCTCGTAGACCTTTTTCAAAGCCTCGAAATCGGGGACGGACTGCTCGTCCTTGGGCACGGGGATATGATAGAGCTTTTCGCCGCCCTTTAAAACGTTGGTGATGAGCTTGCTCGCTTTCGCGGGGGCTAACGCAAACGAGATCAGCGTGGGCGGAACGTGGATATTTTCGAACGTACCGCTCATAGAGTCCTTACCGCCGATCGCGCCGAGCCCTAAGCCGATTTGCGCATACACCGCGCCGAGGAGCGCGGAGGTGGGAACGCCCCAGACCTTCGCTTCCTTCGTCATTCTCTGGAAGAATTCCTGCAAGGTCAAGCGGATATCCGAGTATTTTGCGCCCGTCGAAACGACTTTGGAAACAGAACCTACGATAGAATAAATCGCGCCGATAAACGGGCTGGTTTCCATCAGATACGGGGAATAGCCGTAGGCGGAAACGGTGCAAACGTCCGTTTCGCCGCCGCAGATCTTCGCCGCCATCGCCACGGCGGGCGTTCTTTGCGTTTTACCGCCCCAAGGCATATACACCGTTCTTGCGCCGATCGTCGAGTCAAACGTTTCCGAAAGTCCTTTCTTTGCGCAAACGTTGAGGTCGGACATCACTTTTTCCGTTTCTTTCGCGAACGACAAGCCTTGCTTTTGATCAAACCAAGCCGTCACGTTATCGCAAATTTCCGCTTGCGTTTGTTGTTTTACGCCGTTCGTATCGAGGAATTCGCGCGCGATATCCACGATTTCGCGACCCTTTAAGAGCATTTTCATTCTGCCCGTGTCGGTTACCGTTGCCACGGGGGTTGCGGAAAGGTTTTCTTCCGCCGCAAGAACGATAAAGGAATCCACGTCCTTTTTATCCACGACCACCGCCATACGCTCCTGCGATTCGGAAATCGCAAGCTCCGTGCCGTTCAAGCCCTCGTATTTTTTAGGGACTGCGTCGAGATTGATCGTGAGCCCGTCCGCGAGCTCGCCGATGGCAACCGAAACGCCGCCCGCGCCGAAGTCGTTACATTTTTTGATCTTTCTCGTCGCTTCTTTATTTAAGAACAAACGCTGTAATTTTCTTTCCGTAAGCGCGTTGCCCTTTTGCACTTCCGCGCCGCAGGTTTCCACGGAGTGGGAATCGTGCGCCTTGGACGAGCCCGTTGCGCCGCCGCAACCGTCGCGACCCGTTTCGCCGCCGAGCAAGATAATCACGTCGCCTGCCTTCGGCTTTTCGCGATAGACCATTTCCTTTCTCGCGCCGCCCACGACGAAGCCCGTTTCCAAGCGTTTTGCTTTATAGCCCTCGTGATATACTTCGTCAACGATACCCGTCGCAAGCCCGATCTGGTTGCCGTAGGAAGAAAATCCCGCCGCCGCTCTTTGCGTGATCGCGCGCTGAGGGAGCTTGCCGGCAAGCGTGTCTTCGAGTTTTTCTCTGGGGTCGGACGCGCCCGTTAAACGCATCGCTTGATATACGTACGTTCTGCCGCTCAAAGGATCGCGGATCGCGCCGCCAAGACAGGTCGCCGCCCCGCCGAACGGTTCGATCTCCGTCGGGTGGTTATGCGTTTCGTTCTTAAACATAACGAGGTATTTTTCCGTTTTTCCGTCGATCTCCGCGTCGATACAGATCGAGCAAGCGTTGATCTCGTCGGACAAATCGAGGTTGTCGAGCTTGCCGTCCTTTTTCAGTTTCTTCGCCGCGATCGTCGCAAGGTCCATCAAACAGGGATATTTATCGGAACGCGCGCCGTTGAGTTCTTGATATAAATCTTCGTATAAATGATACGCCTTTTCAATAGATTTGTTTTCGGAATTGACGACGACCTTGGTAAGCTCGGTCGAGAAGGTCGTGTGACGGCAATGATCCGACCAGTACGTGTCGATCACTTTGAGTTCGGTTTCCGTCGGGTTGCGCTTTTCCGATTTGAAATAATCGCGCACGAACGCAAGATCGGCTACGCTCATTGCAAAGCCGACCGATTTATGATACGCCGCGATTTCCTCGTTGGATTTTTCGATAAATCCAGCGACTTCCTCAACGGGCGCGCCTGCAACCGCTTCGCGCACGAGAGTTTCGGGCTTTTCAAAGCCGATTTCCTCGCTTTCCACGGGGTTGATCACGTGTTTTTTGATCGCTTCGAGCTCCGCGCCCGAAACGCCTTTCACAGCGTAAATTCTCGCGCATTTAACGAGCGGGCGGGCTTTTTGCGTTAAAAGCTGTACGCATTGTGCCGCGCTGTCCGCGCGCTGATCGTATTGCCCCGTCAAATAGCTCGTGGCAAACGCCTTATAGCCTTCGGGCATCGGATATTCTTCCAAATACACGTTATCGACGGGCGGTTCGGAAAAGATCGTGCCCAAAGCCGCTTTGAGCTCTTCTTCCGTGATCCCCTCCACGTCGTAGCGAAGAATAATGCGGAAATCTTCCGCGTTGATATTGAGCAGAGTCTTAACGTCCGCCGCCTCTTTTCTCGCCTGCACGTTGTCTTTCTTTTCTACGAAAATTCTGTAAATCATTCTATGTTCCTCGTCCTTTATTCTCTCTCTACGTCGCGGTATTTGATCCCGATATCCTTGCGATAATACATACCCTCAAACGAAATCTTTTCCGCGTTTTTATACGCTTTTTGCCGCGCCTCTTCGATATCCTTTCCCTTAGCGCAAACGCCCAAAACTCTGCCGCCGCTCGTAACGAGCTTGCCGTCCTTGATCGCCGTGCCTGCGTGACACAAAACGCAATCCTCGTCCAAATCGCCGATCGTGATCTCCTTGCCCTTTTCGTAAGCTTCGGGGTAGCCGCCGCTTGCAAGCACCACGCACACGCACGCGCCTTGTTCCCATTCGATTTTAACTTCGCTCAGCCGTTCGTCGGTGACTGCCTCGAAAATTTCCAGTAAATCGGTTTTGAGCATAGGCAAAATTACTTGCGTTTCGGGGTCGCCGAAACGGGCGTTGTATTCGATCACCTTCATACCCTTTTTCGTTTTCATAAGCCCGAAATAGAGCACTCCTTTAAAGGGTCTGCCTTCGGCGTTCATCGCGGACACGGTTGGCTGCATTATCTTTTCCATCACCTCTTTCGCCGTCTTTTCGCCGAAGAAAGGCGCGGGGGAAAACGTTCCCATACCGCCCGTGTTCAAGCCCTCGTCGTTGTCCTTTGCGCGCTTATGATCGCAGCTCGTGATCATAGGCACGATCGTCTTTCCGTCGGTGAACGCAAGGCAAGAAACTTCCGGTCCTTCCAAAAATTCTTCCACGACGATTTTATTCCCCGCCGAGCCGAATTTTTTATCGAGCATCATTTCTTTCACGCCCGCAAGCGCTTCTTCGCGAGTTTTACAAATCAAAACGCCTTTCCCAAGCGCAAGCCCGTCCGCTTTTAACACGACGGGAATATCGCAGGTTTTCACGTACGCTTCCGCCGCCTCGAAGTTATCGAAAATCTCATAACCCGCCGTCGGAATATTATATTTTTTCATAAGATTTTTGGAAAACGCCTTGCTCGCCTCGATAATCGCGGCGTTTTTTCTCGGTCCGAACGCGCGATGTCCGCGGCTTTCCAGCTCGTCCACGAGCCCCAAGGCAAGCGGATCGTCGGGCGCGACGACCGTATAGTCGATTTCGGGGTGATTATCCACCCAATCGCCCACCGCTTTGATATCGCAATAATCGACGTTTACGAGCTCGGCAATTTCGCCGATCCCCGCGTTGCCTTTCATTGCGTAGATTTTCTCCACCTTCGGCGACTTTTTCAGCGCCTGCACGACGGCGTGTTCTCTCCCGCCGTTTCCGATAACCAATACGTTCATTTCTTCGTTCCTTTTATTATCTCTTTACTCGTTCACCACGACCGTGCGCCCGTTTTTTACGACCTTCCCTTCGCAGAGCTTTTTCACGCAATAGGGCAACAGCTCGTGTTCTTCCTTTAAAATTCTCGCCTGCAAGCTCTCGGGCGTATCGCCCTTTAAAACGGGTACGGCGCGTTGCGCGATAATCGCCCCGCCGTCCACTTCCGCGGAAACGAAATGCACCGTCGCCCCGCTCACCTTCACGCCGTATTCAAGCGCGGCTTTATGCACCTTTAAGCCGTAAAAGCCCGCGCCGCAAAAAGACGGAATCAAGGACGGGTGAATGTTCACGATTTTATCCTCGAACTTTTCGATAAAGTCGGCGGGAATAATCAAAAGCCAGCCCGCAAGGACGATATATTCGATTCCCTCACGAAGGAAGGTTTCCGTTAAAAACTCGTAAAAAGCCGCCTTGCTTTGGAATTTTTCCTTTTCGTAGACGAGGGGTTGTATACCCGCTTTTTTCGCCCGCTCGATCGCGCCGATTTCGGGCTTTGACGCCACTAAATATTTAATCTCGCAAAAACGCTCTTTTTCGTTCGCGTCGATCACGGACTGAAAATCCGTGCCCCCGCCCGAGGCGAACACGGCTATTTTCTTTAACATAAAACGACGCCCTCGTCGGATTTTACGATCTCGCCGAGGATATACGCGTCCTCGCCGTTTGCTTTGAGGATTTCAAGCGCCTTCGCCGCGTCCTCTTTCGAAACGACCACGCTCATACCCACGCCCATATTATACGTGTTATACATATCTCTTTCGGGGATATTGCCCACCTTTTGGAGAAGGTTGAAAATAGGCAACACGCGCACGTTCTTCTTTTCGATCTTCGCGCCCAAGCCCTTGGGAATACTTCTGGGAATATTTTCGTAGAAGCCGCCGCCCGTGATATGCGAAACGCCTTTCACCGTAATTTGTTCAAACAGCGCAAGCATAGGCTTAACGTAGATCTTCGTCGGCGTTAATAAGGTTTCGCCGAGGCTCTTGCCGCCGAGCTCCTCCAAAGGCTTTTTCAAATCGGCGTTTTCGATATCGAACACCTTTCTCACGAGGGAGAAGCCGTTGGAGTGCACGCCGCTCGAAGGAAGCGCGATCACCACGTCGCCCTCTTGCATTTTGGAATTATCAAGAACTTTGGATTTATCCACGATCCCCACGCAAAAGCCCGCGAGGTCGTATTCGTCCACGGGATAGAATCCGGGCATTTCCGCCGTTTCGCCGCCGATTAACGCCGCGCCCGATTGCACGCAGCCTTCCGCCACGCCCTTCACGATATCCGCGATCTTTTCGGGTACGTTCTTCCCGCACGCGATATAATCGAGGAAAATCTGAGGCTTTGCGCCCGCGCAGATAATGTCGTTCGCGCACATTGCCACGCAGTCGATACCCACCGTGTCGTGCTTGTCCATAAGGAACGCGATTTTCAGCTTCGTGCCCACGCCGTCCGTACCGCTTACGAGTACGGGGCGGGTGATGCCCGTCAAATCAAGCTCGAACAGCCCGCCGAAGCCGCCGATATCCGTATCCGCGCCTTTGATGACCGTTCTTGCGATATGCTGTTTCATAAGTTCTACGGCTTTGTAGCCTGCCGTGATGTCTACGCCCGCAGCCGCGTAGCTTTCAGATTTGGAATTTTTCATTATTTCTCCTCTCTTTCCGATATTTTTCTTTCGAATTTATTTACTCCGTAGTCCACGGGCTCTTCCGTGGGATAATTGCCGTCGAAGCAAGCCGCGCAATACCCTTTGCAGTCGCCCCCCTCGCCGAGCTTGAACACGTCCTCAATCGGCAAAAATCCAACCGAATCCGCACCGAAAATCTTCGCGATCTCTTCCGTCGTGTGGTTGCACGCAATCAACGACTTTCTCGACGAAATATCCGTGCCGTAGTAGCAAGGGTTCAAGAACGCGGGCGCGGACGAACGCACGTGGATTTCTTTCGCGCCTGCGTCGCGCAGGAGCTTTACGACCCTTACGCAAGTCGTGCCGCGAACGATCGAGTCGTCCACGAATACCACGCGTTTGTCTTTCACCGTTGCCACGACGGGATTCAGCTTGATCTTGACCTTATCTTCGCGAACGTTCTGACCGGGATCGATAAACGTTCTGCCGATATATTTATTCTTAATAAGCCCGATTCCGTAAGGAATTCCCGATTGCTCCGCGTAGCCCATCGCCGCGTCGAGCCCCGAATCGGGCGCGCCGATCACGACGTCCGCTTCCACGGGATGCGCCTTTGCCAGCATCGCGCCCGCGCGCTTTCTCGCAAGGTGCACCGACCAGTTCGCAATCACGGAGTCGGGACGAGCCGTATACAGATATTCGAACACACAAAGCCGTTCGGGCTTTTGATTACAATGCTCTTTGATCGTTCGTATGCCCTCTTTCGAGAACACGACGATCTCGCCCGGCTGGATATCGCGGATAAAGGTCGCGCCCATCGAAGTGAGCGCGCAAGACTCGCTTGCCACTACGTATTCCCCGTCGCTTCTTTGCCCGTAGCAAAGGGGTTTCATACCGTTTTCGTCGCGCACCGCCATCAGCTTTTGCGGCGACATTAAGATCAAGGAATACGCGCCTTTGAGCTTATACATTGCCTTGCAGACGGCTTCTTCGATCGAAGCGGAATGGATTCTTTCGTGAATGATCACGGAAGAAATAATCTCCGCGTCGTTTGCGGTGTGGAAGATCGAGCCTTTCATCTCCATTTCGCTTTTCAGCTCCACGCCGTTGACGAGCTTACCGTCGAGGGAAACCGCCATTTTACCCTTGCTGTGGTTGACGACGACGGGCTCGGCGTTGATACGGTCTTTGGAAGCCGAAGTGCCGTAGCGCACGTTGCCGACGGCAAGCTGCCCCAAGCCGAGGGAAGCCAAAACGCTCGGCGTGAATACCTCGTTCACGAGCCCCGAATCCTTATAAGCGTGGAATACGCCGTCGTCGTTCACGACGATTCCGCTTGACGCTTGTCCCCTATGTTGGAGAGCGTACAAGCCGTAGTAGATGCTGGAAGCGACGTCCGCCGTTTCCGTGCCGAAAATACCAAGTACTGCCATAGTATATCTCCGTTAAACTTATCTTTCGTTTATAAAAGCGATTGCAACGCTTCGTCGTCGGCGTTGATCTTGTTTTTCATAGCCTCTTTATATTCGGCGAGCTGCTTTTCGATTTCGGGGTATTTGATACCGAGAATTTGAAGCGCCAAAAGCCCCGCGTTCTCGCCTGCGTTGACCCCCACCGTCGCCACGGGGATTCCCGCGGGCATCTGCACGATAGAAAGCAAGCTGTCGAGCCCGCCCATCATATCCGTCTTTACGGGAAGCCCGATCACGGGAAGGGTGGTAAGCGCGGCGATCACGCCGCCCAAATGCGCCGCCTTGCCCGCCGCGCAAATAATCGCTTCCATACCGTTTGCCCGCGCGTTTGCCGCAAATTCGTGCGCTTCTTCGGGCGTTCTGTGCGCGGAAATCACCCGCACTTCCGTTTCCACTCCGAACTTTTTCAACACGGATACGGCGGGTTTTACCACCTCGAAATCCGATTTACTGCCCATTAAAATACCGACTTTCGCCATACTCTTTTTCTCCTTTTCGGCGTTTGCCGAACAGCTTTTTTATCAATGAAAAAAGCGTAGCCCGAAAACTACACTCCTTTTTTATTTACACTATTGCCGTCAATCGCGGCGTAAAGGTGCGTGCCGAAGCTTTTTGCACGCGTGAAAAGTCCGCTCAGCTCGGAATAAATCCGCCCGCCGCTACATTTTCGATTTGCCTTAAAAAGCTTCATAAAAGCAACCTCTTTCGTTCTGCGTCCGCGTTTCCTCTTTTCCCCTATGCGATCAACTCTGTTTTTATTATAACAAAACGCCAAAAAAAAAGCAAATGTTACAAAGCATTTTTAATTTCTTTCTTAGTTTGAAAATTTTTCACAAAAGGTGTAATAATTTTTTCATAATGAAAAATTTTAACGAATTTTTTCCAAGACTTGACAAACGAAAACGCGGGATATATAATGTAGGTAAATAAAAATAAGGAGCAAGCTATTATGACTCGATCTAAGCCGAAAAGAAACTCTGTTTCCGTATCCAAACGCATTTGCTTTACGGCGGTTTTTGCCGCGCTCACCTGCGCTTGCACCTTCGTCGCCGTGCCCCTGCCTATCGGATATTTTAATCTCGGCGATATTTTCGTGATCCTTTCCGCGTGGCTTTTGCCCGCCTTTTTGGGCGGACTTGCCGCAGGGCTCGGCGCGGCGATTGCCGACCTTATTATGGGCTACGCGCTCTACGCGCCCGCGACCTTCCTTATTAAATTCGCCGTCGGCGTTGCGGCGTTTTATCTCTATCGCGTTTTCAAAAAATTGATCGAAAAAAATCCCCTTGATTTCCTCCCCCGCGCGTTCGCCGCGATCTTAGCGGAAGCAGTGATGGTGCTCGGATATTTCTTCTTTGAAAGCGTGTGCTTAGGCTACGGGCTCGGCGCGACGGCAAGCCTGATCGGCAACACCTTGCAAGCCGTTTGCGGCGTGATCGGCTCGGTCGCGATCGTTTCCGCGCTTTACCCGATCCCTTCCGTACGGAATTTATTTAGGTTTTGAAGTTTTTTAAATTAGCGCAAAAACAGCGGCAGTCAGCCGCTGTTTTTATATTATACTTCGTTTTCAGTTTTCGATTCTTTATTACGAAAAGGACAATTGCTTTGCGCGCAAAGAAAAATATCTTTTTTGGAATTTGCCTCGGATTCCTCTTGTTCCTCAAAGAGTATTTGCCTGATTTCAACGATTTGATTGAATATCTCGTCTAACGCTCGCATCGCTACCGTTTTTCTCATTCCCCTATAACGATAATTACTTTTCCAATTTTCGCATCGCTCGTGCTTATCGACTTGTTTATTCTGACTCTTACAATGTCCACAATTTAACTTATCAAAATTGCAAAAACCTTTGGTGTAATAAGCTTTATAGTTGCCACAATTCCAACACGCTTTATTCTTTCGTTCCATTTTTTACCTTAAATTCAAGTTTTCTTGATAAGATTATACAACAAGTTTTCTTAAATGTCAAGTAAAAATTTAAGTTTTCTTGTAAAATATTTATATGGTTACGAAATTTCAAAACAGATTAAGAGAATTAAGGACGGAAAAAGGACTCAGCCAAAAAGAATTGGCGCAAAAAATCGGCGCGACTTACTCTGCCGTCAGCTTTTGGGAAACGGGTGTGAACGAACCGAAGATCAGTTATGTGATCTCACTTTGCAAATTTTTCGACGTTTCCGCTGATTATCTCCTCGGTTTGACCGATTAAAAGCTAACTTTTTCCCTTTAACTGCCTTAAAATCCTTGAAAAATTTTTCCAATAAGTGTATAATAAAAACGTAAAGCTTATTCGGAGGAAAAAAATGACGGTTTTCGCTTGGATCTTATTTATTATTTCCGCTTTGATCGCGCTCGGCACGCTTTATGAATGGTTTGCCGAAGGCAGAGGCTTGTTTGCCTTTATCGGCACGGCGGCGTGCGTGGTGTATTTGATTTTCTATTTGTTTATCACCCCTTTCAACGCGTACGTCACGTGGGGATATTTTATCGGCGTATGCCTGCTCGTTCTCGGCGGCTTGCTTCTTCGCAAGCTCGGCTATTTAATCGGATTCGGCGTTTACGTGATTTTCTTCGCCTTGGTTTTATTTGCTTAATCGACTAAATGCATAAAACGGCGCTCCCTCGCGGGAACGCCGTTTTTTCGTTATTCTGGATTATATTCGGCTATATACGGAAGATTTCTAAAATATTCCGCGCAGTCGAGCCCGTAGCCGATCACGAAGAAATCGGGGATCGTGAAAAGCGCCATATCCGCGTTAAAATCCACCAGACGGCGTTCGGGTTTATCAAGGAGAGTAACCACCCGCAAGGAAAGCGGATTGCGAGCCTTCAAAAGCTTTACGATATCCCTGAGCGTTCTGCCCGTATCGACGATATCTTCCACGATAATCACGTGATTGTTGGAAATATCCTGTTCCAAATCCATCGTGATCTTCACCACGCCCGAGGAAGTCGTGCCGTTATAATAGCTTTTCGCGCACATAAATCCGATTTCGCAAGGCACGGTGATCGCGCGGCAAAGGTCTGCCATAAACACGAACGCGCCCTTTAAAATACTGACGAGCAGGATAGGTCTGCCGTCGTAGGAATCGCTGATTTGCTTTCCTGCGCGCTGGATCGCTGCTTCGATCTCCTCTTTGGTGATCACGACCCTTTTGATTCTGTGATTGAACTCGTCGAACGTAGAAATTTTTTCCATAGTAAAAACTCCCAAACGGATAGATTATGAATAATTATAGCACACGCGCGCAGTTTTTTCAATTAAAATCGACTTCTCTCGATAAAATTTTTCAAGATTTACCATTTTATTTGATATTTCCTTAGGCTAATGTTTTATAGAGCCTCCAAATTCTTCCGATTTTATTATTTAATTACTCCCTTTTTCAAAATGATATTCGCGTACACCGCGCCTTCGCCCGTTGCAATCACGGCGTAAGCGTTTTTCGCACGCTCGTAAAAAGCCGACCTCTCTAAATTCCTCACGCGCACGTTATCGTCTTTCTCGTTTGCCACCGAAAAATATTCTTCCCAAATGGTAGGAGTAGGATCGCCTTGCATCGTCTGCATCAATAAAAAGTTTTCCTCTGCATACGTATCCAGCGGAATCAGCGACAACACCGCTGAAAGCATTTCCACGCCGCCGAGTCCGTCCGCACGCACCACGCGTTTACCGTAATTCTCCGCGGGAAAATTGCCGTCTGCTATCACGATTTCGTCGCCGTGTCCCATTTCGCTTAAAATCTTTAAAAGCGTTGGGGAAACTATTTTAGGTATTCCTTTTAACATATCTTTTCTCCTCTAATTTTTTATAGTTTCATTCTACTTGATTTCCACGCAAAAGTCAACTCTTTAACGCTTATTGATTTTCAGTTTTTAAAATTTCCTCTATGTGCCAACAAACGGAATTTGTTTTTTTGATATAAAAAAAGCACTTTGCTGTCAATTGCAAAATGCTTTTAATCGGTTTGTTTTCGTTGTGCCTTAACGCGCGCAACAGTTTCCGCTATCCGATTCGATTTTGTTGATTTGAATTGCCATAATTCTCCCAATGAAAAAGGACGACTACTCGCCGTCCTTGTTTTCTATTTCTTCTTTTTTTCTATTGACTTTTATAATAAAGCCTATTAAGACAATATCGCCTACCGCCACGCACGGCACAATAAAAGCAATTGTATTTGGGTTTTCCTTGTATTCTGTCTTATCGAACAACCCCTCGCCCATTAAATATATTTCTCCATTTCCACAAGTGTAAAAACCCTTGCTTGTTTGCGTATTTGGTTTCGAGCCGAACTCATATGGGGGAGTATATTTTTTTGTGTATGTGCCATCCGCATGAAAAACATACGTCGTCATAGAATCCTTTGCGATATATTCGGTTTCAATCTTAATGGGCTTAAATAACAATGTGGTCAACCAAATCGTCAATATAGCCATCAATGTCAATGCCGACGATAAAAAAATATTCCAAAGGCTTCTTTTCATACCACACCTCCAAGCGATATAATTTTATCACGAAAGAGCTATTTTGTCAATACTTTTTCTTGATTTATGTTTATTTGTACAAAAAAAATGTATAAAACGTAAAAATTTTTTTACAATCTCTTGACAAAGCATTGAACTTTGCATACTCACTTTTCCGATAAGTTTATGCGCTCGCAAATGGATATGGTAGTATTCCCTACGCTTAAAAGCCTTGAATCGTAAGGCTTTTAGGGTGATTTTGTTCCCCAAATTGTTCCCCAACCCCCATCAAAAACGCATTTTTGAGTGAATATTTATTCAAAAAAGTAAAGAAAAACACGACTTTTATACATTTTTTCTGCATAATTGTCGTGTTTTGGTGGGCAGAGGTGGATTCGAACCACCGAAGTCGAAGACGTCAGATTTACAGTCTGATCCATTTGGCCGCTCTGGAATCTGCCCATATATTAGGTGTAGCTTTTCTCTTTCGTTGTGGAGCCGGTGATTGGACTCGAACCCACAACCTGCTGATTACAAATCAGCTGCTCTGCCAATTGAGCTACACCGGCGTGTGGTGCCTTGGGGCGGAATCGAACCACCGACAGGCAGATTTTCAGTCTGCTGCTCTACCAACTGAGCTACCAAGGCGTTTTGGCGACCCAAAACGGGCTCGAACCGTCGACCTCCAGCGTGACAGGCTGGCGCTCTAACCAACTGAGCTATTGGGCCAAAATGTTTGTTGTCGCCGAAACAACGCTCGTATATAATAATCTATTTCACAATATTTGTCAAGCGTTTTTTTGCTTTTTTCAGAGAAATTTTTTAAAAATTTTTTTCGACTAATTTCCCTAAGAAAAACGGCGGATTTTATGCGGGTAGAATTCGCGCAAAAACTCGTTCAACGCAACCCTGCCCGCCCTATTTTAACGACGATAAAGCTTCGCCAATCCCCCTTCGCTCGTTTCGCGATAGGATCGATTGAGATCCTTACCCGTTTCATACATCGTTTTTACGACGAGATCAAAAGAAATTTTTCTGCTATTCGATAAAAAACTCGCAAGCGACACGGCGTTCATAGCCCGCATCGCCGCCACCGCGTTTCGCTCTATGCAAGGAATCTGCACGAGTCCGCAAATGGGATCGCAGGTTAAGCCGAGATAATGCTCCATCGCGTTTTCCGCCGCGTATTCGATTTGACCTAAATCCATACCCGCAAGCTCGCCGAGCGCCCCAGCCGCCATACAGCACGCGCTGCCGATCTCTGCTTGACAACCGCATTCCGCGCCCGAGATCGAGGCGTTGGTTTTGATTAAATTTCCGATCACGCCAGCCGCCGCAAGCGCCTTAACGATCTGATCGTCGGTATATCCGTGCTTTTCCTGCGCGTATTTGAGCACCGCAGGCAAAACCCCGCACGCACCGCAGGTAGGAGCTGTGACGATCGTGCCGCCGCTCGCATTCTCTTCTCCAACGGCGAACGCGTAGGCGCAGATCAAACGGTTTTCGCGCGTTTCCGCACTTTCCGTTTCAGGCTGCTCATACAATACCTTTGCCTTTCTCTCCACGTTCAATCCGCCGGGGAGTATACCGCTTTTTTGAACGCCCGTTTCCACGGCGTTTTTCATCGCCGACCAAACCTTGGAAAGATAGTCGAAAAGTTCTTCCCCCTCACGTTCGTACGCGTAGTCGGAAAGGCGTATTTTTTTCTCCTCGCAATATTTCCGAATTTCCTCAAAAGACTCCAAAGAATACACGTTTTCGTCGGCTTTTTGCTCGGCTCTGCCGTCCACCTTGAACGCCCCGCCGCCCACGCTGTATACACGCATAGATGCGGATTTTGCCCCACCCGTGTACGCGATCAAATCCATCGTATTCGGATACAGAATATCGTTTTCTTTTTCGTTGAACTCCACCGTAACGTTGGGCAAAGTGTTTTTGATCACCTCGTCCGTGCCGTGCCCTACGCCCGTTTTTGCAAGCGAACCGTACAACACGACCCGAAACTCGTCCGCCTTCGGATTCTCGCTTAAAAACAGTTTACAAGCCCGTTCCGGACCGATCGTGTGCGACGAGGAAGGTCCTCTGCCGATTCGGTATAATTCTTTCAACGAATACATAGTTTGCTCTCCTTTTTATCCTATTTATTATAGCACGTTTTCCTCTTTTTGTAAAACGCTTCTCGCTAACTTTTAAAAATGTAATATAATTTTATGATAAATATGCTTAACAAGTGTAAAAATATTTGACAAGCGACGGTAAATTTGCTATGATAATACACGGATGCGCAAGGAGCGTTGCATAAACGCGCGCCCGCGCAGTCTTTTGAACACACTCAAGCATTTTATCAAAACACGAAGGAGAATTAAATGAAAAAAATTGCTATCACAACGGATAGTAACAGCGGCGTTTTAGAGGAGCAGGTTGCGGGACAATCCATTTTCGTTCTGCCGATGCCTTTCCTCGTCAACGACGAACCGCATTTTGAAAATATCGATTTATCACAGGAACAGTTCTACGAATTGCTCGCTCAGAACGCAAACGTTTCGACGTCGCAACCCAGCATCGGTGATTTAACGAGCTTCTGGACGGAGCTTTTAACCGAATACGACGAAATCGTGCACGTGCCTATGTCGTCGGGGCTCAGCCAGTCCTGCGCTACGGCGAAAATGCTTGCGAAGGATTTTGAGGGCAGAGTTTTCGTCGCGGATAACCACAGAATTTCCATCACTTTAAAAGAGAGTATTTTCGACGCGGTAAAGCTTCGCGAAAAAGGCTACGGCGGGCGGGAGATCGTGGAATATCTCGAAAAAACCGCTTCCGAATCTTCTATTTATATCGCCGTAGATACGATGAAATATTTAAAAAAAGGCGGGAGAGTTACCCCTGCCGCCGCGGCGATCGGAACCATTCTGCGTTTAAAGCCCGTATTGCAAATTCAAGGCGAACGACTCGATAAATTTGCGATCGCACGAGGACTGTTAAAAGCCAAAGAAGCGATGAAATCAGCCGTTAAAAACGATCTTGAACACCGTTTTAAGGAATTCGTCGAGAACGGAGAAATGACCTTTTCCGTGGCGCATACCAACAGCCCCGCCGAAGCGGAAGCCTTCGTAAAAGAGCTTCAAGCCCTTTTTCCGAACGTTCCCTTCCGATTCTGCGATCCCCTTTCTTTGAGCGTATCTTGCCATATCGGACCGGGCGCACTCGCCGTTGCCGTTTCCCGTATCGTGAAATAATTTCCGATAATTTTTTAAACTAAGCGCAACACTTTTTAAGAAAAAGTAAAAATAAATCTGTGATTTTGGGGAATTTAATACCCTTTTTCGTCTGGCGTTGATTAACGCCAGATTTTTTAAGCGTTTTAGAGAAAATGCGAGATTCGTTTACTTCCCGTTTCGTTTTTCTTTTAATAGGTTGAGCAGAATATACGCGCCGACGAGCGCGACGACGGACAAGGCGAGAATTGCGTACATCGCGCCTTGCGGAACGCTGCGACCGAAAAAGTAAATATTACAATCAATGGAATCCTTGATCCCCGCGATCGCTTCGGGCGGAAAGCCGAGCGAGGACATTTCCGCAAACACGCCGTTTAACGCGTGGTTTCTCAAAAGCGAAGTGCCGTACGTTCCCGGCAAAAACGCCACGGCGTTTCGAAGCCCTGCACCGAATTGCGATATAGGCATATACGCGCCGCAAATAAATCCGTAGCCCGCCGAGACGATCGTTCCGACCGCCGAAATCTGCCCTTGCGAGGTTAAGAAAAAATTGATCACGGACGAAAGCGCCGTGCCGAACGCCGACAACAGAAAAATATCCAAAAGAAGCAGAAAAATATCCGAAACCGCCAAATACCACCCTGCGAACGCGATATAAATCAGGCACGCAACCGTCGCCACGAAACAAACGAGAAGCGTCGTTAAAGTCGTGGAAATATAATAGCCGAGCGCGAGCGTGGAATTTTTCACGGGCGAAACGGTTAAATCGCTCCGCGCGCCCGTCACTTTATCCTGCACCATCAGCATATTCGCGCAAAAGGAAACCGTGACGCAGCAAACGGCGAGAAGCGACGAGAAAAGCTGTCCGCCGACCATTCCGTCGAGGAGCTTATCCGATACCGCGATTCCCTCGGGCATAGACGAAAGAAAACTGTCGCGATAAACGTTTGCAAGAAAGGTCGCGTATAGCACGAGCAAAATGAGCGGCGTGACGAGGGACGTGAAAAATATCCCTTTGTCCTTGAAAAACATTTTCGAGTTGCGCTTGATCAACGCGCCGAGCGTTTTTATTTCGTTTTTCGAGCTCATTTTCCCTCTCCTCCCGTTAATTTTTTACCCGTGACGGCAAGAAACACGTCGTCCATCTTCCCTTTCACGATCTCGTAGTCGATAAATACCTGCGGATATTTTTGTATAAGCGCGGTCGCCGTCGCCGTGTCGGGCACGGAAACCCGATAGGCTTCGCCGATCTTCTCATAGGGAAATCCCAGCAATTTCGCCGTTTCTTCTTGCGCGCCGTAGAGAGTGATAAAATCGCGCGTGTAGGCGTTTTTGAGGGCAAGCGGCGAGCCTTCCGCCGCGATCTTTCCGCCGTCGAGAATGACAACGTAGTCCGCGTCCGCCGCTTCTTCCATATAATGCGTGGTTAAAAACACCGTCGTTTTTTCTTCCTTTCTCAGCCGTTCAATCACTTCCCACACCGTTTTTCGGGTCTGCGGGTCAAGCCCCGTCGTCGGCTCGTCGAGAACGAGGATCTTCGGCTTATGAAGCAGGGCGCGCGCTATATCGACGCGACGTTTTTGTCCGCCCGAAAGCTTTCCGAAAGGACGGTGCAACAGCTCTTTGAAATCCAGCATTTTCGTAAGCTCCTCCAAGCGCTTTTCAAATTCGTCGCCCGTAATCTTATAGAGCGCGGCGCGACTCTTTAAATTGTCGTATACCGAAAGAGGCTTATCGAGGACGGAATTTTGAAACACCACTCCGAATTGCGCCTTTAATTCCTCGGGGTTTTCGTCGAGATTTTTGCCGTTAATCTCAACCCTGCCCCCGTCTTTTTTCAGTTGACCGCATAAAATCGAGATAGTCGTGCTCTTGCCCGCACCGTTCACGCCGAGAAAGGCGAACAGCTCCCCTTCCTTCACCTTGAAGCTTACGCCTTGCACCGCTTTTACTTCGCCAAAGCTTTTTTGCAGATTTTCTATTTTGATAACGTCCATTTTAGTTCCTTATAAGATATCATTTTGATATCAATATATTAACATAGTCGAGAAAATTTGTCAACCCGCGAAAGATAATTATTTTCAATATGCTTGACAAACGAAGAAAAGAATGATAAAATGATTTAAATTACATAAATCGTAAAGGATAAAGTATGGATTTTTTAGAAATCGAGAGCAGAAAAATGCAAACGGATTTTGATATGTCCGAGCCGCACAGCCACGATTATTACGAGCTGTATTTTCTTTTGGAAGGCTCGCGGGCAATTTTTTTACAGGATAAAATGTTCGTGTTGCCGCCGAATACCTTCTGCGTGATTCCGCCGTTTTGCTTACATAAAACGGAAGGCGGACCGTATAAGCGCATTAACGTCAATATTTCCGCCGACCTTTTGAAAAAGGAAGAAATCAAATTCTTTTCCGATTGCAGCAAGCACTTTGCTATGCGGTTAGACGGGGAGTATCTTCCGTTGACGAAGAGGCTTTTAGAAGAAGTTTCCTCCCTCAAAGCAATGAACTCGAAGGATCGAAAAAACTACGAGCTCGCAATCGTGGAAACGATTTTTTACTTTTTGCAAAAACAGAAGCTTCAACCCCTGCCCGTCGCGAGCGAATCGCCAATCGATCAGGAAAGCGACCCGATCGTTTTAAAAATGGTCTTTTATATCAACGAAAATTATCAAAAGGAAATTACCCTTGAAAAGCTTTGCAAGCAGTTTTTTCTGTCCAAAGCCACCCTTTGCAAACGCTTTAAAAGCGTGCTACGCTGTTCGATTATGGAATATCTTTTCCGCGTGCGGCTCAACAAAGCAAAATCTCTTTTATCCACCACGAGCAAATCCATCGAGGAAATATCCTTCCTTTGCGGATTTTCTTCGGCGAACTATTTCAGCCTCGTTTTCAAAAAAGAAATCGGGCTTTCTCCGCTCAATTACAGAAAAACCCGCTAAACTTACGCGGTTGCAAAACGCCCCGAATAGTTGATTCGAGGCGTTTTTTCGTATGGTTTACGCACGTAAAGTTTTTAAAGAAGCTCAACCGTTTAAGGTTCTTTCCGTTTAATTGAAACATATAGCGTGCGTTGAGTTCTTTCGTCCACGCGCAGTTTTTCGGAAATCTCCACGCCGCAAACGAGTAAAATTTCTTTTCCGTCCGCCAACACGGGCAAGCTTTCCCGCTCCCGCGCGGAAATCTTTTTATCCACGAGGTATTTTTTCAAAGACTTTCGCCCGCCGCCGAATTTTTCGAAGGTATCCCCTTCTTCGGGGAATCGGAACACGGCGTTTTCGGGCACTTTCTCCCCGTCGAAGCGCAAGAGCTTTTCCGCGCCCTCGATCGGCTCGGTCGAAACGGTAATCTCGTAGCTGCCCCCGTCGAACGAGCCGACGGCAAACCCTCTCGACCATTCGCCGCGGATAGCCCCTTCAATAAAAAACGCGATTTTATCGTATATCCTCTCGGCGACGATCCCGCCTTTTAAAACCGCCCTTGCGCCCGTTTGCATTTCTTGCAACGCGTACACGCTTTCCAAATGCTTTTGCGTATAGTCCTTGTTGAGCCCAAGCGTTTTCAAAACGGTGAGGCAAGCGCGGAAAAAAAGCGGCTTTTCTTTGCAAAATTGCAATCTAAGCCCCGAATCCTCCGCCGAAATTTTTTCCGCTTTTTCGATCAACGACTTAGAAAGCGCGTATAAATATTCGTCGTCCGCCGCCGCCAAAAAAGCGAAACGGCTTAAATTCTCCGTCGCGCCGGGAATAATCTCTTCGAGCTTGGGAAGCACTTCCAACCTAAGGCGGTTGCGCGCGGCGATCGGCTCGAAATTGCTTTCGTCCGTGCGGTAGGAAAGTCCTTTTTCTTTCGCGTAAGAAAGAATTTCTTCTTTTGAAAAGGATAAAAGCGGACGAAGATACCGCCCCGCCACCTCTTTCATTGCGCCCGCGCCCGTGAGCGAAGCCCCGCGACAAAGCCGAAATAAAAGGGTTTCCGCCTCGTCGTCCGCGTGATGCCCGAGCGCGATATAATCGCATTGATCCTGCGCGAGCAAGCTTTCGAAGCATTCGTAGCGGAACTCCCGCGCCGCCGTTTCCACGCTTACTTTATCCCTGTTCGCCCGCGCCGCGCAATCCTCCGAAAAGCAAAAAAGCGGCACGCCCCAGTCCTTGCAAAGCGCTTGGACGAAACGGGTGTCGGCTAAGCTCTTTTCGCCCCGCAAGCCGTGCTCGCAGTTGACGGCGGAAAGCAAAAAGGAAAACGCCTCCGCGCGCTCCTTTAAATAATGCAGAAGCGCCAGAGAGTCCGCGCCGCCCGAAAGGGCAACGCAAATTCGTTTTCCCGTAAACTCGCCGAAATTCATTTTTCTTTCCTTTTCCGCCCGTCAAGGCAGATCGATTTCGTAAAGATCCTTTGCCGGCAAAGGCTTAGAGGAGCGTTCGACGAACTTTTTCACTTCTGCCGCCGCCTTTTCCAGCGAAATATTCGTGCCCGCGCCCGCGATACACCCGCCTGGACAGCCCATACCTTCGATCAAACACCCGTCCTTTTTGCCGAGCTTGGCTAAAAGGAGCATTTTTTTACATTCTTCCAGTCCCTCGGCGTGTTCGATTTTCACCTCTACGCCGGGATAGTATTCCTTCACGCATTTTTCGATCGCCGAAGCGACCCCGCCCGCGACCGCGTAGCCTCTGCCCGCGCCCGTCGCCTCGTGAATAGAGCGTTCGCTTTGATACTTGGAAAAGTCGATATTCTTCGCGTCGAAAATGCCCGCGAGTTCTTCGAACGTGATCACGAAATCCACGTCGCTACGCACGGAAGCCCGCGAAGCTTCCAGCTTTTTTGCCGCGCAAGGCCCGATAAACACGACCCGCGCCTTAGGCGTTCTTTGCTTGATCTTGCGCGCCGTCGCCACCATCGGGGTGAGCGATTGCGAAACCTTGTCGATAAGCTGCGGGAACTGCTTTTTCGCGAGCATTGCCCACGCGGGACAACACGACGTCAAAAGGAAGGGAAGCTGACCCGAAACGACCTCTTCGACGTATTGATGCGCTTCCGTCGCCGCCGCCACGTCCGCGCCGCTTGCCACCTCGTGCACTTCCTTAAACCCGATATCGAGCAGCGCGCCTTTGATAATCGCGGGCGTGATATCCGCGCCGAACTGCCCGACGATCGCGGGCGCGACCTCCGCCACCACGTAATCCCCTTTTTTGATCGCGCGAATGAGCTGGAAGATCTGCGACTTATCCGCAATCGCGCCGAACGGACAGCTTACCATACATTGTCCGCACCCCACGCATTTATCGTTGTCGATCTTCGCCCGTCCGAGCTCGTCCGTGCCGACGGCTTTGATGCCGCACGCTTGCGAACAGGGGCGCGTTTTATGCGCGATCGCGTCGTAAGGGCACGCCTTTTTGCATTTTCCGCATTTGATACATTTGCTTTGATCGATCGTCGTTTGCCCGTTCACGACGGAAATGGCGTTTTTCGGGCACGCCGCCACGCACGCCTTCGCCACGCAGCCGCGGCATTGATTAGATACCTCGTATTTATTATCCTCGCACTTATCGCACGCCGACGGGATCACCTGCATCAAAGGCGGCTCGTAGTATTTATCCGAAATATTGCTTTGGTCGAGCCCCGCGGTGATATGCACGGGCCGATCGGCGGGGCGCAACGACATACCCATCGCAAGCCGCACCTGCTCCGCGGCGATCGCGCGTTCGCGATAAATACTCTCGCGGTAACGCGGCACTTCGGTGGGGGTGATTTTATAAGGGATCGCTTCGATATCGTCGTTCACGCTTCCCGATTCCGATTCGAACGCGACTTTGGCTACTTCTTTGAACACCTCGTGTCTTAACTTCACGACCGACGTTTCCAGTCCTCTCACTTTTCTGATTTCTCCTTCGCATATCCTTTCACTCAACTATTATACCCGAAAACCGCGCTTTTGTCAATCTTTCGCAAGCAAAAAACGCCGAATGGTCGGCGTTTTCGCATTTTTCCTATTCTTTTTTTCCGTAATACGCCCGAAGATACAGCTCTTTGATCTCTTCGACCAGCGGATAGCGCGGGTTCGCGCCCGTGCATTGATCGTCGAATGCGTCTACGCTCATCTGTTCAAGCGAGGCTAAAAATTCTTCTTCCGTGCCCTTATCCCCGATCGCTTCGCGAATGGTTTTCGGCATTTTCAACGTGCTTTGAAGCTCCTCGATTTTTTGGAGCAACGCGCCGAACAGCTCGTCGTCCGTTTCCCCTTTTAAGCCTAAATATCTCGCTACGCGCGCATACCGCCTTTTACAATCGGGATAAGCGTACTGCGGGAACGTGCCCATCTTTTTGGGGACTTCGGAAGCGTTGTATTTCATCACCTCCAAGATCAAAAGCGAGTTCGCCATACCGTGCGGCAAATGCCAATACGCGCCGAGCTTATGCGCCATCGAATGGCAAAGCCCCAAAAACGCGTTTGCAAAGGCAAGCCCCGCGATCGTCGCGCCGTTCGCCACCTTTTCCCGCGCCGTCATATTCGCCCGCCCTTCTTGAAATGCGGCGGGCAGGTACGCGACGAGCAAGGAAATCGCCTCTAAGGCAAGCCCGTTCGTAAAATCGGAAGCGACCACCGAAGCCACCGCTTCGAGCGCGTGAGAGAGGGCGTCGAGCCCCGCGTTCGCCGTCAGCGCGGGCGGGATATCCTTCATCAGCTCCACGTCGCAGATCGCGATATTCGGGAGCAGGGAATAATCGGCAAGCGGATATTTCGCGCCCGTTTTTCCGTCGGTGATCACGGCGAAAGGAGTTACCTCGCTCCCCGTCCCCGCCGTGGTCGGCACAGCGACGAACGTAGCCTTTTTGCCCATTTCGGGGAAGGTATACACTCTTTTTCTGATATCCATAAACCGCATCGCCATATCGGCAAAATCCGTTTCGGGGTGCTCGTACAACACCCACATCACCTTCGCCGCGTCGATCGGCGAGCCGCCGCCCACCGCGATCACGACATCGGGCGCAAACGCCCTCATTCGCTTCACGCCGCTTTCCACGCAGTCGAGCGTAGGGTCGGGGGTTACCTCAAAAAAGACTTCCCGTTCAATCCCCATTTTTTCGAGCGCGCCGAGCGTGGTTTCCAGCATTCCGTGTTCGAATAAAAATTTATCCGTCACCACGAACGCGCGCTTCTTGCGGTAGATATCTTTCAGCTCTTTGAGCGCGGTTTCCAAACACCCGCGCTTAAAATACACCTTTTCGGGCATTTGCAGCCAAAGCATATTTTCCCTGCGAATCGCCACCGTCTTGATATTCGTAAGCTCGGAAATGCCGACGTTTTCACAAACGCTGTTCCCGCCCCACGACCCGCAACCGAGCGTTAAGGACGGCGTTAAACGGAAGTTATAAAGATCCCCGATTCCGCCTTGCGCGGCGGGCGTATTCACGAGGATTCGGCAGGTTTTCATTTTCTCGCGGAAGGCGGTCAGCCGTTCCTCCTCTCGCTCGTCGATATAGATCGACGAGGTGTGCCCGATCCCGCCGCGGTACACGAGCGCGTCCGCCTTTTCCAGCGCGTCCTCGAAGCTTTCCGCCTTATACATTGCCAGCACGGGCGAGAGCTTTTCCTTGGCGAACGGCTCTTCCGCGCCCACGCTCTCCACTTCCCCGACGAGCACTTTGGTATCTTCGTCCCCCTCGATTCCCGCCATTTTCGCGATCTCTAAGGCGGTGCGCCCGACGATCTTGGAATTCAAAACGCCGTTCACGAGAATCACCCCGCGCACCTTTTCGGCTTCCTCGGCGCTAAGCATATAGCTTCCCCGCTTCACCATTTCCGCTTTAAATTCGTCGTAGATCTCTTTCGCGACGATCACCGACTGTTCGGAAGCGCAGATCATACCGTTATCGAAGGTTTTGGAATGAAGCACGGACGAAACGGCAAGCGGGATATCCGCCGTTTTATCGATCACCGCGGGCGTATTTCCCGCGCCTACGCCGATCGCGGGCTTGCCCGACGAATACGCGGCTTTCACCATCTGCGGTCCGCCCGTCGCGAGGATAATATCCGCTTCCTTCATTGCGAGCGCGCTCAAAGCCACGCTCGGCTCGTCGATCCAGCCGATAATATCTTCGGGCGCTCCCGCTTCTACCGCCGCTTTCAAAACCACCTTCGCCGCTTCGATCGTACAACCTTTCGCCCGCGGGTGCGGGGAAAAAATGAGTCCGTTGCGCGTTTTTAAACAAATCAACGCTTTAAAGATCGCCGTCGAAGTGGGATTCGTCGTCGGCACGATCGCCGCCGCCACGCCGACGGGCGCGTACACGCGGATATATCCGTTCGCCTCGTCGCGCTCCGCCTCTCCGCAGGTTTTTTCGCTCTTATAACGGTTATAAATATACTCCGCGGCGTAGTGGTTTTTGAGCACTTTATCCTCGAAAACGCCCATACCCGTTTCTTCCACCGCGAGCTTGGCAAGCGGAATACGCGCCGCGTTCGCCGCCTTTGCCGCGGCAAAGAAAATGCGGTCAACCTGTTCTTGCGTATACTCCGCAAAAATTTCCTGCGCCCGACGAACGGACGCTAAAAGCCGACGAAAGGACTCTTCGTCGTTTACGATAAAATCTTTCATATATTCCCCCTTTCGGCTCGCCGACCCTTCACCGAAAGGCGGCGTTCCTTAACGATTGTCGGTGACCTTGCAAACCTTTCCCGCCAAAATGGCAAGCGACGCGGCGAGATCTTCCGTTTTCAAAACGATATCCTTCGGCGCGCGCAAGGGCGCGGGCGCAAAATTCCAGATCGCCTTCACTCCCGCCGCCACGAGCTTATCGAGCACTTCCTGCGCGGCGGATTTTGGCACGGTGATGATCCCGATGCGTATTTTCTTTTCCTCGACGAAGCTTTCAAGCGTTTGCATCGGCAAAACCTTCTTGCCCGAAATTTCCGCGCCGACGAGCTTTTCGTCGCGATCGAACGCCGCCACGATATTCAGCCCGTTTTGCTTAAACCCCTCGTAGCCGAGAAAGGCTCGCCCGAGCCCGCCCGCGCCGACGATAATCGCCTCGGATTCGCTGTCGTAGCCCAAAAACTTCTCGATATCCGCGATTAAACGCGTAACGCCAAACCCGAGCCGAGGTCTGCCCGCCTCCGAGGAAACGAGCGCAAGGTCTTTTCGTACCAGCACTGCCGATACGGAAATATTCTGTGCAATAACCGTGGAAGAAATGTATACTGAGCCCTTTGAATTTTCTTCCTGTAAAACCCGAAGATATAACGGCATTCTCGCCACCGTCGCTTTCGAGATCTCTTTTTCCATATAAAAACTCCTTTATCGATAAAAGTTTATCGCAATCAGTATACCGCATTTTCCAAAAAAAGGCAAGCAAAAAACGCCCGCGTTCCCACAAGCGTTTTATTCCGTCATCAAGCATTCGAGCAATTTTTCTTTCGCGTTCTCCTCGTCCGCGCGGATATCCAACGCCGCCGCGCCCTTTTTTAACACGACGATCCTGTGCCCTACGGCAAGCGCCTCGCCAAGATCGTGCGTAACGAACAACGCCGTTCGTTTTTCTTTTTCCCAAATCCGCAAAAACAAGTCCGTAAGGCGCATTTTCAAAGCGGTGTCGAGTGCGGAAAAGGGCTCGTCCATCAATAAAAGCGGCGAATCGGATAAGAACGCCCGCGCGATCGCCACGCGCTGTTTTTCCCCGCCCGAAAGCATTTTCGGGCGTTTGTCCGCGTGCGCCGAAAGCCCGACTTCTTCGAGCATTTCCCCGATTTTTTTCGCCTCGCCGCCCGTGAACGCGAGGTTCTCTCTCACCGTCAGGTTCGCAAGCAAGCGCGGCTCTTGAAAAATATACCCGACCCGCTCGGGTATGCCGTCCAGTCTGCCCTCGTAGGGCGTTAACCCCGCCAATATCTTCAAAAGGGTGGTTTTTCCAACGCCCGAAGGACCGAGTAAGCACAAAATTTCCCCTTCTCTTATTTCAAGGTCGAACCCGTCGAACACGACCTGCTCGCCGTAGGCTTTGCGCAAGTTTTCAATCTTCATTTCAACCTCCTTTCCACGCGGCGGGCAAGTATCGCGCCTACGCCTTCCACCAAAAATCCGACGAGCACGACCGCAACCGTCAACGCAAACAGCGACGGGATTTCCAAATACAGCTTTGCCTCTTGCATCATTCCGCCGACGCTTTGAAAGGTACTCGCGAGCACTTCCGCCGACACGGCAAGCTTTAACGAAAAAGACAATCCCACCGTTCCCTCGCGAATCAAATACGGCGTAGCGGCGGGCAAATACAGCGAAAACACCCGTTTTTTTACGGGCACGCGATACACCCTGCAAAGCTCGATAAGCTCCTCGTCCACGCTAAAAAATGCGGCGAGCGCAGAGGAATACAACGCGGGCACGAGCGCAAGACAAGCCACCGCCACGGGCGCGCTTGCGGGCGATACGAATACGAGTATCAAAAGAATGACCCCTACCGTGGGCAACGCGCGTAAAAACGCCGCGATCGGCGCTAAAAAAGCGCGAAAGGAGGGTAGCAGGTACGAGATCACGGCAAAGCCGAGACCCAAAATCGCAGACATCGCGAACGCCGAAACCGCGCGAAGGAAGGTCGCGAAAAAGCTTTTCCAAAACCGCGCTTTCGAAAGCAAAACGAACAATTCCCCAAAACATTCCCAAGGCGACGGCAACACGAGCGGATTCCCCACGCAAAAAAAGGCGATTTGCCAGATCAAAAGCAAAACGCCGAACGCGCCGAGCGTGAACAGTATTTTATTGAAGTACTTTACGCCTTTTTTCACCTCTCGCCTCACAAACGCTTATTTTGCGAAAAATTCTTCTTCCACGAGCGAAGCCGCCCCGCCGACCGCAAGCATTTTCGCAAGCAACGCGTTGATTTCCGCCTTGCTCTCTTGCGCCGAAGAAAACCAAACGCCCGAACGGGCGATCGCCTCGCGCGACAAATTGTTCACCGTCAAGCTCGGCGTGAGCCCTTTGGTCAAACGCGCCGAGATCGCCGAGCATATTTCCCCGATTTCCGCGGTTTGAAGCCACGCCGAGCCGTCCTCGATCTTTTTCAAAAAGGACTCTATAAACTCGCCGTTTTTTTCGATCAAGCCGCGCTTCGCCACCAACACCGCTTGCGGATATCCCCGCTCCCCGCCGTAGATTGCCTGTAAATCCCCGACGAATTCCAAAGCCGTTTTTTCCGCTTTCACGCTCGCCGCAGGCTCGGGCGCAACGAAAACGTCCACTCCCGCCGTCGCGGGCGAAACCATATCGGGCGTCACCGCGCGAAGATTGACTTTTTCGAAATCGACCGCGCCGTCGTTTTGAATCGTCGCAAACGGAATTCCAAGGTCCTTTAAAATCACCTTAAACACGATCCCCGGCACGTTTTGAAGCTGCACCACGCCCACCGTTTTCCCGACGAGCGAAGATAAATTCTCCTGCGAATATTCCTCGCCGTCCGTGGAAAGCATATACAAATTCCCGTGCGTGACCGCGCCTAAAAGCTGATAGTCCTTTCCCGAGCCGACGAGCTTGCTCGCCGTATTTAAAGGCAACACGCAAAGGTCGGCGTTTTTCTCCTCGTCCAAATAGGTAAGATAAGTTTCGATCGTCGCCGCGTTCACCACCTCGTAGGTCACGCCGTCGTCCTTTTTATCCGAATGCATCGCGTACGCAAGCGCGAGCGCGGGCGCGCCGTCGGGCGCGTAAACGTAAATTTCGTCGCTTTTTTTCTTATTGCAAGCGGTGATGAGCCCTGAAAACAAACAACACGCCGCCACCAGCCCCGCAAAAAATTTCCGCATACCTCTCACCCTAAAAACACTGCTTCCACGCGGTGGATAGGCAAGCCCTGCTCCACCCATTTTTGCTCGTACTCCGTCACGATATTCCAATCGGGATTCCCGTTTTCGTGCAGATCGTAACTCACCCGTTCAAGGGCAAACCCGCACGCGGCGTACTCTTCGAGCGAGAACTCGAAAAAGTCGCGGTTGTCCGTTTTTTGCAGCACCCTGCCTCCCGCTTTCAAAAGCTTTTGATACACCTTCAAAAAATTGCGGTGAGTCAGCCGTTGGGTGGCGTAGCCGAGCTTTGGCAAGGGCGTGGAAAAATTGAGATAGATCCCCTCTAAGCTCCCTTCGGGGATATAGCAGGGCAAGCACTCCGCGCGAATATTCAAAAAGCGGATATTTTCAAGCCCTTCCGCTTTCACCCGCTCCATCGCCGTCAACACCACGTTGCTCATCTTTTCGAGCGCGATATAGTTTATATTCGGGTTTTTCTTCGCAAGCTCGCAAACGAACCCGCCTTTTCCGCACCCGATTTCCAGCATAACGGGATGGTCGTTTTTAAACGTCGCGCAAAAATCGACGAGCGCGCGGAAACTCTCCGCCGCCTCTTTCATATTCAAGATCCCGTTCGCGCCCCGCGCCAAAAGCAAGTCGGCGCAAGCGTCCATTCTCGCGTCGAAATTGCGCTTTCTTCTCATTCTCATCGACATAACTTCTACCGCCTTACTTCCTGCCCGTGCTCCCGAAGCCGCCTTCGCCGCGCACCGTTTGGGAAAGCTCGTCCGCTTCTTCAAAGCACGCCTTCAAAAACGGCGTTACGACGAGCTGCGCGATCCTCTCGCCGCTCGTGATTTTTTGCGGGATTGCGGAATGATTATGCAGGGCGACCATCACTTCTCCGCGATAGTCGGAATCCACCACGCCCACCTTATTCGCAGGCGCAAGCCCGCGCTTGGAAGCAAGCCCGCTCCGCGCGTAAATAAGCCCCGCGTAGCCTTCGGGGATCTCCATTGCAAGCCCCGTTCGAATCAGCTTGGTTTCGCTTGGCAAAATCTCCACTTCTCCGTCGATAAGCGCGTAAAGATCCGCCCCCGCGGCGTAATCCGAACCGTAGGTCGGCAAAGTCGCCTTTTCGTCGAGTTTTTTCACGGCAATTTTGGGTATCATATTTTTCTCCTTTTTATTCCGCGCGCAAACGCCTCCGCGCGAAAATCTTCTTATTCCCGCTTATTATAACAAAAAAGCGGAAAAAACGCAACGGATTTACACCCTCTTGCCGAATTTCCCGCTTCTTCGCGCCGTTTACTTTTCGAATCTTCCCTACGCTTCCGCTAAGTTCTTGAAATAATCGTGTAGACCTGGGTATAATTCCCCCAAATACACCACCGCCACTTCGTCCGCTTTAAACGCAACGTATCTTTCCTCCGCGTTGGTATACGTAGCTAAGTAGTAAACTTTTACGCTTTCAAACCGCTCCTCGTAGGTCAGCGAATAATCCACCGTATACGGCGAATCCTTTTCTCCCGATTCGTTTTTCGCCGAGAAGCGCAAATAAAACAACAGCCCTTCCCGAAGGGAATCGATCTCCTGTTCGAGCTTCGCCGTTTCGCGCGCCGTGTAGTAGGCGAGCGCGGACGATCTTCCCACGCCGTTTTCCAAAAGCTTGAACTTCATTTCCGCTTCCAGCGTTTCCGCTTTCGCTCGAAGCTTGTTCACCTTCGTCTGTACGCTCTTCACTTCCAAAATTTGCTCTTCTGAAAGCGCGGCGTACTGCGCGTCGGTAAACGATATCACGTCGATTATCATTTCTTTTTCGCCTCCTCGTTACTTTTTAAGCGCGTAAAGCTCCGCTTCCGCTTCTTTTACCGAGCTTCCCCGTTGCAAACGAAATTCCAAAGAAAACGCCTTGCCTTTCAGCCCGATCGGCAAAACCGCCTCGCCGCCCGCCAGATCGACTTCCGTTTCCCGTTTTCCGCGCTCGCTCGAAAGGATTACGTTCACGCTCCCTTCCCCTTTAAGGCACAGACTTTTCAAGGTCTTTTCGCCCGACCTCAAAAACTCCGTTTCCGCTTTGAAATAATAACTTTCGCCTTGGGGCAACGCCGCGTTTTCGTCGATCGCGTACACGGCGGAATCCTTTAAAAACAGACCGCGCCCGTCGCAATCGGACAACGCTTCTTTATAAAAGGTATAATACCCGCTTTTCCCCGTGCCGTCCACGACGATTGCCTTCTCACTTCCGTTTTCATCGAGATATTGCAGATAATATTTCCCTCGCACGCTTGCGCAAGCGCAAGCTTGCCCTTCCGCAAGCGGAGAAATTTCCAACTCCGCGAGTATCTTTTCCGCGTTCGTTCCGTCGAAGGCAAACAGCCCTTCCGCCGTCAGGAAAAAGATATACTTCCCGCACGCCCCGACGCTGCCTTTAAAAATCCCGCCGACCGCAAGCTCGACCTCTTTCGCTTCGAAATCGAGTGCCGAGCCCTTCGCCGTAATTTGCAAAACCCCGTTTTCGCGAAAAGCGTAAAGCCTTCCGTTCAGCTCCGCAAAGGAATGGATTTTCCCCTTGTCGGAGGGAAATTCGATCTTGCCCGCTTCCTCCACGTCCTCCGTGAACACGCTCGGGTCGAGCGACGAAGAATAGAGCACGGTAAACGGATGCGCCGCAAAAAACGCGCGCTCGCCGTAAAAACACCCCGCGAGGATATTCCTCGTAAGCTGTTGCGTAAGTGCGCCCGAACGCTCGTAAGTCCACGCCCCCGAAGCGTTATACAGCATCAAAATTCCTTCTTTGCTCCCGCTCATCGCCTCAAAAACGAACGCCTCGCTCGTCCCGCCCAAAATATCTTCGAACGCCCCGCTCGACGCATTATACAAAAACACGCCGCCCGCGCCGTCGGTATACCCTAAGCGGTATTTATAATTATATAATCCCGAACGGTAAGAAAACACCGTGAGAGAGCTCGCTTCGGGAATTTCCAGCTCCGCGCCCTGCGCGTTCGTAAACGCCGAAGCCCCCGCGCCGCAAGTCAGTCGCCCGTCCGAAAGATCGCAATTTTTGCTTTCCGAAGCGTATAAAACGCCCGTTTGTTTTTTCGATTGCTCGTCTTTGCCTATCGCAAACCTTGAAAATCTCACGCGGAAATTTTCCCCGCTCGGCTCAAAGCTACTCTTTTTATATCCAACCACCGTCACGCCCACCTTCTCGATTGAATTTTTCGCGCCTTCAAGCAACGGTAGGTCGCCTCGATCGCCTCTTTGTATTTCTTATCCCACACCGCACTCTCCTCGTAAGCTCCCGTCGCCAAGCAGTATTCCGCCGCCACGCCGAACGCAAACAATCGAATCGAAGTTCGGCGGGTATCGTCGGGCACGCCGTTCAAATCCTTTTCCGTAGGCGTATACGTATACTCGATCTTCACCGCCCCGGGCAACGTTTTCAGCTTATCTGGATACAGCTTGAACGGCGCTTCGTTTCCCCATTCGTCCGTGACCTTCACCACGCGCACGGCGGGTTTGGAAAGCGCGGAAAAGGCGATCGCGCCCGTATCCGAAGCGACTTCCTCCTCCGCGGTAAGCGGCAAATAATCGAGCGCAAGCTCGTTTTCAACGAGATTAAAGCATCGAAGAAGCGCCAGCGTTTCCGCCTCTCCGTCCGTCCCGCCCGCAAGATACGCTTGCACCTTTTCGCCGCAACCCACCTCGTTCGCCGCCAATAAAATAATTTCTTTAACGGTCATAAGCTCCTCCTTTTTTTATTTTCCCGCGTATGCGGAAAAACGCATACGCGGGCTCGTTATTTTACGCCTCGGTGATTCCCGAAAGCATACCCTGTCCGTTCGGGCGATCGCACATAAGCTCGGCGTACTTGACGAGGGTCGCCGTATACACGGGCTTGCCCGCGGTCTGCGTCAACACCTTGCCGTCGTCCCCTTCCAGCCACTGCCAATCGCAAAGCTGATGAATTTTAAAATCGTCCGTGTTCAAAAGGTACATCGTTCCGTCGGGGCAGAATCTGTCCGCGATCACGGGAATACCGTTAAAGCTCAAAGCCTTCACGCCGCCGTCGAATTCCATCGTCGGCATCGCCACCATATACTTTCTGAAATAAGCCGCAAGCGCGCGTCTTACGCCCCACGAGCAAACGATAAAGTTGACCTTGCTCCCCGAGCTTTCCTCGATCGCGTCGATCGCCGTTTGGATCACGTCCTCGGAAATCTCGCCCACGTCCGTCTTTTTATAGGGGGTGAGCATACCGTACGCCGCACGGTCCACGCCGTAGAGGGGAAGCGTTTCGTCGAAGAGCGCGGCAAGCCCCGTAATTTCGGAATCCTTGGAAGCCTGCACGTAGGCGGACGACCCTGCGGGAAGCTGCGTTTCGCTGAGCGCGCTGCCCGCGAGCGTAACCGTTTTATTCACTCTGTCCACCGCCACGACGCGTCTGCCGCTCGCAAGCGTGATCTTCGTGCCGGAAAGGTTGTGATAATTGAGAATCATTCCTTCCACGATATTTTTCACGGTGTTCATCGTCACCACGCCCGTATCGGAAACGGACGTCACCTCGCCGAGCTTGCCCGTCCCGTCGCCAAAGAGCATTCTGCCGAAGTTAAACGAAGCGCTTTTCACGAGCGATTGCATTTCGTCGTTCAATAAATTCACGAACGCGCCCTCGTTGTTTTGCGAAGCCCTGATCGCCTTATCGGAAATCTCGATCGTGCCGTAAAGATTTTTCAAGGTCGCGACGAACTGCACGTAATCTCCGTTGGAAGCGGTGGGAAGCGAACCCGTTTCCGTGCCCGCGCCGATCCCGCCGTTTACGCCGATCTTCACCATTTTACGAACGTCTTTTCCCCACACGTCCGAAGTGGAACGCTGAATTTTCGCAAGGAAGGGATTCGCCTTCGTGTTGAGCTGTTCGCTCACCGCGTCGAGATAAAAAGATTTTAAAGCGTTATCCGCCGTAGTTAAAGTTACCATAAATAATTTCTCCTTTTTTTAATAATTTTTTCTTTCGCGTAACCCGCCGTTACGCCTGCCCGCCTTTTTCGAAAAACCGAAGCGCCATTCCGCCCGCTTCCGCAATCGATTTTGCGCGTTGCGGCGGGGCGACGAGCAGCCCCCTTCCGCCGCGCGTAATCGGCGCGCCCGCTCCTTGTATCGACGAGAGATAATCCCCCACGATCCGAAGCCTCACGCCCTCGTTTCCGCTCGCTTTTCGATAAAGCGTTTCGAAATCCTCTTCTTCGGCTGTTTTGCGGCAATTACTATTTTGATTATTTTCGACGAGCCCGCCGACCGCCTTCTCTTTCTCCGCTTTTTCCGCCTTCGTTTCCGATTCCAACGCCTTATCTTCCACGAGCTCCGCATTTTCCGCGCCCGTTTTTTCGGACTCGGCTTGCGTATCGGGCGCAACGGGTTTCCCGCTTAAAATAGCGGTGGGCTTGTTTTCCAGCTCGGCAACGAACGCGTCGAACGCCCGTTCCCGCTCTTTTCGTTTCGCCGCGGATTTTAAAAGCTTTTCCGCCTCGTTTCCGCCGCTCGCCCCGAAATTATCCGTCTGCTTTTCCAGCTCTTTAAGCCGTTGACTGCGCCTTGTGAACTCCGCCTCCAACGCCTCGTACGCCCGCATCAGGGCGTTTGCGTCCTTAAACTTCCCGAAAGCCGTCGAGCCTTCCTTTTCTTTCGCCTCCGCGATCTGCTCCGCTTCCGTTCCCACGCAAACGTTCTCCTTTTGTTCCATCATCAATCTGCCTCCTTATTCGTTTTTTCTTTTTTGCTTTTTTCGTGTTTTTTCATATGCGCCGTAAACCTTTCTTTGAGCGCTTTTTCGTCCGTATTTCTCTTCCCGCACAGCTTTTTAAACTCTGCCGAGAGCAAAAACCTCGTATGCTCCCCGATATGCAAATCGTGGTCGTCGTAATCGTCGGGCTCGATCTCCTCTTGCGCCATCAAGGCGTTTTCTTCTCCCGCTTTTGCGATATGCAAGGAAGAAATATCCTTCGCGCTCTCGTAGCTCCCAAAGCCGAACGCCTCTAACACGCGGTGTCTGTTTTCCTTGGAAACGCTTCCGTCCTCCTCCGTCAACAGCCCCGCCTCGAATAGCTGCAACAAAATTTCCCGCTTTCTTTCGGGGCTCGACGCGCTCTCCGTCTCAAAAACGATATCGCTCGCCAGCACCTCGGACGAGGAAAAATAATACGCCTGCGCTTTCTTGTTCTCCCCCGCCAAGCTCATCAGCCTCGCCGAGCCCGCGAATTGCTTATATAGCCTTAAAATCTGCCGCCCGACTTCCTTGACCGCCCGTTCCATACTCGAAACGGTCGCCGAAAGCCTCGCGTCGTCCTGCGCGAGCAAAAGCTGTAATCCCGTCGCGCTGGTCACCCTCGTAGGCGAGGAATTTCTCGTCAGCTCCGAAACGCCGCTGATTTTCTCGAACTCCTGTTCGAGCCATTCCTCCTCTTCCTTAAACTCGCTCGGTACGCTCCCGCAATCGAGCATTTCGGGCGCTTTCCCGCCCTGACGGTACACGAGCACCTTCCCGGGCAACAGCCCTTCTTCGGCGAGCTCGTCCACGTCCACCGACCCGTCCTCGACGGTCAACACCCCCATCGAAAGCCTGTTCAAAAACTCGTGCTTGCGGTTTCGCACCGCGTTATACGCCCTTTGCACGGGAATGAGTCTATCGATCACGCTGCTCCCGAAAAACGCACCCGGCAACCGCAGGGAATCCTGCTTCACGAACGGAAATCCTCTCTCCTCGCGGTTCTCGTTTTTATAGGGCAACGGTCCGTAATATAAAAGCTTCCCGCCCGCAACGATCTCCAATCTTCCGTCCTTTTCCTCCGAGCTCGGCGCGGTGTAGCGTTCGATCAAGATCACGCTATCCTTGGCTTTCTCGGTCGCCTTCCCCGTCGGCGCGGGTTGTTTTCCCGCCGACGGCTCGCTATACGCAATCAAAGAAGGCTCGTACACCTCTTCCCCTTCCACGAACACGCCGAATTTTTCCTTGACGTAGCCGACGGAAACCACCTGCGCGTGAATAATGCTTTCGAGCGCCGAAACGTCTTCGGCAAACAGATTATCGGGAAAGATCCCGAACGGCGAAACCGCCGTCACGCTCACCTCGCCTTCGTAAACGGGCTTTCCGTCCTCGGTCACCGCAACTTGTCGCCCGCCGTTTTCGTCCCAAAGCGTCTTATAAAACGCACTCCCGCACACCTCCGACCAAAGAATTGCTTTCGCGATCGTTTCGGCAAGCCCGATCTTTTCCGCGGTAAATTTAAGTATTCCCGTGGCGAGCTTCGCCGCCTTCAAATCCCCGTCCTCGTCGGAAAAGGCGCGCACCGTCAAGCTCGGTTGCAATTTTTCGATTCTCGCAACCCGCGCGTCCACGAGCGGCGCGATATGGTTAAACGCCCTGCGCGATTGCCAATAAAACTGATTGTCCTCTTCCACCAGCCCGCCGAACGGGGAAAGATCGCAATATTGATTGCCCGAAAGGAAATTCATATTCAGCGACCAACCGTTTTCGATCGCCTTTCTCTCCTCTCGCCGTTTTAAAAAGTCCGCCGTCACTTCCGCCGCGACCTTTTCTTCCCATCTTCTTTTGGCTTCCGCCTCTTGCTTTTCCGTCAATCCGTACTCTTTAAAGTCCATTCCTTTTTCTCCTTAAAAATAATTTCATTTCATACCTGCCTGCTTGCTTTTCCGTTTTATTCTCGATTTTGCGCGTGGCTTCGTCGCTTTCTTCTCCTTTTTCGGCGACGATTTTTCCAGCTCGCTAAGCAAGCGTTTTCGCTCCTCTTCGAGCTCCTCGTCCGACATACCGCTCACTCCCTCGCCCCCGCCGTCGGCTAAAAGCATCTGCACGGCTTTGAGATCAGGCGGAATATCCCGCCTCGTCTTTTTCCGTTTGGTCAGCCGAAGCTCTCCGTCCGTCTCCGCGTATTCCTCCGTCACCTCCTCTACGCTACACCCCAGCGCTACCTTTAAAAGCGCGTCGCCGATCTGCTCCCGTCGTTTTTTCGCCACTCGTTTACCTCCTTATATTCGTTTCGCGCGAAGCGCCCTAAGCCTTCGCTCCTTATCCCGTTGAATAACGCTCTTTTCCGTTTCGAGCGGGCTCTTTTTCGGGCGCGCCATCAAATAATACCGCATTTCGTCTAGCGCGTGATC
This sequence comes from Candidatus Scatosoma sp., assembly GCA_045644545.1. Classification (GTDB taxonomy): domain Bacteria; phylum Bacillota; class Clostridia; order Christensenellales; family Borkfalkiaceae; genus Scatosoma. The sequence goes on along the minus strand of JAZRHC010000026.1, from coordinate 3,921 downwards.
GTCCGTTTTCCTCGGCGTATCCCCGCTCCCCCAAAAATACCCTTTCAGCTCCCGAATCAAATTCACGCAGGTGTTGAAAATATAAATATTCGGCAAGCCGTTCGCTTGATTTAAATAGCTTTTCACCCGCGCGATCCCCGCGAACAAATCCTTTTCCACGTTCGGATTCACCAAAATATCCCGCTCGTAAAACAGCTCGCACACGTTTTTCACCCCCGCCAAGGTCCGTTGCTTCGCCGCGCTGTCGATCAACGCCGAAACCCGCCCTTTGCCGTCCGTTTTCCACCCGAGCAGCCCGCAGATCCGCTTGATTTCCGCCGCGTGAAAATCGATATCCTTCCCCGCCGCGAAATGCTCGTAAATCACGTATACGTTATCGTCGTAATCCACCGCGTACCAATGCGCCGACAAGGGATTGTTCAGCCCGGGGTCGATGGAAATTTCGTCCTGCCACTCTTTCGGCACGGCAAACGGCTCGATCACGTGCACCCGCTCGTCGAACTCGGGATAAACGAGCCCTTCGGCGGTGGCAAACCGCCCGTATCTTCTCGCTTGCAGCTGCGGCTCGTCTAAGCATTTTTCCATCGCCGCCACTTCTTTTTCGGAAAGATAGGGATTGTCCTTCCATTCCATAAACTCATACCACACCTCGGGGTCGTCGTGGCGGTTCATATAAATTTCCCGATATAAAAAGGTCAAGCCTTTGAGCGGCGTCATCGTGCCGAACACCTCGCCCGCCCTGTCCATCACGCGCATACGGCATTCCGTATAAATATCCTCGGGCGGCTCTTCGTCGAACCATACGAAATCCAGCGACGCGCCCTGAAACTTTTCCCGCCCCTGATCGCAGCTTTTAAACCCGATCACCGAGCTCCCGCCGAGCGCGCTTTTCACCCGTATAAAATCGATCACGCCGTTTTCGGGGGAATCCTTGCGCCCGCTCAGCATCACGATCTCCTCGATCCAGTCCTTTCTTAAATAATGCAAGATCTTCTTTTGCGCCACGTCCCGTTGCACCTGCGCCGAAAGCGACACCACCCACCCCGCAACCCCTGCTTTATTTTTGCGATAGGGGTGAATTCCCCGCGCAAGATACACGCATTCCACCGCCCCGCACTCCGTCTTTCCCGATCTGTTTCCGCCGAACACCCAACGGTTGCGCTTAGTGCATTTATGAAAGGCGATCTGCTTTTCGTGCCGCTTTTCGCCCGCGTTATACGCCGCCAGCTTGTCCTCTTGCTTTCGCCGAGCCTGTTCGGCTTCTATCTCCCGTAATTTTTCTACAATCTCTCTCATAATCTCCGTCAAACTGCCAAAAACAAACTCTTTCCTTATTTTATAATAAAGCTTATGAAACGATTATTATTGTCGGCAATTGCGCCTCTCCTATATTTATTTTTTCTTTTTCCCGCCCTGCCCGTTCGCGTAGCGGTTGCGGAAACGACGAGTTCCTACGCCTGCGTGTTAGGCGACGAAACGTATTTCTATTCGGACAAAACCGAACGAAAGGGTCTTTTTACGCTCCCGAAAAGCTATTTTGTGAAAGTCCTCGAAGTGGCGACGGATTATTGCAAAGTCGAATACGGGGAGAACGCCGCCGATTCCCAAACGCTCACGGGCTATTGCAAAACGGCGGAGCTCACTTTCGTGGACTATACGCCGACCAAACCCTACTTATACAAAACCTTCGAGGTCACCTACACGCTCGACGGCGCGACGGGCGCGCCCTTCTTAACGCAAATCACGAAAAGCTGCGCCTACTACGGCGATTATAAGATCGGTTCGGAAACCTATTGCTACGTTTTGCAAGACGGCGCGTTCGGCTATCTGCCCCGCCCCGACTCCTTTTCCTATCCCGAAAACGGGGAATACTACGAGCACCTTCAAGACCAAACGACTTCCGCGCCGTCGGGGGAAAATAAAGAAAGCTCGAAAAGCAGCTCTTCGCCCGTGCAAACGACGATCCTCATTCTTCTTTGCCTGTTAGTTCCTTTGCTCGCGGCGATTCTGCTGCGATCTCCCCGCCGTCAGCCCTACGATCCCGAAGAATAAACTGCTTTTCCTTTTTATTCACCCGTTTTTCCTTGCCCGCCTTCACGAAGCGATAGGCAAGCCGTAGCACGGCGATACAGGCAAACTCCTTTAAAAACGTTTCCTCGGTGATCCCCGCTCCGCGCAAAAACGCGCCGATTTTCTTTAAAAGCCGCTCTTGTCTGCGGAAATAATTTCGCTGGCTTTTCAAGCTCTCGAATTTTTTCTTTAAAAACGCTTCGCCTCTTGCGGCGATCGCTTCGGCGGTCGTCTTTTTCGATTTTCCGAAATATTTAAGCTCCGCCAAAAAACGCTCGGTTTCCGTAAGCTTTTGCCATATCCCGTCCACGATCGCCTTTAAGCGTTCGAGCGTGCGAAGCTCCAAAATTTGCCCCGCGATATACTCGCAAAGCTTATCCGTCGCCGTGCTTCCCGTGTAGGAAAAGTACGCTTTATTTCGAATATGTACTTCGTAATCCTCCTTCATCTTCTGCATTTTGGGATAGGTATATAAAATCGCTTTTACGTAACTGTCCAACTTACTCACCTGCCTTTCTTGTCGTTCCTTGTTTCTTTCAGCCGTCTTGTACCCGTCGGCGCAACCATTATGCCACGAATTTCCGATTTGTCCAGTCCTGACTGCCACTTTTTTCGCAAAAATCCGAACATTTGTTCGTATTTGAAAGTAGTATAGCATATAAAATATGACAGCATTATGCCACTTTTTAAAATTTTTCCAACAATTTCCAAAATTTATTCTTCCTACCCCGTCATTCTGAGCGAAGTCGAAGAATCCCCTCGACCTTTTAAATGCATAATGCTCAATGCAAAATGCAAAATGATTGAAAAAATCCTACCTTCATTTTGCATTCCGCACTCTGCACTCTGCATTCTTTCCTACCGCCATTCTGCATTCCGCACTCTGCACTCTACATTCTTTCCTACCGCCATTCTGCATTCCGCACTCTGCATTCTGCATTTCCCTGTCATTCTGAGGAGCATGAAAGTGGTATAAAATAATTGGACAAAAAGTCAAATGACAAGTATAATAGAAATACGGAGGAGACTTTTATGCCCAAAGGACAATGTAAACACTATACAAAAGAATTCAAACTCAGCGCAGTTTATTTAATGCTGAGTAAAACAATGCGCCCCAAAGATATTTTTGTAATGCTCAACGTAGATCGGCAAACGGTGTATCGTTGGGTACAAGAATTTAAAGCCAACGGCGAGAAAGCGTTTGAGGAAAAAGGCGTTGCTCGCGGAGATGAGATTAAGCGTTTGCAAAAAGAACTTGCAGACGTAAAAATGGAGAATGAAATCTTAAAAAAAGCAACGGCATACTTTGCAAGTCGCAATCAGAAAGAATAGAGTTTGCGGTAAAGCAATTGACGCAGTATTCCGCAAGCAAAGTATGCAAACTATTAAAGATTGCGAGATCCAGTTATTATTATCGCACAGTTCACCCCAAACGTCCTTGTTATACGCAACAAGAATGTGATACGGTATACCGCATATTTCTTTTACATAACGGCAGTTTTGGTAGAAGAATTATAAAACAAGAACTGGAAAAGGAAGATATTCATTATTCCGAGAGAAAGATAAGCGGTATATTAAAGCAAATGGGTTTACGCTCCAAATACGGGAGAAAGAAGTGTAAAAACGTACATACCAGTGAAAACACTGAAAAATACATACATGAAAATTTATATATGCAGTTATGCGAAAAAGCAAGAATGCATTATGAAATATGGAGTATGGATTTTACGGAAGAAAAGATAGGGAAAAAGAAGATTTATACGTGTGGTATCATCTCAACAACAAGTAAAATACTTGTAGGACTGGCGCGAGGGAAAAGCTGTACCGCAGCACTTGCAGTAGAAGCGTTGC
>JAZRHC010000025.1:0-5035 GCA_045644545.1 Candidatus Scatosoma sp. | reverse complement strand
TAATAAAATCTAATTAAATCCCCACGCAAATTATCCGCCAAAAACTTAACTAATTCTTTATTATTTGAATCGATTACCATGCAGTTAGGATAGCCTTTTGTAAAGGCTTGAATATGACCTGGGCCAACCCAAACAGCAACGTTATCCCTATCCACACCGCTTTCAATCACAACTTCTGAAAGGCGTTTTCCCGTATCAATTTCTATACCTTTCATGCACAAAACGAATTTCTTGTCTGAAATATCGTATTCCACAACTCTTTGCATAAAAGAGCGCAACGCTTGTGCGCTTATCGAAATTACGATAACTTCACTATTCTCTAATGCAAATTTTAGGTCAGAACAAAGATTTATTCTACTATCAAGTTCAACGTACTCATTTCTGCCCGTGTTCTTTAGTATATCAAAGCTATAATTACCAGCAGTACCCCACTGTATAACGTCGTGTCCGTTATTCACTAAATACCAGCCTATAAACGAACCCCAACGCCCACAACCAAACACAGATACTTTCATGCTCTACCCCTTAAATTTGATTGCGCACTACAAACGCGCGCGCGAGCGTAACGTCGTCGGTATACTCGATTTCCGAGCCGACGGGAATCCCGTGCGCAAGGCGGGTAACCGTGATATCCAGCGGCTTGATAAGCTTCGCGATATACATTGCCGTCGCGTCGCCCGAAACGTCGGGGTTTGTCGCGACGATCACTTCTTTTACGTTTCCTTTTTGCAAGCGCGCAAGCAGTTCTTTCACGCGGATATCGTTCGGGCCGACCCCCGCCATCGGATCGATCACGCCGTGCAAAACGTGGTACACCCCTTTAAACTCGTGCAGTTTTTCGATCGCCGCCACGTCCTTGGGCTCTTTCACCACGCAAATACAGTCGCTCTCGCGGGTCTTGCAAACGCCGCAGGTTTTTTCCTCGGAAAAATTCCCGCAGATCTCGCAATAACGCACCCTCCGTTTTACGCCCGTGACCGCTTCGACGAACTCGCGAACTTCCTCGTCGGACATATCGATAATTTTATACGCGTAGCGTTGCGCCGTTTTTTTGCCCACGCCGGGAAGCTTGGAAAACTCGTTGACGAGCTTGCCGATAGGCTCTATAAAAATATCCATTCCTTACAACATTCCCCCGAGCGCGCCCATATTGCCGTATCTGCCCATTTTTTCCTCGTAGACCTTATCGGCTTTGGAATAGCCGTCGTTGATCGCCGCCATAATCAGATCTTCCAGCATTTCCACGTCGGTGGGATCGACGACGCTTTCGTCGAGCTCGACGCCGTTAATGATCTTTTTCGCGTTCATATACACGACGACCGCCTCGTTCGCCGCCGTGCCGACGATTTCCCAATCGTCTAAAAGCTCCGCGGTTTTTTCCATCTCCTCTTGCATTTTTTTCGCTTGCATCATAAGGTTTTGCATATTGCCGTTGCCGCCTTTGAATCCTGCCATAATCTCTCCTCCTTAAAGCTTGGTTATTTGATTTCTATTTTCGTATTCGGAAACGTTTCTTTCAGCTCGTTCATCTGCTTTTGAAACTCGTCCTTTTGCTTGCCGCGAAGTCGGATATCAAACCTCTCCTCGCTCACGCCGATCGCCTCGAACGACTGCTTGACGAGCGCGTAGTGATCTTCCTTTTTCAGCGAACGGTACATCGTTTCGCTCGTGGTGGAAAGGACGAAAATATCGCCGTCGTATTCGTAGTCTAAATCCATACAAATCGTGAAAAGCACGCCGTTTCTGCCCGTGCGCCGAAGGGTGCGAAGAAACGCGCCGAACACCGCTTTCGCATCGCCCGAAGGCGCGGCTTTGACTTCTTTTTTCTCCGCCGTAGGCGCGGAAACGCTTACGGGCGCAGGTTTTGCTTCCGCTTTCGGCGGAGCAACTACGGGTTCGTCGTAGACGGGCTCTTCCATAGGCGGAGGCTCTACCTCGTATACGGGCGGAGCGGGGATTTCGCGTTTCACCTCAACCCTGCCCCCGTCGTTTCGCTCGGGAACGCCGTTTTCGAGCTTCTTTTCGAGAAGCGCGATACGCGACAAAAGCGCTTCCTGCGTCGTTTCCGTCTGCGGCATACTCGCCTTTAAGATCGCCGTTTCAAACAGCACGCGCGGCGAGGTGGAATATTTTAAATCGGGTTCTACTTTTGCAAAAATTTCCGTCGCGCGAAGAAGGGTGTGCCCGTCCGTCGAATCCGCGATCGCCTTACAAATCGTAAAATCCGAATTTGGCAAACCGAGCAATTTTTGCGCGTTTTTACACGTCTTTGCGATCGTGCAAGCGTTGAGCCCGTTCATTAAATCTTTTAAGAGCATTCCCACGCTTTTGCCCGCGAAAAGCATTTCTTCCGCCTTTACGAACGCTTCCCCCGCATTCCCTTCAAGCACGGCTTTCAAAAGCGAATACACGCTCTCCGAATCGGCGCTACCGATCACGGAGGTCACGTCCTTATACGTGAGCTTGCCCGTCGAATAGGAAAGGCAGGTATCGGCGAGCGAAAGCATATCGCGCACACTCCCCGCGCCCGCGCGCGCAAGCGCGACAACCGCCTCTTCTTCGTAGGGTTTTTCGATCTCGTCAAAGACGAATTTCAAGCGTTTTTCAAGGTCTTCTTGGGGAATGAGTTTGAAATCAAACCGCATACAGCGGGAAAGAATAGTCGCGGGAATCTTGTGCGCTTCCGTCGTCGCGAGAATAAACACGGCGTGGGAAGGCGGTTCTTCCAAGGTTTTCAAAAGCGCGTTGAACGCGCCCGTCGAAAGCATATGCACTTCGTCGATAATATAAACTTTATACTTTCCCGCCACGGGGGGATATTGCACCTTTTCGCGCAGGTCGCGCATTTCCTCTACGCCGTTATTCGAAGCGGCGTCGATCTCGGAAATATCGAGATTTGACGGGTCTTTCAAGGCGCGACAAGTGGCGCACGAACCGCAAGAAGAGCCGTTTACGGGGCTTTCGCAGTTGATCGCCGCGGCGAAAATTTTCGCAATACTCGTTTTGCCCGTGCCACGCGGACCGCAGAACAAATACGCGTGACCCACCCTGCCCGTTTGGATTTGATTTTTCAAAACGGTGACGATATGTTCCTGCCGCACGACTTCGCTTAAATGGGTCGGGCGGAAGGTGCGGTATAAAGCCAAATACGCCATTTACTTCTCCTTTATCGTTTATTCGTTAAAATTCCTCTGAGTTTTTTCTTGCCGCGCTGGATCGCGTTGTCCACGCTTTTCATATCCTTTTTCGTGGACTCGCAGATCTCCGCGCAGGACATACCGTTCATATACATTACCATCACGCGAAATTCGAAATCGGAGAGAACGCCGCTCATTTCGCGCATAAATTCCCGCCGCGTTTCCCGCGATACGACCTCTTCTTCGGGGCTCAGCGTAGGGTCTTCCCACTCGCCCGAAAAAAGAGAAATATAGTTTTTCAAGGGGTCGTTTTTCTTGCGCTCGTACGTTTTTACCGCGTCGATAATACGGCGGTTAATGCAAAGATAGGCAAAGCTTTTAAAGCTCGCCCCGCCGCCTTGCTGATAATCCCCGATCGCGCGGTATAAGCCCATCATACCTTCTTGAATGAGGTCCTCCGTTTCCCCGCCGACGAGGAAAAATCCGCGCGCTCTGCCTCGAACCGCGCCGAAATAGCGGAGCATCAGCTCGTCGGTGGCTTGCTTATCCCCCTTTCGCGAAAGCTCAACGAGCTCTTCGTCGCTGCGTTTTTTATTGCTTGAATTTCCCATAATATTTACCGCCCGAGTCGGTTTCTCACGACTTCGTACGCCGCGATCCCGAGCGCCACCGAAGCGTTGAGGGAATTGACTTTTCCCTGCAAGGGAATGGACAAAATCTTATCGCTCTTTTGCTTCGTGAGCCGTTTTACCCCGCTGTCCTCGCCGCCGACGACGAGCGCGATATTGCCCTTGAAATTTTCTTTATAGATATCCTCGCCGCCCGCTTCGAGCGCATAGACCCAGTATCCACTCGCCTGCAATTTTTCCACCGCTTGGTTGAGGTTGGGAACTTTGGCGACCTTGATATGCTCCGCCGCGCCCGCGGAAATTCTGATCACGCTTTCGGTGACGGAAGCGCTTCCCGATTTGGGGATCACGACTCCGTCCGCGCCCGCACATTCGGCTACGCGCAAGATACTGCCTAAATTATGCACGTCCTCGATACCGTCGCAGAGAACGACGAAGCCGTTTTCGGGGTTCTTTTTATTCTCGATAATATCGTCGAGGTCGAAATATTCGTAGTCGGTCGTAAACGCGATCACGCCTTGGTGACGGCGGGTTTCGCTTTCTTTATCCAGCACCTGACGATCGACGAACTGCACGCGGATATTTTTCTTCCTCGCCTCCGCAAAAATGACGGATAACGAGCCCTGCGCGCCCTTTTCGATCATAAGCTTGTCTATCGTTTTATTCGTTTTTAAAAGTTCGCCGACGGCGTTTCTGCCTTCCGTTTTCATTTTTTTCCTCTTTTATTTTATGGGTTTAAACGCGGCGGGCGTTCGTTCCACCTCAAAAACCGCTTCGTCCGCGATATTCAAAAGTTCGCTGAGCCGCGCTTTCTCGCCGACGATATACAAATACCCGAGCACCGCTTCAAAGCCCGTAGAACGGTTGTATTCGCCCGCCGAAGCGTTTTTGCTTTTCGTCGTTTTCTTTGCGTTGCGCCCGCGACGGTAGATCTCCGCTTCTTCCTCGGTGAACAGGGGGAGTAGCGTTTCCAAAAACGCGCTCTGCCCGCGCGCGGAAACGAGCTTAGAGGCGGTAGACTGCATTTGGGAAAGCTTGCCTTCCCCTTGGAACGCCAGCCGTTCGCGGATATAAAGGGAATACACGGCGTCGCCGACGAACGCGAGCACGACGGGGCTTAAAAGCCTTGCTTGCTCCCGATCCATCACGCTATCGAATCCGAACATCGCCTTATTCCCCCTTTTAAAATTTTATTCGCTTATCATTATACCACACGCGAACGAAAATGACAAGCGATTCAAGGGATTTTTTCCTATTTCTTCACAGGTT
>JAZRHC010000024.1:0-5203 GCA_045644545.1 Candidatus Scatosoma sp. | reverse complement strand
GGCGTTTTCTTACGCCCGAGCCGTTAGCATTAGCCCGAAAGCATAAAAAAACACGCGGGAAAAACCGCCCGCGCATTACGTACTTGAATCCAAGCGTGCAAGCACGCCGAAGCCTTAGGGCACGAAACCACCCTGGCGCGGCAGAATTTCTTTAATTTTCAAGCAACTTCGGTTTGGAACAGCGTCCATAATCGCTCCTAAAAACACTAACGCCGCGCGGAGTAAATTTCAAGCCGAAACTCGGCTCGACCGCACTACTTCTTTATTATACACCCAAAAAAATTTTTTAGCAAGCGTTTTACGCAAAAATTTTTGAAAATTTTTCGAAAGTCTATCGCCCTCTACACGATCCCTTTTCCGCTCGTAAAGCTTTCCACGAGCCCCGCCACGTCCACGCCCGCGCGCTCGAACGCCGCAACCAAATTCGCAGGGGTCGCGATCTTGAATTTATTATCCTTATAATACCGTTTGAGCGCCGCCGAAAACTTCTTTTTCCCCACGCTCTGCCGCAAGGTATCGAACAAAACCATACCCTTATCGTACGCAATCGAACGGTATTCGTATTCGCTCAAATACTCCGACAAATTTCTGGTCATTCGGGTATCCGCCTCTCCGAACACGCTCCCGTACGTCCGATAATATTCCCGCACCGCCGCAAGCGAATCGTCCACGAGCGCCTTTCCCGAAACGCCGTGTTCCCCGTGCGCGTCGAAAAACAGCTTCGCCGAATACTCCGCAAGCCCCTCGTCCTGCCAAGCGTTCAGCGTTTGATCGCTCCCCACCGCCGCGTACCACCATTGATGCGCCGTTTCGTGCACGAGCGTGTGCGTATACTCCTTTTCGGTTAAAAACGGATTGACGATCGTGATCGCGGGATATTCCATTCCCCCGTAGCAAAAATCCGCCTGCGCGACGGTGTATTCCGAATACGGATATTCCCCAAAGCTTTCCGAAAAATACTTAAACGCCTTGCCAACCGTTTCAAAATGCGCCTCTGCTTTATCGTCCGAATAATAATAATATTTCACCTTCACGCCGCCGATCTTCTTTTCCAAAACGTCGTACTTCTCGCTCGCGAAAACGGCAAAGTCCCGCACGTTCGTCGCGCACACGGTATACTCCTTTTTGCTTTCAAGGCTCTTTTCCGCCTTCACCCTCCCCGTCGAAGCGAGCGCGTAATCCTTGGGCAAAACGAAGCTCATTTCGTAGTTCGCGCAGTCCGAATAAAAAGGATCGCCGTCCGAATAATACACGCTTTCGTAAAACGCGCCGTCTTTCAGCCCGCAAAGGATCGGGAAGAAATTCCCCAGATTAACTCCGTTTTTCGTCACGCCCGTGCGGTGATTGACGGAAGCGAGCTTCGTCAAAAACCCGATATCCACGACCGTCTTTTCGTCGGGATAGAGCGCCGTTTCCAGCTCCACGAGCAAGATATTTTTATCCTCGCCGCCGACGCTCCAACTCTTCGCCCCGCTCACCGACAGCACGGCAATGCTCCCGTAGCTTTTGCCGTTATAATACGCCGCTTTCTGATACGAGGACGACACCGCTTTATACAGCGCGTTTTCGCGATACGCGTTGGGATACAGATTAAATTTGAGCGTTTCGAGCGCGCGCTCGGTGGGGTTGGTAAATTCTATTTTCACCGTCCCCGCGACGGTGGAAAGCTCGGGGGAATACTCCGCCACGATCTCGTAGTTCGCCGCGATCTTTTTCTCTTTTTGGCACGCGGAAGCAAACGGCAAACACGCCGCCCCGCAAATCAACGCCAACACTAGGCACAGCCATTTTTTCATACTTTAAAATCCTCCGCCGTAATTCTTCGGCAGAATATTGTATGCGGCTCGTCCCGCGTTTATGCCTTTTTTTACCCCCCCCCCACCGTCATTCTGCATTCCGCACTCTGCACTCTGCATTATTCCCTACCATCATTCTGCACTCTGCACTCTGCATTCCGCATTATTCCCTACCGCCATTCTGCACTCTGCACTCTGCACTCTGCATTCTGCATTCTGCTTTCTACATTGGAAAAAGGAAGCCCGCAGGCTTCCCTTTTTCTTATTTTTCTTCCAAGGTCAAATACGTGGTAGGATCGACGTTTTTGTTGTCCTTCAACACCTCGAAATGCAGGTGCGCGCCGTCCTTATACTCGTCGCCGACCGCTTCCGCAACCGTCGCGATCACTTGTCCGCGCTCGACCGAAGCCCCAACTTCCAAGCCCTCCGCCGCGTTCACGAACCGATATACGCTCTTTAACCCCTCGCCGTGGTCAACGATAATTTCCGTACCAGTCAACAGCTCGTCGGTATAAATGCTCTCGATCACGCCGCCTTGCACCGCCACGACTTCCGCGCCAGCTTCCGTGGCGAAATCAAGCCCCTCGTGCAAATAATAACGGTTCAAGGTCTGGTTATAATAGAACTCGTACTCCGTCGAAACGGCAACCCCTTCTACGGGCAAAATCATATCGTCGGGCTGTCCGTCCACAGGCTGATCGTCGCCCCCCGTCGTGCCGCCGGTACCCGTGCCGTCGTCGGGCGTTTCGCCTCCCGTAGAGTCGTTGGGGTCGTCGGGTTGTTCCACGTTCGTGCCCGTATTGACCGACGGCTTGTCCTCGCCGACGATCGACATCGTAACCGCCACGATCACAAGCGAGAGGAGCGCGACCGCACAACCGATCACCGTATACAGATAAAATTTCTTATCCTTCACGGACTCCCGCCAATGCTTTTTGTTTTTTCCGTTTTCGTTCTCGTTTTCTTTTCTCATTTTTAGCCTCCGAAAATGTATTGTATGTAGATTATTTCCACCCCTTTCGGCTTTTATACGCCGAATTTTTTAATTTTTAAATTTCACCTCTTTCAATACCCTCCGAAGATCATAGGACTCCCCACGGCAACCCCGCCCTTTTTCACCGCGATTTGTAAATTTACCCTAACCCCCTTGACCTTGATCCCTTCGTATAATTCGGGCGCGTAGGCGTAGTAGGAAGTCGCGCCGCACGCTTCTTCCGTGAACAGCAACTCGCCGCCCAGCTCTTTCAAAAGCTCCCGCGCGATCTGTTCCTCGTCCGCTTCCGCGAGAATGGAATACTCCACGCTCTCGCCCTCGACGAACGCAAGCTCCCCGAGCGCGACCGTTTCTCTGATCTCCGCCTGCGAGGACGCGGAATACAAATAATACGTCCGTTTCCCTTCGCCCAAGGCAGGGCAGGAAAATTTCAATTTCACCGAATGAGCCGCCGCCGTAGCCGTGAACGCGCACGATAATACCAAAAGCGCAAAAAACAGCCCGACCGCCCGAAGCAATTTATATCGCATAAAAAATCCCTCCCGCGATCTCGCGAAAGGGATTATTGCCCGATTTTTTATTCTTTAAACGAAAAATTTTTAAAAATCTTGAAGTTTTTCGCCGCCAAGCAAATGAATATGCAAATGCTCCACCGTCTGCCCGCCGTTTTCGCCTTGATTGATCATCACGCGATAGCCCTTTGAAAGCCCGAGCGTTTCTTCGAGCTCGGCGATCTTTTCAAAGCAATATTTCAGCGTTTCCGCCTTTTCGCCGTCCATCTCGTTAAGCCGCGCAAAATGCAACTTCGGAATACACAAATAATGTTTTTTTGCCTTGGGCTCGATATCGTTGATCACGATCATTTTTTCGTCCTCGTAAACCCTCGGCGAGGGGATTTCTCCCGCTACGATCTTGCAAAAAATACAGTTTTCCATTTTCGTTTCTCCTTTTATTCTTTATCCAAAACGGCGAACACGCCGTCTTTAAACAGCCTTTCAACGCGTACACGGGTGGGGCGTTTTTCCAAATCCCCCTCTACGTACACGCGGATATAATTTTCCGAATACCCTTCCGTCACGCCGTCGAAGCAATTTTCGGGCACGATCTCCAACGCCCGACCCAAAAACTTTTTCATATACCGTTCTTTTTGCTCCGCGCCCTTTAAAAGCAGCCTGTCCAGCCTCTCCTTTTTCACGGAAAACGGCAATTCTTTATATTTTTTATACGAATTCGTGCCCTCGCGCGGGGAATAGGGAAAGGCGTGTATCTGCGCAAAACCCGCTTCTTCCACGATGGCAAGCGAATCCGAAAAATCCTCTTCCGTTTCCGTCGGGAATCCGACGATAATATCCGTCGTGATCGCGGCAAACGGGAACGCCGCGTAGATCATACGGCACTTTTCGAGGTATTCCCCCCGCGTATACCGCCGATTCATAGACCGCAACACTTTATCCGACCCGCTTTGCAAGGATAAATGAAACTGCGGAGCGAAATTTTTCACCGCTTGGCAAGCCTTTAAAAACCGTTCGGTAATCAGCCCCACTTCTATCGACCCCAGCCGAATCCGCGTTTCGGCTTCCTTCACGGCGTAAAGCAGATCGGCGAGATCGCGTTCCCCGTCCTTATAATCGGAAATATCGATCCCCGTCACCACAGTTTCTTGCGCGTTGCTTTCCAAAATCTCCTTCGTCGCGCTTTCAAGGGCTCGCGAGCGCGACCGACCGCGAAGATAGGGAATTACGCAATACGAGCAAAACCGATTGCAACCGTCCTGTATCTTCACGAAATTCCGCGTTTTCAAGCACTCGGGCACGGGCATTTCTTCGTACGTCCCGTCGCTTTCCGCAACGCGCATTCCGCAAAGCGCCTCGTCGAAGCCCGCCGCCGCGATTTCCAGAACGCGGTTTTTCTTTTGCGCTCCGATCACGGCGATCACCCGTTCGTCCTTTTCAAAAAACGCCTTCGGCGATTTTTCGGAAGCGCACCCGCACACGAGCACCTTCGCTTGGGGATTCTGCTTCAACGCCTTGCCGACCGTTTGGCGGCTTTTCCGTTCTGCCTCCGCCGTTACCGCGCAGGTATTGATTACGTATAAATCTGCCTCGACCAAATCACGGAACACCTCATACCCCAGCGTTTCCAAACCGCGGATAATCGAACCGCTCTCCACATCGTTGACTTTACAACCAAGGGTATAAACGACCGCTCTCATCGCAATTCTCCCAACGAGAACATTACCACGCTGGACAAAGCACCCGCCGCCGTTTCAGCACGCAAAATGCGTTTGCCGAGCGTTACGGATGCAAACCCCTTATCGTTTGCCAGCACTGCTTCTTCACGGGAAAAGCCCCCTTCGCTGCCGATGACAATGGCAACGCTGCCTTGCAGGGTAGCGATATCGCACTTGCTTTCC
>JAZRHC010000023.1:0-87699 GCA_045644545.1 Candidatus Scatosoma sp. | reverse complement strand
CCTGAGCCAGAATCAAACTCTTAAGTTTAATTGTTTAAAGTCGCTACCTCTCGGTAACAACGGCTCTAACGATTTTTCTTTTTTGTCATTATCTTTGCTGACTTGCTTTCAAGGTTACTTTTTCAAGTACTTCTTGCTTTTCTAAATTAACGGAAATTACCTTCATTTGCACTATTGTCAAATAAATCTCATTTCTTTCTTATTCTATTTTTAATCTGCTTTTTACCTCAGCCACAGCCTCGGTTTGCTATCCCCTCGCGACGACAGCTTGTATATCATATCACAAGTCGATCGCCTTTGTCAAGCAAAAAATTCAACTTTTTTTAAAAATTTTAAAAAAATTTAAATTTTTTCCGTCGCGGGGGTTTTGTCGTTTGCGACGGCGCTTTCTGAAAGACAGCTTGACTATCTTATCACATTCAAATGGGATTGTCAAATATTTTATCAAGGTTTTTTCATCTTTTTTAAAATTTTTTTACTTTTTTTATCGAAAGCGGGTTTTTCTTGACTTTTCCCCTCTTTCCGTGCTACAATAAGGGAAAATAAAGACTTTCGGAGAATATTATGTATTTAAAGCTTCAAATTATTTTTACGATTTTGTCGGCAATTTTCGTTGCGGGAGTTTTCCCGCTCGGCATTTTGATCGACTGGAACGCCGCGATCGTTTCGGCGCTCGCCGCCTTTCTCTTTTTCAGCCTTATGTACGTCTGCAAGCAAAAAAATAAGTCCTTGCATCCCGAGGACTACGAAACCGACGAATCGCCCGAAGTCCCCGAAGCACCCGCCGAGGAGAAAAAGGACGAATAATCAAAAGTTAAGCGACCGTTTTTGCGGTCGCTTTATTATATTATATATATGTCGCGCGTGCGCGTAAAAAATATATATGCCACGAATATATATGTCGCGCACTCATTAAAAAAAGAAAAACAGGAACGAGTCCTGTTTTCCGTTTTTTATCTCTTCGAGAACTGAGGTGCTCGTCAGGGCTATCTATGCGCACCGAAATTTTTCAAAATGAAAAATTCCGCGTATGCGCCGATGCCCTTCCTCTTCCCAAAAAAATACTTCGTCTTTTTTCGGGATCCCTATTTTCTTTGCTCGTCGCGCACTCATTAAAAAAAGAAAAACAGGAACGAGTCCTGTTTTCCGTTTTTTTATCTCTTCGAGAACTGAGGTGCGCGACGAGCTTTCTTCAAGCCGTACTTCTTTCTTTCCTTCGAACGAGGGTCTCTCGTGAGGAATCCTGCCTTTTTAAGGACGGGACGGCAACCTTCTTCCGCTTCCAAAAGCGCACGCGCTACGCCAAGACGAATCGCGCCTGCTTGACCCGTGTACCCGCCGCCAACGACGTTTACGAAAATATCGTACTTGCCTTCCACTTCGATCGCGGCAAGGGGCTGTTTCACGATGTACTGCAAAGTTCCCTGAGGGAAATAGTCTTCGAACGCGCGGTCGTTGATCACGATCGTGCCGTTACCGCCGGGAATCAGGCGAACGCGGGCGATAGCCTTCTTTCTTCTGCCCGTACCCCAGAATTGAAGCTTCTTTTTCAAATTTGCTTTTGCCATATCTCAATTCTCTCCTTAATCAACTTTCAGCACTTCGGGTTTCTGAGCCGCGTGGTTGTGTTCTGCGCCTTTGTAAACGCGAAGCTTTTTGATCATCGCTCTGCCAAGGCTGTTCTTAGGCAACATACCTTTCACCGCTTCGTATACGGCAAGGTCGCTTTTTTCCGCCATCAATTTCTTGTAGGGAATTTCTTTCAAACCGCCGATATAACCGGTGTGGTATCTATAAAATTTATCTTCCAACTTCTTACCCGTCAAAACGACCTTGTCGGTGTTGATCACGATCACGAAATCGCCCGTGTCAACATTGGGGGTGAAGGTGGGCTTGTTCTTGCCGCGAAGCACGGTTGCAACACGGGTCGCAAGACGACCGAGGGTCACGCCTGCCGCGTCTACTACGTACCACTTTCTTTCAACCGTTTCGGCGTGAGCCATATAGGTTTTCATACTATGTTACTCCTTCTTTTCGTATATTTTCTCTTTTTGTTTTGCAGGCGCGTTTTGCTACTTGAAAGCCGTTCAACTAACGGGGAAAAACGGGCAATTCAAGGGCTCGTCGCAACTTGCCTTCTAATTGTATTATGAAACGGAATTTTAGTCAAGCTGTTTTGAGTCAAGTTTTTCAATTTTTTTTAAAATTTTTAAAATTTTTTTATTTTCTCGTTTTTTACGGGGTTTTCTCGCGCTAAATCCCGCCGCCTCGGCTTTAATAATACATTATATATATTGCTACGCGTACGCCCCTACGAGGCTTTCCCGCCGACCCTTTAAAAAATTTTTGCCCCTCGCCCTCTTTTCGTTTGCTTTTTTATGCAAAATAGTCTATAATAAACACGACGAAAAATTAATCTTGGAGGAATAAATTATGCCTTTGGTTACTACGACAGAAATGTTCAAAAAAGCTTACGCGGGTAAGTACGCGATCGGCGCTTTCAACGTGAATAATATGGAAATGATCCAAGCCATCGTTGAAGCGGCGAACGAAGAAAAATCCCCCGTTATCCTGCAAGTGTCCGCAGGCGCGAGAAAATACGCTAACCCCGTATATTTGAAGCACCTCGTGCAAGCTGCCGTCGAAACGAACGATATTCCTATCGCTATGCACCTCGACCACGGCGCGGACTTCGAAATTTGCAAAGCCTCGATCGACGGCGGGTTCACGTCCGTTATGATCGACGCGTCCTCCCATCCTTGGGAAGAAAATATCGCGATCACCAAAAAAGTCGTCGAATACGCGCACGATCACGGCGTAGTCGTTGAAGCTGAGCTTGGAAAGCTTGCGGGGATTGAGGACGACGTAAACGTAGCGGCGGCGGACGCGCAATTCACCTCGCCCGACGAAGTGGAAGAATTCACGCAAAGAACGGGAATCGACTCCCTTGCAATCGCAATCGGAACGAGCCACGGCGCGTATAAATTCAAGCCCGGTCAAGACCCTAAGCTTCGTTTGGATATTTTGGAAGAAATCGGCAAGAGATTGCCCGGCTTCCCTATCGTGTTGCACGGCGCTTCGTCCGTACCCCAAGACAAGGTTGCCATCGTGAATCAATTCGGCGGACATATGCCCGACGCGATCGGGATTCCCGAATCCGAGCTTAGAAAAGCGGCGCAAATGGCGGTTTGCAAGATCAATATCGACTCCGACCTTCGCGTGGCGTTCACGGCGGCGATCCGCAAGCACTTCGCGCAGCAGCCCGGTCATTTCGACCCCCGTCAATACCTCACCGACGCACGCGCGTTGATGAAGGAAATGGTCAAGCACAAGATCGTGAACGTGCTCGGCTCGGCAGGCAAAGCGTTTTAAGAAAAGAGAATAAAAAAAGGAGCGTTTTATCTTCGGATAAAACGCTTCTTTTTTAATGCAGAATGCATAATGCTAAATGCAGAATGGCGGTAGAATTTATACGATCATTTTGCATTCTGCACTCTGCATTTTGCATTGACTTAAAATCCGTTCAATTTTCAAAAAACGCCACGCCGATCGCGCCCGGTCCTACGTGCGTGCCGATCGTACTGCCGATTAAATACGCGGGTACTTTCTCCGTCTGCCCTTTCCAGAGCGATTCGCTGTCTTTTAAATACTTTTGCAGCATAGAATCGTTCAAGCCCGACCACACCACGCCGTAGGGCATTGAAAAATCGATTCCGCCTTTTTTCGCGACCAGCGTATTCAAAAGATTGTTCCCTTTTTTCGAACCTAAGGCTTTCCCGATCAGCTTGACTTCCCCTTCCACGACCGCCACGACGGGCTTAATCGACAAAAGCTCGCCCGCAAATGCCACCGCCGCCGAAACGCGGCCGCCTTTTTTTAAGTATTCGAGCGTATTCACGAGCGCCATCACGTTGATCTTGCCCTTCACGCGGTCGAGCTCGGCTTTGATTTCCGCGCCCGTTTTGCCTTCCTTTTGAAGCCTGAGCGCGTATTCAAGCAACAACCGCTCGCCGATACAAGCGTTCATACTGTCCACGACGAACGCCTTTCCTTCGAATTTTTCCGCCGCCTGCACCGCCGCCGCGTACGTGCCCGAAAGCTTAGACGAGATCGTGATCACGACGACCTCCGAGCCGTCCGCCGTCGCCTTTTCAAACGCCTCTTCGAAGCGGAAAGGGGTGATCTGGCTAGTTTTGGGCAATTCGTCGCCCTCGATAAGTTTTTCGTAAAATTGCGTAGGCAGAAGATCTACCCCGTCGAGATATTCCTCTTCGCCGAAGCCGACGATCATCGGCATTAAAATCACGCCGAGCTCTTCCGCTTCCTTCGCGTTGATATCCGAAGCGGAATCCACCATAAGTTTAAGCATTATTTTCTCCTTCGTAGGTTTCGCAAATTTTTTCCAGGTTATCGCTGATCAGCGTTAAGCTTTTATACAAAATTTCGCGGTGCTCCTCGCTCAATCCCGCGCTTGCCTTCGCTAAAATATCGTCGATTTTTTCCGCGATCGCCGCGCCGATACGCATTCCCTTCTCCGTGAGAAAAAGCGGGGTTTTATAGCGTTTTTTCGCCGCGTCGGAGGCGGCGAGATATCCGTTCGTTTCCAAAAAATCAAGCGAGCGGGAAACGGCGGCTTTGTCCTCGTCGCAAATATCGCAAAGCTCTTTCGCCGTCAGGCTTTTTTCCTTATATAAATAATAAAGACAAGATACGTGCGGGCTCTTTAAATCGAACTCCGCCATCTCTTCCGTCTTGATCCTGCGGATCGAACGGCTGATTTTTGCGATCAAAACCGTGAAAATTTTAAAGCGTTCCTGCATTTTTATTTTCTCCTTGTTGACAAATCAACATTTTTAGTATAGCATATAAAACAGCGTTTGTCAACGGGATTTCGGGGGATTTTGGAAAAAGAGAGTTTTTTAATGCAAAATGCAGAGTGCAAAATGCAGAGTGGCGGTAAGATTTATACAATCATTCTGCATTATGCATTAAGCATTCCGCATTAAAATCCCTTTCCTTTGGATTTTATCGGTTTTATCGAATACTTTTAAATTTCACCTTCACCGACGTCGAAAGGCGGGAAAGGATATCCTGTTTGAAGGCTTCGTAGTATTTATTTTCGTATTTTTTCAGCATATCCGTCACGCCCAAAAGATCGCAATTCGCCTCGTTCGCGGCTTTGATCGTCGCTTCGATCTCGCCTTTGAGCTTTTCTCCCGCGCCGTCGAGCACCTTTTTCGGCACTGCGCCCACGTCGCGGATTTGATTTTCGTCCTTCGCCTTGGAAAAGTCCGCGATACTCGCGGTGAGGGTCACGTCCACTTTCAGCCTCGCCACGCCCTCGTCCGTGATATTAAGCTTCACCTCGGGCGCGTTGTGCTTGATGGTGAGCGTATACGATTCCCCGTCCGTTTCCACGGTATACGGCGCGAGCTTTAAATCGCTTTTCAGCGCGCCGAACGCGAAGGTTTCTTCTTTGGAAAGCGAGCCGACCTGCCTTCCCTCGAAAAAAGTTGCCGTTTCGCTCACGATAAACACCTTTTCGCTTTCCGTGGGTTGCGTGCCCGAACTGCCCGCGCCTTCCGTTGAGCCTGCTCCGCCCGAGCTTTTCGCCTCTCCCGATTGATCCGCTCCGCCCGAAGGGTTTTTAGGCTCGCCCGTTTCCCCGCCGATATTCTCTTGCGGCGTTTCTATCCGTACGACGGGCAAATACCCGCTTTTGCTATCCCCCAAGGACGAGGCGGAAAACTCGCGCAAGGTGTTCGGCATCACCGCGCCCACCCGCTCCGCGTGCGCGGATAAAATCGCTTGTATCGCCACCGAGCTCACCCCGTTCGTCGGGGTCTTTACGTTCAGAAAATCCTTGGAGATCCCGTCGCAGACGGCGAGCAGACAATCGTCGGAAACGTATTCGTTTCTAAGAAAAAAATCCAGCGCGTCGAACACGTTTTCCTTGACCGCGTTTTCCCCGAGCAGAATGAGCTTACAAAACACGAGCTTGGGATACCAACCCGTTTTGTCGTTGATCTCCTCGAACGCCGCCGCGACCGTCTTGCCGCGGCTGACCATTTGCGTGGTTTTGGACGCGCCCTGCCCGCTTTCTTCGGGAAGAGCGATTTGCGAAGTGACGATAAAAGTATCCTCCTCCCGATCGATCCCCACCGCCATCACGATCGCCGTTTTTTCCACGTCGATAAGCCCGAAATCGTTGGAAATGAACATCACGAAAAACAACGCGAATAGCAGAATATAATAGCGTACCGTGTTCCGATTATGCATTTTTCTCCTCCTTTTTCTCCTTCGCCTCAACCCTGCCCCCTTCCTTTTGCTTTTTCGGCTTTTTAAGCAATAAGAAAAGCGAAAGAATCGGAATCGCGACTGAGAACGCCCAAAACACGGGGTACGCGTTTTTGAAAATCTTATAAACCGCGTTATAGCGTTGATTGAAATAAAAGACGAAAATAAGGAGCGCGAAATTTAAAACGGCGGACGGCAGCACCCGTTTATCCGAATTTATCCCCGCCGAAAAAAACTCCACGGTATACAGCACGGGCAAACAGCCGTAGAAAAACAAGATCACCGTGAGAAAATAGGAGAATAACAAATCCAGCCGCCCGACCGTGCCGAGCGCGGGGAAATACTGTGCGACCTTGATAAAGGCGTAGTGCTCGTGCGGGGCGAGGGTGGTGAAAAGCCCCAAAAACACGACGAGAAAGAACAGCACGAACGCCGCGCCCGCCCAATAAGAAGCGACGATCTTTTTTCCGTCCCCTTTTTTATAGCGATACCCGCAAAACAGGGGCAAAAACAACGCGACGTCGGAAAAGTGCGGCGCGGTTGCCGTGAAGCCTTTCCAAACTCCCTTGAACGGCTCGCCGAACACGGGCAAAACGGCGGTAAAATCCGTCTGCCCCACGCTCATTGCCATCAGCGCGAGAAAGGGAAACAGAAATAAAAACAGGCTCAAATCGGCGCTTCTTGCAAGCGCTTTCAAGCCCTTCACGCAAAAATACGCGCTGAGCAGAAAAAACGGCGCGAAGGTGAAGCTCGTCGGCGCGGTGTCGTAGAACGCCGCGTACACGAATTTTTCCAGATCCAAAAGGGGCAACAGCGCGGAAAAAAGAAAATACGCCACGTATAAAAAGCAAATAATTTTCGCCGTCCATCGTCCGAATTTTTCGGCGATCGCCTGTAAAAGCGGCTTATCCAGCTTTGAGAGCACGAGCAAAAGCAAGGCGAGCGCGAGCGTTTGCAAAAGATAGTGCGTCAGCGCGGGCACGAGCAGATCGCCCGCCGCGTAGCGGGCGAGCAAGGACGGCGCTTCCAAAAGCTTGGAAACGGGCAGAAAAAACGCCGCGAAAAAGCAAAGCTGACGGCAATTCACCTGCGGCTTTGCCACGGGCGCGCCCTTTCGGAAGGTAAGGGCGGAATTTTTATCGGTTGCGCCGCGGGCAAACGCGGCGCGAAGGGCTTTGAGCAAAATTAGTTCTCCTTTTTCGTTTTCTTTTCTCCAAACCGCATACGCGTTTTATTTTCCGAGCCGAACACGCTCGGTCGCTTACTTAGGCTCTGCATATTGTATTTCGCGATCGCGTCGCGCATATCCCGAGGCGTAAACGGGCAAAAAGGCGCAAGCAGGGGCGCGTGAAAGGCGTCGGTGGCAAGCAGATAATACAGCACGAACGCGAGCGCCAGCACCACCCCGAACGGACCGATACTCCCCGCTATGATCAAGAATATCCAGCGGAGAATACTCCCCGTTTCCACGAAGTTGGGCACAGTGTATAAGCAGATCCCCGAAAACGCCACGACGATAATCGTCGGCGTGGATAAAAACCCCGCGTTCACCGCCGTTTCGCCGAGCACGAGCGCGCCGACGACGGATAGCGACATTCCCACGTATTTGGGCATTCGTATGCTCGCCTCCTTCAAGATCTCCAAAAGCAGCAAAACGACCATCATTTCCAAGCTCGGCGACAAGGGCAATTCCTTCACGCCCGACATAATCGTGAGCATCAGTCCGATCGGGGCGAGTTGCATTTTAAAAAGCTGCGCGGAAACGTAAAAGGCGGGGAGCAGAATGGCGATCACGAGCGCGATAAAGCGAATGGCGCGGAAGATCGTCGCCATAAAAGGCGACACGAAATAGTCCTCGCTACTTTGAAAATCCTCCGTCAAAACGAACGGCACGGTGAGCGCGATCGGCGAGCCGTCCACGAGGATTCCCACCCGCCCTTCCGCGATCTTCCCCGCGAAGATATCCGGCTTTTCCGTCGTGCCGACCTGTTTAAAGATGGAATGTTTATGTGGCGCGATCAGCGCGGCGACGTACGAGGAATCCAAAATACAATCCACCTCGATTTTTTCAAGCTTTTCTTTTACCGCGTCCTTCACGCCCGCGTTGGAAATTCCGTCGAGATAGCAAATCGCCACCGACGAGTCCGTGCGCTTGCCGATCTTCACCGTTTCAAATCTTAAATCGGGCGTTTTCAAGCGTTTGCGCACGAGCGCCATATTCACCTTGATATCTTCGATAAACCCCTCTCTCGGCCCTTTCACCGCCACGTCCGTGGGCGGCTCCATCACCGTTCGAACGGGCAAGAACTTCGCGCCGACGATCAAAATCACCGAGATTCCGTCGATCAAAAGCGCGATATTCCCGTCAAGCACTTCTTTTACCGCGTCTTGAAATTCCCGCTTTTCTTTGAGCTCTGGAAAAAGGGTCGCGCGGCGAATAATTTGCAGCTTCTCCTCAACCCTGCCCCCGTCCTTTTGCGATTTTTCAGGTAATCCGTCGAGTTCTTTTTTCAGGTTCAGCCGCGAGAGCGGGCGGGCGACCAAATCGCCCAAAAGCTGCTTGTTCACGATGCCGTCGGCATATAAAAGAGCGCAAGAAACGCCGTCCGCCGTTTGGAATACGTAATGAAAAATATCCTCGGAAGGAAGGAGCTTTTTGAGCTCGGATAAATTTTTCTCTAAGGAAAGGGATAAACTGTTCACGGAAAAAGTATGCGAAAACGGAGAAAAACTATTCGCAAGACGGGCGCAAACGGAAAAATCTTATTGACAAATCCGCGCGTAATTGCTATACTAATAGAAAAGCTTACGCGAGGTAAAAAATGGAAATCACGCTCGGCGCGACGGAGGTCGCGGAAGATATGATGATAGACGGGCTCAAAATCGTGCAGGATACCGAGCTGTATCGCTTCACTTCCGATTCCGTTCTGCTCTCCCGCTTCGCGACGGCGAAAAAGGGGGATAAGATCGCGGACTTTTGCGCGGGAAGCGGGGTCGTAGGGTTTCATTTTTTCGCCTTAAACCGCGCGCTCCTTAACGACGCGCCCTTCACCCTTTTCGAAATGCAAACGCCCCTTATAGAGCTGTCGAAAAAAACGGCGGCGCTCAACGGGTTCGATAATTTTCACTTCGAAAACTGCCGTTTGCAGGAAATTCCTAAGCAATACAACGAATATTTTTCCTTGATCCTTTGCAACCCGCCCTACGAGCGGGGCGGGCTGGAAAACGAACGCTTCGAAAAAGCGGTGTGCCGAAAAGAGCTTACGCTTACTTTACGCGAAGTGGCGCAAGCCGCCGCCCGCGCGCTGAAATTCGGCGGTAGGCTGGATATGGTGCACCGCGCCGATCGCCTCGCGGAGCTGTGCTACACCTTAAAGGAATGTAACCTCGAAGTGAAAAAAATTCAGTTCGTCGCGGGCAAACAAGGCGCAAAACCCTATTTGGTTTTGCTCGAAGCCGTCAAAGGCGGCAAACCCGCCACCGCCCTTTTGCCGACGATCGTCAATTAACCCCCGAGAAATTTCGTCAAAAAAACAAATAATGTTTCCCGTGAAACATAAAGGAGAAAAAATGGTCAGTTTCGTGGCAACGCCGATCGGAAACTTAAAGGATATCACCCTTCGCGCTTTGGAATGCTTAAAGGAAGCGGACGTGATTTTTTGCGAGGACACGCGGCACACGCTCAAACTTTTGAACGCGTACGAGATCAAAAAGCCGCTGTATTCCTGTCATAAATTCAACGAAACGGAAGCGGCAAACAAAATTTTGGAGCTTTCGCGGGAAGGAAAATCCGTCGCGGTGGTATCCGACGCGGGTACGCCCGTCGTGTCCGACCCCGGCAATATCGTCTGCAAAATTTTGCGGGAAGCAGGGGAAAACTACACCCTTATCCCGGGCGCGAGCGCGTTCGTGGCGGCGCCCGTTTTGTCGGCTCTCTCTGCGGACAAATTCGCGTTTATCGGGTTTTTGCCCGACAAGGCGGGCGAGAAAAAAGCCGTTTTGGAAAAGTATAAAGACCTTGATTTGACCCTTTTATTCCATTCCGCCCCGCAGGACGTGAACAAGGACGTAAAGGCGATGTTCGAGGTATTCGGGGAGCGAAAGGCGGTTGCCGTGCGCGAGATCACCAAGCTCCACGAGGAGAGTATTCCGTTCCTTTTATCGGAAGGCTTTCCAAGCGAGCCGCGCGGGGAGTTCGTGCTCGTGGTTGAAGGCGCGAAGGAAAAGGAAAACCCGTTGAACGAGTTATCCGAGCGCGAGCATATCAAAAAATATATGGACGAAGGATTCGATAAAAAGGAGGCGCTCAAAAAAGCCGCGAAAGACCGCGGCGTGTCCAAATCCACCCTCTACCCGTTCGCGATCGATCTGTAAATCCCCCCACCCGTGGGGAAGTTTTGACCCTATGCTCTAACTCCACTACATAATAAAAAGGAGAAAATTATGGGTTTAAGAACGTATATTATTTTTATTTTGATCCTCGGCGTTTGCGCCGTGTTCTCGGCTTACGCGAGCCGAAAAGTCCACTCGTCCTACGCGGCGTTCGGCGCGATCGAGAACCGCTCCCGCTTGACGGGCTACGACACCGCAACAAGGCTTTTAAAACGAAACGGCGTACACGGCGTTTCCGTAGAGCGAGTCCGCGGCAAGCTCACCGACCATTATAATCCCCGAAAAGAGCTCGTGAACCTTTCGGAAAGCGTGTACGGGGAAAGCTCGATCGCGGCGGTTGCGGTGGCGGCGCACGAGATCGGGCACGTAATGCAAAAGAAAAAGGGCTATTTGCCCTATAAACTCCGCGCGGCGCTCGTGCCCGTTGCCAACTTCGGCTCACGCCTTGCGCTCCCGCTCGTGCTTTTGGGCGTGTTGCTCGATCTTTTCCTCGTAAACGCGAACGCGGACGTGGGGTTTTGGGTCGCGATGGTCGGCGTGGCGTTATACGGCGCGTCCACGCTGTTTATGCTCGTCACCCTACCCGTAGAGCTCGACGCGAGCCGTCGGGCAAAGCAGATGCTCTTGGAAGAAAACGTGTTAGCCGACGACGAAATTTACGGCGCGGAAAAGGTGTTGCGCGCGGCGGCTCTCACCTACGTGGCGGCGCTTGCAACCTCTCTCGTTTATTTCCTTCGTTTCCTTATTTGGGTGCTTGCAATGTTCGGCAGGCGCAGACGAGATTAAATTAACCCCCGTCCCCCACCCAAACAAAAAAACCTCCGAAGCTTCGGAGGTTTTTCGTTTGCTTTTTTCTAAGCGATTAAAGCTCTGCGAAATATTTGATCGTTCTGACCATCTGGCTCGTGTAGGAGTTTTCGTTGTCGTACCAAGAAACCACTTTCACAAGCGTCGTGCCGTCGCCCATAGGCATACACTTCGTCTGCGTAGCGTCGAAGAGCGAACCGTAACGGATACCGATAATGTCGGACGAAACGATTTCTTCTTCGGTGTAGCCGAAGGAAGCGGAAGCCGCCGCCTTCATAGCGCCGTTTACGTCAGCCGCCGTGATGTCGCCGTCGCAGATCGCGATAAGCTGGGTAAGCGAACCGGTGGGAACGGGAACGCGCTGTGCGCAACCGTCGAGCACGCCGTTGAGTTCGGGAATAACGAGCCCGATCGCCTTAGCCGCACCCGTGGAGTTGGGAACGATATTCACAGCCGCCGCTCTTGCGCGACGAAGGTCGCCCTTTCTATGAGGTCCGTCGAGAACCATCTGGTCGCCCGTGTACGCGTGGATCGTGGTCATATAACCCTTCTTGATCGCCGCGAGCTTGTTGAGCGTGTTCGCCATAGGCGCAAGGCAGTTGGTGGTGCAGGAAGCAGCCGAAATGATCTGATCGTCCTTCGTCAAGGTCTTTTCGTTTACGCTGTAAACGATGGTTTTAAGGTCGTTGCCTGCGGGAGCGGAGATAACGACTTTCTTCGCGCCGGCTTTGATGTGCGCTTCGCTCTTCGCTTTCGAGGTGTAGAAGCCCGTACATTCGAGCACTACGTCAACGTTGTTCGCCGCCCAAGGGCAGTTTGCAGCGTCTTTTTCCGCATAGATTCTGATCGTCTTGCCGCATACGGTGATCGTACCCGCTTCGTCGTCAGCGGAAACGGTGTCCGCGTGTTCGTATCTGCCCTGCGCGGAGTCGTACTTCAAAAGGTGTGCGAGCATCGAAGGGCTGGTGAGGTCGTTGATCGCAACGATTTCGTAGCCTTCTGCGCCGAACATCTGTCTGAATGCGAGACGACCGATACGGCCGAAACCATTGATTGCAACTTTTACGTTTGCCATAATAATAAATCCTCCAAAGATTAAAAAATTTTTTAAACCGATTTGAGCACGGCAAAAAAGAACGAACCCCTCTTGCCGTTTTCTTCCAAATACTATTGTACCATACTTTTTATTTTTCGTCAATAATTTTTTGCATAAAAGCGAAAAAATATTTACGCAAACGGTTTAATCTTCCAAACCCAACAGATAATCCGCCGAAACGCCGAAAAACAACGCCGCTTTTCTAATCGCACTTTCCGTTGGCTCGTTGACTTCTTTCTCCCAAAAAGAAATCATTGATTGATTATATCCCAACTTTTCCGCTAATTGCTGTTGAGTTAATCCCTTTTCAATTCTTAATTCTTTTAATTTTATTCCAAACATATAAATATTTTAACATAAATATTAGAAAACTAATTGACATATTAGTATACTAATGGTATAATGAGTATACTAATTTCGAAAGGAGAATTAAAAATGTTTAACGACCAAGATTTATTAGACGATTTTATTTGGTGGTATTCCGAAAGCACTTCTTCTGTTGATACCAGCCCAACGGTGCAAAAGCTTGACGAAATTGCTTTTGAAATCCACGAAAAACTCGTCGCCACTTTCAACGACGAGCAAAAAAAGCTAATGTTTGATTTTGAAAACGCCTTTTGCGAGGCGCACGGCGCAAGGGAAGACCTTATCTTCCGCAGAGGCTTTCGCGTGGGCGTTCAGCTCGTCTGCGCCGCCTTTGCTAAAAGATAATTTTTGTTCGTCCGAGATTCTTCGTCGCTATGCTCCTCAGAATGACTTTGACGGTCATTCTGAGCGGAGTCGAAGAATCACTTTTCAATGCATAATGTTCAATGAAAAATGCTGAATGATTGCATAAATTTTACCTCCATTTTGCATTCCGCACTCTGCATTCCGCACTTCTTTATTCCTCGCCGAAGCGTTCTAAAACGTCGAGGTATTCTTCGATTCTGTATAAATCCTCTGCCGAATAATAATCGATATAAATTCGACCCTTTTTATCGTTCCCGATCAACGAAACCTTCGTTCGAAACACCGCGCGCATACGCTCTACGAACGTTTTAAGCTCCTCGCTCTTCGCCGCTTTGACGGCGTCCTTTTCCATTTTCAAAACCTCGGGCGGAGTCAAAAACGCCTTCACCGCGCGTTCCATTTCCCGCACCGAATATTCCCGCTTCAACGCTTCCTGCGCGAACGCGTATTGCTTAGTTTTATCCACCTTTACGAGCGCGCGGGCGTGGCCCGCCGAAAGCTTCCCGCTTTCCACCAAACCTACCACCTCGGGGGCGAGCGTTAAAAGCCGCAAGGTGTTTGCGACGGCGGGGCGGGATTTCCCGATCAGGTTCGCCACCTCGTCTTGCGTGAGCTTATACTCCTTGACGAGCTTTTCCATTAAGTACGCTTCTTCCATCGCGCCGAGCGATTGCGTTTTCAGCCGTTCGGTCAAGGAAAAGATCTCCGCGTGTTTTTCTTCGAAGCGGTACACGCGCGCGGTAATTTCGGTATACCCCGCGACGAGCGCGGCGCAAAACTCCCGCTCTGCGGCGAGCAGTTTATACCTTCCCTCCACGGCGTTCACCGCGTACACGGGTAGCCCGTTTAATAAAAAATACGCCGCTTTCGTGCGAAGTTCTTTCTCCTCGTAGTCGGCGGGCTCGCGCGGGCAATCCACGAGCCGAACGGGGATAGTTTTCTCCTCGTAATCGAGGCTTATCGGACGGTTCTTTTTCGTCTTTCTCATTCTTTTCTCCTCTCTTTAAGGCAAAGCTCCCCTTTAACGATTCGGGGAGCTTT
Source organism: Candidatus Scatosoma sp. (assembly GCA_045644545.1). Lineage (GTDB taxonomy): Bacteria > Bacillota > Clostridia > Christensenellales > Borkfalkiaceae > Scatosoma. The sequence goes on along the minus strand of JAZRHC010000023.1, from coordinate 73,334 downwards.
CGTGCGTTTTTAGTCTTTGTTTTCTTCCGTGGATTCTTTTTCTTCCGATTCCTTCACGATATGCTCGGGGGAAGGCTCGGTAGCCGTCTTGAACGGGTTCTCACGGCGTTCGTTCTCTTTTCCTTCCATCGCCTCGATCACTTCTTTATAGCTCGCGCCTTTCATTAGCATCGCGACTTCTTCGGTGTAGATAGTTTCCTTTTCCACGAGCACGCGCGACATATTGTCGAGAATAGAACGGTTTTCCGTTAAAAGCTTTCTCGCGCGTTCGTGCGCCGAGGAGATCAGCCGACGGATCTCGTCGTCGATCGCGTTCGCCGTTTCCTGCGAATACGTGCGCTCGGAATGTCCGTATTCCATACCCATAAACACGGGCTGGTCGGAATCGTAGGCAACGAGCCCGAGCTTCTCGCTCATACCCCATTGCGTAACCATTCTTCTCGCAAGGCTCGAAACGTGCTGCAAATCCGCGCTCGCGCCCGTCGTCACGTCCTTGATTACGAGCTCTTCCGCGACCCGCCCGCCAAGGCTCATACAGATATTGTCAATGAGTTTATTATACGAAACGTCGTTGTCGTCCGTTTCGGGTCTGGTCATCGTATAGCCCGCCGCTCTGCCACGGGGAATAATGGAAACCTCGTGCACGGGGTCGCAATGCTTGCAAAGGCACGCGAGCACGGCGTGCCCCGCTTCGTGATACGCCGTACAGCGTTTATCCGACTCGGTGACCACGCGGCTCTTTTTCTGCGGGCCCATCAACACTTTGTTGATACCGTCGTAAAGCTCTAAATTCCCGATCAGCTTTTTGCCTGCGCGCGCCGCCAAAATCGCCGCTTCGTTCAAAAGGTTGGCAAGCTCCGCGCCCGAGAATCCCGCCGTGATACGCGCCACCGTCTTGAAATTGACGTCGGGTGCAATCGGTTTGTTTCTCGCGTGGACCTTCAAAATCTGCTCGCGCCCCTTCACGTCGGGAAGGTTCACGTTGATTTGTCTATCGAATCGACCGGGGCGGAGAAGCGCGGGATCGAGAATGTCCGCGCGGTTGGTCGCCGCCATCACGATAATGCCTTCGTTGGATTCGAAGCCGTCCATCTGCACGAGAATTTGGTTGAGGGTCTGCTCGCGTTCGTCGTGACCGCCGCCAAGGCCCGCGCCGCGCCGTCTGCCTACCGCGTCGATCTCGTCCACGAAGATAATGCAGGGCTGGTTCTTTTTCGCCATATCAAACAAATCGCGCACGCGCGACGCGCCCACGCCCACGTACATTTCTACGAAATCCGAGCCCGAAACGGAGAAGAAGGGCACGCCCGCTTCGCCCGCTACGGCTTTGGCAAACAACGTTTTACCCGTGCCCGGAGGGCCTACGAGCAACACGCCCGAAGGGATACGCGCGCCGAGATCGGAGAATTTTTTGGGGGATTTGAGGAACTCCACGACTTCTTGAAGCTCTTCCTTTTCCTCCTCCGCGCCCGCAACGTCGGCAAAACGCACCTTCAAATTGCTCTGCACGTGCGCCTTTGTTTTGCCGATATTCATAGCCTTGCCACCGCCGCCAACGGCAGAACGCATAATAAACCAGAACACGAGCGCCACGAGCACCACGCCGATAAGCGGGAACAGGCTCGACCAAACGCTTCCCGCGTTCGGGTCGGTGAGTTCAATGGAAATTCTGCCCTCCGCCTCGTCGCCGATCAGCGAAATAAAGCTTTGATAGGCAGACATATCGTAAACGCTGGGAATGATGGAAACGTATTGTTTTCCGCCCGCCGCCGTACCCGTCGCTTCATACGCGTCGATATACACGGTGGTGATTTCCCCTCTCTTGATCTTCGCGATAAATTCGTTTATCCCGACTTCCGTGCCCGCGCCGATAATACCGGACATTAAAATGCTGACCAAAATTACGACGATCACGGCAATGACGATCCACAGTATCGTCTTTGATTTTCTATTCAAAACAAAAACTCCTTCTAAAAAAATTCTCTATTATTTATAAACAACCCTGCGCCTTTTTAACCGCAAATTGTTTCACGGCTTTTATTTTACCATAATTTTTCGGCTTTTACAAGCGTTTCCGACCCGTGTACGCAATATTTACAAAATCTTCACAAACCTGCCTTAATTCGACCTTATCCACCCGATAGAACGAATGCAATTATGCAAGCCTGTATAACGAGGATTTTATCCACTTATCCACAACCAAAACAAACGTTTGGGGATAACTAAGCCAAAAACGAGGGGGTTTTCCTTTCAAAACGCGTTGTTTTTTCCACATTTTACTCACTTATCCACAGAAATTATCCAAAAAATACTTCTCCTAAACCGCCTTTTAGGATAGGTTATCCACAATTTTTCGAAAAATCGACCCTTTTTTCCATAAAAATCCACTATTCGACCCGCTTCGACTTTCTTTGCGGAGTTTTTTATCCACAATTTTGATTTTTTGCTTGTGGAAAACGGGAGTTTGTCCACAAGTAGCGTGGCAGACCCCCGTTTTTTCGTTTCGCAAAGAATATTCAATTATAAATTTATAACTTTTTACACTCGTTTTTCATATAATAAATTCGCGAGCGCGTCGGAAATGATTTCCGACATTTTATAAACGAGATTTAATCGCGTTTGATTTAAAAGCGCGTAATTTGCCACCGATTTTTCCGCCACGATTCCCATCACGGAAAGATCTCCCACCGTTCCGAGGTTTTTATTCGCGCCCGCGCCGGGGCGCAAAGGGGAATCGGAAATTTTGATGAGTCCGATATCGCCTTCCCCGCCGACGGCGGCGTCCACCGCGATCACGGGCGTTTTCGGGTGCGTTTCCTTTAAAAATTTGCGCATATAGCGAATTTCTTTTGCCGTTACGGGCGCGGAGAGCGTGCCGTAAATAAACGTGGAAAGCCCTTGCGTTTTGCGCTTCAACATTGAGCCCGTGATCGGGCCCAAGCAGTCCCCGATCGCCAAATCGCTGCCAACGCACACCACGACGGGGGAAGCGCTCAACCCTGATAAACTCGTACCTGCCCCGTCCGTTTCCTCGATTTCCCGTCTGCGCCGCCAAGCCGCGCTTAAAAATTTCTGCACGGACATCGCCGCGCCGTCCGCGGCGAATTTATTATAAACGTTAAACGCGTACTCCATTTTTCCCTCGCATTTTTAAAATCTTCCTCGTCAATGATTGACTTTTCGTTAATATTTCATACTTCGAAAAAATTTTTTGTTAAAATACTTGAACTATATAAAAAAATATGCTATAATAGAAATAGTTCTACAAAATCATACCCGCCCGCGCGAGGAATAAATCCCTTGCAAGACGGATATAGTATATCGAACCACTTTTTTGAAGGGAGGGTTTCAATGGCTTACATTTTAGACGGCGTTGTCGTCGTACTGCTGCTGTTTTTCACGCTCGGTGGAGCAAGGAAAGGCTTTATCGGCGGTCTTTTAGGGTTTTTAACGACCATTCTCGCGCTCGTTATAGCCTTCTCGCTCGCCGATCAATTCGCAGATTTAACGGGCGGTTTATTCGGTTTAGAAGGGGTTATCGACAAAGCGATCACGAACAAGCTCGAAGACGTTGCGGGCTTTAATATCGACATTTCGGCAACGGGCATTAAGGAAGCGTTAAAAGAAGTTTCCGTGCCGAGCTTTATCGCAGACGCGCTCGTGGACGAATTCGCAAGCAAAAACGTTCCCACCGGCACGACGCTTGCAATGGTGACGGGCGGCAAGATCTCCTCGTTTGCTATCGGTTTAATCGCTGGCGTAGTTTTGTTCTTCCTTAGCAAACTCGTTTTGAAAATTTTAACGAAGGTTTTAAACGGTATCGTTTCTTTAATCCCTATCGTAGGCGCGCTCAACGCTCTTTTGGGCGCAGTGCTCGGATTTATCAAGGGCGGTTTATTAGTATGCGTAGTGCTGGCGATTCTTTCTATTTTCTCGTCAATCGGAATCACGGAGCTTATGGACCAAACGCTGTTCGTCGGCGGGCTGTTCCACGACAATCCTTTGAGCCATATCTTAACTTGGGTAATCTCTTAAAAAATAATAACTAATAACGCGAAAAGCTCCGCTTGCAAGCGGAGCTTTTTCTTTTGCTTTCCTCAATGAAACAGCGTGCGTTTTTCTAACTTTTCTATACAAAAATATAAGGGAATCCCCAAGCCGTACACCCAAAGCGACTGCGTGACGAGCATTGACGAAACGAAGAAAAAGTACGCGCCCAAAAGCGTTTGCTTTCCGCCCGTATCCCCGCATAAGAACACGATAATAAGCGGGATCACGAACGCGTTCACGAGCACGGGAAACAGCCCGCCGAAAAAAATCCTTGCGCTCCGTTTTTTGAAAAACGAGCCTACCAGATACGTGAATATCGCCGCAAGCAGGGTCGCGAGCGAGCCTAAAAACACGTCGTAAAGGAAAAAGGGGGAAGTGAGGTTAGAGAGCATACACCCCACGTACAGCGCGGGAATGGCTTCGATATAAAAAAGAGGCAATATACAAAGCGCTTCCGCCGGTCGGATCTGTAAAAACCCGCCGAAGGATAACCCGCCGAAGGCGTAGGTGAGCGCAACGTATAAAGCCGCGATAACTCCCGCGCGGCAAAGCCGCTTGGTCGTAAAAAGTTTTTGCATAAAATTGTACCTCGGTTTTTTTATTCGGAAGTGTTTGCCGAAAACCTTCCGCATTTTTTTCGTTAAATTTTTCACTTCGTGAAAAGTGAATTTTGACTTACAGTCAAGTGAATTTTTTGCTAACGCAAAAGTGAATTTGCTACGCAGTTAAGGTAGAATTTTTACCACTACTTGCGCCGTAGGCGCAAAGTTCACTTTCTCTCAAAGAGAGAAACCTTCACTTATTTTACTGGTCCTTGCTGTTTCCCAAAAACGTGCCGAAGAAATCGGATTTTTTCATCGTCGTGCCGCCCGTCTGCTCGCTCGAACCGCCTTCACGCCGACGGTTGTTATAAGGCTTTTTATTATACCCGCCGCGGTTATAGGGCTTTTTGTCGTAGCCGCCGCGGTTACCGTATCCCCCGCGCGAGGAACGACCGCCTCTGCCGCCGCGATCTCTGTCGTTTCGCGCGGAAAGCGCGGGCGCGTCGGAATCGGCAAGATTATCGGGAATCACCACGATATAGCGGTTAGGCTCTTTGCCTTCGCTTTGCGTGGACACCCCTTCGATCTGAGAAAGCGCAGAGTGGATAATGCGCCGTTCGTACGGGTTCATCGGTTCAAGCTTGATCTTCTTTTCCAATCTCGTCGCCTTCGCCGCAAGGTTTTCCGCGAGCTTTTTCAAGGTCGCTTCGCGGTTTTCACGGTAGTTTTCGCAGTCCACGACCACGCGCTTATAATCGTCTCTGCCCGTGTTCGCCACCGCTCCCGCAAGCGTTTGCACCGCGTCGAGCGTTTCGCCGCGCTTACCGATAATGGAAGTCGTGTTCGCCGCCGTCACGTTGATTTCGATTTTATCGCCTTCGGAAACCAGCTCCGTGCAAGCCGTGATATTAAGAATTTCGAAAAGCCCGTCCAAAAACGCAACCGCGCGTTCGCCGTCCGTCATTCCTTCCGTGGAGTTTGTCGCCTTTTCAACGATCGCTTCTTCAACCGTTTCCGCCGTTTCCGCAAGTTTTTCCGCGATCTCCACGCGCGCCTTCACCGATCCGAACAGCTTTTTCTTGCCTTCCTCCAAAATACGGATATCCGCGTTTTCACGCGTGACGCCAAGCTCTTTAAGTCCGTTTTCAACGGCTTCTTCCACCGTCTTTCCCGTAAATTCCGTGTACTTCATTTTATGAAATCTCCAAATCCCTTATAGAGGGTTATTTTCTTTTTTCGTCCTTTTTGTCTTTCTTTTTGCCGTTTTTATCCTCGGCGGCGCGACCCGGGAAACGCTTATTATATTTCGCCTGCATCGCCTTTTCTTCCTTTTTCGCCTCGACCACGTCCACGATCTTGTTGATCGTCACCGTTTCTGCAAGCGACCACAAGTTCCCCACGATCATATAAATGGAGAACGCCGCGCTATACATAAACGAGAAGATCGCGAACATACCCGTCATAATGATCATCGTCATTTTCTGTTGGGACGCGCCTTGCCCGTCTACGGAAGAGAATTGATTCTGCTCTTTTTGCGAACGCATCGAGATAAATTGTTGCAATAAAATCGTACCGATCGAAAGCACGATCAAAACGAAATACCCGTTCGCCTCGTTTTTCTGCTCGGACAAATTCGCCGTGACCTCGTTATACGTCGCCTTTCTATACGCGTCCGTGCTCTTATTCACTTTCGAAAAGCTGATATCGTTGCCTTTTGCATTGACGAAATCTTCCTGCTTTGCAGAAGAATTAAAATCCGAATAGCTTAAAACCGGGCTCTTATACGCCGCGTCCGTCTGCCAGATGTTCTTAATCCAAAGGAAGCTCATTTTGCCTGAAACTTCTTCGTCGTATTCCCTTTCAACGGCTTCCCGCGCGTGCTCTTGCAAAACAGCCTTGCACGCTTTGCCTTTGGTATAGTCTTCTTTATCCTTGTTCTTTTCTAAAAGCGCGTCTACTTCGTCTTTAAAAGCGGCGTAGGTCGCGTCCTCTTTAACGACGAACTGCTTAATCTCACTCATATTGTTGAGCGTGGAAATATAAGCGGCGGGATCTTCCTTATACGCCTCGTCGTATTTCACCCGAATGGAAATATAAACGCCTTCTTTCTCCTCGTCCACGAGGTAGTATTGATTGCCGTTTTCGTCGCTGTCGACGGTGATATTTTCGTTATTGATCTCCGCCGTGTAGTCGGTCAATTGCTCGGTATACGCGTTCACCATCAAATTATAGTTCTCGATCGCGGCGTATTGCGAATAGGAATTAAACGCGTTGATCGCGACGATAAAGATGACGAGCGACAAAATCATAGGAAGACAAGAGGAAAACATAGAAATGCCGTTTGCCTTATACATTTCCATCAGCTTTTGGTTATACATCGCCTTGTCGTTCGCGTACTGCTTTTGCAGCTTTTCCATTTTATCCTTATTTTCTTTCATTTTGATATTCTGCTTGCGCATTGAGGTGCGCTGCTTGATATCGAAAGGAAGAACGATCAGCTTCAAAATCAGGGTAAAGAGAATAATACCAAACCCTACGCCCGCGCCGTTGACGAGCCAGCGAATGATTTTCCCTATCCAGTTGATGGAAACGTTAAAAGTTTCCCCGTAGATCGTGATGTTTTCCGCCATCAAATTAAATAATTGCATTCTGATTATTTCCAAATATTATATTTAAAGTTAATTTTTTGCTCTTGCAAAAGTGAATTTTGCCTTAAATCACCCATTTTTTCCACCCGAATTTTTCGGGCGCGGGGTCGTATCCGCCTTTGGAAAAGGGATTGCACCGAAGTATTCTAAACGCCCCTAAAATAATCCCCGCGATCACGCCGTTATTGTTGATGCTCTCTAAGGTATATTGCGAGCAGGTGGGGCGATAGAGGCAGGTATGCTTGGAAATGTGGCGTTGATAAAACAAAATCGCGCGCATACAAAGCCCTTTTAAATACGGTTTAAAAACCTTCTTTCTCAGATATCGGAAATTTTCCCCGCATAAAGCGCGGAAAAAACCGAAATTTAAAGCTTTTCTTTGCGTATTATCCATCTGAGATCGTCTTTGAATTTAGTAAAGGAATATTCTTCCCTAATCTTCGGTACTAAAACGATAGAATACGTGCCTGTGATTTCGCCTTGCACTTCGCGAAAGGCTTCCCGAAGCAGTCTTTTGATTCGGTTTCTCACCACCGCTTTGCCGTGCTTTTTCCCGAGCGATATGCCCATTCTAAGTTCTGCGTGGGGGCGGTATAAAAGGGTAATCGACGAGGAAAAGCCTCTTTTTCCCGAGGAAAAAAGCTTTTGAAAATCCGCTTGTTTTTTAAGCCTTGCGTATTGCATTCTCGCTTCCTCCTTATCTTCGGACGCGGAAAGAGAATAAATTCAAATCCTTTCCTTAAAAAATTTTTTCAAGGAAAGGAACTTCGTCGTTTTTTATCTCACCGTTTTTTTAAGCGGATTTTTCCGATTAGTGGGTCAATCTCTTTCTGCCTTTGTCTCTGCGTCTTTTAAGAACCTTTCTTCCGGCAGTCGTCGCCATTCTCTTTCTGAAACCGTGTACTTTACTTCTCTGTCTTTTTTTGGGTTGGTAAGTTCTTTTCATTTCTGTTCTCCTAAATTTTACGGTCTTTTCCCGTTTTATTTTCTCGTTATTTTTCGCTTAAACCGCTTGTCCGCAGATTCGCGCTAAGTTATTATAACGCAATTCGCCGTTATCGTCAAGCGATTTTAAACCTTTTTAAGGTTCTTTTGCTTAAATTTTACTTTTCTTTTTTAAATCAGTCGCCGTTTTGCTGTGCGCTCGTCCTCACGGGCAACACGAGATACGAGCTGGTTTTGTCCGTTTCGTTTTCGACGGTGAAAGGGGAGATCGAGGTATTGAAGGAAAGCTTCGCCTTTTCCTCGTCGAGCGCTTTGAGCGCGTCGAGGATATATTTTCCGTTCATCGCGATTTTCAGCTCTTTTCCCGAAAGCGTTGCGGGAACGATTTCCGCAAAATTCCCCATTTCCGAATTCGCCGTGATCATAAGCCCGCTCGCCTTGATATCGAACAGAACGAGGTTGTTTTTATCCCCGCGAATAACGATAGAGGCTCTTTCGATGGAACGGATAAGCTCGTCCTTTAAAAGGGTTACTTCCGTGGTGAACTCTACGGGATAAATATTTTCCTTTCTCACGAACTCGCCGACGTATAATCTCGAATTCAAAAGGGTTTCCTTGATCTGCAAGGACATCATATTTTTATTCACGTAAAGACGAATGAGCTCGTCCCCGCCTTCCATCATACGCGAAATTTCCACGAGCGTTCTTGCAGGGCACACGATCTTCATATCCCCGCTGCCGCCCGCCGTTTCACATTCGGAAACCGCCATTCTGAACCCGTCGAGCGCGGTCGCGTAAAGCTTGCCTTCTTTCGCTTCGAGCAAGCAGCCCTTTAAAATAGGTCTGCTCTCGTCGGTTGCGCAGCAAAACGCGGTTTTTCCGATCAAATTTTTAAACTCGGATTCTTTGAGCTCGAAATAGTCCTCGCCGCGTTCGCCCCCAACTTTTGGGAACTGCTCGGCAGGAAGCACCTGCATAAACGTTTCGTTATCGCCGTAGCCTATCTTAACGCCTTTTTCGTTTTCGGAAACGACGACCTCGTTATCGGAAATTTTCCCGACGAAATCGGAGAAGAATTTCCCGTTTACGCAAACCTCGCCTTCCTCTAAAACCTCTGCTTTTATCTTTTGCTCGATCGAGATTTCGCCGTCGTAAGCGGTGAGGGTAAGCTCGTCGTTTTTGGCGGAAATTTTAATACATTCGAGCACGGGATTGGTCGTTTTTGCCGAGCAAGCCTTGGAAACGGTAATCGCCGCGTCGGAGAGGATAATTCCTTCGCAAATAAATTTCATAGCACTTTTCTCCTTAGGGTTTCGTTGAATTTAATTTACCCTTTTATTGTACCATATTTTTCCCTTTTTTGCAACCGATTAAAAGGAATATTAAGGGAAATTTAAAGAAATATTATTTCTCCTTCTCGTTTTTTTTCGAAATACTTCACCGTATACGCCGTTCCGCCCGTATCCTTTTTTAAATACGCGATCAACGCGTCGGCACGATCGCACATATAGCGGTTTCGCGTTTGCAAACAGCCTTTATAATACCTATCGGAAAGTAAAATTTTTTCGTCGCATTCTTTTATTAGAAATTCATAACGTCGTTTATCTTTTTTCGAATACCCTTTTTCCTGTCCGTAATAGGGAATACAAAGGATCAGCGTAAGATCGGGATAAGTATTTTTTAATTCCAAAACGCACTCCGCGCTCAACAGATCGAAGCCTTTCGCCGCGCCGTTATAAAAAATTTTTACGCCTTTTTTAATCATATTTTCGATAGCGGTTTTAACGCGTTCTTTCGTAAGCTCCTCGCCTATTTCCCTATGTCCCGTGAACGCGCAGGATTTTAACGTGAGCGGGTCAGAACGTATTTTTAATTGTTCGGGAATATTTTTCATAGTTACTATTATACCACGCTTTTTAAATTTGTCAAGAGGCTACTGACAGGGTTTTTCGAGAATCGTTAAAATTTAGAGGTTAAAGAACTTATCAAGGGTCGAGGGGCTTATCCTAGCTTTATTATATTTAAAAAGAATTATAATAGTAGTATTAGTAGGGGCGGTGGAATTGTTGATAACCGAGCGAGAAATTTGTCGAATCCCTTTTAAAGTATGATAAAATCGATACCCAAAACGCTGTTAATAACCCTTGCTTTTAAGGTGGATAAAAAAGTGGAGAAATTGTGGAAAAGTGGACAAGATTTATTTTGCAATCAAATAAGAAATTGAATAAATATAAAAAAATAACGAATAAAAATAAATTTTATCGACTTGTCCACAAAAGTTGTCCACAGGTGGATAAAGTTGTAAACTTTCCCGAAAAGAAAGTGGAAAACGATTGCTATCTTTGAAAAGATATGCTATAATAAAAATATGGATATGAAGGAAAGACTTATTGAATACGAACGCGAAATACGCGGAGAGAAAAAGGAGCTTTTCGAGGCTTTCCACGCGCTTTTGCTGGAATATAACGCAAAATATAACCTCACCGCGATAACGGAAGAAAAAGAAGTGTTTTATAAGCATTTTTTAGACAGCGCGGCAGGGGAATTTTTGTTTTTAAAAAACGCGACCGTTGCGGAGATCGGCTCGGGCGCGGGGTTTCCCTCGTTGGTTTTAAAAATTTTACGCCCTGATCTTAATTTTTCGCTTTTTGAAAGCGTTGGAAAAAAATGTGAATTTTTAAAGGTCGTTGTGGATAAGCTGGGATTTTCGGAAATGAATATTTATAACCTTCGGGCAGAGGACGCGGCGAAGGAAAAAATTTTCCGCGAACGCTTCGATTTCGTAACGGCGCGCGCGGTGGCGAGAATGAACACGTTATCGGAATACTGTCTGCCTTTCGTGAAGGTAGGCGGAGCGTTTGTCGCGTATAAAGGCGGGGACAGAACGGAGATTAAGGAAGCGGAAAGCGCGTATAAAATTTTAGGCGCGAAAGTGAAAACCGTTTTGGAATACTCGTTACCCGAAAGCTACGGCGAGCGCACGTTGGCGGTGATTGAAAAGGTAAAACCCACGCCGCCGAAATACCCAAGAGGTCAGGGAAAGGAACGAAAAGAGCCGCTTTGAAGAGTGAAATTTTTCACTTCGTGAAAAGTGAAGTTTCTTCGAAGTGAAATTTTCACCCAAAGGGTGAAAGTGAATTTTGCACCTACGGTGCAAGTAGAGGTATAAATTTCTACTGCAACTGCGAAGCAAATTCACTTTCGCGAAGCGAAAAATTAACTTGCCGTCAGGCAAAATTAACTTTCGGCATCAGCCGAAAAATTCACTAAAAAATCCCGTCGTCAGAAACGGGATTTTTTACGTTATTCTTCGTCGGCTTCGTCGTCCTCGTCTTTTTGGGGTTGGTTGCCTTTTTTAAACTTGACTTCCTCTAACGGGAAATCCTTGAAGATAAGTCCGCCGTTCTTGTCGTCGATTTTCACCTTGACTTGCATTTTCAGCATATTCACCGAAGCGACCGTGCCTTTGCCTTCGGGCGTGCCGACTTCCGAGCCGAGCTTGGGCATCTTTTTGTACGCTTCCGCGTAGTAATCGCTTTCGTAGCTCAAACAGCACATCAACCGTCCGCAAAGTCCGCTGATTTTCCCAGGATTCAAAGATAACCCTTGCGTTTTCGCCATTTTGATGCTGACCTTTTTAAATTCGGGCATATTCCCCGCGCAACAACAAATTCGTCCGCACGGCGCAAGGCCGCCGAGATATTTCGTTTCGTCGCGCGTGCCGACTTGGCGAAGCTCGATCCGAGTTTTGAACGCCGAAGCGAGGTCTTTGACAAGCTCGCGAAAATCCACTCTGCCTGCGGACGTGAAGAAGAACACGATTTTGCTTCCGTCGAACGCGAATTCGCAGTCTACGAGCTTCATTTCCAAACCCCGCGCCGCGATCTTTTCCCGACAGGTCTGCATAGCAGAGGGCTTTTTTTCTTGACAGGCGGCGTAAAATTCCCTGTCCTTTTCCGTCGCGATCCGCACGATCGGCTTTAAGGGTTGCACCACCTCGTTTTCGGGAACGGAGCGTTCGGGATAAGCAACCCAAGCGTATTCGAGTCCTCTCGACGTTTCTACGATCACGGGCATATTCCGCTCGTACGTTTCCCCCTTTTTCGGAGAGAAATAGTAGAGCTTACCGCCCGATTTGAATTTGATTACGACTACTTGTACCATATATAAAAGAATCCTTTTGAGTTTTTTGAGTGAAGGGTAGGAAAACGACCCACCCAGATATGCGTTGAATTATAAAACAGATTTGTTTTTCCAAAGAATTTTCGAAAGCGCAATCTCGATACATTGAGGGAAATTCGCGTTGAAAAATACTTCCTTTTCCGCTTCCGTCAAAGCTTCCTGCGCGTATAATAACGCGGATAAAGAATAGTTTTCCGATATCGCGCGCACCTTGTCTTTTTCCGTGGGTAAAAACAGATAGCTTTCCCCGAGCGAGCCAAACGATACGTCGTGCGTTTTCGCTTTGTATAAAAACGCGTCGCGGAATACGAGCTTTAAAAAGGACAAAAATTCCTTTTTATACTTGATATCCGCCGCCTTTTTCACCGCGATCGGAAGCGAAGAAAGCCCCGCCGAGCAAAGCTCGAACGCCTTTTGCGTGAGTTCTTTATAATACCCCCCGTCGAGGATATTTTGCGCCGTTCCCACGCTCCCCGACGAAGCCGCCGCGGAAAGAATTAGCTCGCGCTCCGAAAAAGCCTCGTCCTTATATAACCGCCGAAGGCAGTCGGCGACCTGCCTTTCCGTGAACGGCAAAATTTCCAGCTTTTCCGTACGCGAGAGCACGGTGGAAAGCACGGGATAAGAGCTCGTCGCGCCTAAGAGAAAGAACACGTTTTCGGGCGGTTCTTCCAAAACCTTCAAAAGCTTGTTTTGCGCTTGCGCCGTCGCTTCGGCAAAATCGGCTACGAGAAAGACTTTTTTGCCCCCCTCTATCGGCTTTAAGGGAATTTCCTCTAAAATATCTTCCGTTTCGGCAACGGTGAATTTTTTGTCCGTTTTCGGAAAAATCAAGCAATCGGAAAAAATTTCTCCGTCGATCAAAGAGGAGATCCGCGCCGCTTCGGGGGTATCCGCTTCCTCGCAGAAAAACAGGAGCTTGGCAAAGGTTTTCACCGCTTCGCGAAGGTTGCGCTTGTCGTCGAGCAAGAGAAGATAGGCGTGATGCAAACGGTTTTTATCGCGCTCGGCTTTCAGCAACCGATACGCCCCCGTTTCTTTCAACAGCGTTTGCATTTTTTGCCCTCCTTTCGACTTCTCGGGAAATATTATAGCATAATTCACAAAAAATAGCAACTATTCTCGTTTAAGTAAATTAAAAAAACGCGTTCTTTCAACTTGACAGTTCTTTTTTAAAGTGATATAATTATGAAGGAAACTTTTCGAGAAAAGAAAAAATCGTTAATCGGAAGGGAAAATAATAACGACGAGGAAGAGATGAGATGGAAGAAATGAAGCAAGATTTCCAAGCGGACGAGGAATTTAGCCTCGGCGATATTTTCCGTGCGCTTTGGTCGAAGATCCTCATTCTGCTTTTAGTGCTCGCGCTTGGCGCGACGGCGGGCGGATTATACGGGTATTTGGATTCGAAAGACGTGTATACTTACGGAGTGAAACCCGTGTTTTACGTGAACCCGACGAAATCGACCGAGAACGGCGAAGCTTCGGGAAGTCAATACGGCGTGTACGGCGCGTACGGCGTGCCCGTGATGAAAAATATGATCGAATTGCTTTCTTCGGAATCTTTTTCCGAACGGCTTATGCTTACAATGCCGAGCTGTCCCGTGACGGAAAAAGAAAAATATAACGCCGACGGTTCAATAAATGAAAAATACGCGACGTTTCTTAAAAAAGTCGACGACTCGGTGTCCTTCTCGTATACGAAAACCTCGGAAAACGAAGAAATCACCCTTTCCAAGAGCTTTATCTACGTAAAAATTTCCGTGTCGGGCAGAGAAAATAAAGCGTTTGGCGAAGAACTTTTAAAAGCGGTAGAAAATGAAGTTCCTGCGTTTGTGATTGAAAAAATGTATAAACCCGACGGCTACGACGGAACGAACTGCGTGAAAACGACGGTTCTCGACGAAGTACGTTTAACGAACGCAGGGTACGCGAAGGATCAAACGATCAAATTTGCGGTAATTTTTGGCGCGTTGGCGCTTTTGGTTGCTTGCGTCGTGGTGGTGATTGCGGACAGAATGGATAACAGGCTGAGAAATTACGAAACGGTGGCGAAACGTTTAGGCGTGCCCGTGCTCGGCGTGTTGCCGTCTATTGACAAAAAAGAAAAAGACGCGAAGGCGGAGGTGTGAAAATGAGTGTTTTTTCTAAGATTTCCGAAAATATGCGTAATAAAAGATTGAAAAAAGCAGTGGCGTTGATCGAAGATTCGACCTATCTTTTAAACGAGGACAGCCCCTTCTCGCTCACGGAATCCTTCCGCGCCTTGAAAGCAACGATTTCCGTATCGGTGGCGAAAAAAGGAAACGAAGGAATTTCTTTTATGCTGACCTCGGCGTTCCCCGAAGACGGGAAAACGACGACTTCTTCCAACCTTGCTTTGATGTTTGCGCAGTCGGACGCGAAAGTCGTGCTCGTGGACGCGGATATTAGAAAAGGCCGCGTGGGCAAAGCCTTCGCTATCAAAAACGTCCCCGGTCTTTCCGATTATCTTTCGGGGCAGGCGACGTTAGAAGAGATTTGCCAGCCTTCGGCTTATAGCGAAAACTTATATATTATACCTTGCGGAACGGTTTCTCCTCGCCCCTACGAAATTTTGGAAAGCGAAAAAATGAAAGAGCTTTCTGCGGAACTCAAACAAAAATTCGACTACGTAATCTACGACACGCCCCCCGTTTTATTAGTAGCGGACGCGTTGGCGCTCGCGCCCGTGGTCGACGGAGCGGCGCTCGTTTGTAGGCATCTTGAATCCTATGTGTCGGATATAGCGAAAGCGCTCAATAAGCTTTCGTTTGCGAAGGTGAATATTTTGGGTATCGTCGTCAACGACTATAAAGGCGGAAAAAAGACGAAAATCAAGAATTATTATCACTACGAGCATTACGGCTACGGCGCGGCGAAAAAAACGCCTGAGGTAGAAGAAAAAACCGAGTAAGGATAAAAACCTGTCCAAACGGACAGGTTTTTCAGTATCGACGGCGGGGAAGGAAAGAGCAAGTAAAGCTATAAATTGTTACCGCTCTCCCCCGTTTCCCTTGTTTGAAACGGACGGGTTTTGGGTAATAATAAATATATGGAAAAAGTTATGGAAAAAGAAATTTTAAGAACGAATATTTTGCCGACCGTACCCCTTCGGGGTAAGGTCGCGTTTCCGCGCGTTACTATCTCCTTTGAGGTCGGCAGGCAAATGACCTTGAAAGCCGTTGAACGCGCTTCCGCTTCGGCAGACAGATTGCTCTTTATCTGCACGCAAAGGATCACGGAAAAGGACGAAATCGTGCCGTCTGATTTATATTCGGTCGGGTGCGTGGCAAAGATTAAACAGATCGCGCAGCTCCCCGGTGGGGTCTTGCGCGTAAGCGCAGAGGGTTTGTATCGAGCAAAAGCTCGGACGGTTTCGGTTGAGGACGGGTGTTTCTACGCCGTTTGCGACGAGCTTGCCCCCGTGCACGGCGACGAGGTGATGGAAGAAGCGTATCTTCGCGCGGCAAAAGCGCTCGTCAAGGACGTGTTGCTCGCCGACGGGAAGATCGCGAAGGAAACCTATGCAAAGTACGAAAACTGTCAGGACGCGGACGAGTATATCGATTGCGTTTTGGCGGCTATGCGCGTGAGAATGGATATCAAACAGGCGGTTTTGGAAGAGCGCAAAACGATCGAGAGGTTGAAGCAATTCGAAAGGTGCTTGAACGACGAGCTGGAAATCTCCAAGATCGAAAAGAAAATCGCAACGACCGTCAGAAAAAATATCGATAAATCGCAAAAGGAGTATTTCCTGCGCGAACAACTCAAAGCTATTCATTCCGAGCTCGGCGACGACGGCAAGGAAGAGGACGAATACCGCGAAAAGATCAAGGCGAAAGGATTGCCCGAACAGGTCGAGAAAAAATGCTTAAAGGAAATCGATAGGCTTTCGAAAATGAATTCCACTTCGCCCGAGTATACCGTGATCACGGGCTATCTCGATCAGATTTTGGAGCTTGCGTGGACGGAAAAAACCGAGGACACTCAAAAGCTTTCCGATTGCGTAAAAATCCTCGAAGCCGATCACTACGGGCTGGATAAAATCAAAGAACGCATCACCGAATACCTCGCCGTGTTAAAGCTCACGGGGGAAATGAAAGCGCCCGTTTTGTGCTTCGTTGGACCCCCGGGGGTGGGGAAAACGAGTATCGCGCGCTCGATTGCGCGCGCGTTGAATCGGAAATTCGTGCGTATGAGCCTGGGCGGCGTGAAGGACGAAGCGGAGATCCGCGGACACCGCCGCACCTATATCGGCGCGATGCCGGGGCGGGTGATCTACGCTATGAAAAACGCGGGCACGGTGAATCCCGTGTTCCTTTTGGACGAGATCGACAAGATCTCGTCGGATATGCGCGGCGACCCCGCGTCGGCGCTTTTGGAAGTGCTCGATCCCGAACAGAACGACTCCTTCCGCGATCGGTATTTGGAAGTGCCGTACGATTTGAGCAAGGTGCTGTTCGTGACCACGGCAAACAGCCTTGAAACCATACCTGCCCCCTTGCGCGACCGTATGGAGATCATTGAAGTTTCGGGCTACACGCTCGAAGAAAAGACGGAGATCGCCAAGCGATACCTCGTTCCCAAACAGCTCAAAGCCAACGGGCTTACGGACGGGCAAGCCAAGTTCACCGCGGACGGACTCCGCGCGGTGATCGAGGGGTATACCCGCGAGGCAGGGGTGAGAACGTTAGAGCGCACGCTCGGGACGGTGATTCGTAAAATCGCCGTGTTGCACGCGGACGAAAAGGACAAGCCGTTTGAAAAATTAGATAGAAAACGGGTGCTGGAAATTCTCGGCGCGCCCCGCTTTACGGGCGACGAGGTGAGAAAGGAAGAAGAGGTCGGCGCGGTCACGGGGCTTGCGTGGACGGCGGTCGGCGGCACGACCTTGACGGTGGAAGCTTGCTTAGTGCCGGGGAAAGGCGAATTGAAACTTACGGGCAAGCTCGGCGAGGTGATGAAAGAATCCGCGCAAGCCGCGCTCACGTATATCCGCGCGCACGCAGAAGAATACGCAATCGACAAGCAGGCGTTTGAAGAAAACGATTTGCATATCCACGTGCCCGAAGGCGCGACCCCGAAGGACGGGCCGAGCGCGGGCGTGACGATGGCGACGGCGATTTTGTCGGCTTTCACGGGCAGAAAGGCGCGCAAAGATATCGCGATGACGGGCGAAATCACCTTGCGCGGAAAGGTGCTGGCGATCGGCGGGTTAAAGGAAAAAGCCCTCGCGGCGAGGCGAATCGGGATCAAAACGGTGATTATGCCCGCGGAAAACAAAAAGGATATCGAGGAGATCCCCGAAACGGTGAGAAAGGACATTTCGTTCGTGCCCGTAACGGACGTGGAAGAAGTGTTCCGTTTGGCGCTTCGAGAAGCGGAACAGCCCGCAGACGGGGGCAAATCTTCGCGTAGAACGCCCAAAAAACCGCCCGTGCTTCCCCTTTCCGAGGTGGGCTCGCACGACGGCGTGCGGTGTTGAGATAAGGAGAGAGATAATGAAAGAGGTCGTAATCAAAAACGCGACGTTTATCACCAGCGCGGCGACGGCGAAGCAGTTTATCTCGCCCGACAAACCGATGATCGCCGTGTGCGGAAAATCCAACGTCGGAAAAAGCTCGTTTATCAATATGCTCGCGAACCGTAAAAAGCTCGCGAAAACGAGTAGCGAGCCGGGGAGAACGCGGCTCGTGAATTATTTCGATTTCGGGGAATTTATCCTTGCGGATCTCCCCGGGTATGGGTTTGCGCGGGTTTCCAAAGCCGAAAAACAGAAATGGGCGAAAACGCTCGACGATTTTTTCAAGGATAAAGAGAAGATCGCGCACGTGTTTATGCTCGCGGATTCAAGGCATAACCCCACCGAGGACGACGGGCAGATGCTCGAATTTTTGCATTATCATATCCTGCCCTTTACCCTCGTGTTGACCAAAGCCGACAAGCTTTCGAAAATGAAGCTTAAAGAGCAGATTAAAACGATTGCCGCCAAGACGTATTTAGGGGAAGGAAACCTGATCGCGACGAGCAGCGAAACGGGCTTCGGAAAGGAAAAAATACTCCAAAAGCTCGGCGAAATTTTAGAGACCGCCGAACGTGTGCGGCTTGGAGAATTTTCCGAGGGAAACGAAGAAAACGACGAAAACGAAAATAATTTATGTGAAAAAGCTTGACATCTTTTGCGCGCTTATAGTATAATAAATATAATAAATATTTTTGCGCTGTAAGCGCGGGAGGACAAATTTATGGTAGATAAGTTAAAGGAACATTGGCTCAAACTAATTATCGTGGGCGTGGTTGCGTTCGTCGTTGCGGGTATTTTTAACGACGTGCAAGGGATTATGATCGCGGGCGTTTTGATTGCGGTTGCGGCGGTTGCGTTGGGCGCGCTCGGGCTCGTTTTGAAGATTTTGAGCGCGGCAGGCGAAGGCGCAAGACGTATCGGTAAATCCGTGAAGAACTTTTCCAAAAAATTGGGCGGTAAAATCAAGGGCAACAGCGCAACGTCGAGCGCTATCAGCAGAGGCCTTGGCGACGGCGTGAAGTTCGACGGTACGGGCAGACTTACGCTTTACGGACAAAACGGCAAGGAAGTCGTGTTTAAAGAATACGGCGCGGTGGTATACGCGGGCAAATTCTATGCGATTTTACAGCCTGTAAACCGTCCTGCGGGAATGAAGGAAAACGAAGTTTTGGTATTCCACGTAACGAGGGATTCCCACGGCGACGATCACTACAATATCGAAACGAGCGATTATACCGTAGACGCAGTACTTAATAAATATAACAAGCTCTAAGAAAAAAAGGCAATCCTTTCAAGATAAAAAACGAAGCGACTTGATTAAGTCGCTTCGTTTTTTAATGCATAATGCATAATGCTAAGTGCAGAATGATTGTAAAAATTCTACCGCCACTTTGCATTCAGCACTCTGCATTCCGCATTGTATTTTCCGCTATGCCGTTTGCTTGTAAACGATCGTCGGCGCTTTGCCGTCGGTTAAACATTCTTTCGTCACGATCACTTCTTCTACGTTCTCTTCCGAAGGGATTTTATACATAACCTCCGTCATAACCCCTTCCAGAATCGTTCGAAGTCCGCGCGCGCCCGTCTTTAAACGGATCGCCGTCTGCGCGATCTCGCGCACCGCGTCGTCCTCGACCGTGAGCTTCACGCCGTCGAATCCGATCAGCTTTTGATACTGCTTAATGATCGCGTTTTTGGGCTCGGTGAGGATCTTCACCAGCGCGTCCTCGCCGAGCGGGTCGAGGTTGACCACGATGGGAAGTCTGCCGACGAATTCGGGAATCAGCCCGAATTTCGTGAGGTCTTGGGGCTTCACGTCGTCTAACACGGAATAATCCGCTTCGTTTTCGCCGAGCTTGACCTTGCCGCCGAAGCCGAGCGTGGTGTCGTCCTTTCTCGACGATACGATCTTATCCAGCCCCACGAACGCCCCGCCGCAAATAAAGAGGATATTCGTGGTGTCGAGGCGCAAGCATTCTTGGTTGGGGTGTTTTCTGCCGCCCTGCGGGGGCACGGAAGCCACCGTGCTTTCGATAATTTTCAAAAGCGCTTGCTGCACCCCTTCGCCCGAAACGTCGCGAGTGATGGAAACATTTTCGCTCTTTCTGGAAATTTTGTCGATCTCGTCGATATAGATAATGCCGCGTTGCGCCCGTTCCACGTCGTAATCGGCGTTTTGAATGAGCTTTAACAGGATATTTTCGACGTCCTCGCCGACGTACCCCGCTTCGGTGAGCGTGGTCGCATCCGCGGTGGCGAACGGCACGTTCAAAATCTTCGCGAGCGTTCTTGCGAGCAGGGTTTTTCCGCTGCCCGTAGGCCCTAATAAGAGCACGTTGCTCTTTTCAATCTCCACGCCGTCGTCGTCCTTTTTGGAAGCGCCTTTGAGGGCGTTGATGCGTTTATAATGATTATACACCGCGACGGACAAAACGCGTTTGGCTTTGTCCTGACCGACGATATATTTATCGAGTTCCTCTTTGAGTTCGGCGGGCTTTTTTAAAGGCGCTTGCATATCCTGAGAGGGAGCGTCCTTCATTTCGTCGATCATCGACTTGCAGATCTCTATGCAATCGTCGCAGATAAACACGCCGTCGGGCCCTGCGATCAGGCTTTTGGATTGCGCCTTGGGCTTTCCGCAAAAGGAACAATGCTGTTCGTTGTTTGCCATTTACTGTTCTCCGTTATTTGAAAATATAGCGCGCAAAGCGAGGGCTTTGCGCGTTGGTTTTATTGCTTTGGTCGGGGGCAGGGGGTTATCTTCTGGTGAATACCCTGTCGATCAATCCGTAGATACGCGCTTCTTCCGCGGACATATAATTATCTCTGTCGGTATCGCGTTCGATCGTGGCAAGATCTCTGCCCGTGTTCTCGGACAAAATACGGTTCATTTTCGCTTTCGTGCGCAAAATATGCTCCGCTTGAATCTTAATATCGCTCGCTTGACCTTGCGCGCCGCCCAAAGGCTGGTGGATCATAATTTCCGAGTTCGGAAGCGCGTAGCGCTTGCCCCGCGCGCCGCTTGATAAAAGGAACGCGCCCATACTCGCGGCAAGCCCGATGCAGATCGTCGATACGTCGCACTTGATATAGTTCATCGTGTCGTAGATCGCCATACCCGCCGTGACCGACCCGCCGGGGGAATTGATATATAAATTGATATCCTTCGTCGGGTCTTTGCCTTCGAGGTAAATGAGCTGCGCCACGACGGTGTTGGCAACCGCGTCGTTGATTTCCCCGCTTAAAAAGATAATGCGATCTTCGAGTAAGCGGGAGTATAAATCATACGAGCGTTCGCCCGTCGAGGTGCGTTCTACCACGTAGGGCACGAGAACGTTTCTTTCTTCCATTATTTGGATTCCTCCACGTACATTTCGTTGTTTTCTTTGAGGAAGGTAAAGAGCTTCGTGAGCACGATATCGCTACGGATATAGTCGAACTGACGGGGATCCATACCCTTTTTATATTCCTCGACGGATTTTTCAACGGACGCCGCTTGCTCTGCAACCTTCGCGTCAACCTCTTCTTCCGTCGCTTGGATATTTTCCGCTTTGATCAGCTCGCCGATAATCAGCTGGCTCTTCACGTTCTTTATAGCCTGTTCTTCATAGTTCTTTCTGAAATCGGCGTTCGTGATTTTGAGGAAATCAAGGTATTCTTGAAGCTTCAAGCCTTGATACATCAACTGATATTCAAACTTTTGCACGAGTCCGTCGATCTCTCTTTCGATCATTGCTTGCGGAATCTCCACTTCCGTGTTCGCCGCGATCGCGTCTAAAATGCTGTTCTCCGTCGCGTCGTTGGCTCTGCGTTCCGCTTGCTTTTCAAGGCGTTCCTTGGTTTTTGCCTTGTACGCCTCGACCGTTTCGCTGCCCGTAGCGTCCTTAATGAATTCGTCGGTGAGCTCGGGAAGCTCTTTGCCCTGCAAGGAGTTGAGCTTGACCGCAAACACGGCGTCTTTGCCTTTAAGCTCCGCCGCTTGATAGTTTTCGGGGAAGGTGACGTTTACGTCCTTTTCCTCGCCGATATTCATTCCCACGACCTGATCTTCAAACCCGGGGATAAACTGACCGCTACCGAGGGTGAGGTCGAAGCCCTGCGCTTCGCCGCCGTCGAATTTCACGCCGTCAACCGTGCCGACGAAGTCGATATTCGCGATATCGCCGTTTTCAGCCGCTCTGCCTTCGACTGCGACCTTGCGCGCGTTTCTTTCGAGAAGGCGGGTAACCTCTGCTTGGATTTCCTCGTCCTTAACAGTATACGCGAACTCTTGGATTTTCATACCTTTATAAGAGGAAATTTTTACCTCCGGCATTACGGGTACGACCGCGGCGAGGACGATTTCGTCGTCTTCGAGCTTTTCCACGGAGAGCTCGGGATCGCCGACGACGGTGAATTTCTTTGCGTTCTTGTCGAGAATCGCGCCGTAGTTCTCGTTGAAGAGTAAGTTAAGCGCGTCTTCGTAGAACACGCCTTTGCCGTACGCGTGCTCGATCACGTTTCTGGGCGCTTTGCCCTTACGGAAGCCGTTGACGGCAAATCTGTTTTTGTTTTGAAGGTAAGCTTTGTTGAGAGCCGCCTTCCATTCTTCGCCGTCGAACTTGATGGTGATTTTAACGGCGCTTTTTTCCGCCGCTTTGGTGGTGTACTTCATAGTATTCGTTCTCCTGAATAATATTTACTGTTTTTTGTGCTTGCGCGGGAATTTTTTATCCCGCAAGCTACATTTTACCATATTTATCAAAGAAAAGAAAGCGTTTTTGTTTACAAATTTTGAAATTTACGCTATAATTTATTGAAAGGACGAAAAATTCTTTCGAAAGCCCCCTAAAAAGTAAGAGGCAAGGGGCGTTGACCCTAACGCAAGGAGGCGCGTATGCCGCAGGACGCTTATCATATCCGACGCTTGGCGCGGGAGTTGAATACCTTTTTGGTCGGCGGGAAGATCAATCGGATCTCGCAGGTCGATAAGGACGAGCTTACTTTTATTATATACACCGGAAAATCGACGGTGAAACTTATTCTGAGCGCAAACGCTTCGAACGCGCGCGTTTGTTTGTCTGCGGTCGAAAAACCGCCCGCGCTGAAAGCGCCGAATTTTTGTATGCTGCTTCGCAAGCATTTGCAAGGCGCGGAAATTTTATCCGTGCGCCAGCACGAGTTCGAGCGCATTATCGAAATCACGCTCCATTGTTCAAGTGATTTTTCCGAGTGCGAGCGCGTGCTTCGGTGCGAGCTGATGGGCAAATATTCGAATATCGTGCTCACGGAAGGAGAAATTATTCTCGGCGCGCTGAAAACCACCACGCTCGAAACCGATCTACGGCGCGTGCTGTTTGCGGGCGCAAAATACGAATACCCCGCTCCGCAGGAAAAGGCTTCGCCCTTGGACGAAAACGCCGTGAAAGAACGGCTTACGGCTTTTTTCGCGCTTCGCGAAGATTGCGATAAGCAAACGCTCGGGCAGTTTTTGTTTGAAAATCTCGCGGGGTTTGCGCCGAGTACGGCGCGGGAAGCGGTGGGAATATTCCTTGAAAAACAGGGGATATTCACGGACGAATTTACGCTTAAAACGGATTTCATCTCAACCCTGCCCCCCTTCCTTCGCGATTTTTGCTTGCAGTATCCCTCGTCGCCCTGCCTCGTGTTCGATTCGAACGGGAAGGCGGTGGATTATTTTGATTTCTACGTAAAGGGCGGGAGAATGACGCCCTCGCTTTGCAAGGCGGAGGACGAATTCTACACGGCGCGGGAAACCAAGAAAGGCTTCGAGGGCAAAAAGCGGAAGCTGGAAAGCGCGGCGAAGGCGCAGAAAAAGAAGATCGAAAAGCATATCCGCGAAACGCGCGAAAAGCTCCGCGAGGCGGACGGCGCGGAAGAGAACCGAATCAAGGGCGAGCTTTTAACGGCGAATTTATACCGCGTGGAAAAGGGAATGAAGCGCGTTGAGGTGGAAAACTGGTATACGGGGGGCGACGAAACGCTGAAAATCAAGCTCGACGATACCCTTTCGCCCGCAAAAAACGCGCAGAAATATTTCAAGGCGTATAACAAACAAAAACGCGCAAAAGAGGTTTTAGAGCCTAGGCTTAAAACGGAGCTTCAAGAAGCGGAATATTTGGATAGCGTGCTTTCCTCGATCGCGCTTTCGGAAACGGAAGAGGATTTAAAGGAGATCGAAGCGGAGCTTGCGCTCGCGGGGCTTTTAAAGCTCCCGCCCGAAAAGAAGGACGGGCGAAAGAAAGAGGAAATTCCCTTCCGCGCCTTTGAATTCGGGGGCTTCCGCATTTTTGCGGGGCGGAACAACCTGCAAAACGATCGACTTTTACGGCTTGCCGAGCCCAACGATTTATGGCTGCATACGCAAAAATACCATTCCTCGCACGTGATCGTGGCGACGGACGGGCGAAAAGTGCCCGACGAGGTGGTGAAGTTCGCCGCGGAGGTTTGCGCGTATTATTCGGACGGGCGGGACGGGGATAAAATTCCCGTGGATTATTGCTTGAAAAAGTTCGTGAAAAAGCCGAGCAAAGCAAAGGCGGGGTTCGTGACGTATACGGACTATAAAACCGCGCTTGCAACGCCGACGGCGCACGAGGAGAAAAGGAAAAAAGAGAGAAGTTTTCTCTCTTTGAGAGAAAGTGAAATTTAATAAATCAAGTGAATTTTTCACCCAAAGGGTGAAAGTGAACTTTGCGCCGATGGCGCAAGTAGCGGTAAAAATCTACCGCAACTGCGTAGCAAATTCACTTTTGCGTTAGCAAAAAATTCACTTGACTGTAAGGCAAAATTCACTTTTCACGAAGTGAAAAATTTAACGAAAAAAAGGTTTACCAAACTCGGTAAACCTTTTCGTTTTCGTTTTTTGGCTTATTCCGCTTTTGCTTCTACGGGATAAACGCTTGCTTTTTTCTTGTCTTTGCCCATTCTTTCGTAGCGAACGACGCCGTCAACCAACGCAAAAAGCGTGTCGTCTTTGCCGATTCCTACGTTCGTACCGGGATGGATTTTCGTACCTCTCTGGCGAACGAGAATATTGCCCGCGAGAACGCTTTGACCGTCGCTTCTCTTGCAACCGAGTCTTTTCGCTTCGCTGTCGCGCCCGTTGTGGGAGGAACCCGTACCTTTTTTATGAGCGAATAAACTGATAAAAATCATTTTTATTTCTCCTTATTTCGAATTTTTGATCGCCTTTCGGGCGAAAGCTTACAGCGTGATCTTTTCGATCTTAACTGCGGTGAAGGGCTGTCTGTGACCCTGCTTCTTACGTTCGTTCTTCTTCGCTTTATACTTGAAAACGATAATCTTCTTCGCTTTGTCCTGCTTTACGACGGTTGCCGTGACCTTCGCAGACGCAACTTCCGCGCCCGTTTTGATCCCGTTATCGTCGGAAACCATAAGGACCTTGAAGCAAACTTCTTCGCCTTCTTTTGCAGCGAGCTTTTCCACTCTTACAACGTCGCCTTCCGCAACCTTGTATTGTTTGTTCCCGTTATCGATAATAGCGTACATAAGATTTTTTACCTCCTCTTTCCAGTCTCGAAGAATTTCCAAGGCGTGCCTTTTCGAAAAAAGACAGCTTAAAATAGCCCGTTTCTATCGGCTCGACTATTACTATACCACATTTAAAAAGGGTTCGTCAACCGTTTTTGAAGGATTTTTTAAGATTTTTCGGGAAAATTTGGCGTAAAGCTCCGATCGTGCGGTATGAAATCCCCCTTTTTGGAAGATAATAAGCAAAAAGGAGGGTTTTATGGAAAAAAACTATAAAAAAAGCGAGGAGATCCTCGCGGAGATTTACCGCAACAGTCAGCTTGCCCTGCAATCCATTTCGAATATCTTGCCCGAAACGGGCGACGAGCAATTAAAGCAGGAAATTTTGCGCCAGCACGAGGAATACGAACGCATTTCGGCGCGCGCTTCCGTGCTTGCAAAGGATAAGGGAATCGAGCTCAAAGAACCCAACCCCTTTAAAAAGGCGATGATGTGGGGTTCGATCAAAATGAACGCGATGAAGGACGGAAGCCGCAGTCATATCGCGGAAATGATGGTGCAAGGCACGGTGATGGGGATCACCGCTTTAAAATCCAGCGCGAGCGACGCTTCCGAGGTCGGCGACGACGAGGTGTGGGCGCTTTTAAACGAATTTATCGAGCTCGAAGAAGGCTTCGAGAAAAAATTAAAGGAATATTTGTGATTCAACTCGTACACGGTACGGTCGTTTCATTGAAAAACGCAGACGAAAAGCTCGTCTGCGTTTTGCGTTTAATATAACAGTTTCGCGGTGTCGGGAAGGGTTAAAACCTTTGAATCGTCTCCAAGGACGGTGAAGCAATCTTCGCGGTAGGTTTTGTGCGGCACGAGGTACACCCGCTTGTCCTTCCAATGCGTTTTCAGCTCCTCCGTAAAAACTTCTTCCGCGAGAATTTTTTGCGCGATCTTTTCGTTCAAATGCACGATCGCCGCGCGGTTGCCGCCCGCAAAACAGTCCAAAAGGTCGTCGCGTATCCCCGCCAAAACGAATACGTCCCCCGTCACGTGCCCGTTGCCCGCGCAGTAGGCGCAGGGCTTCACGAGGTATTCGATCAGCTCGTTGCCCACCCGCTTGCGGGTGAATTGCGTTAAGCAAAGCTCGCTCATAGGGAGCACCTTGCACTTGGCTTTATCCCGTTCGAGGTGGCGTTCCAGCTCCTCCGTGACCGCCGTTTTGTGCTCCTCGTTTACCATATCGATAAAGTCCACCACGATAATCCCGCCGATATTGCGCAGGCGCACCTGCCGCGCGATTTCCCGCGCCGCCGCAAGATTGACGTTAAACACGGTATCTTCCAGATTTTTATCGCCGATACAGCCCCCCGAGTTCACGTCCACGACGGTGAGAGCCTCGGTGTGGTCGATCACGAGATACCCCCCGTTTTCGAGCGCGACGGAGGGCTGCGCCGCTTCCAAGGCAAGCGTAAAAATGCCGTATTCGCGCATCATAGAGCGGTTGCCGCCGTGCAAAACGAGTTTTCGTTCGGGGATATCCCCGCGCAGGCGCACGAGCTTTAAAAGCTTTTTATATAAGTCCTCGCTTCCCACCCGCATCGCGGTGATCTCGTCGCCCAAGCTATCCCGCATTACGCGTGCGGGCAGGTCGTCGTCGCTATATAAAAGATCGCCCACGGCGGCGGTTTTCGCCGTTTCCTGCATTAAGCGGTAGAGCTTTTTCAAATACGCGACTTCCGCGCGCAATTGCTTATGGCTCGCCAAGGGGGCTTGCGTGCGCACGATATAGCCCTCGCCCGCGCGCTCGCGCATTTTGTCCGCTTGCGCCAAAAGCTTTTCGCGCACCGTTTCGTCGGTGATTTTGCGGGAGATGCCCAAAAAGTCGGTGTTGGGCAGATAGATCATACGCTTTCCCACGAACGAGAGGTTGGTGGTGACCTTCGCGCCCTTCGCCCCGCGCGGAGGCTTTGCGATCTGAACGAGAATTTCGTCCCCTTCCTTTAAGTTTTTAAGGGTGGGCGCAGAGCCCATCGTTCCGTCGTATTTCGTGTAGTCGGTGTACGCTTCTTCCATCGAAAGGTAGCAGTTTCGCGCGAGTCCGCAGTTGATAAACGCCGCGTTCATACCCGAAAGGATATTCGTCACCCTTCCTTTATAAATATTGCCGACGAGCACGCCGTTCTGCTTTTTTTCCGCGATAAACTCCGCGAGCTTGCCGTCTTCCATCAGCGCGGCAAACTGCTGTCCGCAGTAGCAGTCGAAAAACCATTCCTTTTTCATTCCGTTTCTCAGATTCTTCCCAAAAAATTTTTTTCGTAACCTATCGCGACTGTCGGACTTTTTTGCACGGTAAGTATTTCACACCTTTTCAGTATATCACACGAAAATCGTTTTGGCAAGGAGTTTTGAGGGCGAAAATCCGAAAAAAATGCCCAAAAACAACCAAAAAGGGGGTTTTTAGCTGATTTTTTGCGTGTTTTCAAGAAGTTTTCCGAGGGGCGCGTACAAACTTTCCCGCTCGAACGCTTCGAAAAGTCGGTTCTGCGTGATCGTGCCCAAATACCTTTCGTCGTCGCCGTACAGCTCCAATACGAGGTAGTTTCCCTTGGATAAAAAACGCAGCGCGTCCTTGACCGTGCCCGACGCGCTCACGGCGTAGCGTTTGATTTCCGCGCCGCGCTCAAAAGCGTCGCGGAAGGAAAAATCCAGCTTGCCGTAGGTCGCCGCCCCTTCCTTGCCGTTGCCGAGCCCGCCGAAGAATAAAAACAGCGCGAATAAGAGCAGGGTGGCGTTGATTTTGCCTTGCGCCGCGAATACGAAAAAGAACGCGAGCAGAAGCGCGGAAAAGAAAAACGTGATTCCACGGCAAATATTCCCCGCGTATTTTTCCGCTTTGACGGGCGCTTTCCCCGCGTTTTCGAACGCCGTGACGAGCGCGCTTTTTAAAATTCTCCCCCCGTCTAAGGGGTATGCGGGCAAAAGATTGACGAGCGCGACGGAAAGCGAGGCGTAGCACGCGGCGTCGGTGAAGGCGTAGGCGGTGGGATATAACCACCACAGCGCGACGAAAAATCCCGCCGTCAAAAGGTTGGCGAGCGGACCCCAGATCGCGACGGTAAATTCGTCTTTAAAGGACAGCTTTTTCAAATCCCCGTCGATCACCGCGCCGTAGGGCATCAACACCACGCGATTCAAGCGATAGCCGAGCCGAGCGGCGGCGAACGCGTGCGCACATTCGTGTTGGAGCGCGACGAGCGCGCTCATTAAAAAGAGCGGAAGCTTGCCGATAAAGCAAAACCAGATCCCGACGAGGAAAAATAAGGGATGAACGGAAAAGCGGCGGACTTCCCGCCGCTTCCGCTTCGTGCGCGCGCGCATTTATTCCTTTTCTACCCAAGCAAGGCAGCCTTCCTCCGTCATCTGGAAGCAGTTCAAAAGCTCGCCTTCCGAATACATCGTCACCTGCACCTCTCGTTCGCCCTTGGAAAAGCCCATAGGCACTTTGGCTTTCACGTCGTCGCCGACGGCGTAATACACCTGATTGAGCCCCTCAAAAACGCCCGTAAAGGAATCGGAATGAGAGATCTTGACGATATACGTTCCGTCCTCGGCAACCGCGACCTCGGCGATCTTGCCGTCCGCCGCGGGATAGACCATACACTCGTCGGTGAAGGACAGCACGCCCGCGTCCGAGAGCGCGAGCTCGGTTTCGGAAAGGGTGGATACGACGGAGGAGAGAGTGAAGTCGGCGTAGGTGCGCGAATCTCCTTTCGCTTCCGTTTTATTTAAGCCGTTAAAGAAGGCGTTGATACCGCTGTTCGGCATAAACACGTTGGTCAAAAAGATGGTGGCGGACAGGGCGCAGGCGAGCGCAAACTCCGTGCCGAGCACGATCCTTGCGGCGCGAGAACGTCCGTTCATCTCGTACACGGGCGCTTCGTTTTGCGTTTCGCCGATAGAAACGTTCGCTTCGCTTTGGTGGGCGAGCCGTCTTTTTTTCTTGCCCGCGGCAGAGAGCAGGCGCACCGTGTCGATACGGTCGGAATATTCGCTTTCGAGCGAGTCCGCGCGCACCTCGGGCGTTTCGTAATTGATAAGACTTTCCGAGGGTTGCTCGGGGGTAGGCGCGTCCGTTTCGGGCGGGGCGACCTTGTCGTTAATCTGCGCGATCAAGGAATCTTTGAGGTCGGCTTTATCGTTCTCGGCGGGCGGCGGCAACGCGCGGTTTTTCGCCGAATTACGGCGTTTTTTTCGCGGTTTTTCAATTACGTTCACGGTGGAAACGGGAATTTCAAGCATTTCGGCGTATTCGATTTCTTCGTTCATATAGTTTCTCCTTTTGGTTGTTATCGGCTATATTTAACTATATGCGGGGAAGAAGCGAATAAGAACGGAAAAATAAAAATTCCGCCCTCGAATTTTCTCGAAAACGGAAGTTTTTCGTCGCTTTTTTCGATTTTCTCAACCGATATTATCGGTGACGGGCGCGATCTCGGCTTTGGGGAGCGTGTACAGGTCGAATTCGCTTTCGATATCAAACTCCTCTCCCGCCTCGAACGCCGCGAGCTTGGAAACGGACACCTCGTACGCCGTCATCGTGCGGATATCCGCGTCGGAATAGCGTTTTTGGTATTCGCGGCTCTGAATCCGCCCCGAAATGGCGACCTTATCCCCCACGCAAAGGTTTTTCACGAACCGCGCGTTTCTGCCCCACGCGATGCAGGGGATATAATCGGATTTATTGTACGCGCGATTGACCGCGATCAGCACGTCCGCGATCTCGCGGTTGAAAGGGGTGGTGCGATAGACGGGCGGTTTACAGATATATCCGCTCAAAAGGATATTGTTCGGGTTTTTATCGGGAGTTTCGTCTAAAAGCTCGCGCACGAACACCGTGAGCATCAGCCGCGATTTCCCATTTTCGAGCTTGTTATAGCTTCGAAACTGCCCGACCGCGCAAATCGTTCTGCCTTTTCCTAAAAGCGCGCCTTGGATCAGCCGTTCCGACACGGTGACGGGCAAAATATCCGCCTGCCCCGAAAGGCGCGTCACTTTTACGAAAAATTCGTAAAAGCCCTCGCCGTACACCTCGTGCGAAAAGGTCGCGTCGCTGACGATCTCGCCCATTAAATACACCTTGTTGTTTTTTTCCGTTGAGTAATTCATAATTGACCTCCGTCGTTAATTTTTTTCGTTTTCGTGATAAGTTGATAAGTTTGGCTGTGTATTTTAGCCGTTTTTATGCTGTTTTCCCGTCGCGTCGATCGTGTAGTTATCCTTATAAATCAACTCCCCGATCGGCACGAATTGGAATCCGCGGTTTTGGAGCGTGGCAAAGATCATCGGCAGGGCTTCCGCCGTGTGCAGACCGTTGTTGTGGCAAAGAATAATCGAACCGTTTTTCGCGCCGTTGACGATTCTAAGCGAAATTTCCGTCGCGGACAGGTTTTTCCAGTCCAAAGAATCCACGTCCCATTGAATGGTATAAAGCCCGAGCGAGCTCGCCGTGTTCACGAGCGTATCGTTATAGTCCCCATACGGGGGGCGAAAAAGCGTTACTTTCTGCCCCGTTATTCGTTCGATTAAAGCCGACGAGGTTTTGAGTTCGTCCTCGATCTCGGCTTTGGAAAGCTTGCTCATATACGGGTGTGTGCGGCTGTGCGTGCCCAGCTCGTGCCCTGCCTCTACGATTTTTTTCGCGTATTCGGGGTATTTTTCCACCCAGAACTCGACGGCGAAGAAGGTGCAACGAATCCCGTTCGCTTGCATAATTTCAAGGAGCTTATCGGTATACTCCACGCCCCACGCGCAGTCGAAGGAAATCGCGACCTTTTTTTCTTCCGTGGCGACGGAATAGATCGGCAAGACTCTTGCGCTACCCGCCGCAACGCTTTCTTTGCCCGCGTTGATCTTTTGCACGGAATAGACGTTCGCCGCGACGAGCGCGACGGTGATCGCGACGGCGGCGAGGGTGATCGCCAACGTTTTCAAGAGTTTTTTTGCGCGTAAACAGACTATGAGCATTAACTACCTCTATCATATCGAACCTGCGCGGTCGGAATTTCAAAGCGCGAGGGGATTTTTGTCTTTGTTTGTCAAATTTGTTTTTTGAGGAATAACGCCCCTCGATCCTGAGTTTTCCGAAAAATTCGAGGGGATAGTCTACTATATGAAAGAATTTTTTGCGATATACCAACGTTTTTCCGTTTAAAAACGAAGAAAGCGCAGAAAAAAACCAAGAAAAAATTGCAAGCAGGCGTTCGTCGCTTGCAATTTTCGCGTTTTTTGTGTATAATGTTAGTATTATGAGAATTTGGGCAAAATTAATGACGGAAGGAAAGATCAAACGGCAGTTCGTATACGAGAACCCCGAAAAGCTGACCTACTCGCATTTTTTCGATTATTTAACGGACATTTGCGGAAAGTTCGACGTACCGACTCCCGTTTTGACGAAAACGCATATCTTCAATTTTGCGAAATTCAACCACGTGAAATTTTCGGGCAGAGATTTCGTCGAGCCGCTCGGCTACGACTGTCTGTTTTTGGAGAATTTATATTAACGGCAAGGAGAAAGAAAAATGACGGTTTTGGAAAAGGAAATTTTAAGCGTACTTACCGCGGACGCGAGAATGCCCGCGGAGAAAATCGCCGCGATGCTCTCGGTGGACGAGGCGTCCGTGAAGGAATGTATTCGCGGTATGGAAGAGAGCGGTCTGCTCGTTAAATACACCGCGATCGTGAATAGCGAGCTCGCCGAGGAATCCCTCGTGGAAGCCCTGATCGAGGTCAAGGTCACCCCTAAAAAAGCCGAAGGCTTCGACGGGATCGCCAAACAGATCGCCGCTTTTCCCGAGGTGAAGGGCGTATATTTAATGAGCGGAGCGTACGATTTGGCGGTGTTTATCGAGGACGCGTCCTTGCAAAAGGTTGCGCGGTTCGTTTCCGAACGCATTTCCACCTTCGACGGGGTTTTGAGCACGGCAACCCATTTTATTTTGAAAAAGTATAAGATCGAAGGCACGCTTACCGAGCGTGAAAACGCGGATAACCGCATTTCGGTGCAGGCGTAAGGCGATTTTATGAGAAAGTTCGTCAATCAAAAAGCCTCTTTATTAGAGCCGAGCGGAATCCGTAAATTTTTCGATATCGTGCAATCGGAAAAAGGCGCGATTTCCCTGGGCGTGGGCGAGCCCGATTTTATCACCCCGTGGCGGGTGCGCGCGGCGGCGATCACCGCGCTTCAAAAAGGGTACACCCAGTATACGGGCAATCGCGGTCTGCCCGCCCTTTTGGAGCTGATTTCCCGCTATCTTTTCGAGCGGTTTTCCCTTGAATATTCCCCTAAAAATATTATCGCGACCGTCGGCGGAAGCGAGGCGATCGACCTTGCCCTTCGCGCTTGCGTGGAACGGGGCGACGAGATCCTTATTCCCGACCCTGCCTACGTGTCTTACGCGCCCCTGGTGGCTATGTCCGACGGAAAACCCGTCGCCGTGGAGTGCCGCGAAGAGGATAATTTCGCGCTCACGCCCGCCCTTTTGGAAAAGGCGATCACGAAGAAAACCAAGGCGATTATTTTGACCTATCCCAACAATCCCACGGGCGCGATTATGACCAAAGAACAGGTGGAAGCGATCGCGGAGGTTTTAATTCGCCACGACCTGCTCGTGATCACCGACGAGATCTACGCCGAGCTCACCTACGGCAAAAAGCATTTTTCCATCGCGCAAGTGCCGGGAATGAAGGAACGCACCGTGTATATCGGCGGCTTTTCCAAGGCGTTTGCGATGACGGGCTGGCGTTTGGGCTTCGTTTGCGCCCCGCCCGAGATCGACGACGCGATGTTTAAAATTCATCAATACGGTATGCTTTGCGCGCCCGTAATGAGTCAGTACGCGGCGGTGGAGGCTTTAAAGGACGGCTTTTCCGACGATTTTGCAACGGTTGCGGAAATGCGCGAGTCCTATGATAAACGCCGTAAGTTCGTGCTTCATTCCTTAAAGGAAATCGGGCTGGACTGTTTCGTGCCGCAGGGCGCGTTCTACGCCTTCCCTTCCGTTTCGAAAACGGGCTTAGACGGCGAGGCGTTCGCGAACGGCTTACTAAAAAGCCGAAAGGTAGCCGTCGTGCCGGGGAGCGCGTTCGGGCAGTTCGGGAAAAACAACGTGCGTATTTCCTACGCCGTTTCAATGAACTCTTTATCGGAAGCGTTCGACAGAACCGCCGCGTTTCTCAAAGAAATCAGATAATTTGTCAAAATTTTTATAGAGAACTCCCCGAAAGGTGAGAAAATTCATTGACAAAACCTTGAAAAACGGGTATAATGATAAAGCTTGAATAGAAAAGCCGTGTTTTTCCGCAGTACTTTTACGGGGGAATACACGGTTTGATTTTTAACGTTCCGCAAAGAGAGCGGTTTTTTTCGTGTTTTAAGGGGGTTCGTTTTGAATTGAAACGCGGTAAAAACGCAAATAAAGAAAACCGAGCGGGGCGAGGAGGAATAATAATATGTCGGAAGTTTTTTATATGACGAGAAAGGGGTACAACGAGGCGGTCGCAAGGCTTAAATACTTGCAGACGGTGAAGCGTCAGGAAATCGTAGACCGTATCGCAGAGGCGAGAAGCCACGGCGATTTGTCCGAGAACGCGGAATACGACGCGGCGCGCAACGAGCAGGCGGCGAACGAAGGCGAGATCGTAGAGCTTGATTATAAAATCAAGAACGCGACGATCGTTGAGGAATCGGGCGATAAGTCCACCGTGCATATCGGTTCGAAGGTGAAAGTCTACGATATCGATATGGAAGAATACGAGGTCTACGAGATTACGGGCACGACGGAAGCCAACGCGATGCTCAACAAGATCTCCAACGAATCCCCCGTCGGCAAGGCGCTTTTGGGGCAAAAGGCGGGAACGGTCGTCACCGTGCAAGCGCCCGAAGGGGCTTACGAGCTTAAAATCGAAGCCATAGAATAATCCATCGAATAAAGAATTATCTCACGAAAAGAGGTTTTACAAAATGCAGGAAAATACCGTAAACACCCAAGCACAGGAAGAAGAACAGCTTATCGAGCAGGCGAAAATTCGCCGTGAAAAATTGCAAAAGCTCGTATCGGAGGGCAAAAACCCCTACGAGCAGGTGAAATACCCCGTGGACGCCCATTCCGAGGAGATTAAAGCGAATTTCGAAAAGTTCGAAGGCAAAACGGTCGCGATCGCGGGAAGAATGATGTCGCGCCGTATTATGGGCAAGGCGTCCTTTTCGCATATCGCGGACAAGAGCGGCACGATTCAGATCTACGTGACCCGCCAAGATATCGGCGAGGAAAACTACGCGTCCTATAAAAAGGACTACGATATCGGCGATATTTTCGGGCTCAAAGGCTTCGTGTTCAAAACGCAGACGGGCGAAATTTCCGTACACGTCACCGAGCTCACGCTGCTCTCGAAATCCTTGCTTCCCCTGCCCGAAAAATATAACGGGCTTCAAAACGTGGATATGAAATACCGCTTGCGCCACCTCGATTTGATTATGAACAAGGACGTGCGCGATACCTTCCGCGTGCGCTCGAAGATCTTGAAGGAAATTCGCGCGTATCTCGATAACCGCGGGTATTTGGAGGTGGATACGCCCACCTTATTGCCCCTTGAAATCGGCGCGGACGCAAGACCTTTTAAAACGCATCATAACGCGCTTGATCTCGATATGTATATGCGCGTGGAAACGGAGCTTTTTTTAAAGCGCTTGATCGTCGGCGGTATGGACCGCGTGTATGAAGTGGGGCGTATTTTCAGAAACGAGGGTATGGACGCGTATCACAACCCCGAGTTCACCTCGATTGAAATGTACGAGGCGTACAGCGATTATTTCGAAATGATGGATATGATCGAGGACCTTTATAAAACGGTTACGAAAAACGTTTGCGGCACGCTGGAAATCACCTATCAAGGCACTCCTATCAATATGGGCGAGTGGACGAGAATGACGATGGCGGAAGCCGTGAAGAAATATTCGGGCGCGGATTATAACGCTTGGGCAACGGACGAGGACGCGCGCGCGGCGGCAAAATCGCTCGGCGTGGAGCTCGAACACGAAAACGCCACGAAAGGTTGGGTGTTGATCGAGCTGTTCGACGCGTTCGTCGAGGACAAGCTGATTCAGCCCACGATTATCTACGATTATCCCGTGGAAAATTCGCCGCTTGCAAAGCGCAAGCCGTCTAACCCCGCGTTCACGGAACGCTTTGAATATTTCATATGCGGGCACGAATACGGCAACGCCTTCTCCGAGCTCAACGACCCGATCGATCAAAAACAGCGTATGCAAAAGCAGGTGGACGCAAAGCGCGCGAAAGGAAACAACGACGCGCAAATCGACGAGGACTTTATCAACGCGCTCGAATACGGGCTTCCCCCCACGGGCGGGCTTGGGCTCGGGTTCGACCGTTTCGTTATGCTGCTCACCGACAGCTCGACGATTCGCGACGTAATCCTCTTCCCCACGATGAAACCCAAAAAATAATTTCGTAACGCGCCGATTTGCCTTGCCGAAAAGGCGGGTCGGCGCGTTTTGCAAAATTGCACTTGAAATCAACGCAAAATAAACACGCGCCTTTCACGCGCGCGTGATAAAATTAAGGAAAGACGGGCACGACTTGCCCGCCTGGAATACTTCCCGAATAGGAGAAATAAGGGAAAAATGGACGCAAAAATAACCAAAAAAAGATTAGGGCAAATGCTTTCCTACGACTGGCTGAAAATTATCGGGTTCGTCGTGGTTGCGATCCTGATTTGGTCGCTTATTTTCACGATGACGGCGACTCGTATCACGCCGTCGCAGCAATTTACGGTGATGAATTATAACGGTTCGACGCTCACGAGTAAGTTTTCCGAGCGGTATTATGAAACGTTCACGGGCGGCGTTTTTTCGCACGAAGTGATCGAGATTACCACCGTTGATACCACCGCGGGGGGCGACGATCTGGTCAGCACCTTTCTCGACACCCGCTTGCAGACGGACGAAGGCGATTTGCTTTTTGCCGCGCCCGCGAAGAACCCTTCCGCTTCCTATACGGTCGAGGGCGTAGAAGAAAAGCAATACTACACCTATTTGGAAACCTTCCTGCGCGGGTATCATATTTACGCGTTGAGTTTAGAAGATACGCTTGATAGCGAAGGAAAGGTGGCGCAAAAAGGCTTGATTAGCCGTATGACCGAGTACTTGAACGGCTACTACGGCGGGGATTATCAAACGGGCGAGCTGGATGAAAAAAAGGTGGAAGAGGATTTCAAAAAGCGTATCAAAAAGAACGACGACAAGCGTTTTAAGTCTGATAGCGAGATCAAAAAAGGAATAACAAAAGAATACGAACGCATTGAAAAATACCGCGACGGGTTGATAGATTTCCTTTACTATTTGAAGCAGGGGTATATCGCGCTCCAAAAAAACGAGGTGAAGATCACCGAAACGTATACGCGCAGTATCACCACCTTGAATATGTGCCCGAACGAGGACACGATGGGTAAGCTCAAAGAAGAGATTTATTATCAGGACGAGCGCAACGCGAACGATCCGAGCGATCCCGAAAAGACGACGAAAGTAGACACCGCGCTCAATATGAATTTGGTGTTTTTATCTACGCCTAATATGGAAAAGCAGTTCCAATACGAAACGATCCTTTACGTGAACTCGCTCGTCGAGCGGTATTGCACTAAGCTGCAATCCCCAGTAGGGTCGTAAGACGGGGGCAGGGTCGAGATGAACGCAAATCCCTTCCGCTTAAACAAGAAAATTTTAAAGGATTGCAGGATCTATTCAATGCTTTTTCAAGCGGCGAAAAAACGGCACGTGTCCTTTCATACGCCGGGGCATAAAAAAGGCAAATGGGATATCACCGAGCTTTCCTTTTCGGATAATTTATCCGCCCCCCGTGGCGTTTTGAAGCGCGCGCAAGAGGAGATCGCGGCGATTTTAGGCGCGAACGCTTCTTTTATCCTCACCGACGGCAGTACTGCGGGCGTGCTTTCAATGCTGTACGCGGCGAGAGAATCGGGCGTGCGTTCGATCGCGCTTTCTAATCAATCGCATAAAAGCGCGTTGAACGGCTGTAAGCTTTTGGGACTGGAAGTCTTGCCCGAAAACAGCCCGAACGCGGACGCGGTGTTTTTAACTTCGCCCGATTACTACGGGAATATCCCCGATCTGCCCGCGATCGCAAAAGCTTGCCGAACGGCGGGAAAACTTCTCTTGATCGACGGCGCGCACGGCGGTCATTTACATTTTGAAAAGGGAATCTACGCAGGCTCGTTCGCCGATATGTGGGTGGACGGGGTGCATAAAAGCCTGCCCGCGCTCACGCAAGGCGCGGTGGTGAGCGCGCGCACGGCGGCACTTTCCGAAAAGCTCGCCGAAGGCGTGGATATTTTCCGCACGACCAGCCCTTCTTATCCGATTATGGCTTCCGTCGAATACGCCGTGAAATATCCTCGAAACGAAGGACTGGAAGCGGAAGTAATGCGGCTGTTTTCGGAATACCCCGAAAGTTTATCTTTCGGCGGCGACTGGACGAAGGTATGCTTTAAAATAGGCAAACGGGCGTTCGAGGTGCAAAAAATGCTCGAAGCGGACGGGATTTTCGCGGAATT
This sequence comes from Candidatus Scatosoma sp., assembly GCA_045644545.1. Lineage (GTDB taxonomy): Bacteria > Bacillota > Clostridia > Christensenellales > Borkfalkiaceae > Scatosoma. Next base: position 35,289 of record JAZRHC010000023.1, on the reverse strand, counting down.
TTGCGACGGGGAGAACGTCGTGTTCTACCTTTCCCCCGCCACGACGAAAAAGCAATTCCGCATTTTGAAAAAGGCTCTTAAAAAATATTTGCCGTACGCAGAAAAAACCGTTCAACCCAACCCTGCCCCCCTCTTTTTCGAAAAAACGGGCGCAACGGAATGGATAGAGCTCGCGGCGGCGGAAGGCAGAATTTGCGCGAAGCCTTGCGGTTTGTTCCCGCCCTGCACCCCGCTGTTGCTTTGCGGGGAAAAAATCACCCGAGAAAAAATCCGACTTTTGCAAACGGCGGATAATGCGTTCGGGGTAAAAGAAGGAAAGCTTTGCGTATACCAAACGAATGAGGAGAACGAATAATGCAAAGAGGTAAATTTATCACGTTCGAAGGCTGTGACGGTTGCGGAAAAAGCACCCAGCTCCGCCTTTTGAGCGACTATCTTGAAAAATCGGGCGTGCCGCATATCTTCACGCGCGAGCCGGGCGGCGGAAAAATTTCCGAAAGTATCCGCGAAATTCTTCTAAGCGGTAAAAATTCCGAAATGACGGACGAGTGCGAAGCCCTCTTATACGCGGCGGCGCGCGCGCAACATCTTCGCGATCGCGTAGAACCCGCCTTGTCCGAGGGCAAGCTCGTGATCTGCGACCGCTACGTGGATTCTTCCCTTGCTTATCAAGCGTACGCGCGCGGGCTGGGCGTGGAGTTCGTGTCGAAGATCAACGCGTTCGCGCTCGAAAAATATCTTCCCGACGTCACGATTTTTATCGACTTATCCCCCGAGGACGCGTTCCGTCGCAAGAACGGCGCGGACGAAAACGATCGCCTCGAACAGGCGGGAACGGCGTTTCACCAAAAGGTGTACGAAGGATATAAAGAGCTTGCCGAAAAATATCCCGAACGCATTAAGCGCGTAGACGGCAAAAAAACGCCCCGAGGGGTCTTCGAGGACGTTTTGAAAATTTTACAAGAAAACGTTTTCGGCGATATTTAAAGCCGTCGTTTTCCGCTGTCGAATAAATTTTATATTTTTTGAGTTTAATACTTTCGGTTTTGCAAAAAAACGCGTCACACGACGCGTTTTTTGTTGTACTTTGACAGCAGAAGTAAATCCCGCTTCCGATTTTCGTTCAAAACCCGAAAATCCCGCAATCTCAGCGCGACCTCCGCCTTTTCCCCGTTTTGCGCCGTAAACCGCCCGTATAAAGGGCGACCCCGCCCCGTATACGAATAGACGAGCACTCCCAAGCTCCCCCGCGGCAGGCCGCTTTCTCGGTAAGCGTTCGTGGTCAAAACGATCACGTCGAGCTCTTCGGCGAGGCGGTTGTCTATGTACTTGTTCTTCTCCCGTGTTTTTTGCATTTTTTCTCCTCCTTTTTTTGCCTTTTCAACCTCAGCCCAAATAGTTTACCACGGATTTTGAAAATTACAAGAGGTTACTGCCAACTTTTTTTGCAAAAACGCAAAAAATTTTTTGCAAAGCCTTTACTTTTAAATTATTTTGTGATATAATTATAATCGGAAGAAAAAGGTGTTTTTGAAAAACGCTTCCAAAAATCCCCAAATTTTGCCCCGAAAAAGCACGAAAAAAGGGAGAAAAAAGGAAGAAAGAAGTCGAAAATTCCCGATTTTTCGCATAAAAAGTTTAAAAAAGTTTAAAATATATCCAAAGGAGACCAAAACAATGACCAACAACAAGAAAGTTCTTCAATTCGTTGCAGACTGCGAAGCTTTTGCTCAGCCCGACAAAGTCGTGTGGATCGACGGAAGCGACGCTCAGCGCGACGCGCTTCGCGAAGAAGCTTGCGCTACGGGCGAAATTATCAAGCTCAACCAAGAAAAATTGCCCGACTGCTACTATCACAGAACGGCTGAAAACGACGTTGCGCGCGTAGAGGACAGAACGTTTATCTGCTGCCGTAACGAAGAGGACGCGCTTCCTCATTCCATCGTAAAATGGAAAGCTCCCAAAGAAGCGTACGCGATGGTAAACGAGATCGCAAAGGGCGCGTATAAAGGCAGAACGATGTACGTTATTCCCTATTCGATGGGCGTGGTAGGCTCGCCTTTTTCTAAGATCGGTATCGAAGTTACCGACTCCATCTACGTCGTTTTGAATATGATGATTATGACGAGAGTAGGCAAAACGTGTCTCGATCAGCTCGGCGAAACGGGCGATTTCGTTAAAGGCTTCCACGCGAAGTGTAACGTAGACCCCGAAAAGAGATACATTATGCACTTCCCCGAAGACAACACGATCATTTCCGTGAACTCCGCGTACGGCGGTAACGTGCTTTTGGGCAAAAAATGCTTCGCGCTCCGTATCGCGACCAACCTCGGGAAGAAAGAGGGCTGGATGGCAGAGCATATGTTGATCCTCGGCGTAAAGCGCCCGCAGGATAAGGAAATCAAATACGTTGCGGCGGCGTTCCCTTCCGCTTGCGGTAAGACCAACCTCGCAATGTTGATCCCTCCCAAGCAGTATCTCGACGCAGGCTACGAAGTACAATGCGTGGGCGACGATATCGCTTGGATCAGAGTCGGCGAAGACGGCAGACTTTGGGCGGCGAACCCTGAAAACGGTTTCTTCGGCGTAGCGCCCGGTACGAATATGAAATCCAACCCCAACGCGCTTATGGCTACGATGAAGGGAACGATCTTCACGAACGTTGCGCTCAACCCCGCAGACAACACCGTTTGGTGGGAAAAGCTCACGAAGGAAGCTCCCGCAGAGCTTATCGACTGGACGGGTAAGCCCTGGACGCCCGATTGCGGACGTAACGCGGCGCACCCCAACTCCCGTTTCACCGCTCCCGCGGAAAACTGCCCTTGCATCTCCCCCGAATTCAACTCGAAAGCGGGCGTGCCTCTTTCCGCGATCATCTTCGGCGGCAGAAGAGCGACGACGACCCCGCTCGTATATCAATCGAGAGATTGGAATCACGGTACGTTCGTAGGCACGATTATGTCCTCCGAAACGACGGCGGCGGCGACGGGCGCAGTAGGCGTACTTCGTCACGACCCGATGGCTATGAAGCCGTTTATGGGCTACTCGGTTGACCAATACTTCCAGCACTGGATTGATATGGGCGCGAAGGTAGACGAAGAAAAGCAACCCAAGATCTTCAACGTAAACTGGTTCCGTCAGGACGAAAACGGCAACTTTATGTGGCCCGGCTTCGGCGACAATATGCGCGTTCTGGACTGGATCTTAGACCGTTGCGAAGGCAAGGTAGACGCGCAGGAAACGGCGATCGGGTATCTTCCTTACGCGAAGGATATCAACATTGAAAACTGCGATATCGACGCGGCTACGCTCGACAAGCTCCTCTACGTGGATAAAGAACGTTGGGCGAACGAAGCGAAGGAAATCGAGAACTACTACGCGGAGAATTTCGGCGACAAGATGCCCAAGGAAATTATCGCGAACCTTGAAATCCTTAAAGAAAACTGCAAATAATTTCGTTTAAAGAAAAAGAGCTGACCGTCGGTCGGCTCTTTTTTAGTGCAAAATGCTTAATGCATAATGCATAATGATTGTAAAAATTCTACCGCCATTCCGCATTCTGCACTCTGCATTATGCATTTTGAGAAAAGTCGAAAAATCCAAAAACTCAAAGCGATTAGAATGTTAATTTATCTCAAAATGATAATTTCTAACATTTTTTGTGTGTAAGTATTTGTTTTTAAATATTTAAAAAATTTTTAAAAATTCTCTTTACTTTTTTTCAAAAGAATGTTAAAATATACTCGTAAATCAGTTGAGACAACTGATCTGAAACAGCTCATCATTTTCCCCCTTATCATATAGGTAACCGCCTTGGAGTCGCGAGACTTCGAGGCGGTTATCGTTTTGACTCTTATTTTTTGGTTTTGATAGGGGGCTACATTACCTTGCAAAGCAAGCAACAAAGCAGAATAGAGCAAAGATACGAGAACACGGAAATGACGAGCGCGGCGGTGAGCTTTTTGCGTTTTAAGCCCGCGAAATACACCGCGCCGATATAAAAAATCGTGTCCGAAGCGCCGTACGCCACGCACGCGCAACGCGCAATATAACTGTCTACGCCGTATTTTTCCAAAATGTCCGTTAAAACCGCGATCGAGCCGCCGCCCGAAAGCGGTTTCATTAATATCAGCGGGCTGATTTCCTCGGGTACGCCTAAAAAATTGAAAACGGGCGCGATCAGCGTTTCGAACCGCGCTTGCAGACCGCTGACCTCGAAAAGCTTGGTCAGCATCATTACCGCCGCGATATACGGAAAGATGGAAAGGATCAAGGGTGGCGCGGCTTTCACGCCTTGGCAAAAGCTGTCGTAGACCTTGACTTTCTTAAAACTCGCGTACGCGAACGAGGCGAGGAAAATGACGGGCACGATCAGCGCGAAAATATAGTTCATCTCGACCCTGCCTCCCGCTTTTTGAAGAAATTCCCGCGTTTTTGCACCGCTTGGCGCGGGGATAAAAACAACGCCGTGAGCGCAACGCCCAAAAGGGTGGAAAAAGCCGTCGTAAGCAGGGTGGGGAGCACGATATCCGCGGGCGCGGCGCTTTTTAAAGCCGTCCGCACGCCGATAATGGAAGTGGGAATCAGCTGTATGGAAGTTGCGTTCAGCACGAAAAACATCGCGGACGAATACTCCGCGTGTTCGCTCTTATCCAAAAGCTGCGCGGCTTTGATCCCGTAGGGTGTGGAAGCGCCCGAAAGCCCTAATAAATTCGCGGAAAGATTCATAGAAATCGCGGTCAGCGTTTGCTCGTCGTCCGTTTTGAACAGCTTGCGGGAAAGGGGCTTCAACAGCCTCGATACCCCCGCGGACACTCCCGAGTCCTCCCACACCCGCATCAAGCCCAGCCACACGGCGTACGTGCCCAAAAGGGCGATGCAAAGGCTCGCGCTCTTGCCTGCGCCCTCGACGAGCGCGGATAAAAAACCCGCGGGGTCGATAAACAGCATAATCAAAGCGGAAGCGATAAAAAGGAAAGAAAAAATAGCGTTCATATCCTAAATATATGTCGCGTTTTTCTAAAAAAGACGGCAAAAAGCCGTTAAAAGTGCAGAAACCCGCTTCGAATCGGCGTTTTGCTTCCTTAAAACGATTTACTTTTTTTGCGGAAAGGTGTATAATAAGACCGATAAACTGAAAAAATTTTCCCCAAAGGGGAAAACGGGAGATACGGCTATGGCAAAAAACAAACCCTATTATATCACGACGGCGATCGCCTACACTTCGGGCAAGCCCCATATCGGGAACACCTACGAAGCGATTTTGGCGGACGCGATCGCGCGGTTCAAGCGCAAGGAAGGCTACGACGTCTTTTTCCAGACGGGTACGGACGAGCACGGTCAAAAAATCGAAGAAAAGGCGAAGGCGGCGGGAGTAACGCCCCAAAAATTCGTGGACGACGTTGCGGACGTGATCAAGGGGATTTGGGATCTCGTCGGCACGTCCTACGATCGTTTTATGCGCACGACCGACCCCGAACACGAAAAGCAGGTCGCGGCGATTTTTAAAAAATTCTTCGAGCAGGGGGATATTTATAAGGGCTACTACGAGGGCTTATATTGCACGCCTTGCGAATCCTTCTGGACGGAAAGTCAGCTCGTCGAGGGCAAATGCCCCGATTGCGGGCGGGAAGTCAAGCCCGCGAAAGAGGAAGCGTATTTCTTCAAGATGGGAAAATACGCCGACCGCCTGATCGAGCATATCGAAAAGAACCCCGAATTCATTCAGCCCGTTTCGAGAAAGAACGAGATGATGAACAATTTCCTCAAAAAAGGCTTGCAGGACCTTTGCGTTTCGCGCACCACCTTCAAGTGGGGCGTCCCCGTGGACTTCGATAATAAGCACGTCGTGTACGTGTGGCTGGACGCGCTCACCAACTATATTACGGGGCTGGGCTACGATATCGGCGGCAATCACGCGGAGAATTATAAAAAATACTGGCCCGCGGACTTGCACCTGATCGGCAAAGATATTTTGCGTTTCCACACCATTTACTGGCCTATTTTCTTAATGGCGCTCGGCGAACCCCTGCCAAAGCAGGTGTTCGGGCATCCTTGGCTGTTGCAAGGCGACGGAAAAATGAGTAAATCCAAAGGCAACGTGATCTACGCGGACGACCTCGCGCGGCTGTACGGCGTGGACGCGGTGCGCTATTTCGTGCTCCACGAAATGCCGTTCGATAACGACGGGCAGATCACTTGGGAGCTCGTGACCGAACGCTTCAACACCGACCTTGCCAACGTTTTGGGCAATCTCGTTTCGAGAACGGTGGCGATGATCGGTAAATATTTCGGCGGCACGGTGGTTCGCTCCTTGCCCCAAAACGAAGAGGGCGTAGACGGCGAGTTCAAAGCCACGGTTACCGCGGCGGCGGAAAAGGTGCAAAAGAAAGCGGACGAGCTTCGTATCGCGGACGCGCTCACCGAAATTTTCACGGTGTTTAGAAGAGCGAATAAATATATCGACGAAACGATGCCTTGGGCGCTTGCTAAGGACGAGAGCAAAAAAGCCCGCTTGAACGACGTTTTGTATAACCTTTCCGAAGCTATTCAGATCGGCGCTTCGCTTCTCGACAGCTTTATGCCCGAAACGGCTGAAAAGATCTTCACGGCGTTCGGCGGCAAAACGAGAAGCCTCGAAGAGAGCGCGAAATTCGCCCTTCCCGAAAGCGTGAGCGTAACGGCGATCCCGCCTTTGTTCCAACGCCTCGATTTCAAAGCGTTAGAGCCCGAGATCGAAAAGATTCGCGCCGCGCAAAAAGCGGAATACGAGGCGAGCCAAGCGCCCGCCCCCGCGCCCGAAACCAAAGCGGAAGAAACGGAAAAAGCGCCCGAGATCACCATCGACGATTTCGCGAAGGTACAGCTCCGCGTGGGTGAAATTATCGCCTGCGAAAAAGTGCCCAAGTCCTCGAAGCTCTTGCACGAAACGGTGAAATTCGGAAACGAGATCCGCTCCGTCGTGTCGGGGATCGCAAAGCACTATTCGCCCGAAGAGCTAGTCGGCAAAAAGGTGGTGTTCGTCACCAATCTCGCACCCAGAACGGTTTGCGGCGTGCTTTCCGAAGGTATGATCTTAGCCGCGGAGGACGAGGACGGCACGCTTTCCCTCGTCACGCCCGATAAAGCCGAATTAAAGAGCGGCGCGTCTTTGGGCTGAGCAGTATGCTGATTGATATTCATTGTCATTTAACGGACGACGATTACGACTCCGTCGGGGGCGTGCAAGAAACGGTGCGACGCGCTTTGCGCGAAGGGGTGGGCTTGCTCGTTTGTTCGGGCTACGATATTCCCTCGTCCGTGCAAGCGAAAGCGCTTGCCGAAGCCTTCGACGAAGTATATTTTTGCGCGGGGTTTCACCCGAGCGAGCTGAAAAAATATAAAGGCGGGGATTTTGAAACGCTCAAAGCTCTATTCCGCCACGAAAAATGCGTTGCCGTCGGGGAGATCGGGTTCGACTTTCATTTCGAAAATAACCCGAGTCGAGAAACGCAACGGGAATTTTTCTTAAAGCAACTAAGCTTAGCGGACGAAGCGGGGCTTCCCGTGGTGATCCACAGCCGCGACGCGGCGCAGGAAACGCTGGAATTTTTGCGCGAGCACCGCGCGCTTTTAAAAAAGGGCGGGCTGATGCATTGTTATTCCTATTCCCCCGAAATGCTCCCGCTTTTTTTAGAGCTCGGGCTGAGCTTTTCCTTCGGCGGACCGTCTACCTTTAAGAACGCGAAAAAGGTATGCGACGGCGTTGCGCTCATCCCCGCCGAGCGTATTTTAACGGAAACCGATTGCCCGTATTTAACGCCCGCGCCCTATCGGGGGGTATTCCCGAACGAGCCGAAGAACGTGCGTTTGGTCGCGGAACGGCTCGCACAGCTTCGAAATCAAGACTTGGAGGAGTTTAAAAAGCAGGTCGAAGCCAACGCAAAACGACTGTTTTTTAAGGTAAAATAATTATGGAACAAGAAAGAAACAACCAAGAAAAGAAATTGCAACAACCCGCGCCGCAAAACGGGAATCTTAGCACAAATCCCAATAACGGTGGCGGCGGCAGAAAGCGCAGAAAACGCAAAAAGCACGGCAAGGGCGGCGGGAATCAAAACCAGCAAAACCAAGCCGTTCAAAACGCCCAAAACCAAAACGCGCAGGCGCAAAAGCCCGCACAACCTCAGCCTCAGCAAAAGCAACAAAAACAGCAAAACGGCGGGGGCAGGGATAAGACGAACCAGAAAAACGACCGTCGCGACGACAAGCAAAAGAACGACAACCGCAAGGACACCTACGCGTATATTCTCGACGGGAATTTATATATCAACCTCACGAACAAATGCTCCAACGCCTGCGATTTTTGCGTGCGCAACGAGCGGGAGAGCTACTACGGAAACTATCTTTGGCTTCGTCACGGCGACCCCACGCCCGATAAAGTGATCGCGCAGATCAAGGGAATGGGGGATATCACCCGCTTTAAGGAAGTCGTTTTTTGCGGGTTTGGCGAGCCTACTTATAAAGTTGCGGAAATGATTGAGCTTTGCGATTATTTCCACGAAAAAGGGCTTTCCACCCGCCTCAACACGAACGGGCAGGGGAATTTGATCAACAAGCGGGATATCGTGCCCGACTTAAAGGGCAAAATCGACCTCGTGAACGTTTCGTTGAACGCCTCTTGCGCGGAAAAGTATCAGCCGATCTGCCGTTCGCAGTTCCGCGAAGAGGGCTTCACCGCGCTCGTGGAGTTTGCCAAGGAATGTAAAAAACTCGGCGTGAATTGCAGATTTTCCATCGTGGACTGTATCGGCAAAGAGGAAGTCGAGGCTTGCAAACGCCTTGCCGCTTCCGTGAACGTGCCCTTGTACGTCCGCGATTATATCACCGATTCCTAAGCGGAGAAAGAATATGGAACTTCGTTCGGTGCTTGAAAAGCACGGCTTTCAATTCAAAAAACAGTTCGGGCAGAACTTCATTTCCGATCCTAACCTGCTTTCTTCGATCGTTTCGGCTTCGGGAATCGACGAAAGAACGACGGTCGTGGAGATCGGTTGCGGGGCGGGCACGCTCACGCGCGCGCTCGCGGAAAAAGCCAAAAAGGTGTACGCGTTCGACGTAGATACCGCGCTTCAACCCGTTTTAGCGGAAACGCTGGCGGGGATAGACAACGTAGAGGTGATTTTCCGCGATTTCAGCAAGGTGAATTTGCCCGAATTCGAAGCGGAGATCGGCGATTATACGGTGGTCGCCAACCTTCCTTATTATATCACGACCCCGCTGGTGACCAAGCTCTTGGAAGAAGGCGAGCGGGTGCAGGGTATTTCGGTGATGGTGCAAGAGGAGGTGGCGGAGCGTTTCGCGGCGCAGGAAAACACGCCCGAATACGGCGCGATCACGGCGGCGATCGCCTTAAAGGGCAGGGCGAAGATCGTAAAACGCGTTTCGCGCAATTTATTCTATCCCCGCCCGAACGTAGACTCGGCGGTGGTCAAGATTCAATTCGAGCGCGGCAGGTTAGGCGAAAGAAGCGAAGCCGCTTATCGTCAAACGGTGAAATGCGCGTTTTTAAACCGTCGCAAGACCTTAGAGAACAACCTCGTGAACTATTTCTCGCTCACGCGCGAGCAAGCGAAAACGGCGCTTTCCCGAGCCGAGATCGACGAAAAAGCCCGCGGGGAAACGTTATCCCCCGAACGCTTTGCAAGGCTTTCGGATATCCTTTTTGAAATGGGCTTTATCAAATCTTAAACGCAACCCCGCCACGACGGCGGGTTTTTTTGTGGGAAGTCCAGAAACTCAGTTTCTGGCGGGTGTGGGCAGAGCCCACGAAAACGGACTCATAAAAGGAAAGCGCAAGCTTTCCGCTTTTCGTGGCGAAAGCCACGCACTCGCCCAACGGGCGAAAAAACGTAGTCAAAATCCAGCCAGCTCTTTCATCGTTGTTTTTAAGGTCGTACATAATATATACAGCGTGTTCATACGTATTTTCCTACGCTTTGCTCGTATAATCTCTCGTATTGTCCTCGCTCCTATCCCCGATTTCTTCGAAAATTCTTCCACGCTCCAACCCCGTTCTTCTAATAACCTTTTTAAATTGTTTCCTAAAAATTCATAATCCATCATTTTTCTTTGCCTCGCGCACAGAAATTTATGTAATAAATATATCACATAAATTTCTGTAAGTCAAGCATTTTTACGCAAATTTCTGTATAATAAAATAAAAACGTTTTGGAGCAGAAAATGAAAAAAACTTACGGCGAAAATTTAAAATTTTGGCGAGAGCAGAAAGGCTTAACGCAAACGGAATTAGCCAAAGCCACGGGCTTAAAGCAACAAATGATTAGTTGGTGGGAAGCGGATAAAGGGTATCCGAACGTTGATTTTTGCGTAAAGCTTGCAGATTTTTATGAAATTACCTTAGACGAATTGATAGGTAGAGAGATTTAGAATGACGAAAAAACGGGAAGCCTGCGCTTTCCGTTTTTTTAAAATCCCCCGTTTTTTTCCAAAAATGCATAAAATTAAAAATTTTTTCGGATTTTGAAAAATTTTTTCGTTCAAACGCTTGAAAAATGAAAAGAAATATAATATAATGAGAATACCGATCGGCGTTGCACGACCCAACCGCAACGCCGAGAGTAAAAAAATTCAACGTTTCAAGGGGGACGAAAATTATGGGTATCAAAAGCGAAAACATTCGTAATATCGCGATTATCGGGCATAGCGGCGAGGGGAAAACGACGCTGTGCGAAGCGATGCTCTTTAACGGCGGCGTTATCGACCGCCAAGGCAAGGTAACGGACGGCACGACCGTTTCCGATTTCGACGAGCTCGAACGCGCGAAAAAAATGTCGATTTATACGTCTTGCGGGCATTTGACTTGGAAGGACGTGAAAATCAATCTGCTCGATCTGCCGGGCTTTTACGATTTTGAAGGGGAACGTCAGGAAGGCTTGCGCGCGGCGGGCGGGGCTCTGCTCGTGATCGGCGCGAACGGCGTGATCCCGATCGGCGCGGAAACCGTCGTGGATTATTGTTTAAAGCTTGGGAAACCGCTGATTATCTTTATCAACGGTATGGACAAGGAAAACGCCGATTATTTCGGCACGGTGCAGGCGCTCCGCGATAAATATCACGGCAAGCTCGCGCCGATTCAGATCCCGATTATGGAAAACGGGAAAATGCAGGGCTGTATCAACGCGCTCCAAGAACGCGCGTACCTGTTCAAGGAAGGCGGACCGCAGGAAATTCCTATCCCCGAGAATATGAAGGATCAAGTCGAGGAAATGAAAGCCAGCCTGATGGAAACGGCGGCGGAAAACGACGAGGTGCTCCTCGATAAATATTTCGAAGCGGGCGAGCTTACCCGCGAGGAAACCATACACGGTATTCGCGTTGGAATCGCTTCCGTCAATACCATTCCCGTTATGGCGGGCTCGGCGCTCCAAAACCGTGGCGTTATCAATCTTTTGAACGAGATCGTAACGTATATGCCGCAAGCCCGCGAACGCGCGCATATCCTCGCCGAGGACGTGGCAACGGGCAAGGTCGTCGACGTCGTGACCAAAGAAAACGCGCCGTTTGCCGCGCAGGTGTTTAAAACGGTCGTCGATCCGTATTCGGGCAAGCTTAGCTATTTGAAGAGCTTCCGCGGCGTTTTAAAGAGCGGCTCGACGGTTTGGAACGCGAACACCGCGCAAGAAGAACGTATCGGTCAGGTCTACGTTTTGCGTGGCAAGAAAATGGAAGCGGTGGACGAACTGTCCGCGGGCGATATCGGCGCGGTGAACAAGCTCGGCAACACCAACACGGGCGACACGCTCTGCGATCCGAGCGCAAAGGTGCGCTTCCCCGCGATCCGTTTCCCCAAGCCTACCTTGTTTATGTCCGTCACGTCCGAAAAGAAGGGCGAAGAGGACAAAGTGTTCGCCGCGCTCAATAAACTCAGCGAAGAGGATCTTACCTTCTCGGTGGAAAAGAACGCCGAAACGGGCGAGCTTCTGCTCGGCGGGCAGGGCGATATGCAACTCGAAATGCTCGTAAAACGCGTGAAGGCGCGCTACGGCGTAGACGTCAAGCTCGCCACGCCCAAGATCGCGTACAGAGAAACCATTCGAGGCAAAGCCGACGCCGAAGGCAAGCATAAAAAGCAATCGGGCGGGCACGGTCAGTACGGGCATTGTAAGATTCGTTTCGAGCCCTCGGAAGAAGAATTCGTATTCGAAGAAGAGGTCGTTGGCGGCGCTGTGCCCAAGAACTACTTCCCCGCGGTCGAAAAAGGCTTGCGCGAGAGTATGGAGCACGGTCCGCTCGCGGGCTATCCCGTCACGGGCGTGAAAGCCACCCTTTACGACGGCAGTTATCACGACGTAGACTCCAACGAACTTTCCTTCAAGATGGCGGCGGCGATTGCCTATAAGGAAGGCTTGAAGAACGCAAAGCCCGTGCTGTTAGAGCCGATTTATCGCTTGAAGATCGCCGTGCCCAGTGATTATCTCGGCGACGTGATGGGCGATATCAATAAACGCCGCGGGCGCATTATGGGCACGGACGCCGAAGGCGCGACGTCGGTTATCACCGCGGAAGTGCCCCTTGCGGAAATTATGACCTACACGATGGAGCTTCGCTCCTTAACGCGCGGTAGCGGCAAATTCGTATCCGAATTTTTAGCTTACGAGGACGTACCGCCTATGCTGGTGGACGGGATCGTCGCGGCGGCGAAAGCCGCCGAATAACCGCGACTCTCAACACGGTTTAGAGGAGTTTATTTTCACGGCGTAAACGGTTTTCCCCGCTTTCGGAAGCCTTACAACCTATGCGCCGCGCCATTTCCGAAAGCGATCTCCCCTTACGCGGCGTATACGAGCCCTCCGAATCCCCCTTCGGAGGGCTCTTTTGCTTGCACAACGCGAAAAATTGTGCTATAATATGTTTATGAAATTCGAACGCTACCGTAAAATTTACGAACGCCAAGCCGCGTTTTATCGCGCCCGACCGTGGGCGAAACGCACGCTCGTTTGTCTCAACTACGCGCTGACGGGCTTGATTTTCGCCGCCTATCTCACGCTTTTGCTCGCGCGCGTTTGCGCGGGGGAGTGGTACGCGTTATTTCTTTGCTTGCTGTTTCCGTCGGGCTGTTTTTGCGCGGTGTTCCTGCTTCGGGAGCTCGTTCGCCGCAAACGCCCCTACGACGAATCGGGCGCGGGAATAACGCCGCTTTTTAAGAAATTGCACGGCTCGGACAAGTCCTTCCCGTCAAGACATATCGCGATGGCGTTTGCGATCGGCGGGGTATGCTTGCCGTGGAGCTTGGCTTTGGGGCTTTGCGTGTATGCGGGCGGACTTTTGCTCGGCTATATCCGCTACGCGGCGGGATTGCATTTCCCGACCGATCTTCTCGGCGGCGCGTTGATAGGCGGGTTGTTCGGAATTTTGATTTTTGCCTTTTGAAAAAGGAGAGCTTATGAACGATAAAAAAATTATTTATCTCGATCACGCGGCAACCACGCCGCTCGATCCCGAGGTATTCGAAAAAATGAAGCCGTATTTTTGCGAGCTGTTCGGCAACGCCGATTCCCCGCACGGTTTGGGCAGAAGGTCTATGCTCGCCGTAGACGGGGCGAGAGATACCGTGGCAAACCTGATCGGCGCGAAGCCTTCGGAGGTCTATTTCACTTCGGGCGGAACGGAGAGCGACAACTGGGCGATCCTCGGCGGGGCGTATGCCAAAAAACGGGAAGGAAAAACCCGTATTTTGATTTCTTCGATCGAGCACCACGCCGCGCTTTCCGCCGCGGAACGGCTGGAAAAGGAAGGCTTTATAGTAGACTATATTCCCGTAAACGAGGGAGGCAGGGTTGAGATAACCGCCGTAGAGGAACGGCTCGACGATTCGGTTGCGCTCGTGTGCGTGATGGCGGCAAACAACGAAACGGGGGCGATACAGCCCGTCAAAGAGCTCGCGGAGCTTGCCCGAAACCACGGCGCGCTCTTTTTCACCGATTGCGTACAGCTCGCGCCCTATCGAAAACTCGACGTGAAAGAGCTCGGCGCGGACCTGCTGTCCTTTTCGGCGCATAAATTTTTCGGACCGAAGGGCGTGGGCGTTTTGTATATCCGCGACGGCGTGAAGATCGAAAAGCTCGTCGGCGGCGGGGAACAGGAGCGCGGGCTTCGGGGCGGTACGCTCAACGTGCCTTCCGTCGTGGGGCTTGCCGCGGCGTATGATTTGGCGGTGCGAGGGCTCGACGAAACGGAAAAAAAGCTCGCTTCGCTCAAAGCTCGGTTTTTAAACGGGATCGCCGCGCTGGGCGGCGTAACGGTCAACGGCGATAGCGAAAACGCCCTGCCCGCGGTTTTGAATTTACGAGTCGAAGGCGTAGAGAACACGGCGTTTCTGTTCAATATGGATCTGCAAGGGGTGGCGATCGCCGCGGGGTCGGCTTGCGCGAGCGCGTCGGTCAAGCCCAGCCACGTGCTTTTGGCGATGGGGCTTTCGGAATCGCAAGCCAAAACCTGCGTTCGTATCAGCTTCGGGAAGGACAACACGGAAGCGGAAATCGACGAGGCGGCGAAGATTTTCGTTGCGACGGTGAACAAACTCCGCGCGTTGAACGCTTGAAAAAGGGTTGAAAATCCCCAAAAAACCAAAAAAATCCTTCGTGTAATCCTTTACTAATTAAAAAAATTGTGTTATAATAGAGGCACAATGAAAATATAAAGATAAATCGGAGGTAGCAATTATGGCACACGTTATTAACGACGAATGCGTAGCTTGCGGCGCGTGCGCGGAAACCTGTCCCGTAGGAGCGATTTCGCTCGGTGCGGAAGGCATCTACGTGATCGACGATAGCTGCGTCGACTGCGGTGCTTGTGAGGACGGATGTCCCGTAGGCGCAATCAAAGCGGAATAATTTTAACGGAAAAGAAAAGGGCGTCGGCAAAACCGACGTCCTTTCTTTATAAACTTTATAAACTTTTTCGCCCTCGGGGCGAGGGAAGGGCGAAAAAGCCACGCGTTATCGCTGTTTTAAAGCGGCGCGTTTTTCGTTTAATCGGGAGACGGTTTGCCGAGCGGCGTTTTGGATCGCCGTCAGCTTCTTGGTCAACCCTTTGGCGAGCCTTTCGATTAGCCCCAGCAACAGGACTTCGAAAGCGTAAACCACCAGTAGCGCGGTAACCTTGATCAGTTTCATAAAACCACTCTCCTTCTGCCGAAACAGCCTTGGCGGGCGGCTGTGTGGAGAAAAGCGCGGTCTTGGCGGCTCGTCGTGGGATATTATACCACGGATTTTGCGTTTGTCAAGAGCATACTGACGCACTTTTTTTGAAAATTACGAAAAATTTTTCTAAAAAGCCCCGCGGAAAGCGCGGGCGCTGCGCTTCCGCTTGACTTTTTCTTTCGCTTGTTGTAAAATAAAAGGAAAGGAAGGTAGAAAAGCGAAAAATGATCATTCTCGGAATCGATCCCGGTATCGCCACCTTAGGCTACGGCGTGATCGAAAAAGACGATAGGGGAAACTGCCGCGCGGTTGACTACGGCGTGGTGGTAACGCCCAAAGAGGAAAGCTTGCCCGTGCGGCTTGCGATACTCGAAGAGGGCGTTTCCAAAATTCTCGAAAAATTCCGTCCCGACGAAGTCGCGATGGAAGAGCTTTTCTTTTCCAAAAATATCACGACGGGCATCGCCGTCGCCCACGCGCGCGGGGTGGCTATGCTCGCTTGCGTGAAAAGCTGCGGCAGGCTGTTCGAATATACTCCGATGCAGATAAAACAGGCGCTCACGGGCTACGGCAGAGCGGATAAACTCCAGATGCAAGAGGTCGTCGCCTCGCTTTTGAGATTGACGGCAATCCCCAAGCCCGACGACGCGGCGGACGCGCTTGCCATCGCGCTTTGCCACGCATTTACGAGCCGATTTGGGAATCTGTTCGCCGTCGGGAATACGACGAGGACGAAAGGGCACAACGCGGTCGGGGGCGAGGCGTTCCGTTCAATGATGGAGGGCGGACGACCTTCCGCGCCCGAGAAAAAGAAAAAAACGATCGTGCGGTCGGTCGCGGGCGGCGCGCCGAAAACGAGAAAACCGAGCGTTTCGTCGGCGGCTCAAATCGCCGCGGCGGTGCTCAAAATGCAAGAATCCGCCGAGAAAAGCGGGGAAGAAAAATAAGGAGTGAAGAACGGAAATGATAGCGTACGTAAGGGGCAGGGTGTTGACGACCACGAGCGAAACGGCGATTTTAGACGTGAACGGACTCGGCTACGAGATGTATTGCTCGGGCGGGGCGTTTAAAAAACTCACCGTCGGAGAGGTTGCGGAATTATATACCTATTTGCAGGTGAAAGAGGACGGCGTAACGCTGTTCGGTTTTGAAAGCGTGAAAGAAAAGGAGCTGTTTTTAAAGCTTACGGGCGTTTCGGGCGTAGGTCCGAAGCTCGGAATCGCGGTGCTTTCGGGGCTTTCTGCCGACGAGCTTGCCGCGGCGATCTTAACGGCGGATATCAAACGGCTTTCGGCGGTGAAAGGGCTGGGCAAAAAGACGGCGGAAAAGATCGTTTTGGAACTGCACGGCAAGATCTCCGCGGAGGAAATTTTAAGCGCGAGCGGGGAAACGGCGAGCCTTGCGCCCGCAACCCCCGTCCAAAAGCTTTCGTCGGCAGACGAGGACGCGGTTTCCGCGCTGACGGGGCTTGGCTTTACGCGCACGGAAAGCGTGAACGCGGTGAAAAAGGCGCGCGAACAGGGCGCGAACACCGTGGAAGAAGTGATTATGAAAGCCCTGCAAGGGGTGTAAAAACCGCACGGGGAGGAAGGTATGTTTGACGAAGAAGAATACGATTCCGAAAATTTGATCGTAAGCACGAAAACGGAATACGACGCGGAGGAGAACGTTCTCCGTCCGAAAACGATGTCCGAATACGTCGGGCAGGAAAAGGTAAAAGAGAATTTAAGCGTATACGTTACCGCCGCGAAACAGCGGGGCGACGCGCTCGATCACGTTTTATTATACGGCCCCCCGGGTCTGGGGAAAACCACCCTCGCGCATATTATCGCGAACGAAATGGGGGTGGCGATCAAGATCACGAGCGGCCCTGCCATCGAGCGTTCGGGCGATCTCGCCGCGATCCTCACGAACTTGAACGAGGGCGACGTGTTGTTTATCGACGAGATTCACCGCCTCAACCGTTCGGTCGAGGAAATTTTATATTCGGCGATGGAGGACTACGCGCTCGATATTATCGTCGGGAAAGGCCCGTCGGCGCGCAATATCCGCTTCGCCTTGAAAAAATTCACGCTGATCGGAGCGACCACCCGCGCGGGGATGCTCGCAAGCCCCTTGCGCGATCGGTTCGGCATTATCAACCGCCTTGAAATGTATACGCCCGAGGAGCTTAAAAAGATCGTCGCCCGTTCGGCGGGGGCTTTGGAAATCGGGATCGAGGACGACGCGGCGGACGAGATCGCGCGGCGTAGCCGCGGCACGCCTCGTATTGCCAATCGTCTTTTAAAACGCGTGCGGGATTTTTCGCTCGTGAAAGGGAACGCCGTGATCACGAAAGCGGACGCGCGGTTTGCGCTTTCTCGCTTGGAAATCGACGAGCTGGGCTTGGACGAAACGGATAGAAACCTGCTCCGCGCGCTTATCGAAAAATTCGGCGGCGGCCCTGCGGGGCTGGAAACGCTCGCCGCGACCATTAACGAGGACGCGAACACGATCGAGGACGTTTACGAGCCGTATTTATTGCAGCTCGGCTTTATCGCGCGCACGCCGCGCGGGCGAATTTGCTTGAAGGACGCCTACGAGCATATGGGCTTACAGCTGAAAGCAAAGCCCAAAAAACAAATGTCCTTTTTCGAGGACGAAAAGTAAGGACGAATAAGCGTTCGTCAAATACCTGTACGGGGCATTTTCAAAAAATATGGATAAAATACGATATAAAAAAAGCGATTTTTTCTACGAGCTTCCCGAAGCGCAGATCGCGCAAACGCCCGCCGAGCCGCGGGATTCCTCGCGCCTTCTCGTCTACGATCGGGCGACGAAAAAAATCGAGGATAAAATTTTCCGCGATATCGAAAGCGAGCTGAAAGCGGGAGATTTGCTCGTGCTCAATAAAACCAAGGTGATTCCTGCGCGTATGTACGCGACGACGAAAAACGGCGGGAAGGTCGAGGTGTTGCTTTTAAAACGCTACGACCTCAAAACTTGGGAAGTGCTGATGCGACCCGGGAAAAAGGGCAAGCTCGGCGTTTCAATGACGGTCGGCGATAAGCTTTGTTTCACGGTCAAAGGGATCACGGAGAGCGGGGAGAGAATCGTGGAATTCGAATTCGACGGCGTGTTCGAGGATATTTTAAGCGAGGTCGGCACGATGCCACTCCCGCCGTATATCAAAGAAAAGCTGGTCGATCAAACGCGGTATAACACGGTGTATAGCAAGATCGACGGCTCAGCCGCCGCGCCGACGGCGGGATTGCATTTCACGCCCGAGCTTTTGGAACGCTTGAAAAACAAGGGCGTACAGATCGCGGAAGTGCTTTTGCACGTGGGGCTCGGCACTTTTCGCCCCGTCAGCGAGGAAATTATCACCGACCACAAAATGCATTCGGAAGAATACGAGATCGACGAAAAGGCGGCGAATTTAATCAACGCGGCAAAGCGCGAAGGAAGACGGGTGATCGCCGTCGGCACGACTTCCGTTCGAACGCTCGAAAGCGTAGCGGACGAAAAGGGGGAAGTGAAAGCGTGCAAGGGGAGTACGGAAATTTTTCTGTACCCGCCCTATAAAATGAAATGCGTGGACGCGCTCGTGACGAATTTTCACCTGCCCGAAAGCACCTTGATTATGCTGGTGGCGTGCCTCACGGGCAGAGAGGAAATTTTGAACGTATACGATTACGCGGTGCGAGAAAAGTATCGTTTCTTTTCGTTTGGGGACGCGTGTTTGATTTTATAAATCAAATAAGTAATAAGTAATAGATAAAAGCGAATAAGTGAGGGAGGAAAAAATGACGAGAAATTTGCGTGGAAATCAATCGGAAGAAGATTATTTGGAAAGCGTGTTGCTCTTATCCGAGCAGACGGGCTTCGTGCATCGCGTAGAGATCGCGAAGAAAATGGACGTTTCGCAAGCGGCGGTGAATAAGGCGATGAAGCTGTTGCAACAAGACGGGTACGTTTACGAGGACGGCAAGCATTTGTATTTGACGGAAACGGGCAAAGAATACGCGCAGAAGATTTTCGAACGGCATTGTATCATTCGGGATTTTATCGAATCGATGGGCGTATCGCCTTCGACGGCGGAAGAAGACGCTTGCCGAATGGAGCATTTGATCTCGGAAGAAACGTTTTCGGCAATGAAGCGTTCGCTTGGAAAGTAACGCGTTTCTTCGCGGTGGAAGGGGGGAAATCTTTCCGCATAAAAATAAGCCCTTTGCCCAAACTTTTCGTATGGAAAAGATAAAAACGGGCAAAGGGAATTTTTTAAAGGGCGCGGCGATTATCGCGGGCGGCGGGTTTATCGCCAAGATTATCGGCGCGCTGTACCGTATTCCGCTCACCAACTTAATCGGCGGCTACGGCTTGGGGCTATACCAAATGGTATACCCCTTTTATTGTTTGCTTTTGACCGTATCGGCAACGGGGATTCCCTCGTCGATCGCTTCGCTCACCGCCGAGCGGCTGGCAAAGGGGGAGTCCGACGAGCCTATTTTAAAAACCGCGTTCAAGCTCTTTTTATCAATCGGGCTGTTGGGCACGCTGTTGATGGCGGGGCTTGCGCCCGTGCTGGCAAGAGCGCAGGGAGAGAAGCTCGCGGGCGGGTATCTCGCGCTCGCGCCGTCCGTGCTGTTCGTGTCTGCGATCAGCGTGCTAAGAGGCTGGTTTCAGGGCAGAAACCGTATGACTCCGACCGCGTTTTCCGAGATTTTAGAACAGGTCGTAAAAGTCGGTCTTGGGCTGTTATTCGCATACCTGTATAGGGGAAATACGCAAAAAGCGGTCGCTTTTTTGCTCTTGGCGGTATCCTTTTCCGAGCTTATTGCCCTTCTATTTATGTGGATTGCCTATCGTCGCACCCCTGCCCCCTTCGAAGGCTTGAAAACGGGCGGCAGGGTCGGGGTGAAACGCATTTTGCGAAGAAGTATTCCCGTCACCTTCAACTCCGCGCTGATTCCCCTTTCGGGATTGATCGACAGCGTGCTCATAGTGCGGCTTTTGGAAAAATACACGGCGGAAGCCGTCGCGCTCTACGGTCTGTTTTCGGGAGGCGCGGTCACCGTGATCAACCTGCCCGTGTCCATTTGCTACGGCGTGGCGGCGGCGAGTATCCCCGCCGTCGGAAGCGCGAAAGGAAAAGGGGAATCTCCGCGAAAGCGGGTGCTGTTTTCCCTGTTCGTCACGCTCGCGATCGCGATCCCGTCGGCGATCGCATTGTATTTTTTTGCCGAACCCGCCGTAAGCGTGATTTTCCGCTCGTTAAAGGGCGGCGAAAAACAAACGCTCGTGGAGCTCGTGAAAGCCTTTTCTTGGAGCGCGGTGTTCCTTTCGGGCTTGCAAACGCTGTCGGCGTGCTTGACGGCGCAAGGAAAGCCCAAATACGCCGCCCTTTCGATGTCGATCGCCGTCGCGGTGAAAATTCCGCTCACGGTGCTGTTCGTGAGAAACCCGAAATACAATATTTTCGGCGCGGCGATTGCGGCAAACGCTTGTTATTTGCTTGCTTTTGCGCTCGATTTGTTGTATAATTTCCTTATAACGAGGCGTAAAGGAGAAAGGAAAAATGATCACGGTAGTCGGGCTCGGCGTAGAAAAAGGGGATTTGACGGAGCGGGGGAAAACGGCGATACTGCAAGCGGCGAACGCGGGTAAAAAGGTGCTCGTGCGCACGGCGCGTACCCGTTCCTTTGAAAGCTTGAAAGAGCTCGGCGTGGAGGCGATTCCGCTCGATTTCGTCTACGAAAAAAGCCGTAGCTTCAAAACGCTCAATCAAAACCTTGCCAAAGAAGTGCTTGAAGCGGGCGAAGGCGCGGTGTATTGCGTGGACGGCTCGGCGGCGGAGGATAACTCCGTGAAAATACTCAAAAAACGCTTAAAGAAAAATCTCGCCGTCGTGGGCGGGGTTTCGAAAATTACCTATCTCGTCGAAAAGGCGGGCTTTGCGGGCTGTTCGTATACGGCGGTTTCCGCGTACGAGCTGGAAGAGAAAAAAGGCTCGTTGCGGCTTCCCGCGCTCGTTTACGACCTCGACGACAAAGCGCTTGCGGGCGACGCGAAGCTGATTCTTTCCGACGCGTTCGGCGACGAAGCCCCCGCGAGCTTTTTGGGCCTTGAAAAGACGAAAAAAATCCCGCTCTACGAGCTGGATCGGCAAAAATCCTACGATTATTCGACGGCGGTGGCGATCGAGGAGATCCCGCTCACCGAAAAAAAGCGGTTCACGCTCGAAGACCTTTTGGCGATTATCGTGCGGCTCAGACAGCCCGACGGTTGCCCTTGGGATAAGGCGCAAACCCCGCAAAGCATCAAAATGAACGCCGTAGAGGAAGCCTACGAGCTCCTCGACGCGATCGATTCGGGCGACCCGAACAAGATCTTGGAAGAAACGGGCGACGTGATGCTGCAAGCGGCGTTCCACGCGGTGATGCAAGAGGAGCGCGGGGAATTTAATATAACCGACGTTTTGAGCGAGCTGTGCGGCAAGCTGATTTTCCGTCACACGCATATTTTCGGCGGGGAT
Organism: Candidatus Scatosoma sp.; assembly: GCA_045644545.1. Taxonomy (GTDB): domain Bacteria; phylum Bacillota; class Clostridia; order Christensenellales; family Borkfalkiaceae; genus Scatosoma. The sequence continues at coordinate 13,572 of JAZRHC010000023.1, read as the reverse complement.
AAAGCCGCGAACGCGGCGGACGCGCTGAGCGTGTGGGAAAAGAATAAAATGAAGGAAAAGAGCCAAAACACCTTTGCGGACTCGGTGAACGACGTTCCCAAAGCCTTCCCCGCCGCAATGCGGGCGCAAAAGGTGGGCAAGCGCGCCACGAAAGCGGGAATGGATTTTGCGAGCGTGGAAGCCGCCGTCGTCCGCTTAAAGGAAGAAATAGAGGAATTTTTATCCGCGCAAAAAACGGGCGATCAAGCGCAAATCAACGCCGAGCTCGGCGACGTTTTATTCGCGGCGGTCAACGCGGGTCGGCTCGCGGGCGCGGACGCGGAGCAAGCGCTTAAAGAGAGTACGGACAAGTTCGCCCGCCGTTTCACGCTTGCCGAATCGCTCGCTTTAAAAGACGGAAAAATAGTCACGGAGCTTTCCGAAAAGGAATGGGACGAATATTATCTCGCGGCGAAAGCCGCGCTCAAAGGAGTGGACTGATATGCGCCTCGCTCCCGTGACGATCGGCTCGATCACGACGAAAAACAATCTGTTTTTAGCCCCTCTCGCGGGCTACACCAACTATCCGATGCGTAAGCTTTGCGCCTCGTTCGGCGCGGGGCTTTGCTTCACGGAAATGGTGAGCGCGAAAGGGCTGAAATACGGCAGCGAAAACACGAAAGAGCTTTTATACACGGCGAAGGACGAATTTCCTTGCGCGGCGCAGATCTTCGGAAGCGAGCCCGACGTAATGAGGGCGGCGTGCGAGCATACCGCGCTCGAACCCTTCCCGATCGTGGATATCAATATGGGCTGTCCCGTGCCGAAAATTTATAAAAACGGCGAGGGGAGCGCGCTTTTGGAAAATATTCCGCTCGCCGAAAAAATCGTTTCCGAGTGCGTGAAAAGCGGGAAGATAATCACCGTCAAATTCCGCACGGGCGTGAGCGCGGACAAGCTCGTAACCGCCGAGTTCGCCAAGCGAATGGAGGGGGCTGGCGCGAGTTTACTCACCGTTCACGGCAGAACGCGGGATAAAATGTATTCGGGGGAGGTCGCGTTCGCCGAAATCGCGAAAGCCAAAAGCGCGGTGAAAATCCCCGTGATCGCAAACGGCGGAGTGTTTTCGCTCCAAGAAGCCGACGAGCTTTTGCAAAAGACGGGCGCGGACGGCGTGATGATCGCGCGGGCGGCGCTCTACGACCCTATGATTTTCTGCGATCTCACGGGCAAAGAACGCGGCTCGAAACGGGAAGCGTTCGAAACGCAGCTGAAAGAAACCCGCAAGGTGTTCGACGAGCGGTTCACGACGGTGTTTATGCGAAAAATGGCGGCGTTTTATTGCAAGGGCGAGCGCGGCGCGGCGGCGTTTAAGGAACGCTTATTCCAAGCAAAAACGCCCGACGAAGTTTTGTCTATCGCCGAGGAAATGTGGCAATAAAAAATCCAACCTTGAAAAACGGGGCGAAAATCGCTCCGTTTTTTCTCGTCGATAAAGGATACGAAAAAAGTGATAAAATAAAAAACAGGGCGTATTTACGGGCAAAAACGGGGCAATTTGCCCCGCGCGGGGAAAAGATTTTCAAAAAGTGCTTTCAAACGCTGTACTTTTTCAAAAAAATATGCTATAATCGAAGAGTAAAAATAACGCCTATCCCTTTATAAAGGGATAGCGATACGAGGAGTCGAGAAAAAATGACGGAAAACACGGACGTTATCAAAGATACGGATTTGGCGGAAAATCAAGCGGCTGAACCCGTGATCGAGAGGGAAAAAGTAGAGGGGGAATACGGCGCGGAACAAATTCAAGTCCTCGACGGGCTCGAACATATCCGTAAACGCCCCGGTATGTATATCTCGTCTACGGACGCGAAAGGGCTTCACCACCTCGTGCACGAGGTCGTGGATAACTCTATCGACGAGGCGCTCGCGGGGTATTGTACGCATATCGAGGTCACGCTCAATCCCGACGGGAGCTGTACGGTGCAGGACAACGGGCGCGGTATTCCCACGGGAATCCACCCCAAGGAAGGCATTTCCACCCTCGAAGTCGTATTCACGAAGGTCAACGCCGGCGGAAAATTCGGCGGGGATTCGGGCTATAAGGTTTCGAGCGGTTTGCACGGGGTCGGCGTGAAAGCCGTCAACGCGCTTTCCGAATGGCTCGACGCCGAAGTTCACCAAAACGGCAAAATTTATAAACAAACGTATAATCGCGGCGTGCCTCAGCGTTCCGTGCAGGAAACGGGCGAAGCGGACGACACGGGCACGAAGGTTACCTTTATGCCCGACGCGGACATTTTCGAAACGACGATTTTCAATTACGACACGTTAAAGGGCAGACTCCGCGAGCTTGCCTACCTCAACAAGGGCTTGCGCATCACGCTCGAAGATACCCGCCCCGATCAGGCGAAAAAGGACTCCTTCTGCTACGAAGGGGGGATTCGCTCCTTCGTTGAGGAGCTCAATAAAAACCGCGAAGAGCTGTTATTCCCCAACCCCGTCTATTTCGAGGAAAAGGAAGAAGAAACCGTTTGCGAGGTCGCCATTCAGTATAACGACAGCTATAACGAAGTTATTTACAGCTACGCCAACAACGTGAACACGATCGACGGCGGCACGCACGTGGAAGGCTTAAAAATGGCGCTGACCAAGGTGATTAACGAAGCGGGCAGAAAGCAGAATATCTTAAAGGACAGCGACAAGCTGACGGGCGAGGACGTGCGCGAAGGCATCACCGCCGTCGTTTCCGTCAAGCTGATCAACGCGCAATTCGAATCGCAAACCAAGGACAAGCTCAACAACAGCACCATTCGTACCTTCGTCAACAAATGCGTGACCGAGCATATGAGTACCTTCCTCGAAGAAAATCCGTCGGTGGCGAAAGAGCTGGTGCTTCGCTGTATCACGGCGCAAAAGGCGCGCGACGCGGCGAGAAGCGCAAGAGAGCTCACGAGAAGAAAGGGCATTTTGGAATCGAGCACCCTGCCCGGGAAGCTCGCCGACTGTTCGGATCGGCGTAGCGAGCTTTGCGAAATTTATATCGTAGAGGGCGACTCGGCAGGCGGTACGGCAAAGCAGGGGCGGGATAGGCGTTTCCAAGCGATCCTGCCGCTTAGAGGTAAAATTTTGAACGTGGAAAAGGTGCGCCTCAACCGCGTTTTGGAAAACGAAGAAATCAAGTCAATGATCACGGCGTTCGGCTGCGGCATTTTGGACGATTTCGACGAGAGCAAGCTCCGCTACGATCGAATTATTTCAATGACCGACGCCGACGTAGACGGCGCGCATATTCGAATTTTGCTTTATACTTTCCTGTTCCGCTATATGCGCCCGCTGATCGAACACGGCCACGTATACGCGGCGAAGCCCCCGCTTTACAAGGCGAGCTATAAAGGGCACGACGATTATCTGTATTCGGAAGAAGAAAAGCTGGAATACGACAAGAACGCCCCCGGGAAAGTGGAATACCAACGCTATAAAGGTCTTGGGGAAATGAGCAAGGAACAGCTTTGGGACACGACTATGAACCCCGCGACGAGAACGCTTATCCGCGTGACGATGAAGGACGCGGCGGAAGCCGACCAGATGTTTACGATGCTAATGGGCGAAAACCCCGAGCTTCGAAGAAAGTTTATCGAAGAGAACGCGTCGCTCGTTACCGACCTCGATATTTAAGAGGTGAAATTTTTCACTTTGTGAAAAGTTAAATTTGCCCGACGGCAAGTGAAATTTTTGCTTTCGCAAAAGTGAATTTGCTTCGCAGTTGCGATAGGATTTTTACCATAACTTGCGCCAAAGGCGCAAAGTTCACTTAATTTATTAAATTTCACTTCGAAGAAACTTCACTTTCTCTCTTTGAGAGAAAACTTCACTATTCACAGAATCATTAGGAGAAAACGAAATGGCTAAAAAAGAAACCAGTCCCGAATTAACCGAAGAGTTCAGAAAAACGCTCGCGATGACCAAAATGCTCGATATCGAGGTGGACGACGAGCTCAAACGCTCGTTTATCGCCTACGCGATGGCGGTCAATAAATCCAGAGCGATCCCCGACGTGCGCGACGGCTTGAAGCCCGTGCACAGAAGAATCCTCTTTTCAATGCACGAAATGGGGCTTTACAACGACAAGGCGTATAGAAAATGCGCCCGTATCGTCGGCGACTGTATGGGTAAATATCACCCGCACGGCGACAGCTCGGTGTACGACGCGCTCGTGCGCTTGGCGCAGGAATTCACGATCAGCTTCCCGCTCGTAGACGGGCACGGCAACTTCGGCTCGGTGGACGGCGACAGCGCGGCGGCTATGCGTTATACCGAAGCAAGGCTTACAAAGCTCGCGTCGGAAATGCTCAAAGACCTCGATAAAGAAACGGTGGACTTTATCCCCAACTTCGACGGCAGCGAAGAAGAGCCCGTCGTGCTCCCCGCGAGATATCCGAATTTGCTCGTAAACGGGTCGGACGGTATCGCCGTGGGTATGGCGACGAATATTCCTCCGCACAATTTGTCGGAAGTGATCGACGGCGCGATCGCAATGATCGACAATCCCGATATCACGGTGGACGAATTGATGGAATATATCCCCGCACCCGACTTCCCCACGGGCGGTATCTTGATGGGCAGAAGCGGTATTCGCAACGCCTACCGCACGGGTCAGGGCAACCTCGTCATTCGCTCGAAATGCGAGATCGAGGAATACGGCACGGGCGGCAATATCCGCTCTCGAATCGTCGTTACGGAAATTCCCTATCAGGTCAACAAGGCACTACTCATTAAAACGATCGCGGATATGGTGCGCGATAAGCGCTTAGAAGGCATTTCGGACATTCGCGACGAATCGGATAGAGAGGGTATGCGAATCGTGATCGAGGTCAAAAAGGACGCGAACGCGCAGGTCGTTTTGAACACCCTTTATAAAAAGACGAAATTGCAGATTTCCGACGGTATTATCCTGCTCGCGCTCGTCGAAAACGGCACCGAGCCGAGAACCTTAAACCTTCGCGATATCCTCTATTATTATCTCGAACACCAAAAGGAAGTAATCACGAGAAGAACGCGCTTCGAGCTCAACAAAACGGAAGAACGCGCGCATATTATCGCAGGGCTCGTGCTCGCGCTCGCGAACGTGGACGAGGTCATTCGCATTATCAAGGCTTCCGCGGATAAATTCGCGGCGATCGAGGGGTTGACGACGGCGTTCGCCCTCGACGAAAAGCAAGCGACGGCGATTTTGGAAATGCGTTTGCAACGGCTCACCTCGCTCGAAGTCGAAAAGCTCAAAGACGAGCTTGCCCAGCTCCAAGCGACGATTGCCGACCTCAAAGATATCCTTGCAAACGAATATCGCGTGATGGCGATTATTCGCGGCGATTTGACGGATATCAAGACCCGTTATCCCTCGCCCCGTAAAACGGAAATTTCCCTCGATTACGGCTCGATCGACGACGAAGATCTGATCGAACGCGAGGACGTCGTGATCTCGATCACTCATTCGGGGTATATCAAGCGTTTGCCCGTTGCGGAATACAAGGCGCAGGGCAGGGGCGGCAGAGGGATCACCGCGCACCGACCCAAGGACGAGGATTTCGTTGAAAAAATGTTTGTCGCGTGCACGCACGACCCGATTTTGCTTTTCTCCTCGAAAGGCAAGGTGTATTCGATTAAAGGCTACGAAATTCCCGAAGCCAACCGCACGGCGCGCGGCAGAGCGGTCGTCAATATCGTACAGCTTGACCAAGGCGAAAAGATCGAAACGGTGCTTCCCGTCAAGGCGGACGGCGTAGGCTATCTCGTGATGGCGACCGAACGCGGGCTTATCAAAAAGACGGCGACCCAAGAATTTACGCGTATTCCCCGAAACGGCAAGATCGCGATCAAGCTTTTAGAGGACGATAGATTGATGTCGGTGCAGTTCGCTTGCGGAGAGGACGAAATTATCGTCGCGAGCCGCGAAGGGAAGTGTATTCGCTTCTCCGAAAAGGACGTGCGCCCGACGGGCAGAGGCACGCAAGGCGTTCGCGCGATCAATCTCGCCAAAGACGACGTGCTCGTGGATATGCTGATTATCGACAAAACGCAAGATCTGTTCACGCTTACCTCGAACGGCTACGGCAAGCGTTCGTCGGTGGAGGACTACCGTTTGCAATCTCGCGGCGGTAAGGGTATTAAAGCGGGCGTGTTCAACGAAAAGACGGGCTATCTCGTGAATATGAAATTCGTCACCGACGAGAACGATATTATGATTATCACCACGGGCGGCACGATTATTCGTATGCACGCGGATTCCATCAGCCGTATCGGCAGAACGACGCGCGGCGTACGCGTTATGAACGTTAAGGATAGCTTAGTGGCGACGGTTGATGTGACCGAACGCGACGACGAAGCGGAAACGCAAGCGCCCGAGGAAACGGCGGCGGATTTGTCCCCCGAAGAACTCGCGGAAGGCGTGGAAGTAGAAACGGCAGAAGCGGAAGAAATCGTTATGGACGAGCCCGTTGACGAAGCTCCCGCAGAAGAATAAAAACAAACGAAAGCAAGACGAACGCCCCGACTTTTATCGGGGCGTTTATCGTAGACGGTGTGCAACCTTACGAAAGCTGTGTGACAACAATTGGAATTTATCGTTTTTTCCTTTCTGCGTATATTATAACAGATTTTAAAAGCTTGGGGGTGAAAATACCTTTTTAGGTATAAAATTTAATGGTTAATATTCGTGTCATTGGACATTATATCAATGCAGAGTGCAGAATAGCGGTAAGATTTATACAATCATTCAGCATTTTGCATTTTGCATTATGCATTTGAAAGGTCAAAGGGATTGCCACGCCTTCTGCAAAGAATAAAGCGTAAGCAGTTTTGCCTACGCTTTCTTTTATTTTTTTCCTTTATTCGTCCGCGGGGTTGATTAGGTCGAAGAACTTGATAAGCGCGCCCGAGAGCGGGAACGCCGCCTGAACGATAATGATTACGAGCAGGATCTGTTGCATCGAGAAGTTCACGCTTTCCCAGCCCGTGAATACGATTTCGCCGAGGAAGGGCACGGAAACCACCGTCGCGCATAAAACCGCCATCGAGATAAACAGAATCGCGCGAATGACGTTGAACGGCTGACAAATACGGTACAGCATCACCAAGCCGCCGAAGGTTAAAAGAATCATCATCAGAGCGCGGTATTCGTTGGAATTGTCTTTTGCTGTCGCGCCGACGAGCCCCAAGGAATCGGCAATACCCGTTTGGCGTATCACGTAGAGAGCCACGATGGAAATCGCGAGCGTGAGCGCGCCGGGGATCGCGCGACTTAGTACGTAGGGGATAAACTTGCCCTTGACCCGCGCGGTGTTGGGTTGCAGGGAGATAACGAAGGAGGGGATCGCGCTGATAAAGAATTCGAACATCATCATATTGTTCGTTTCGAAGAAGTACGCGCTGCCCAGCGCAATACACACGATCGCGAGCGTGAGGGTCAACAGAGTTTTCATAATATACAGCGAAGCCGAATTTTTGATATTGTTGATTACCCGTCGCCCTTCGTTTACGATTTTTGGCATAGAGCCGAAATTATTGTCTTGCAAAACGAGGTTGGAAACGTTTCTCGCCGCCTCGCTTCCCGAAGCTACCGACACGGCGCAATCCGCTTCCTTCATAGCCAAAATATCGTTTACGCCGTCGCCCGTCATTGCCACGGTGTTGCCCGCTTTCTTAATCGCGCGCACGAGTATGGCTTTTTGTTCGGGCGTTACGCGCCCGAACACGGTGTATTGATTCGCCGCGTTTTCCACTTCGAGGTCGGAAAGACCTTCGAGGGAGATAAAGTGCGCGGCGTTCTTGATTCCCGCGCGGCGCGCCACTTCCGCCACCGTCACGGGGTTATCCCCCGAAATCACCTTTACCGCCACGTCGTTTTCTCTAAACCAACGAATGGTTTCCACGGCGTCGGGGCGCACGTTATCGGAAAGGGTGATAATCGCGATCGCGCGGAGCGCGGTCGGGAGCTTATCGCCTTGTATTTGCGCGGGCGAATGCGCCACGACGAGCACGCGCAAGCCCATTTGCGCGTATTGCTTTACGATTTTGTCGATACGGATAGGCATAGGTTTTAACACGAACTCGGGCGCGCCCATCACGAACGTGCCCACCCCTTCGAAGGTGACGGCGGAAAGCTTTCTCGCCGACGAGAAGGGGAGCGTCGCCATCGGTTGCAACGCCGTCGAATGACCGAACCGATCGTAAAGCGCGATCGAGGTTTGGTTATTATCGTCGAGCGAAGCGAGGATAGAGCCTAAAATTTCGTCGATCGTGTATTCGGTGGGGTTGTTGAGCAAAATGCAATCGGAAACCCTCATTCTGCCGTCCGTGATCGTGCCCGTTTTATCGAGGCACAAAACGTTCACGCGCGCGAGCATTTCAAGGGAGTACATATCCTGCACGAGAGTGTTGTAGCGCGCGAGCCGTATCATACCGACCGACAGCGCGACCGTCGTTAAAAGTAAAAGCCCCGAGGGGATCATACCGATCACGACGGCGATCGTCGTGCGGATCGTTTGATTTAAAACGACGTTTTTGCCGCCGAACAGCACGGAGAGAAAGCCGCCTTCTCTGCCGATATCCGCCCAACTGCCTTCGAGGTTTTCGAAGTTGGTGAAGAACATCAAAATGGCGATAGGGATGATCGCAAGACCGATCACGCGGATAAACAAATTGATGGAATTCATAATTTCCGAGTTAGGGCGTTTATACTTTTTCGCTTTCGCCGTAAGCTTGGAAATATAGGTTTCCTCGCCGATTTTATCCACGCGCGCGGCAATATGCCCCGCTGCCACGAACGAGCCCGCGAAAAGGGGATCGCCGTCCTCTTTTTTAATAGGTACGGATTCGCCCGTTAAAAGGGATTCGTTGAACTCCGCCGTGCCTTCCGCCGCGATACAGTCCGCGGGCACTTGCTGACCCGCCGAAAGAAGCAAAATATCGTCCACGACGATCTCCGTCGTCGGGATCTCTATCTTTTGCCCGTTTCGCACGACCAGCGAGGTGGGCGAGGAGAGAATAGAAAGCTTGTCGATCTTTCTCTTCGCGCGGATTTCTTGCACGATACTCACGACGATATTGCAAAGGAAAATGAGCACGAACATAAACTGCGTGATCGGCGCGCGGGCGAGAATAAGCGCGACCGCCGCGATCAAGCACAAAAGGTTGAAGAACGTGCAAAGATTCCCAACGAAAATGCTCTTATACGTTTTCGAATACTTTTTCGTCGTTTTGTTCACGAGCCCTTGCTCGATACGCTCTTGCACCTGCGCTTCCGAAAGCCCGCGGTTTACGTCCGCCGAAAAGCGTTGCACCTCCACCGTAGGCGTTTGCCCCTTTTTCTTTTTCGGGGGCTTGGGTTTTTGAACTACTTGCGGTTTGGGTTGAGCCGCCGCAGGCGCGGTTCGTTTGGTTTTTTCGTTTTTATTTTTCATAGAACGGGTTGCTCCGTATACTGTCATTTGTACTATTATAGCATACTCGAACGCAAAAAACAAGTTTTTTGAGAAAAAATTACGGGAAAATGAAATTGTTTGATTCTTTTTTAATTGCTTTTAAGGCGGGAAAGTAGTATAATGGTTAAGAACAAGATTTTATCAGCGAGGTAATTTTTCGATGATCGACATCAATTTAATCAGAACCAATCCCGAACTCGTGAAGGAAAATATCAAAAAGAAGTTTCAAGATAAAAAGCTTCCGCTCGTGGACGAAGCGCTCGTCCTCGACGCCCGTCGGCGCGAGCTGATCGCGGAAGGGGATTCCCTGCGCTCGGCGCGCAACACCCTTTCCAAGCAGGTAGGCGCGCTTATGAAGGCGGGCGATAAAGAAGGCGCGGAGAAAATCAAAGCGCAGGTAAAGGCGGACGCGGACAGGCTTTTGGAGATCGAAAAGGAAACCGCGGAAACGGAAGCCGCGCTTAAAAAAGTGATGATGGCGATCCCGAATATTATCGCGGGCGACGTGCCGATCGGCAAGGACGATTCGGAGAACGTAGAGCTCAAACGCTTCGGCGAAGCCAAAGAACCCGAGTTCGAAATTCCTTATCACCTCGATATTTTGGAAAACCTCGACGGGATCGACGTGGATTCCGCGCGCCGCACCTCGGGGCAGGGCTTCTATTATTTGACGGGCGATATCGCCCGCCTGCATTCGGCGGTTTTAACCTACGCGCGCGATTTTATGATCGACAAGGGCTTTACCTACGTAATCCCGCCGTATATGATTCACGGCGACGTCGTTTCGGGCGTGATGAGCTTCGACGAAATGGAAAATATGATGTATAAGATCGAGGGCGAGGATTTGTATTTGATCGGCACTTCCGAGCACTCTATGATCGGCAGATTTATGGGTCAGATTATCGACGGCGCGAAGCTTCCCTTAACGCTTACGAGCTATTCGCCTTGCTTCCGCAAGGAAAAGGGCGCGCACGGCATTGAGGAGCGCGGGATCTACCGTATTCACCAGTTCGAAAAGCAGGAAATGATCGTCGTTTGTAAGCCCGAGGAGAGCGAGGAATGGTATGAAAAGCTGTGGAGCTACACCGTGGAGCTTTTCCGCTCCTTGGATATCCCCGTTCGCCAGCTCGGCTGCTGCTCGGGGGACTTGGCAGACTTGAAATATAAGAGCTGCGACGTAGAGGCTTGGAGCCCTCGCCAGAAGAAGTTCTTCGAGGTCGGCTCGTGCTCGAATTTGACGGACGCGCAGGCGAGAAGACTTTCCATTCGCTATAAGGATTCCGACGGCAAAACCAAGCTCGCGCACACCTTGAACAACACCGTGGTCGCGCCGCCCCGTATGCTGATCGCGTTCGTGGAGAACCATTTGCAGCCCGACGGAAGCGTTCGGATTCCCGAGGCGTTGCAACCGTATATGGGCGGAAAAAAGGCGATTACTCCGAAAGCGTAAGCGATTATCAAAAAGAAAACGCCGCGTATCAAGCGCGGTTTTTTCAAGCAAACGGATAGCGTATGAAATACTTATTTTTCGATATCGAATGTGCGGGCGTATTCAAGAACGTGGCGAAAATTTGCGCGTTCGGGTATTGCCTGACCGACGAAAAATTCAATATTCTCGAAAAGGAAGATATCCTTATCAACCCGCAGGGGAATTTTCACCTCACCGACCGCAAGGGCGAGCAGGGGCTCGTTTTGCCGTATAAATACGAGGATTTCAAAACCTATCCCACCTTCCCCCGCCTCGCAGAGCGCATTTATAAGCTTTTGGAGGATAAGGATACCCTCGTGGCGGGCCACGCGACGATGAACGACGTGAAGTATTTAAACCTCGAAAGCAAGCGGTTTTCGTTGCCGTCCTTTTCTTTCCGCTTTGCGGACACGCAGTTTATTTATATGAATAAAATCGGCGAATTTCAACGCCAGTTCGGGCTGGGCGCGATCGCGGAAAGCTTGGGCGTAGAGTTCACGCCCCACCGCGCGGTGGACGACGCGTACGCCACGATGAAGATCGCGGAGGCAATGTGCAAAGAGGAAAAAACCGACTTTTCGGGCTTGCTCGAAAAATACGGCGTAACGCTCGGAAAAATCGAAAATTACGAGATCACGCAGAACACCTCGAAAGTATATATAAAGTATTTGGAAGAGGTTGCGCAAAAGAAGGAAGAACGGGAGCGGTTGCGGGTGAAATTCCACAACTTTATCGACCGCGAAAAGCGCAAGCGGGCAAAAGAAGGCAAGCTTCGCGGCAAGCGCGTGTGTTTCTCGCACCCGCTTGAATTGCAGACGGAAACCGCGGAGCGGCTCGTCGTTTCCGCGCTCGCCGAGGCGGCTTGGATTTCTTTCCGCGCCGAGGAATGCGATTATTATATCCACTTGGAAGGGGAGAGCGGGCAAAGACTGCTCTCCGCGCAAAAAGCCAAAGCAAGGCTGTTCACCCCCGAGGAGTTCGCGACGTATTTAGCCGAATAAAAAAAGCGTATGACCAACTTACCCGAAAAATTTATCGAACGAATGAAAAAACAGCTTCCTTCTTCCGAGTGGGAAGCTTTTTTCGCTTGCTATCAAGAAAAGCCCAAAAAAGGTTTGCGCGTAAACCCCTTGCGCCTTTCCGTGGCGGAATTTCAAAAAATCAGTCCGTACGCCTTAACGCCCGTGGCGTGGGAGAAAAACGGGTTTTTGGTGGAAGAAGAAAAGCTTGGCGCGCACCCCTATCATTTTGCAGGCGTTTATTATTCGCAAGAGCCGTCGGCTATGTGCGCCGCGCCGCTTTTGGAAGTGCAGGCGGGGGAGATCGTGCTCGACCTTTGCTCCGCCCCCGGGGGGAAGGGAACGCAGCTCGCCGCCGAAATGGACGGGGAAGGGCTGATCGTGTTGAACGAGCCCGTGTTTTCGCGGGCGAAGATCCTTTCGCAGAACGTGGAGCGACTGGGGATTAAAAACGCGATCGTCACTTGCGCGAAGCCGAACGAGCTGTCGGCGGTATTTTGCGAGTGCTTCGATAAAATTTTGATCGACGCGCCCTGTTCGGGCGAAGGAATGTTTAAAAAGAACGCCGAGGAAGCTTTGTCGGAATGGAGCGAGGAGAATATCGCGCTCTGCGTCGCGCGGCAAGCGGAAATTTTAAAAGAGGGCGCGAAAATGCTTCGAAAAGGCGGTCGGCTCGTCTATTCCACTTGCACCTTTTCAGAGGAGGAAGACGAGGGGCAGGTGCGAGATTACCTCGAAAAACACCCCGAAATGCGCCTTTTAAAACAGGAAAAGTTATATCCGCATAAGGTGGCGGGCGAAGGGCATTTTGCGGCGCTATTTGAAAAGACGGACGGGGGCGAAAATCAGCCCCGCGTTAAGCGCGGGAACGCGAAAAAGGATTCCGAAAAAGCCTACCGCGCGTTTGAAAAAGAGTTCTTTATTTCTCCGTTTGCGGAGAGCGTATACGAGATCGGCGGGGCGCTCTACGCTCTTCCTTCCGTTTGCTACGATTGGGGGAGCGTGCAGGTTTTGCGGGTAGGCGTTAGGCTGGGAGAAGTCAAAAACGGCAGATTCGAGCCCGACCATTCCCTTGCTATGGCTACGAGAAAAACACAAGCTCGCCTTGCGCTGGATTTAGCTTTGACGGACGAGCGTGTGAATAAATACCTGCGCGGCGAAACGATTTCGAGCGATTTACCCAACGGCTGGTGTTTAGTGTGCGTAGACGGCTTTCCGATTGGACTTGGCAAATCCGTCAACGGCACGATCAAAAACCATATCCCCAAAGGCATACGAAAAAAATCTTCCGACTAAGGAAGATTTCAGTATAATTTAACTTTAAACTTAAAAACACGGTTGCGTTTTCAATGCAACCGTGTTTTAATTTTCAGTCAAGCCTAAGATATAATAGGGGTCTAAATCCAATTCTTTACAAAGCTTTGAAAAAGTGTCAAGCTTTGGAAGCTTCTTCGTCGTGCGGTATTGAGTGACCATTTCGCTAGAAATTGGTAACAAAAATTGGACAAAAAAATAGAAAATCAAATGACAATTTTATTAAGTTGATGTTGTATGGGTGTGTCGTAGTTCAAAGAACTGTGAGGACGAATATTATTGTAATAGTAGACATAATAGTCCATAACCA
>JAZRHC010000022.1:0-4031 GCA_045644545.1 Candidatus Scatosoma sp. | reverse complement strand
CTCACCTCAACCTTCACGCAAGTTCCGCTCTTTTTCACCGAACAAAAGCCAACGCCGTCGAGGGCAAGAATCTTCGAACAAATCATATCGATATTTTTATCGTCGTAGCGGGAAAAGGTTTTTACGCCGTTTTTTTCCAACGCGCAGAGGATCTCCCGTTCATAGATATTCGTACCCGTTATCTCCACGCGTAAAACGAACGAACCCAAAAAACTCGTCAGAGCGAAAAACACGCCGATCCCGACCGCGATTCCCCACCGTTTTTTGAAAAAATCGAGAAGCTTCCCCGTCCGTTCCGCGCCCACGCGCGAAACGCGGTAGCCGTTTTCTCCCTCTTCATTATAGCACACCTTGGGATAAATTGCAAAAACTTTTTCGGTATCTTTTTTCTTTACGCTGAAAAGTAAGGCGTTTTTTCGTATTTTTTTTGCGTTATACACGCCGACGCCCTCTCTTTTAAGGCGCAACACGGCGCGTTCGGGCAAAATCCCCGTCACGAGCAGCTTATCGCGGAACATCTCTCACCTCGCCCCGTTTAAAACGGTCAAAGCGGTGATCTTGCCGCCTAATTCCAAATCGCCGTCGCAATATTTTTTTACGCAGAGCGACTCCCCGTCCACGCGCACGGCTTCGCCGCGGAAATACAGCTCCACCCGCTCGGGCGAAAAATCCCCCATAGCCTTCACGCCTTCGAAATACCCGCCCCCGTTGGGTACGATCAAACATCTTGCCGCGGGAAACAGCTCCCCGTCCGTGCGCTTGAAAATTTCGTCGTATAACCTCACTTCGCCACCGCCCTTTCCGTCGTTTTTTAGTATATGCCGAAAGGGAGCGGCTTATGAATGAATCGGCTTACTCCGCGATATGCGAAAGCTCTTCTCGAATCTTGTCGGGCTCGTCCGTGCGGCAGACGACCGTAAGGATATCCCCGCTCAAAAGCTCGGTGTCGCCGTCGGGCAAAATCACGTCCTCGCCGCGGCGAATTTCCGTTACTCTCGCACCTGCCGGCCACAAAACGTCGCGCACTTCGCGTTTTTCGGCAATACACCCGCGCGAGATGGTAACCGTGAACGCTTCCCGTTGCGCCTTGCCTTCTTTGCCGTGTTCTTTTTCGAATTCTTCCAAAAGCCCTTCGTAAACGCTTTCCGTGCGCGAGAGATCGCCGATAAAATAACCGATGGAAACGCCGATAATCACGGGCAACAACGCCGAAAAACTCCAAGTCAGCTCGCACACCATCACGATCCCCGTGATCGGCGCTTTCACGATCGCGGTGAAAAAGGTCGCCATACAGACCATTATCATAAAATCGCAATACAGCCCGTCCATTCCCAGCCGCAACCACGCCTGATTTAAAAGCGATCCGATACAAGCCCCGACGGCGAGCATCGGGATAAACGCGCCGCAGGGCACGCCCGCGCCCATATTTACCCCCGTGATCGCGAATTTCAAAAGACATACGATCAAAAGAGTCGCCAAGATCGGCAGGGAAAACAAGCCCGCGAGCGAACTTTCCTTTGCGCCGCCCGACGTGCCGAGCGATTCGATCAGCCCGTGTCCGCCGCCCATCAAATTGACGGTGAGAAGGGATAAAATTCCGCCCAAAAGCACGGCGGCAAGAATACGCGCGAACACGCTGAAAAACTTGGTTTTTAAGCGTATTTTCCCGAACGCTTTTCTAAGGAAAAACACCCATTTATAAAACAGCACGCCCGCCACGCCGCAAACGAGCGCGGAAACCGCGAGAAAGAGGAAAAATAACCAGTCTGTCACCGCGCCTTGCGGAAGCAGGTAGGAATGGAAAAAGCTCTCCGCTCGCAAGCCGAACAGCTGATAGAGCGCGCTCCGCGCCAACAGGGCGACGATCACCGACGAAAAGGCGCAGATAAACACCTCGGGCGTAAAACGTTTATGCGCTTCCTCAAAGGCGAACGCCACGCCCGTGAGCGGCGCGTTGAACGCCACCGCGAGCCCCGCGCAAGCCCCGCCCGTCACTTGATAACGCCGTATCATTTCGTTGCGCTTTAAGCTGCAAGCCACCCCTTCGCCGCTCGCCGCGCCGATCAAAAGGCTAGGCCCTTCGCTGCCCGCCGAAAGCCCCATAAAAATACTCAAAAGGCTTGCGGCGAACATCGCCGCCCCGTCGCGATACCATTTAAAGCGCAATCTGCCCCGCGTTGCGCCCTCCGTTTGCGGTATTCCGCTTCCTTTTGCCATCGGCACGAGATAGACGGTTACCGACAGCAAGAACGCGCCTAGCGCAAGGACGAAAAAAAGCAACGGGATAAAGGCGGGGTTTGCCCGCACGAACGCGTACAGATCGCGGGAGAGCTCCTCGCCGCGCTTTGCGAATATATTATAGATCGTGACGACCGCGCCCGCAAACAGACCCGTCACCGAGCCTACGAGAATGAGCTGTCCCGCGTTTTTATATACGCTCGCCGCGTTTTTCGTTCTTTGCTTCCGTTCCATTCTTCCACCGTTTTTTATCAATCGAATTGTCCGTTATACAGCTCGTAATACGCGCCCTTTTTCTCTAAAAGCTCCGCGTGCGAGCCCTGCTCGACTACCTTTCCTTTTTCCATCACCAAAATGCGATCGGCGTTGACGATCGTCGAGAGCCTGTGCGCCACGACGAAAGAAGTTCTGCCCTGCATCAACGCGTGGAACGCGTCGGAAATTTTTTCTTCGGTGCGCGTGTCGATAGACGAGGTCGCTTCGTCGAGTATGAGCATAGGCGGGATCGCAAGCATAATCCGCGCGATACATAAAAGCTGTTTCTGCCCTTCGGAAAGCCCGCCGCCGTCCTCGCCTATAACGGTATTATAGCCTTTTTCCATCCGTTTTATAAACGAATGCGCGTGCGCCGCTTTCGCCGCCGCCACGATCTCCTCGTCCGTCGCGTCCGCTTTGCCCATACGGATATTTTCCTTCACCGTGCCCGTTTTCAGCCACGTTTCCTGCAACACCATTCCGTAATTTTTCCGCAACGACTTGCGCGCGATCTCGCGGATATCCTCTCCCTCGACCTTCACCGCGCCGCCGTCCACGTCGTAGAAGCGCATCAAAAGGTTGATGAGCGTGGTTTTTCCCGAGCCCGTGCGCCCGACGATCGCCACCCGTTGCCCTTTTTGCACGTCCAAGGAAAGATCCTCGAGCAGCTTTTTATCGGGGGAATAGGAAAAGTCTACTTGCTCTAAGCAAACGTTCCCTTCCGCTTTCTCTAAAACGGCGTTATTTTCGTCGGAAACCTCCTCCGTTTCGTCGATCAGCTCGAAAATCCTCGAAGCGCAAACGAACGCGCCTTTCAGCTCCGTCACCACGCCCGAAATTTCGTTGAAGGGCTTGGTATATTGATTTGCGTACGATAAAAACTTGCTCAGCCCGCCCACGGTAAAAACGCCGTTCGCCACGTCGAACGCGCCTAAAAGGGCGACGAGCGCGTAAACGAGATTGTTGATAAACCGCGTGCTGGGGTTGGTCAAAGAGGAATAAAAGGTGGCGTTCATCGCCGCTTTTTCCAGCCTTCGGTTGATCTCTTCGAACTTTTCAAGGCTCTCCTCTTCTTGCGAGAACGCCTGCACCGTTTTTAAGCCTGCGATCCGTTCGTCCACGAACGCCGTTTGCTCTCCGCGGGTCGCCGTCTGTTCCTTGAAAAATTTCGAGGTATGCGTCGCCACGAATTTCGCCACGAACAGCGAAGCGGGCGTTACGAGAATGACGATCAGCCCGATTTTAAGGTTGGTAACCAGCATAAACGCGATCGTGCCCACGATCGTCATAACGCCCGTGAAAAACTGCGTGAAGCCCATCAAAAGCCCTTCGGCGAACTGGTCTGCGTCCGCGATCACGCGGCTGACCGTATCCCCGCGGGAATGAGAATCGATATATTTCAAGGGAAGTTTGCCGATTTTTGCAAAAGCGTCCTCGCGAAGATCGCGCACCACGTTGCAGGAAATTTTATTGTTACAAAGGCTCGCCAGCCATTGACTGACGGCGGCTACGCCGACCGAACAGGCGATCAGCGCCAA
>JAZRHC010000021.1:0-36560 GCA_045644545.1 Candidatus Scatosoma sp. | reverse complement strand
TTTCTTTTCCTTTTTTTTCTTGGCCAGCTTTTTCACCGACGTATGGTGTTCTTCGCCTGACAGCAACCTAATAATATTCTTCCAATGCGCTACCCAAGTCAAGATATTGATGACGAGCAAAAATGCAAACAGGCATACCAGGTATGCGTTCACGGGCGAATCCGCATAACGGAGCGCGAACAAAACGCCTTGCCAGATACTAAACCCCGTCACCCCGATCAGCGAGCCCATCGAGCCCCATTCGGTGGTGGCGATATAGAGCACGATCAGCCACAGCGCGCCGAATCCCACGAGTAAAAACCAAGGATTTTCCGCGCCCAAATTGATCCAAAACAGCCCGAGCGTGGAGGCGATTCCCTTCCCGCCTTTAAAATGGGAAAATACGGGAAAAATATGCCCGACGATCACGCACACGCCGCAAAAATATCTCGTGAAATCGGAAACGACGATCGACGTGCCCGCAAAATAATAATTGCGATAAATAAAATATGTAACGATCGCGGGGATTCCGCCTTTGAACGCGTCGCAAAAGAAGGTGATCACGCCGACTTTAAGCCCGAATTCGCGGCTCATATTCATAGTGCCCGGATTCCCGCTCCCCATTTTCGTGATATCCTTGTGTTTGACCTTCGCGATCAGGCGGGCGAAGTTAAAACAGCCGATCAAATAGCACACGATTGCCATAACCACCAGCTCGTACCAGTTTTTCGAAAAGTAAAAAGGTTTCATATTCGCTCCTCGATTTTTTTATTCCTCGTCCTTTTTCTCGCGCACGACGATCTTGATCGGCGTACCCGAAAAATCGTAGGCGCGGCGTATCGTGTTCTCCAAGTACCGCTGATAAGAAAAGTGCAGCAAGCCTTCGTCGTTGACGTGCAAAACGAAAAGCGGCGGGCAAACGCCGACCTGTTGCGAGAAGAACACCCTCATTCTTCTGCCCTGATAGGAAGGCGGTTCTTGCATACGGATTGCGTCGCTGATCAGATCGTTCAGCGCGCCCGTCGAGATACGGAAGGACGCGTTTGCGTACACTTCTTCCGCCGCGTTCAAGATCTTATCCACTCGCTGACCCGTTTTCGCGGAAATATAAATGGATTTGTAATAGTCCATAAATTTCAGATCTTCTTTGAGTTTTTCCTCAAATTTGTTGACGGTGTGCGTATCTTTTTCGATCAAATCCCACTTATTCATCACGATCACGGAGGGTTTTCCCTGCTCGTGCACGTAACCGATAATTTTCACGTCCTGCTCCGTCAAGCCCTCTTGACTGTCGACGACGAGCAAGCACACGTCGCTGCGGCGCACCGCGTCGAACGCGCGCATATTGCTATAATATTCCACGTCGTCGTCCACGTTCTTCTTTTTGCGGATTCCCGCCGTATCGATAATGGTATACGCCTTGCCGTTGCGCTCAAACAGCGTGTCGATCGCGTCGCGGGTCGTGCCCGCCATAGGAGTGACGATACTTCTTTCGCTGCCCAAAAGGCGGTTGACAAGGCTGGATTTTCCCGCGTTGGGTTTGCCGACGACGGCGATTTTCAGCGACGGAATCGTTTCCTCCGTCGTGTCGGGGAAGTATTGAATGGCTTCGTCGAGCACGTCGCCGATGCCCGAGGAATGTTCCGCGGAGATCGCGAACGGCTCGCCAAGCCCCAGCGAATAGAATTCGAACACCTTATCGGGCGAATAGTCGTCGATCTTATTCACGACGAGAATGACGGGTTTTTTACTGCGGCGCAAAATATCCGCAACGTCGTAGTCAGAAGGGTGCAAGCCCTCTCTGCCGTCCGTGAAAAACAAAATCACGTCCGCCGTTTCGATCGCGACGTCCGCCTGCTTTGCAATTTCTTTCCACATTACGTCCTCGGATTTGAGCTCGATACCGCCCGTGTCCACCATCGTGAAATTTTTATCCCGCCACACGGCGTCGGTATACAATCGATCGCGCGTGACCCCGGGGCGGTCCTCCGTGATGGAAATTTTCCGCCCTGCGACTTTATTAAAAAAGGTGCTTTTCCCAACGTTGGGTCTACCCACCAACGCCACCAAAGGATTTGCCATTTTCTTCTCCTTATTTCGCGTTCGTCGAAAGGATCTCCACGAGCCCGTAGCCGCCCTCCCGATTTACGCGGATATTTTCAAATTTTAGCTTACTTTTGAGTTCTTTTAAAGTCGTTCCGCAAAGGAAAACCTCCTCGAACTCCTTCATCGTGTTGCCATCCAAAATGATTTCGTCCACCCCCGTATCGGGGTTTTCCGCTTGATACGCCTTGATCGCCGCGAGCATATCCACGCCCGTGAGCAAACCCGTACAGGTGACCGTTTTTCCGAAAAACTCGTTTTCAACGGGAAGGCAAACGAGATTCAAGCCTTCTATCGTTTCGTTCGCGGCTTGCACGAGGTCGGCGTTGAGCTTTGCCGAAGAAACGCCGCTGACGAGCAGTGATTTTTTCGGCTTTTTAAGCTTGAATTTCTCCCCCTGCCTCGGGGGTAAGGCGCGAAGCGCGGCAAAAAATTCGTCGCGGAACTTCGCCGACGTTCCGATTCCGTTTTCGATTTGTTCGAAATCCCCGTAAAAAGACGGGTCTTTGAGCTTGCGTTCGGCTTTTACGAAATACTCGTCGGCGGGTTGAACGAAATTCACGCCGAACTCGCCGTTGATCTTATCCACGAGATCGAGGAAGCTTTCCGAATACGCCTTGTCGATATCGGGAATAGGATATAAACCCTCGCGGTGCTTGGTGATTCCCGTCGGCACGCAAGCAAGATCCCGCACTACGGGGTAGTATTTAAACAGCTCCCGCGCCGTATAGGCGAATTCGTCGCCGTCGTTTTTATTCGGCACGACGACTGCCTGACAATGCATTTCTATCCCCGCTTCGGCGAGCCGTTTGATTTGTGCCACGATTTTCCCCGCGAAACGGTTGCGAAGCAGCTCTGCGCGAAGATTAGGATTCATCGTGTGCACGGAGATATAAAGCGGCGAAAGGCGCAAGCGGATAATGCGCTCTAACCCCTCGTCCGAAAGGTTGGTGAGCGTTACGAAATTTCCGCAGGTAAAGCTCATACCGTAATCGTCGTCTTTTATATATAAGCTTTCGCGCATTCCTTTGGGCATCTGATCAACGAAGCAGAACACGCAACGGTTACGGCAGGTGCGGATAGAAGAATTTTTTTCAAACTCGAACCCGAGCTCTTCCTCCTCGTCCTTTTCGATTTCAAGGGTCACTTCGCGTTTTTCCCGCTTATCCCTAACCGTCATTGTGAAGCTTTCGGCGGCGTTATAATATAAATAATCGAGCTCGTCCTCGCAAGGAAACCCGTCGAACGCGACGATTTCGTCGCCGACCTCTAAGCCAAGCTCGCTCGCTATACTATTGCGTTTTACCTTCGTGATCTTTAACATACGGTTTTATTATACCTTATTTTCACGGTTTTGTAAAGAAAAAAGCGACCAAAACGGTCGCTTTTCTTTTCGTTTCCCAAAAACGGCTTAGATAAAGCTCCAAACGCAGCCGAAAAGGTATACCGCAAGCGCGATCCAGAAAATAACGCGCCAAACAAAGCCTTTGCCCGAAGCATAATCGAGCGCGGGGAACGCAACGGCGATCGCGAGTGCGATTTTACCGATAAGATTCAAGATCGAACCAACCGTACCGTCGAAAATTCCGCCGAATACGAACAACACCGCCGAAATGATGATTGCCCAAAACGCGCACGCTTTCGTCAAACTGCTCTTAGTCTTTTTTTCCATAGTAGTTACTCCTTTCTTTTATTTATTTTACCCGCGTTTCCGCGAATAATTCAAAGTTTTAACTCCACCCCGTAAATCTTGCAAAGCTTTTGCAAAATTTCCGAGAATACGGGGGGCAGGGGTGCGTGAAAGGTCTTTCTCTCCCCCGTCGTGGGGTGGGTAAGCTCTAATCGGAAGGCGTGCAAGAGCTGTCCTGAAAGCTCGAATTTCTGCTTTTTATATCCGTAAACGGGATCGCCCACCACGGGGTGACCCAAATGCTTCGCGTGCACGCGAATTTGATGCGTTCTGCCCGTTTGGAGCGCAAATTTGCAAAGGGTATATTCCGTGCCGAACCGCGCGACTACTTCGTAATCGGTAATCGCAATTTTCCCCCTGCCCTCAGGCAACACCGCCATTTTCAGCCGATCGTTCGGCGAACGACCGATATCCGTCGTCACTCTGCCGCTATCCGCCTTTAAATTTCCTTCCAAAAGTGCGTAGTAGTGACGGCGACAGCTTTTTTCGGCGATCTGCCCCGCAAGCGAGATATGCGCCTTATCGTTTTTCGCGACGACCAAAAGCCCCGTCGTATCCTTGTCGATTCTATGCACGATCCCGGGGCGAAGTACGCCGCCGATCCCGCTCAGCTTATCCAAATGATACAAAAGCGCGTTGACGAGCGTGCCTTCCACGTTGCCGTTGCCGATATGCACGGTGAGCCCCTGCGGCTTGTTGATCACGGCGAAATCGTCGTCCTCGTAGACGATATCGAGGGGGATATTCTCCGCTTTAACGGAATACTCCACGGGTTCGGGAATTTCTACGACCACCTCGTCGCCCTTTTTGATCTCCGCACCCGCTTTTAAGGCGGGAACGCCTTTCACGCTCACCCGACCTTCTTCGATTAGTTTTTTAAGGCGGGAACGGGTAAACTCCTCCGTCTGCTCGCTCAAAAACAGATCAAGCCTTTTGCAGGGCTCTTCCGCCACGAATAACCGCTTATCCATTCTCGTTCTCTTTGCTTTGTTTTTGCGCTTCTTTTGCTTTTTCCTTTTCTTCCATTTCTTTGGCGAGCGCCTTATATTTCCCTACGGGGAAAAACGCGTCCCGATCGAAGAACAAAAACGCAAGCACTAAAAGCACCGCGCCCGCGGAGATAAAGAAGTCCGCGAAATTGCAAATTCCAAAGCCCAAGCGGGAGATATTCACCATATCTCGAACGCCGACTTCGAGCCCGCGAATCCCGATCTCCCCCACCTCTTGCCAAACCTTATAATATACGCGGTCGATTAAATTCCCCGCGCCGCCCGCCACCACGAGCACGAGCGCAAAGCGCAAAAAGCTACGGCGTTTATCCGCCTTGAAATAAAGCACGCTTAAAAGAATCATCATCACCGCCGTCGCCGCGATCACGGCGATCTTCGCGGCGGGAGGCGCGTCGCTTCCCATACCGTAAGAAATTCCGCGGTTATAGGTGAAATCGATAGAGATCCAACCGGGGATAATATCGATCGGTGGATTTTCGGGATTAGAAAAATAAATTTCCGCCGCCATTTTCGTGATAAGATCGACGATAATGAGGATACAAAACAGCAAGATTCCCCACAGCGGAGAGCCTTTGAGCGAATACCTGCCCCCTTCGTTTTTCATTTTCGGAGCTTTCATTCTGCTTTCCCCTTTTTCGTTTTTCGAGAATCGTCGCGACGAATTTCCCCGATCATTTCCGCCTTTAAATCGTATAATTTTTCCGACAAGTCCACTTTATAAACCTGCGGCATATCCAACCGCAAATATTCCTCCCAAAATTTGGAAAGCTCCGCTTTCGAAAAAGCTCTCACTTCCGTAACCGAAGGGAACTCGTACACGAGCTTGCCGTTTTCCACGATGGTATGCTGCAATTTTTCCACGCGGAAATTTTTCACCTCGCAACGCTTCCAAGTATCGATCGGGTGGAAGATCGTGATCGGCTCGTCGCCCGAAATTTCCTCGTCTTTGAGGGTGATCAAATCGGCGATCGCCATTCCGCTTTCTTTATCGTATAACCTATAAAGATTTTTAAACGAGGGGTTGGTCACCTTTTCCGAGTTGTCGGAAAGCTTGATTTTGGGGGTTACTTTGCCGTCTTTCCCGATCACCGCCGCGAGCTTATATACGCCCCCGAGGGCGGGTAAATCCTCCGAAGTGATCAGCTTCGTGCCGACTCCCCAGCTATCGATCTTCGCGCCCTGATGCACGAGCGAATGAATAAGCCGTTCGTCTAAATCCCCCGAAACGCAGATCTTCGCTTCTTCCAGCCCCGCCTCGTCGAGCATTTGGCGTGCTTTTTTGGAAAAATACGCAAAGTCGCCACTATCGAGCCGTATGCCTTTCGGCGTATGCCCCTTTTCTTTAAGCTCCTTTAAAACCTTGATCGCGTTGGGAACGCCGCTACGCAACGTATCGTAGGTATCGACGAGCAACAAACAATTATCGGGATAAATTTCCGCGTACGCCTTGAACGCTTCGTATTCGCTATCGAAATCCATTATCCAGCTATGCGCCATCGTGCCCGAAACGGGAACGTTAAAGGCTTGCCCCGCGATCACGTTCGAGGTGGAATCACAACCGCCGATAATCGCCGCCCGCGCGCCGTAGATCCCTGCGTCAGGTCCTTGCGCACGGCGCAAACCGAACTCCATCACAAGCCCTTTTCCGTTCGTCGCGCGGCAAATTTTAGAAGATTTCGTCGCGATCAGCGTTTGGTGATTGATAATGTTGAGAATCGCCGTTTCGGCAAACTGCGCTTGAATCAAAGGGGCTTTCACGGTTAAAATAGGCTCGCTCGGGAACACGGGTTCGCCCTCTTTCACCGCGTACACGCTACCCGTAAACCGCATATTTTTCAAATATTCGAGGAAGTCCTCGTCGAAAAGATCGAGCCCGCGCAAATACGCGATATCCTCTTCGTCAAAACGCCAGTTCAAAAGATAATCTATCGCCTGTTCGAGCCCTGCGGCGATCGAATAGGTAATCATTTTATTTCGGCGGAAAAACAGATCGAACACGACCTCTTCTTCGTGCTTGCCGTGCTTATAAAAGCCGTAGCCCATCGTGAGCTGATATAAATCGGTGAGTAAGGTTAAATTTCTCATTTTTCTTCTCCTTCGTTTGCAAGGGGCGATTCTTCCTCTTTTCGTTCTTTAAGTCTTCTCTTTTCGAGGCATCGAAGCAGGAAAAACACCGCAACGCCCAAAACGATCATCACGAGCGACCAAAACTGCGAAGGCGTGATCCCTGCCACCAGCTCCCCGCGATCGTCGTCGCGCAAAAACTCAATCAAAAAGCGAAAAATCCCGTACGCGATCAGATACACCGAAAGATTATGCTTAAAATCCTTTTTCATTAAAAGAATAAAGCAAATCGCAAACAACAAAAACAGGAAAATCGCCTCGTACAGCTGCGTGGCGTGCACGGGATTCGGCAGATTGGGGAACTGCACGCCCAAAAAGCTATCCGTTTCCTTGCCGTAGCAACACCCTGCGAAAAAGCAGCCTACCCGCCCGAACGCGTGCGCGATAATAATGCAACAAGGGCACATAGAAATCACGTCCGTCAATCGAGTTTTATAGCGTTTTCTAAAAATCGCGTAGCCGACCAAAAAGCTGATCACACCGCCGATTAGCCCGCCGATAAAGGTGATCCCGCTATCCAAATTAAAGCCGTTTTCGGGGTTTTCGATATAATTGTACGTCGCTTGGAAAAGCGCGGCTGAACCGAAGCCCAAAACGATCGCCACGATCGCGTTAAAAAAGATAAAATCGATAAACGCTTCCTCTATCTTTTTCTTTTTTCCATAATAATACAGCACCCCAAAGCACGCGAGAATGCCAACGGCAATCATCAAGCCGTACATATGGAAAAGACCTAATATCTTATCGGGTAACATAGTTTCTCCTTACGTCACGAGTAAATGCAATCAACGGTTTTTATCATTATAGCACAATTTGAAAAAATCGTCAAGGGTTGCCTTGACGATTTTTAGGATTTTCACACGATTTTAATATGCAACGCTTTGATTTTTGAAAACGCAGGAAGCAAAGCGCACAAAAGCGCCGCGTTGAAAAGGGTGTTCCATATCTGCCCTTCCACGAACAGTCGGGTAAACAAAAACTCGAAAAAGGTCAAGCTCGGATACCACACGAGGTTAAGCGCAAGAGCCGTGATTCCCGCCGTGCAAACGATAAAAACGGCAAGGTTCACGAGCAAAAGCCTAATCGCAAGCCCCGCTTTCCCTTTCAGAGGCAATCGGCAAAGGATCAAAAATCCCAGCACGGGCATAAGCCCCGTCGAAATGCCGATCCACGGCAGATACGCGCCGAACGGGTGCAGAAAAAATCCGATCAAGTCCCCTAAAAAACAGGCGCAAAACCCGAGCAAGCTTCCCAAAAACACCCCCGAAAGCACGGAAACTACGATGGTTAGCGAAAATTGCACGGCGAAAAACTTATATTCGAAAAAGGTGTTTGCGATCACGGTAAACGCCGTGATAAGCGCCGCGAAAGCGATCTTTTTCGCATAGCTCGTTTCAAGAAGAAAATCGGAAAAGAGGAGTCTTTTCCAAAAGGGTACAACGCTACTTTTTTCTTGTGTGGACATAAAATAAAAACCTCCCGATGGAGAGGTCCGCAAACGGCGCGAAAACGCCTTTTCTGGGAGCGGACGCGCCCAAGTCGCCGCAGGAAAATTCCTTTCGTTCACCGACAACGTCCCGTTCGGTGACACTTAACGCGCAGGGGCTACTCTTACCATTTTCTATATTATACTCTTTTTTTATTCTCAACGCAAGCGTTTGAAGGGAATTTTCAAAAAATCCGTTCCGAAAAATACATATTTTTTTCGGCTTTTCAAAAACTGTTCTTATGGCTCTTATCTTTATTCGCACCCTTATCGTCTTCGCCGTGTTGCTCCTTGTGATGCGGTTGATGGGAAAACGGCAAATCGGCGAAATGCAGCCCTACGAATTCGTGATCACGCTGATTATCGCAGAGCTTGCCTGTATTCCTATGTCGGATATTTCTATCCCTTTATTATACGGCATCACGGCGATGGTGAGCGTGTATCTCGCGCACCAAATCATTTGTTTGATCGATTTAAAATTCTCGGGGGCGCGAACGGTTTTAAGCGGTTCGCCGAGTATCGTGCTCAATAAAAACGGGATCGACGATACTCAACTTAAAAAGAATAATCTCAACGTTTCCGACCTCATTGAAAGTCTTCGAGGCGCGGGATATTTTTCCCTCGATTCGGTGGAATACGCGCTGTACGAGGCAGGCGGGAGCTTTTCCGCTCTGCCTAAACAAAACTACGAACAAAAACAAAATTCTCTGCCCGTGATTATCGTCAACGAAGGCAAATTCGATCAAAAAAATGTCTCTTTAACGGGGCGCGACGAAGCCTATTATAAAAAGATTTTACGTGGGCAGGGTTGCGACGAGCTCAAAAAAGTGCTCGTAATGACGGTGGACGGAAACGGAAAAGTATATCTTCAACAAAAAGGAAAAAAATACGCCTCGTTCGAGCTTGATTGGGAGGAAAGCGTATGGTAAAAACGCTCGTTAGTATCGGCGTGACTCTTTTGCTGATTATAGGCGTTTCGGTCTATGAGATAAACCACGTGAAAGAAACCTTCGCCATTTTCCACGAAGCGCTCGAAAGGCTTTATTATAAAACGGAAAACGAAGAGGCTTCGCACGAGGACGGAAAAGTCGTTAGAAAGGTTTGGGAGCGGGAAAAGAAGGATCTGCATATTTGGATTCCGCACACGGTGATCGAAAATATCGACTATCAGCTCAACGAAATGCTGGGATATTTATACGAATACGATTTTCAAGATGCGCTTCCGAAAATCGAAATACTTCTGGAAATTTCCGAATTTATCCCAAAAACCTACTCGTTAAGCTTTGAAAATATTTTTTAAGCCCCTAGCTTGAACGTTGCAAAAAAACTGCCGCGAAACGGCAGTTTTTTATTTGCTTTTTTCCTTTATGCAAGCCCGTAGGCGTAAACGATACGCACGGTCGCGTCGAAAATATTATGCAGGAATTTTTTCACGGCTACGTTCGTGGCGTTGTCGATAAAAATGCTTTCGTTGCTTTTCATCATCGTCACGATCGCGTTGAAGTTTTGATAAATGACTTGCATATCCTCTTCGATCGCGGTGTAGGCGTCCTCTTTTCCCGTATGCTGAATGGAGTACATTTCCTCCACCGTGCCGTTCATTTCCTGCAAAATCTTCGTATCGCCGCTTTTTAATACGGTCGCCGTCTGGTGATTGAGATCGCTTAAAAGCTGAATAAAGCGTTGCAGTTTTTCATTCCCCACCAAATCTGTCGCCATATTAAAGCTCCACTCCGTTTTGTTTCAAAAGCTCGCGCGCGGATTCCACGCTGTCCACGCCCGTTTTGTTCTTAATCGGCGCAAATTCCTTTTCGCGCACCACTTCAAAGGGCAACACGCTCCCCATCGGCTTGATCAAATCCACCGCGAGCGTTTCGAACTTCTTGCCGTTTTCCTTTTCGGGCTTACGCGCAACGCCGTCCTCGCACACGCATTCGATCTTCTTTTCCACGATATGCACGGGAATACGCTTATCCACGATCTCTTCGAGCTTGGAAAGGCGGAAGAGATAGTTCATAATCGCGCCGAAGCCGTAGGCTAAATTCCCGTCCGCGTCCTTCTCGTTCGCCATTTCGTCGGTGAGCTCGTAATATTCGATAATGTCGGGCTTGTCGCCGTCGAGGCACAAAACGCCAACCTTTTCGTAGGGATTATTTTTGGTGATGACCTTCGCCCCGCAATTCACCCCGCTTGCGATCGTCGCGCCGACGAACACGGGATCGGCGATACGTTGAAGCACGTTATCCACCGCGTAGATATTCAGCCATTCCACGCCCTTTGCCTTTAAGTCCTCGCAAAGCCCCGCGCGCTTTAAGGAAGCGAACCAGCCGCCGTTCCCGTTCGGGGAAAGCGCGGGCGTATCTTTTCTTTCCAAATAAATCTTTCCGTTATAATCCACGGCGGGAGCCATATCCTGCTTGAAGAATTTGACGGCTTCTTCGGGATAACCGAAATAGCCGTGCTCTTTCCAAAAGCTCGTCGTTTGCTCGTGGTTTTTGTCGCTCGTCATAATATAAAGCGGTACGAGCACGCCGCATTCTTTCACGACTTCCATCAGGTTTTTCATTTGTTGCTCGAAAATATACAAAGGCTTGGTAAGCCCGATATCGTACGCGCCCTTAGGTCCGTCCACGCCGAGCCGCGTGCCCATACCGCCTGCGAGAAGCACCGCCGCAACCTTGCCCGCTTTGATCGCTTCCACGCCGATTTGCTTGTATTCGGCTTTTTTCTTTTGGATATCCGCAAGGCGAAGCCCCGAGATCGGACGGATATCGCGGTCTTTTCCGCTCATATCCACGGGGTTTTTAAGATCGTCCTCGAACGACCAGTTGATTTCCGCGATCGCGCCAAGAAGCTTTGCCTTTCCCGCTTCGTCAAGCTCGTCGTAGTATTTAAGTAACTGCGTTTGTCCTTTTTCTTCCAACAACGCTTTGATTTGCTCGTAGTTCATAAAGCCACCTCGTTATTTTTATGGTATTTTTATTGTATCAAATTCTCCATAAAAAAGCAAGTTTTTGCAACGCTTTTTAAACCGATATCGCAATTTTTTGATAGGATCGCAAAATTATTTTGTAAATCGTTTACTTATCTATGCAAATATGCTATAATGTCCGTATGGGAATGTTTGCATATTTCAAACGGAAAATCAAGCAAAGAGCTTACGAGCGAAAAAAGCGCAAATACGGGCTCAGCTTTCCTTTATACTGCAAAGCGCACGGCGTAAAACGCGCCGAATATCAGGGCGCGATCGCGCAAAGCCGCGCGGGGGATAAACTGCAACTCATTCACCGCCCCGAAAACGATTACCCCTACAACGTTTATATTTACAGCGTGGAATTAAACCGCATACTCGGCTATTTGCACGAAACGCTCGCTTATAAACTCGTTTCGGTATTCGGCGAAGAATTTTGCCGCGACGCGGTCGTGAAAGAGATCACGGGCGGCGGAGAATACAAATATCGGGGCTGCAATATCGAAATTTTCCAAACGATGGAATATATGAAAGACAGTCAAGCCGACCTGCCCTATCTGCGCAGTTAAAAACCGCCCGAACTTTTCAGGCGGTTTTTTCGTTATAAAGTTCTTTGCGCGAGCGTAAACGCTTTCGTCAACGGGAAAAACAAGGTCGCGACCGTGATTGCCGTGCAGACGAGTTGCGGGATCATAAAATATAAAGAAGCGAGCGCGTACAGTTTCCACGCTTTTGCCGTATAGCCGTACCATAGCGGCGTGAGCACGTTATCGATCCCCGTGAAGATCGCCGTGGAAACGCAGGCGATCGGCGTTACGATTAAGAGCTGTTTTACGGCGTTTTTCCATTTTCGTTTTCCCAGACACCCGAAGGTGAACGCAAGGAAATTATAATAGATCAAATACAGCGCAAGCACCGTTGGAAAAAACCCGAAAAGCAAGCACCGCAAAAGCGAAAACGCCGTGGCGGCGAGCATTCCTCGCCGCACCCCGAACGAGAAGGAATACGCGATAAACAGCACCGTGACGAGCTCCACGCCGGGAACGGCGGAAAGCACGAGCTGGGCGGCGATCACGAGCGCGACGAACGTGGCAAGGAAAGAACATTCCTTCGCCGATCTCCTTACTTTTTCTTTGGTAAATTTCCCGTTCATCGCGACCCTGCCCGCCCCGTTTCGTCAAAATTCGAGTTTTTTTCGCCTTCGTTTAAGAATTCAATTCCTGATACGCGATAATATAAAGCCCGCCGTCAACGACCTTTAACGTTTCTGCCCCCATCGCCGCGCTGCCGTAGGTGTTGCCGTCGTAGTCGATCGTGCCCCCTTCGGCGTTCGCCATATTCGTATCCGAGGTGTAGATCATCCAATACGCGCTTTTGCTCGCGTCGTTCGCTACGCCGTCGATAGAAACGATCATACCGTTCTCCTCCTCCACGTCGATTTTTCCCTGATCGTCGAGCTGATCGAGCGCGTCTTCGAGCGTGAAGTTTCCTTCAACCTCCGTCGTTTTGAGCACGACGAGCTTCTGGCTCTTTTCCACGAGGGTTACTTTGGCGCTTTCGTCGTCGCAAGAATCGCAAGAAGCGAGCACGAACAGCGATAAAATCGCAAGAATCATAGTGAAACATAAAGCTTTGAATTTTTTCATAATAAAAAATCCTCCTAAATAAAAAATTGCCCATTTACCCAAAGAATATACGGGTAAATGGCAAAGTGAAAATTTTCGCTTGAAAACGACTTTTTAACTTCCTTCCCGCGCGCTTTGGCAAATTTTTTCTTTATTATACTATAAACCCGAATCGAACGCAACCAAAAAAGCGGCTCACCGCCGCTTTTTTCTATTCATACTAATCAATATTTGGAATTGAGAAGTTCTTCTCTCGTGATCTTGGATATCCACCCGCACGAAACAGACCCAGGCCCTACGTGCGAACCGATTACGGGACCCATAATCGTAATCAAGGGTTTTACGCCCGTCTTTTCTTCGATAAGCGCGGCGAGTTCGTTCGCGCCCTTTTCGTTGTTGGTATGCACGACCACCGCAAGATTCAACGCGGGATCAAGGGGGGCTTTGTCCATCGTATCGAGCACGCGCGCAAACGCCTTTTTCATTCCCTTGCATTTTTCCAGCGTTTTAAGCTTTCCTTCGGAGTCGAACGTGAGCATAGGCTTGATATTCAGCATCGTGCCGATCGCCGCGCTCGCGCCCGAAACTCGCCCGCCTTTTTTCAAATAAAACAGATCGTTCGGGATAATACAATGCTGAATACGCTGACGAAGCTCGGTCAAATAGTCGAAGGTTTCCTTCGCCGTCATTCCCTTATCACGGCAATCCGCCGCCACGCTCGCGAGCATTCCCTGCCCGACCGTCGCCGTCAGAGGGTCTAACGCATACACGTTAAAATCGGGATATTGCTTCTTTACGTCCGCCGCCGCTTGGCGAGTGATATTGATCGTATCGGCAAGCCCCGAGGATATCATAAAATGCACGACGTCCTTCACGCCCGCTTCCGCCATTTTCGTAAAGTGCGCCATATGCGCCTCGTAGTTGAGCTTCGCCGTGCGGGGGAAATACCCGTCCGAAACCTTTTCGTAGAATTGAAAATATTCCTCTTCCGTTTGAAAATTATCCAAGCCCTCTTCGATTTCCCCGTTCTTTTCCATCGTAAAGGTCAAAGGCACGAACCAAATGTTGCGTTCTTCTCTATACGGTTTTTTTAAATCGCCCGTCGAATCTGTCGATACGTCGAATAAATGCATAGTTTTACATTCTCCGTTTTAGATTTGTCATAATTTTCTATGATAAAACTATTATAACATACTCAAAAAAATCTGTCAATAGTACGAAGCGACTTTTTTTGACAAATTTCGCATTTTTTTCTTGCAAAATAAGAAAAACGGAATAGAGCGAAAAAATTTTTACGTTTGTAAGGTAAAAGACTTGAAAAACGGCGAAAAAAACGCTATAATAATAGCGTAATAACTTGTGCGCGCAAGCGCGCGAGAACAGGAAGGTGCAAATGAGCGGCCTCAACGAATATTTAGAACTCAAAAACGGCTCGGACGTGCGCGGGATCGCCGCCGAGGGCGCGCAACCCCAACCCAAAAAAGAAAATAATAAAACAGGAGATACTCAAATGGACGTAACGAAAACCACTATCAACGCGGTAAGAATCTTATCCGCAGAAGCGATTGAAAAAGCAAAATCGGGCCACCCCGGGCTTCCCTTAGGCTGCGCGCCGATCGCTTACACGCTTTTTCAGAATTTCTTGAAATTCAATCCCAAAAACGCGAAATGGGACGACCGCGACAGATTTATCCTCTCCGCGGGTCACGGCTCTATGCTCGATTATTCCCTTTTCTACCTCTACGGTATGGGGCTTGAAAAGAACGATCTGATGAACTTCCGTCAGTTCGGCTCGAAAACCCCCGGCCATCCCGAATACGGTCACACGGTCGGCGTGGAAACGACGACGGGTCCTTTGGGGCAAGGGATTGCGAACGCCGTGGGTATGGCGCTTGCGGAAGCGCATCTTGCGGCAAAATTCAACCGCCCCGGCTTCCCCGTAGTCGATCACTACACCTACGCGATCTGCGGCGACGGGTGCTTGGAAGAAGGTATCTCCTACGAGGCTTGCTCCTTTGCGGGCACGCAGGGGCTTGGCAAATTGATTTTGCTTTACGACGATAACGATATCACGATCGAAGGGGATACGGACGTGGCGTTCAAGGAAAATATCGGCGCGCGTTTCGCGGCGCAAAACTGGCAGGTTTTGCACGTAGACCTTATCTCCAACCCCGACGACGTGGAAGCCCTTTCCGCGGCGATCGAACAGGCGAAAGCGAAAACGGATAAGCCTTCGATCATTATCTGCCATACGCGTATCGGCTACGGCTCGCCTTTGGAAGGCAGCGCGAAATGCCACGGCGCGCCCCTCGGCGCAGACAACCTTCAAAAGACGAAGGAAAAGCTCGGCTGGCCCTGCGAAGAGGCGTTCGACTGTCCTCAGGAGGTATTCGACCATTGCGCGATCGCGGGCAAAGCGGGCGCGGAAAAGGAAATGAACTGGAAAAAGATGTTCGCGGAATACGAATTCAACTATCCCGAACTCGCGGCGGCGTATAAGTCGGTGATGGCGGGCGAGCTCCCCGATTTCGACGAAATGGAAGAGCTCTATCAATTCGAAAAGCCGATGGCGACCCGTCAGACCTCCGCGAAGGTGCTCAACCAGCTTGCGGCGAAGATCCCTTCCCTTATCGGCGGTTCGGCTGACCTCGGTCCTTCCAACCTCTCGGAAATGAAGGACACGAACGAGATCAAATACGGCACGTTCTGCCCCGAAACGCGAGAAGGCAGAAACCTGCATTACGGTATTCGCGAGCACGCGATGGCGGCGATCGCGAACGGTATGCAGCTCCACGGCGGTTTGAAAGCGTACTGTGCGACCTTCTTCGTCTTTGCGGACTATTTGAAGCCCGCGCTCCGTCTTTCCGCGCTTATGAAACAGCCCGTCACCTACGTTATGACGCACGACTCTATCGGCGTAGGCGAGGACGGCCCTACCCACCAGCCCGTCGAACAGCTGATTATGCTCCGCTCCGTTCCCGGCGTAAAGGTTTACCGCCCTGCGGACGGCAAGGAAACGGCGGCGGCTTGGGTTTCGGCAATGAGCGGAAACGAGCCTACCGTGCTCGTGCTCACCCGCCAGAATCTGCCTCAATACGAAAGTAGCGGCAAGCAAGCGTTGAAGGGCGGTTATATCCTCGAAGACTGCGAAGGCACGCCCGACGTGCTTTTGATAGGTACGGGTTCGGAAGTCGAGCTCTGCGTAAAGGCGAAGGCGGCTCTCCAAGAACAAGGCGTGAAAGCGAGAGTGGTTTCGATTCCTTGTATCGAAGAATTCGAAAAACAACCCGAAGACTATAAGGAAAGCGTGTTGCCCAAATCCGTTAAAGCGAGAGTATGCGTAGAAGCGGGCTCGCCTTACAGCTGGTATAAATACGCGGGCAGCTACGGCGAAGTGATCGGTATGACGACGTTCGGCGCGTCCGGACCTGCGGGCGCTTTGTTCCCCCACTTCGGCTTCACGGCGGAAAACGTTGTCGCGAAGGCTCTTAAATCCATCGAACAGAGCAAATAACCGTAAAAAGAGAAAAATTTTCAACGAATTATCACCTTCTTGCAATAATTCTCTCAAAATAATGCGGTATAATCAAGCTACAAAACGTTTCATCTTCAGATGAACCTCCACATCAAAAACGCAAAAACGCATACCTCTCGGTATGCGTTTTTGTGTTGCGTTTAGTTTTCGTCTCAGCCTTGAAACGCTTGCAACGCTGCGAGGATCTCTCCGTCGCCGACGTACGATTCCGTCACCGTTTTGCAGCCGTCCTCGGGCAATATCCCGCGGTCGTGGATACAATTTTCCGATTTCGGCCACAGAATTTTCGCCGTCGTCAGCTTCACCGCGTCGGGGTTGACGATGGAAAGCGGATAGGTCGTCTGCATTATTCCCTTGCCGTACGTTTTCGCTATCCCGTTTCGCTCGGAAAGGCAGATATCCGCATAACTGATCGCGCCGTAGTCGAGCATCGCCCCGATCAAGCATTCGGAAGCCGAAGCCGTGCCGTTATCGGCAAGCACTCGGATTTTCGAATCCGACGAGAAATAACTGCCGTAGGAATTCCCCGAAGCGTAAAATTTTTGTTCGTCGCCGTCACGCTCCCGCGCGATCGCAATCAGCGGTTTGGACGAAGAGGAGCTTTTGCAAAAATACGCCGAAATGCGCTGTAAAATATCCATATATCCGCCGCCGTTCTCGCGAAGGTCGAGAATCAGGTTTTTCTTGTTTTCCGATTTAAACACATTCATTGCCTGACGGAACTGCTCGCTCGCGTTGCCGTTGAACTGCGTTAAGCGAATATACGCCGTAGCTTCGTCAAGCGCGGGAAGATACCCGTCGTACGCTTCGAGCGTCGTCGCCGAGTTTCCCGTGAAACGGTACGCCGTCGTGTTCGTACGATAGAAAACGTAGTTTTCCACGAATGCGGAACGCTCAAGCTCGACCGTGCGCTCCCCCTCGCCGTTTTTCACGCGAACGAAAAACTTTTCGTTTGCGCCGTAATCCTCTAAAAACGCGGAAAATTCCGTAAAGCTCACGCTCGGCGTTATACTTTCCTCGCTCCCGCCAAAGCCCACGATATTCTCTCCGACCTTGATTCCCGCGCGTTCGGCGGGCGAATTGCCCGATACGTTCGCCACCTGCAAGCAATCGTTGCCCTCGCCGTCTTTCACGAGAAAGGTGATGCCGATTCCGCTCCATTGACCCGTCGCTTCCGTTTGATATTCCTCGAATTCGTCGGGATTCATATACGCGGAATACGGGTCGAGCAAGTTCTCGTTCACCGCCTTAAAAAGCACGTCGTAAAACTCGTCGTCGGAGATCTTTTCGTAGTAGTTTTCCTGCACGGCTTTTTTGAGCCGCGAAAGCGCGCGGAACTCGCTGTCGAAAGAAAAATAACAGGTCAGCACGCCGACTAAAAACGCGCCGAAAAGCGCGAGGATTCGAAGAGCGATCTTTTTCCCTTTTCCTTTCTTTTTAGGCGACCCCGTCCCTTCCTCGGGCAACGGGGGCGCGGCGTTTTCCGCCGCCTCGTTGTCCCCGTTTTTATTTTCGCTTTCGCTATCGCCGAAATCAAATTCGTAGTCGTTTGACATCTTCTCTCCTTTCCGTTTAAAAAATAAAATCCAACCGTCGCTATTAAATATACCCGACCGTCGGATTTTCCATACCGTTTTTACTTATTTTCCCAACAATTTATAAATCGCCGTCAGCACGCGGAAGCAAACCGCGTCCGAAAACAGACGGATATTCAGTCCCGTCGCCTTTTCGATCTTGTCGAGGCGGTATAAAAGGGTGTTTCTGTGCATATACAAATTGCGGGAGGTTTCGCTTACGTTCAAGCTGCTTTCCAAAAATTCCTCGGCGGTATTGAGCATTTCTTCGTCCTCGAAGATCTCCTCCGTCGATTCGTCCATCAATTCGGCGAGATACTCCGCAAGCTTGGTTTCGGGAATCCCTTCGAGCATTTTCACGAGCATAAATTCGCGATAGGAATGCACGCTCCCTTTCCCCCCGAAGGTTTCCGCATAGCGGAGCGCGGCGGAAGCCTGCTCGTAGGAAAACGCGATATCTTTCAGCTCTCTCACCTTCCCGCCGACCCCGACGATCACTTGCATTCCCAACTCCTCGCGCAAGGACTGCACCAAAAATTCCGCGTAATCCACCGTAGAGCGATAATCGTTTTCCTCGTCGGAAAGGTATTTAACGAGCACACAATGCTTTTCGTCCATTTTCACGATCGTGTCGAGGCTGTTCCCGCCGTACTGCGAAACGAGCGAAAGCACCTCGTCCATTTTCCCGTTCACGCAAATGACGAGGGTAAAGCACGCCGCGGCGCGCACGGAAAATTTCGTCATATATTTATAAATACCGTTGAGCGAACATTCGCCCTGCAAGATACGCTTTAAATATTCCGTTTTGGAAAGTTCGGATTCCTTTTCCGAAAAGCTTTCGATATACGAAGGCAACATAGTCGCGTACGCGCGCTGGATCTCGCCCGCGCCGTCCACCACGCCGATATAGCCTATATTTTTAAATAAAAATCGGAAAAACGTGTGCGTTCCGTCGTCGGTGATCCCCTCGAACTGCTTATCGCACACAGGACCGTAAGCGGGCTTTGCGCTCTCCTTATAATAAGTAAACGGGATATGCAATTTTTGCGTGATTTCCGCGGCGATCTTTTCGATTTCGCTCATTTTTACTCCTTTTTCCCCCGTGAAAAACGGTTGCGGTTTTCTTTGCGTAAATTTATTTTCTTCTATTATACCGCAAACGGGATTTTTTTTCAACGAATTTTACTTCCGCAAAGGTGATAAAAACGAAAAATTTTACTAAAAATATAGTTATCGGCATAAAATTCCTAAAAAATTTTTGCTTATGCATTGACATATCTTTCTAAAAGTGGTATAATACTATAAAATCAAAAGTTTTTTATTAAATAAAAACTTGAATATAAATAACGTTCAGGAGAGTTGTTATGAATAACACAGCGGCAAACTACAACGAAGAACTCGAAACCGAACTTCCCGAAGAACCCGCGCTCGAAACGGAAGCCGTAATCACGGACGAACCCGAAACGGAAACGGTAGAAAAAGCCCCCAAACAGAAAAAGCCCAAAAAAGGCAAATGGGGCTATCGCGTCGTTTCCTTGCTCTTGCTCGCGCTCGTCGCGGTAGCGGTCGTTTTGCCCGTATCCGTATTCACGGGTAAGCTCGAATCCAAGGCTTTATATTCCGTCGTTCTCGACCTTTTTAAGGGCGGCAATTCCAAGTGGTTCGACGTGCTCCCCCTCGTGGCGGGCAACCAAGGCGTTTCGCTCGTTTATGGGCTTACGATTTACGCTTGTCTGCTCTTTTTGCTCGTTTCTGCGGTGCTTTCGCTCGTTAATTTGTTCACGGGCAGATACCGCGCGGCGAAGCTTGCGGCTTTTTTTGCCACCGCTTCTCTTGCTTTCAACGCGCTCAGCGTGTATGCGGTCAGCGCGTTCGAATTGATGTCGGCAAAGATCGACTACTATTTAATCGGCGGCTTTGGAATCGCGCTTTTGCTCTATTTCATTCTTTGCGTGATCAAAACCAAGAGAGCTTGGTATAACCTTTTGAACGCGATTCTTTCTATTGCGTTTGCAGGCGCAACCGCTTACTTGCTTTGCTCCAACGCAGGCGAAGTAAAACGGCTCGTCGATAACTTAGTCTACAAGATTTTAATCCTCGTTCCGTCGATTATTGCGGTGCTTGCGCTTTTGATCGCGCTTATCCGTTTGACGGTGAAGAAAGGCCGTGCTTTTGAAATGATCGTGTTTATCTTCGAGCTTCTTGCTGGCGGAGTTCTCGTATACCTTGCTATCGACTTAATCTCAGACGCCAATATTCTCGTAGCAATCGTAGCGGCGGGCGTTGCCCTCGTGCAGGTTATCGTCACGGCGATCGTGATCGGCGCGGCAAAGAAGAAAGCGAGAAAGGCGAAGAAAGCGGCGGAAGCCGAAGAAACGCCCGTGGAAATCGAAGCGATCGAAGAATCGGAGGAAGAAGTCGAAGAAGAACTCGAAGCAGTCGTTTACGACGGCGGTCCTATTCCCGTAGAAACGGCGGAAGTCGAAGAAGAGGAAACGGCAGAGCCCGTGGAAGAAACGGTCGAAGCGCCCGTCGTGGAAGAACCCGTTCCCGCTCCCGCTCTTCCCACGCCTACGGTACAGACGGCGGAATACGATTATTATAACTCCAAAGCGTTCGATCCGTTTATCGCAACGCTGGAAGGCGAAGAAAGAAATCAGTTCACCGAACTGTTTATCCTCAAAGTCAAGGGTACGTTCCCCGAACTTCCCGACTACGTGGTCGGCGGCGACAATAAAGCTTTCTTCAATAAGTTCTTCATCTATCTTGGGCAGTATCGCGACAGAGTGCCCGACGGACTTATGGCGAAGATTTATTCCTTCTCAACGAGAATTTAAAATCGACCTATACGAAAACGGTTGCCGATCGGCAACCGTTTTTTTAGCGTATTTTTATCTTCACTTTAATCGCGCCGTCGGGCGTGTAGACCCGCTCCGCGCAAACCTTATCCACGATAAACAGCCCCCGCCCGCTCTCGGCGTAAACCTCCGAGCAAACGCTTTTTTCAGGTGGCACGAACGGCGAAGAAGAAAACACCTTCCATTCCACGAACTCGCCTAAAATCGTGCCGTGCACCGTCGCAACCCCGCCCGAATGGCGAAGAATATTCCCCACCAGCTCGTATAAAACGAGCTTGCAATCAAACGTGCAGTCCTCGGATACGCCGTTTTCCGCAAGGAAGGAACACAGCTCGCGCAAAGCGTTCTGCAACGCGGAAGAATCTTTTACTTCGAAAAACATCTTTTCCCTCTCCTTACTTTCTTTATACGGAATCTTTTAATCGCTCCCGAAGCCGCGCGAGCAATTTTCGCTCCATACGCGATACGAACATCTGCGAAACGCCGAGCCGCTTTGCCACGTCGCTTTGCGAAAGCTGATCGACGAAACGGTATTTGATCACTTTCCGCTCCACGTCGGTGAAATCCTTCATCGCCGCGCGCAGGGTTTCGCGCGTTTCGAAATCGTCGTATTCGTCCTTTGCGCTGGGCAAAAGATCGTGCAGGGAACGGCTATCGTCGTCCTCGCTCGCCGCCATTCTGTCCAGCGACAGCGTGCCCCCTACTTCGAGCGCGCGCACGACGTCTTCTTCCGCCATTTGAAGCCCTTCGGCGATCTCCTTAATACTCGGTTTTACGCCCTTTTCCGATTCGAACTTCTCGGAAAACGCGCGCACCGCGGCGTTCTGTTCCCCAAGCCGACGGGGCAGCTTTACCGTCCGCGATTTATCGCGGAAATAGTTCTTGATCTCGCCCGCGATCGTGGGAGTGATAAAGGTGGTAAACTGCATACCAAGAGAGGGGTCGAAACGGTCGATGCCACGCAAAAGCGCGTACGACGCGACTTGCTTCAAATCGTCGTACTCCACGCCCCTGTGCGCGAATTTTTTGGCGAGAATATCCGCTATGTACAGATATTTTTCGGCTATTTTATTGCGCAGGGCGATATCCCCCGTCGCTTTGTATTGAAGGAACAAGTCCTCCTTTTCCAATTCTGCCATACTCTAACCGCATTAAAAGTCGATCAGCCCTCGAAAGCGATCGCCACGACCCTGTCCTCTTCGTTTTTCTTAAATTCGGCGTTTCCGACGAGCGCGCCCAAAAGCGCGAAAGAGATCTCGTCGTCAAGGCTTTCCTCCGTTTCGCCGCCGCGCTGTTTGCCGATCACTTCGCAAGCGAGCGTTTCCCCAACCGAAAAATCGATCGCCGCGCTTAAAAACCCGTTACGCTTTAAAATCAGCAGACTTTCCGTAACGCAGACTTTAAAATCCTCCGCGCTGTCCACGTCGAAATCGGCAAGCGCGCAAAGCCCGCCCACCATTAAGCGTACCGTCGTGAAATATTCGCCCGTCAAAGGCACTACTACGGAAAATTTATCCATTTTACGCAATCTCCATAATCGTATCGAGCGAGCAGATCAAAAACAGCTTCTTGATCTTTGCCTGCAAATTTTTGAGCCCCATCGTTCTGCCGTCCGTTTTCACCGTTTTCAAGATCTTGACGAACGCGCCGAGGGCGGTGCTGTCGATAAATTCGAGCTTTTCGCCGTCGAACAAAATATCGGCGGGCGTTTCCCGATACGCCGCGAGCACGGTTTTATAAAACTCGTCCGCATTCCCCGAATGAATCTCTTCAAACAGCCCGATTTCCAGCTTTCCCTCTTTTAAGCCGAATACTTTTACTTCTTCCATAATCAAAACTCCTTTCGGATTTTTTATCCCTTATTTTATATGTACCGCAAAAGCGGTGGGTTTTAAACGGTTTTTTATAAAAACGCAAACAAATTGCAAACGATCCCCACGAATACGGAAATTCCGTAGGTCAACCCGACGAGCGCGAGATTGCGCTTCCAAGCCTTCGTATTTTTCAAAAGGATCACGAACCCCATACCCGCGTTCGCGCAAAGCCCCGCCACGCACGAGCCGAACGCGATCCCGCCGCTCAAATACGTTTCCGTGATCACGACGGAGGAGGCGCAGTTGGGGATCAGCCCGATCGCACAGGTGATCAGGGGCTGAATAAACCTGCTTTTTTGCATAAAGCGTTCGAGCGCTTGCTCGCCGTTCCCGTGAATGATCGCCGTCAAAACGAAATTGACGAGGAAAATAAAGAAGATCACCTGCAACGCGTGCAGAAGCGGCGAAAGGAAATAATTTTTAAAATTA
Source organism: Candidatus Scatosoma sp. (assembly GCA_045644545.1). Classification (GTDB taxonomy): domain Bacteria; phylum Bacillota; class Clostridia; order Christensenellales; family Borkfalkiaceae; genus Scatosoma. The sequence goes on along the minus strand of JAZRHC010000021.1, from coordinate 13,302 downwards.
CGTCCCGTTTCGTGCTCTTTTCCGCACGAGCAAACGGAAGAAACTTCCTTTTCCTCCAAGTACGCCTGCATAAAGATCTCGTGCACGGTGGACGGCGTTTTTTCGGGCTTTTGATAGGGTTCAACGCATACCTGCCCCCGCCCTGCGAGTTTGAGCGCCCAGTCGATCAGATATCCGAACAACACGCCGACGATCAATTTCACCGCCAAAAGCTTTAAGAGCGCAAGGCTGTTCCCAGAAGTTAATAAAATGACGAACGCCTCGTCGCTCGTCGAAAGAAAAATGGCGAGCAACGTGCCAACCGTGATATATTTCTTTTCGTACAGCTTAGACGCCATCACCGAAAACCCGCATTGTGGGATCAGCCCCGTCGCCGCGCCGACGAGCGGACCTAATTGCCCGCGAAAGCGTTCGGATTTGGCTAAGTCCGTTTTACTCTCCAACAGCTCTATCACGATATAAATGAGAAAAATCCACAAAAATAAGGGATAGGTATCCTCAAAAGCGTGGTGGAGAATTTCCAAAAATTCTTTCATTCGGCGTTACTCCTTTTCCGCTTTCTTTTTCGGCGAATTAGGCACGACCGTTTTCAAGGTCGCCGCAAGCGGAATAGAAGCCTTCGCCGTCAGCGACAGATCGGCGAAATTCCCCAAGCGGTATTGCACCAAGCCTTCCGAGGCGATCATCGCCGCGTTGTCCGTGCAGTATCTCCGCTCGGGAAGCACGAGCTTCAAGCCGTTTTTCTCGCAGGCTTTTTTAAGCTCCTCGCGAAGATATCCGTTCGCCGCCACGCCGCCGCCCGCCGTCACGGTATCCACGCCCTTTTCCTTCGCCGCTTCCACGGCTTTTTCCACCAAAATATCCACCGCCGCGCTCTGGAAAGAAGCCGCGACGTCCGCTTTTTCAAACGCTTCGCCCTTCTGCTCTTTGGTGTGGCAATAATTAATCACCGCCGTTTTCAACCCGCTATACGAAAAATTATATCCCCCGCCGCCTTTGAGCATTTTCGGCATCGGCACGGTAGGCTTTCCGTCTTTTGCGCACCGTTCCACGTGCGGTCCGCCGGGATAGGGAAGCCCCAGCACCCGCGCCACCTTGTCGAACGCTTCGCCCGCCGCGTCGTCGAGCGTCGCGCCGAGAATTTCAAATTCTTCTTCCGATTTCGCGTGTAAGATCGCCGTATGCCCCCCGCTGGCGAGCAAGGTGATAAAAGGCGGGCGCAAGCTCGGACAATCAAGGTACGCCGCCGCCAGATGCCCACGGATATGATTGACCGCGATCAAAGGCTTTTTCAGCGCGTAAGCAAACGCCTTTGCAAACGACACGCCCACCAAAAGCGCGCCCAACAGCCCCGCGCCGTAGGTAACCGCCACCGCGTCGATATCGCTATAAGTGATCCCCGCGTTTTTCACGGCTTTTTCCACGACCGCCGCCACAGCGTCGGTATGCGCGCGCGAAGCAATCTCGGGCACGACCCCGCCGAAAAGAGCCTGTACGTTCGCGGAAGAAGCGATCTCGTCGGAAAGAATTTTTCTGCCTTTAATCACCGCCGCCGCCGTTTCGTCACACGAGGACTCTATCCCCAAAATAATCGGGTCTTTCTTATTCAAATCAAGGTTTTCAAAAGAATACTGCATACTTTACCCTGCGTTAAGAAGAACAAGCGGCGGCGCGCGCCACCGCTTTTCGTTAGAATTTTTTCAAATAATCGATAATAAACCCGTGGATATCCCCGTCCATCACCGCTTGGATATCCCCTTTTTCGTAGCCCGTACGGTGGTCTTTTGCAAGCGTATACGGGCAGAACACGTAGGAGCGAATCTGCGCGCCCCATTCGATTTTTTTCACGTCGCCCTTCATTGCCGCCGCTTCCGCCTGCCGCTGTTCGATCTTCTTTTCCAAAAGCTTGGAGCGGAGCATATTAAAACACATCGCCTTGTTTTGAAGCTGCGAACGCTCGTTCTGGCACTGCACCACGATCCCCGTCGGGAAATGCGTGATACGCACCGCCGAAGCGACCTTGTTTACGTTCTGACCGCCCGCGCCGCCCGAATGGTAGATATCGATACGGATATCGTCGTCGTTGATTTCAACTTCGTCGTCCTCTTCCACCTCGGGCATTACTTCGAGCGAACAAAAGGAGGTTTGGCGGCGTTTATTCGCGTCGAACGGGGAAATACGCACGAGTCTGTGCACCCCCATTTCCGCCTTTAAAAATCCGTAGGCGTTTTCGCCCTCAACGCGGAAGTCGATACTCTTATACCCCGCGCCGTCGCCCGCCTCGCGATCGAGCTCGTAAACCTTAAAGCCCATCTTTTCGCAATAGCGGCAATACATTCTGTATAACATAGAGCACCAGTCGCAAGCCTCCGTACCGCCTGCGCCCGCGTGCAAGGCGAGCATCGCGTTGTGATTGTCGTACGGACCTTTTAAAATCGCGCGGATACGCATATCCTCGATATCCTTTGCCGCCGCTTCGAGCATACCGTCGAGCTCGGAGATCAAGCTTTCGTCTCCCGTTTCCTCGATAAGGTCGATCACGTCGCCCGCGTCGGAAAGCGCGGTTTCGCCCGCTTCGTAGGCAGAAATTTTATTGCGGATCTGCGAAAGCTCCCTGCCGATCTTGGTGGATTTTTCCAAGTCCTGCCAAACCTCGGGCTTTTCTTGCTCTGCTTCGAGCTCTTTGAGCCGAGGGCGCAAATTCTCGATATCGAGCGCGTACCCCGCCTCGCCGAGAAGCGAACGCATATCCTGTATTTTTAATCTATAATCGTCTGCTTTAAACATATTCGTTCCCTATTAAAAGCTTAGTCGTTTTTCCGTTCGTCCTCGGTCGGCTTCGCCGCGTTCTCGTTCGCCACGCGAAGGAGCTCCGCGTTCTTCGCCCGTTCCTTAAAAGAGGACATATTGCTCAAAGGCTCGGGCATCTGACGGCGCAAAATACGCTGTGTGGGCGTGGAAGCCGTTCCGCTTGCCCCGTTCGTTTCGGGCATCTGTCTGCGCAAAGGCGTGGGGGCAGGTGCGGGCTGAGCGGGCTGTTGACGAACTTCCAGCTTCACTTTCAAAAGCACGGAAATCGTCGTGCGCTGAATACGCTCCACCATTTCGTCGAACATATCGAACCCTTCCTTTTTATAGGAAATTACGGGGTCTACCTGTCCGTACGCGCGAAGCCCGATCCCTTTTCTCAGCTGATCCATCGCGTCGATATGATCGATCCAGTTTCTATCCACCGTCATCAAAAGCACCCGTCTTTCGATCGCGCCGAAATCAACGCCGAGCTCTTTATATTCCTCGATCTTCTTTTCGTATTCCTTCGTGACCTTGTTGGTGATCTTCTTGATCGCGAGCTCGTAGTCCCACTTCATTAACCGTTCGCGGGTGACGTAGTTCGTGCCTTCGGGCAGCATCTTCGCTTCGAGCGCCGCGTTCAGATCGTCCTCGTTCCAAAGCTCGGGCATATCCTCGATATTCACCGCGCCCGCGACCGTATCCACGACGAAATCGGGGATATATTTGAGCACTTGCTGATGCACGTCCTCGCCGCGAAGCACGTTCATACGCTCTCCGTACATTACCATACGCTGTTTGTTCATAACGTCGTCGTATTGAAGGACGTTCTTTCTCACGCCGAAGTTTCTGCCCTCGATAGCTTTTTGCGCGTTCTCGATCCCGCGGGAGAGCATTTTGGATTGCAAACAGGTGTCCTCGTCGATCTTGAAGAAGTTATAAAGCGCCTTCATTCTCTCGCCGCCGAACCGCATCACGAGATCGTCTTCAAGCGAAAGATAGAACACCGACATACCGATATCCCCTTGACGACCCGCACGGCCGCGAAGCTGGTTGTCGATACGGCGGGATTCGTGGCGTTCCGTGCCGATAATGCAAAGCCCGCCCGCCGCGATCACTTCTTCTTTTTCCTTATCCGTCTGCGCCTTGAAGTGTTCGTACACCTTTTTATATCTTTCGCGAAGGCTTGCGATTTCTTCGGGGATCTCGGTGATATAGGTGCTCGTTGCAAGCTCGATATCCTCGCGCTTTGCGCCCTCCTCGCGAAGGCGTTTTTTCGCGAGATATTCGGGATTGCCGCCGAGCAGAATATCCGTACCGCGCCCCGCCATATTCGTGGAAATGGTCACAGCTCCCAGCCGACCCGCTTGCGCTACGATCTCCGCTTCGCGCTCGTGGTTTTTCGCGTTCAAAATATTATGCTTCACGCCCACCTTTTTCAAAAGACGGGAAATTTCCTCCGACTTATCCACCGAGGACGTACCCACCAAAATAGGCTGACCGCTTTCGTGGCGTTCGATAATTTCGTTGACGATCGCGCGCTTTTTGCCGTCTACCGTGGAATACACCATATCGGGCAAATCCACGCGCTTGATAGGTCTGTTGGTGGGAATTTCGATGACGTCGAGCGAATAGATAGTTCTAAACTCCGCTTCCTCCGTTTTCGCCGTACCCGTCATACCCGAAAGCTTATTATACAAACGGAAATAATTCTGGAAGGTGATCGTCGCGTAGGTCTTATTCTCGCTTCTAACCTCTACGCCTTCCTTGGCTTCAATCGCTTGGTGCAAGCCGTCGGAATACCGTCTGCCGTCCATAAGACGACCCGTGAACTCGTCCACGATCACGATTTCCATCCCCTTGTCCGTTTCTTTTATGATATAATCCTCGTCGAGGTGGAACAGCTTATGCGCCTTCAAAGCCTGCTGAATGTGGTGGTTCAAATCGGCGTGCTCGATCTCCGCGATATTGTCGATACGGAAAAAGCGTTCTGCCTTTCTCGCGCCGCTTTCGGTAAGCTCCACCGTTTTATCCTTACGGTTAATGATATAATCCCAGTCCTTGGAAGCGGCGAGCGAGCGTTTGCCTTCGGGAGCGGCAAGCGCGGCGGCGTTTTTCTTTTCTTCCTGCTCCGCCTCGTAGTTCGCCTGTTCTTCCAAAGACATTTTCGTGTAGTCAACGACCTCTTCTTCGGGCTCGTCGTCTACGACCGCTTTCTTTTTCTTGTTCTTTTTCTTTTCCTCGCGAAGGGCGGCGAGCGCGGCGTTTTCCTCGTCTTTCAGCTCGTCGTCGAATCCGCCCGAGAAGGTACGCACGAGCTTATCCACCTGCACGTACAAATCGGAAGATTTTTCGCCCTTCCCCGAAATGATCAAGGGCGTTCTCGCTTCGTCGATCAAAATGGAGTCCACCTCGTCCACGATCGCAAACGACAGATCGCGTTGCACCATTCTCTTTAAATCGGTCTTTAAATTATCGCGCAGGTAATCAAACCCGAACTCGTTGTTCGTGCCGTACACGATATCGCATTGATAGGCTTCGCGCTTTTGATCGTCGTCCATACCGGGCACGACGACGCCGACGGTCAACCCCATAAACTTATGCACCTTCCCCATCCATTCCGCGTCGCGCTTGGCGAGGTAGTCGTTGACGGTGACGATATGCACGCTCTTGCCCGTCAACGCGTTAAGGTATGCGGGCAAGGTGGAAACGAGGGTTTTCCCTTCGCCCGTGCGCATTTCCGCAATACGCCCTTGATGCAAACAAATACCGCCGATAATCTGCACGCGGAAGTGCTTCATATTCAGCACGCGCCAAGCGGCTTCTCTGAGCGCGGCGAACGCGTCGGGGAGAATATCGTCGAGCGTTTCGCCCGCGTCGAGGCGAGCCTTTAAAATACTCGTCTGCAATTTCAGCGTTTCGTCGTCCATCGCGGCGTACTTCGATTCGAGCGCCTCGACGGAATCCGCGATCTTACTCAGCTTTTTCAAGCTTTTTCTGCCGTCGCTACCCATTAAATAACTAATCAGTCCCATTAAAAAACTCCAACTGTTTATTTTCCCATCGGCGGGCGATAAAAAGCCCGTAATATCCGATTATCATTCAACCTATATTTTACAATATTTCGCCCGAAAATCAAAGCGTTTTCGGGGTGTTTTGAAAAAATTTATAATAAATACGCGCGCCCCGCGCGCAGAGACAAGAAAAACACGATAATTTTATACCCTTTTTCGCTAAAAATTAAACTAAAAACTCGGTCGATTGACCGAGCCGTTTTTCAAAATCACCGCAAATATTTTTTCAGCTTCTCGACCAGAAATACCGCCGCCGCGATTTTCACGAAATCAAAAGGCAAATACGGCAACACGCAGGAAACGAACGCCGCAAGCACGCTCGCCGTGCCGTTCAGGTTCATATACAGCCAAAACCAAGCCATTCCCACCGCGTAGCAACACAAGATCCCTAAAAGCGAAAACCCGCCCAACGCCACGCTTTTCCGCTTTCCAAGCTTCACGCCCAACGCGTCGGAAGCAAGCCCGACGATAAGCGCCGTCAATAAAAATCCGAGTATATACCCGCCCGTGGGCATCGCGAGCTTGGCGACTCCGCCCGTAAACCCCGCAAACACGGGCGCGCCGCAAAGCCCGAGCGCGATATACGACCCGATCGCGATCACGCCCCGCTTCGCCCCCAGCATACCCGCCGTAAGGCACACGCCGAGCGTTTGGAAGGTGACGGGAATACTCCCGATAAAAACGGATATCCACGAACACACCGTCATTACGGCGACGAACACGGCGATATAGCAAATATCCCGCGCCGCGCTTCGTCGTTGTTTCCGCACTTCTTTTTTCATTCCTTCCCCTTCTCTTGCGTTTTATCAAAAACGGTCTGCTTTTTTTGCGAGCAAACCGTTTTTTATCTCAAAGATATTTTTTCAAAGCCTCCGCTTTGTCCGTCTTTTCCCACGAAAAGCCCTTATAGCCGAAATGCCCGTAAGCCGCCGTCTTTTTAAACACGGGTTTTCTAAGTTCAAGCGTGCGAATAATCGCGTACGGGCGCAAATCGAATTCCTTTTTCACGATCTCGGCAAGCCGTTCGTCGTTGAGCTTGCCCGTGCCGAAGGTATCCACGAACACGGAAACGGGATTCGCCACCCCGATCGCGTAAGCCACTTGAATTTCCACCTCGTCGCAAAGCCCCGCCGCCACGAGATTTTTCGCGATATAACGGCAAAAATACGCCGCGCTTCTGTCCACCTTCGTGGGGTCTTTGCCCGAAAACGCGCCGCCGCCGTGCGCGCATCTCCCGCCGTAGGTATCCACGACGATCTTTCTGCCCGTCAAGCCGGAATCCCCCTCAGGTCCGCCGATCTCGAATCTGCCCGTGGGATTTACGAAAATTTTCGTATTTTCATCCATCAACGAAGCAGGAATGATCTCGTCGATAATATGCTTTTTGATATCCTCACGAAGCCTTTCTTGCGAAACCTCCGCGTTATGCTGCGCGGAAACCACCACCGTGTCCACGCGCTTCGCCTCGCCGTCCTCGTATTCCACGGTTACCTGCGTTTTCCCGTCGGGACGAAGATAGTTGAGCAGCCCGCTCTTTCTCACGTCCGTGAGCCGTTTTGCAAGCCTGTGCGAAAGGGAAATCGTAAGCGGCATAAGCTCCTTGGTTTCGCGACAAGCGTACCCGAACATCATACCCTGATCGCCCGCGCCGAGCTGGTCCTCCTCGTCGCCCGTTTGATCGGACTTCTTCTCGATCGACGCGTTTACGCCCATCGCGATATCGGGGGATTGCTTATGCACGGCGACGATAATTTCGCATTTATCGTAGGCAAAAGTACCGAAATCGTAACCGATTTCTTTGATAATTTCCCGCGCTTTCTTTTCGTAGTCCACGTTCGCAGTCGTAGTAACCTCGCCCATAATAAGGAGCTTATCAAACGCCGCGGCGCACTCGATCGCCGCGCGCGCGTTGGGATCGACGGCTAAGATCGCGTCTAAAAGCCCGTCCGAGATATTGTCGCAAACCTTATCGGGATGCCCTTCCGTCACGCTTTCGCTGGTAAAAAACTTCTTCACTTGAAAAACCTCTTTTTTCGTTCGTAATTATTATTTTTTCTATTATAGCCTTTTTTTTAGCGTTTGTCAACTTATTCTATATCCCCCTTTCTCTTGCTTGCAAAATTTTTTCCGCCGTGGTATAATATTCCTATGACTACGACGGACTTTTTCACAACCCAGCGCGCTCGCGCGCTCGAAAACTGCACCCTTTGCCCCGTGGAATGCGGGGCGAACCGCTTAATCGGCGCAGGGGCTTGCGGCGTTCAGGGCTTGCGGGTGGCAAAATACTATCTGCATCCCTTCGAAGAGCCCTGCATTTCTTTTCAAAACGGTAGCGGTACGATCTTCTTTTCGGGCTGTAATCTGCGCTGTCCGTACTGCCAAAACTACGAGGTTTCCCGCGCCGAGCGCGGAAAAGCGATCACCCCGCGCGAGCTCGCGGATATTTTCAAGGAGCTGGAAGATAAGGGCGCGGAGAATATCTCCCTCGTCACCCCCTCCCACCTCGTTTTGCATCTCCTCTCGGCGTTCGAGCTTTACGAGCCGAAAATCCCCGTCGTGTATAATAGTAGCGCTTACGAAAAGGTAGAAACCCTCGAACTTCTCGACCCGTTCGTGGATATCTACCTGCCCGATATGAAATTTTATTCGCCTGCGTTAAGTACGCGGTATTTAAACAAACCCGATTATTTCGAGGTCGCGGAAAAGGCGATACGCTTTATGTCGCGAAAGCCCTTAAAAATGCGAGAAGACGGAAAAATGCTGTCGGGGCTGATCGTGCGGCATCTCGTTACGCCCCTTTGCTCGTCCGATTCCAAAGCCGTCGTTCGCTGGTTCGCCCGCGAGCTGCCCGAAAGCGCGAAGCTCAGCTTAATGAGCCAATACACGCCGTTCGGAAAGATCGAAAACTTCCCCGAGCTCAACCGCCCGATCACGGCGCGGGAATATAACGCGGCGGTAGACGAGGCGTTCGCGCAGGGATTGGAAGGACGGTTATTTTTGCAAGAGCGGAATTCGAGCGGCAAAAACTATATCCCCGAATGGGAGTATTGAACTTTTCAATGCAGAATGCTCAATGCATAATGCAAAATGGTTGCATAAATTTTACCGCCATTCTGCATTCTGCATTCTGCATTCTGCACTCTGCATTTTACACTCTCACACCCTGCTTTTGAGCTTTGCAAGCCTTGCGGCGATCGCGGCGGCGCGGGCGGGCGGAGCGTAATCAAGCTCTGCTTCTAATTCTCGGATTTTTTCAAGACGGCGTTTCGCACGGTTTTTCATACAATGTATTTTGCGTGATTTTTCGATTTTCACGCGCGGAGTTTTTATGTTAGTTTCTTTCAACGAAGTTTGCTTTGGATACGCGGGCGAGCCCCTTTTGCAAGGGCTCAGCTTTACTTTGCACGAACAAAACCGCATAGGCTTAATCGGCGGCAACGGCGAGGGAAAAACCACCCTTATCAAGCTTATCTTATCCGAGCTCGACCCCGAAAGCGGAAGCGTGCAGACCAAAAACGGAATCCGTATCGGCTATCTCCCGCAAAACGGCGGGTTCGAATCGCAAAACACGGCGTACGCGGAAATGCTGGAAATCTTCCGCGAGGACGCCCAAAGGCTCGAACAGCTCCGCGAAACGGAACGCAAAATTTCCCTCGCAAAAGAAGGCACGGCGGAATTTTCCGAGCTTTCCCGAAAATACGAAGCGTTAAACAAGCAAATCGCCGCCCGCGACGGCTATCAATTCGAAGTTAAGATCAAAACCGTTTTAAACGGTATGAGCTTTGCGGATTGTTACGAACAGAAAATTTCCACGATGTCGGGCGGGGAAAAAACGCGCTTGAAGCTGTGCCGACTGCTTTTGGAAGAGCCCGAGCTTTTGATTCTCGACGAGCCGACCAACCATCTCGATATGAAAACCCTTTTTTGGCTGGAAGACTATCTATCTTCGTTCAAGGGCGCGATTCTCGTCGTTTCCCACGATCGGTATTTTCTCGATCGCACGGTGAAGGAAATCTACGAAATCGAAAACAAAAAACTTTTAGTTTTCAAAGGCAACTATTCCAAATATAAAATCCTAAAAGCCGAACGCACCGCCCGCCTTTTGAAAGAATACGAAAAACAGCAGGAAGAGCGCGCGAAGCTGCAAGAATACGTCGATAAAAACCTCGTCCGCGCTTCCACGACCAAATCCGCGCAATCGCGGCGAAACAAGCTCGAAAAAATGGAGCTGATCGAAAAGCCCCCGCTTCCCCCCGTCCCGCCCCGTTTCGTTTTTTCGTATTCCGAGCGCCCGTATGAAAAGGTGCTGGAAGTCGTTGGGCTTTGCTTGAAAGCGGGCGAAAAAACCTTGCTCGAAAACGCGGAATTTACCCTTATGCGCGGCGAAAAATGCGCCGTCGTGGGGGATAACGGCACGGGCAAGTCCACCTTGATCAAGGAAATCGTGAACGGGAAAAACCAAGCCGTCAAGCGCGGCAGATTCGTCAAAATCGCCTGCTACGATCAAGAAAACGCCAACCTCGACCCGACTAACTCCGTTTTAGAGGAGCTTTGGGGCAGACATATCACGTGGGAGCAGACGAAAGTGCGTTCGATTCTGGCGCAAGCGGGCTTACCCGCCGAGGATATCACCAAAAAAGTAGCCAACCTTTCGGGCGGGGAGAGAGCCAAGCTCGCCTTGGCGGTGTTCGAGTGCGAGCACGGGAATTTCCTCGTCCTCGACGAGCCGACAAATCACCTCGATTTGCCCGCCCGCGAAAGCTTGGAAGAAGCCTTGAAAGCCTTCGACGGCACGGTGTTGTTCGTTTCGCACGATCGGTATTTTATCCGCGCCCTCGCGGGGAAGGTGATCGAGCTTTCGGAAGGAAAGCTGACGGAATTTACGGGCGACTACGACGAATACACGGCGTTTAAAAACGCGCAGAGCGCGCAAGCGGAAAAGCCCGTTCAACGCGTACCTGCCCCCGCGCAATCTAATTCCTATCGGAGCAAGGAAGACCGCGCTGCGGATGCGAAAAAGCGCACGCGCATTTCGCAAATCGAAAAGGAGATCGCCGCGCTCGAAGCGGAAGAAGAAACCCTAAACGCCGAGCTGACCGACCCCAAAGTAACGGCGAATTTCCCTCTTTTGCAAGAAAAGTGCAACCGTTTAGAACAAATAAAAACCCGCGCAGACGAACTCTACGCGGAATACGAAACGCTGATTTAAAAATATATTACTCCTCATCCCCCGCTAACGCGGTCCCCCTTCTCCCACAGGAGAAGGCTTTTTTCTCTGCGTGTAGCCTTCCCCAGCGGGGGAAGGTGGCACGAGTGCGAAGTGTAACGAGCCGAGCGACGGATGAGGTGTTAATTTTTCCTCTACTTCATTTGCTTTACGAACGCGCTCAAAAGCTCGATCTGCTCGTCGCTTAATTGCTTGACTTCCTCGATCAAGTCCGAAAGCCTTTTCGGGTCGCTTGAATCAAAATCAAAAAATTCTTTCGGCGTAATTTCAAAATAATCGCAAATACTAAAAAGTTCTTGCATAGACGGAAACGCCTTTCCGTTTTCTATATGATTGATATAGCTTTCGTTTTTCCCCAAAACTTGACTCATTCCACGCGCCGATTCCCCTTTCTTTAATCTTAAACGCGCAATTCTTTCCCCTATTTCATTTTTTGTCATCATAATGCACCTCTTATATGAGATTGTACACCATAAAACATAAATATTCGTTGTATTATATACTCAATTTTGCTTGACATACGACATTAAATGCTCTATAATATAAAAAATAGATTATTTAAATCAATATCGAAGCGCGTTTACGACAATTTCATTTTCCGGCAAGTGTGAGAGGGGCTCTGGGCCCGAGTGGACATCTTCCTTTCCGCCCCGTACGTATACTTTTGGAAACGTAGCTTGATATAGAAGTCGCCGAATTTCGGCGGCTTTTTTGATTCTTCGCCTCGCTCAGAATGACGGGGAAAGTCATTCTGAGCGAAGTCGAAGAATCTCCTTCTTAAAACGCTTGACTTATAAAAAAATATATGATATCATTTTAATATCAAATCCATAACGGAGGAAATTTTTATGCAAGAAATTATTTTACAAAACAAAAAGCACGGTATGCGCACCTTGATCGTCTGTATTTTGGTCGAGCTTTTGTCGGTGCTCGGAATGATCGGCGGCGCAACGCTCGCGGAATACGGCGAAACGGCTGGTTGGGTTCTTTTCGTCGTCGCGCTTCTCCTTGCTTGTATCGCTTGGATTCCCCTCGTAGGGCTTAGGGTGTTAAAGCCCCAAGAAGCGCTTGTGTTGACCCTGTTCGGAAAATATATCGGCACGCTCAAAGGCGAAGGCTTTTATGCGATCAATCCTTTTTGCGTAGCCGTTAATCCCGCGGCGAAAACCAAGCTCAACCAAAGCGGCGACGTAGCGCACGCAAACGGCGATTCTCTTTCGTCGGGCTCGGGTTTAAACGCGATAGACAAAAAAATTTCCCTGAAAATTATGACGTTAAACAACAACCGCCAAAAGATCAACGACTGCCTCGGCAACCCCGTAGAGATCGGGATCGCGGTCACTTGGAAGGTCGTGGACACGGCGAAAGCGGCGTTTAACGTGGATAATTATAAGGAATATCTTTCCCTTCAATGCGACAGCGCGCTTAGAAACGTGGTGCGCGTGTATCCTTACGACGTAGCCCCGGGGGTAGACACGACGGGCGACGGCGTAGCCGACGACGGAAGCCTTCGCGGGTCGAGCGAGGTCGTGGCGGCGCGAATCAAAAGCGAAATACAATCCCGCGTGAACGAAGCGGGAATCGAAATCGTGGAAGCGCGCATCACCTATCTTGCGTACGCGCCCGAGATCGCGGCGGTGATGCTGCAACGCCAACAGGCTTCGGCGATTATCGACGCGCGGAAAATGATCGTTGACGGCGCGGTGGGTATGGTGGAAATGGCGCTCGAAAGATTGAGCGAAAACAAAACGGTCGAGCTCGACGAGGAAAGAAAAGCGGCGATGGTTTCCAATCTTTTGGTGGTGCTTTGCGGCAATCACGACGCACAGCCCGTCGTCAATTCGGGGAGCTTATACTAATGAGTGATAAAGAAAAAAAGCAAATCCCCCTTCGGCTTTCTCCGAAATTATATAACGCGGTGGCGGCGTGGGCGGAGGACGATTTCCGTTCGGTGAACGGGCAAATCGAATACCTTTTATCCGAATGCGTGCGCCAGCGCAAGAAAAACGGAAAATACGTTGGGGAAGATATCGACGCGCCCCTCGATATCGAAATCGAATAAATAAGCAAGGGATTCTTCGCTTGAAATTGGTAACAAAAATTGGACAAAAAAATAGAAAATCAAATGACAATTTTATTAAGTTGATGTTGTATGGGTGTGTCGTAGTTCAAAGAACTGTGAGGACGAATATTATTGTAATAGTAGACATA
>JAZRHC010000020.1:0-19802 GCA_045644545.1 Candidatus Scatosoma sp. | reverse complement strand
GCCACCCGGATTTGAACCGGGGGATAAAGGTTTTGCAGACCTTGGCCTTACCACTTGGCTATAGCGCCGTAAACTTTCTGCCCCGTTTATAAATAAAAGACAGCGCAGATACTTTGGAGCGGGAAACGAGATTCGAACCCGCGACATTCACCTTGGCAAGGTGACGCTCTACCACTGAGCTATTCCCGCATATACATCCGCACTGTCTTTATGGTGGAAGTTATAGGGCTCGAACCTATGACCCTCTGCTTGTAAGGCAGATGCTCTCCCAGCTGAGCTAAACTTCCGTCGAAAGCTTATATACTATACCACATCCGAAAAAGAAAGGCAAGCGTTTTTTTATGCTTTTTCAAAAAAAATTAAAAAAATTTTTTCTTACTTTTAAAGTATGCAAAAATCCTCGTTTTTTGTGCAAACGTAAGCTTTTCTAAAAAATTTTTGATAAGCTCTGTTATTTGCTTGACAAGAAGGGGGGCGTGATATAATAAGAACAATTAATTTTTTAGGAGTTATTTATGAAAAAGTTTTCAGTTAGAAAAATTGTATTGTCTTCTATCGGCTTGTTTGCGAGCTTAATGCTGCTTATCGGCTTGGCGTTTAACGTGATTGCTTACGATATGGGGCTTGGCGGAAGCGCAGGCGACGCACTTTCCGATACTTTACAAACGGAAGCCAACGGCTTTACGTTGCTTTCCTTTGCTTTGCCCAAATATTTACGTGCAGGCGTATTAACTTACGTCAATAAGGATTTTTGTTCCCTTTTTGAAACGTTGTTGGGGATTACTTCGTTGCTTTCCTTGCTTCTTGCGATTGCCGGAATTGCCTTAGCCGTGCTTGGATTTTTCCGCTTTACACAAAAGAAAAACGAAAAAATTTCCCGTTTGTTGTTGATTGTTTTCGTGATTGTTTCGCTCGCGCACGGGGTGCTGGGTATCGTCTTTGCTTCGGTGGTGCAATCGGAAATGGAGGCTGTATTTGAGGAGTTAGGCGAGATTGAAAGCGTGGTGGGAGAATTTATAACCAGCGCGTATTTATCCGTGATTTTTCAAACGGTATGTTTGATCGGCTACATAATTTGCGCGAAGAAGATCAAAGAAAAGCAAGAAACGGTCGTTGTGCTTGGGGAAAAGCCCGCAGAAAAAGCCGTTGACGGCACGCCGAAGCTTTCGAGTAAGGCAAAAGACGCCGATAAGGAAGCCGCGCTGAAAAAGCTTATCGCGACGGAAATGGAGATCGCCAAGCTTTTGGTGGAATACAAAGCCCTTTACGACGCGCAAATCATTTCAACGGCGGATTACGTGGATAAAAAGGTCAAGCTGTTGCGCTATTCGGAAAAACGCGTAAAAGGCGGGGCTTCGCCGTTGCTTAGCAAATGTAGCTTTGAGGGGCTTGTGAACGCAGAACGGCAAGTGGTGGAGATTTTGAAAAGATATTTCGAGCTTTTAAAAGACGAAGTGATTTCGAACGCTGATTTCGTAGAGAAAAAAGTTTCGCTGTTAAGCTACGTGATCAATTGATTTTAAAAACTTCAAAAATTTTCGTTTATTCCGTTTACAACTTTTAAAAGTCGGTTATATATAACTGTCAACGTTTATGGTAAGGCAAAAGTGTTATGGTAAACGAAATAATTATTTGAGGTATGAAATATGAAGTATGCATTAAGAGGTATCACAGCGGAAGAACTTACTTACACGATCAACCGCGTGAAGATGGACAAGAACACGAAATTCGAAATTAAACCCCAGTTCTCCCGCACGATCAGAAGGGTGCAGGAAAACGAAAAACTTTGGTTCGTTTCCTTGGAAGTGAAGGTGGAATCCACCGAAGCCGAACCCAAGCCCTTTAACTTAAAGGTACGCTTGGTGGGTATTTTCGAAGCCGAGGACGTGAACACGGACGAAGATAAGCAGGTGCTTGCGATCTCCACGACGGAAATCGTTTATCCCTATCTTCGCGCGGCGGTTTCCGCGCTTACGGCGAACGCGTTCATCAATCCTTTGATGTTGCCCGTGATTCCCGCAGGCACGATGTTCCCCGAGGACAGAGGGGAAACCTCTTTCGAAACGCCCGAAGCGTTGAACTGAGCTTAATAAACCGAAAAACAAGCCCCGCGGGGCTTGTTTTTTAAACGAAAGCGCGGACTTAATAGTCCGCGCTTTCGATCACACCGCCGCCTAAGCAGTTTTCGCCGTCGTATAAAACGGCGTATTGCCCTTCGGTGACGGCGCGTTGTTTTTCTGCAAAGTCGATTTTCAGCGTTCCGTCCGCTTGGATATGCACCCGCACCTTTTGATCGGGCTGACGGTAGCGGAATTTTGCCGTACATTCAAACTCCGATTTTTCGGGCTTGCAGGGAATCCAATTAAAGCCGCTTACCGTGCAGGATTTGGAATATAACGGGCTTTCGTCGCCGTGCGAAACGTAGAGGATATTATTCGAAAGATCCTTTTTTACGACGAACCATCTGCCGCCCTCGTCCTCGCCCTTGATTCCGCCGAGATCGAGCCCGCGCCGTTGCCCTAAGGTGTAGTACATCAAGCCCAAATGCTCGCCGACGACCTTGCCCGAAAGGTCGCAAATTTTGCCTTTTGAGGCAGGCAGGTACGAGCTTAAAAATTTTCGGAAGTTGCGTTCGCCGATAAAACAAATGCCCGTCGAATCCTTTTTTTTCGCCGTCGCAAGCCCGTGTTCGAGCGCGATTTTGCGAATTTCGGGCTTTTCCATATCTTGCAGAGGGAATAATACGTCCGCAAGCTGCGCTTGGGAAAGCTGATTTAAAAAATACGTTTGGTCTTTGTTCTGGTCTTTTGCTTTTTGAAGATAATGCACGCCGTTTTCGTGGGCGATCTTGCAATAATGTCCCGTGGCGATATAGTCCGCGCCCAGCCTTTTGGCTTCTTCCAAAAAAGGCCCGAACTTGATTTCGCGGTTGCAAAGCACGTCGGGATTGGGTGTTCTGCCCGCCTTGTATTCGGCGAGGAAATAGGAAAACACCCTGTCCATATATTCTTTGGCGAAATTGACGGTGTAGTACGGGATATCCAAAAGCCCGCAAACGCGGCGCACGTCGGCGTAGTCGTCTTCGGCGGTGCAACAGCCGTTTTCGTCGGTTTCTTCCCAGTTTTGCATAAACAGCCCGATCACGTTATAGCCTTGTTTTTTCAAAAGGAGCGCGGCAACGGAGCTGTCCACACCGCCGCTCATACCGATCACTACCGTTTTTGCCATTTTTCGAGCCTCCCGTAAGTTTTTCTTGAAAAATTTTCGAAAAATTTAAGATAATTATAGCATAAACGCTTGCAAAAAGAAAGCAAAAAATAGTAAAATATAGTTGCGTTTTGAAAAACGCGCGAAAAAATTTGAAAACGATACGTACTCGTAGTGTAATTGGATAACATTACGGCCTCCGACGCCGTCGATTCTGGGTTCGAACCCCAGCGGGTACACCAAACGACCGCCCTTGTGGGCGGTTTTTTGTTTGGTGTAAACGGTGGGCAGTGAAGAACCCAGACGGGTTCGCGCGAGGAGCGAAGCGACGACACTTTGCCGAGAGGACTCCGCTTGCGGAGTTTCGGCAAAACCCCAGCGGGTACACCAAAAAACGACAGGTTTCGACCTGTCTTTTTTTATCCAAGCCGAATAGAGAAAAATTTCGTAAAAGGATATAAAGAGTTGACGAAAAAGGGAAAATATGCTAAAATATAAAATGCGAACTCAATTAAATAACGTGCAGGAGTATACTTATAGGGGCATAAGTGTACCTTATTCGCTTTACATACAAATCTTCTGTACGAATGATTTTAATTGAGTGTCGCAACTTTTAGCGAACAAGACACTGTGCTGTGTCGGCTTGTTCGCAAGTCGGCACTTTTTTATTACGTGAAAACGGAGGTACTTCTATGAAAAGAAGGAAACTTTACATATCCATTTTACTTGGGCTTTGCTTGTGCTTGTTCACGGCGTTTTTTACAAGTTGTAAAGATGAAAAGCCCACGCTGGAAGCTATCAGCGTTTCGGGCGCAACGGAAGTCTTTATCGACGAATTTGACTATGCGGACTACACCATCACGGCAACGTATAGCGACGATTCCACGAAAACGGCAACCTTGACCGCCGACAATCTCTCTGCGGAAGATAACGCAAGCGAAAATTCAAAAATACGTCGCTTCTCTCAAACTGACGGCGGTTCAAAAATATATGGTTATGGGCTATCTCGGCTATACAAATAAGAACGGCAAAGCCCAAGTAAAAGCCTATATCAACCGTCTCAATCTCTCCAAAACCGAGAAGGAACAACTTCTTACTTATAGCGGATATTAAAAAGAAAATCGGTAGGAATAAAACCTTACCGATTTTTTATTATTCTTTTGGTAAATTTTGCAAGACCGTATTGATGATATTTAAGGCTCGTTCTTCCGTGTATTCGTGTAAGGGGAGATATTCGTCGAATTGCATTTCAAAAGAATAGGAATAATCCCAAGCGACATTATTTGCACTCATAACATCAAGAAGAAATTTTACACTTTTTTCGTATTCTATTAGATAGCGGATTCCCGTTTTTATTCTTGTGGTTTCAATGTCATCAATGGAAAAAATATCTATTTTGTATCTATGTTTTTTTACAAGAGCGACAAGTTCGCTTGTAGAGTATTCTTTGAAGTCAACTTCAAGGAGAGAGATAGTGTTTTTTAATGCGTTTTCAAAAGTTTTTTCCTTGGTTTCGTCTAAATGTGTTTGTAGAGCGGATATCTCGTGTTTGAGTTCGTCTTTTTCTCGTTCAAGGCGATTGACTTCCTCTATTCTTTTTTTATCGGCTAAAAGATACGCTACAACCCCAGCAACTATCGCAACAATCATTAAAGCGTAACCCATATCACTTCTCCGTCGAAACGAGAACGTTTCCGGTTATTGCTGAAATATGAGAAAAAGGCGGGCTTATTAAGGGCAAGTCGTGTTGGTTAAAGGTCGCCGTATCTTCAAATGTATAGAAATAAGTAGAAACTGACGAGTAGCCTTGATAATCTAATTGCGCCCAAACGGGCGAAGAACTTTCAAACAATACTCCCCACAAGGAATCTCCGTAACGAATGGAGACTTCTTCAAATGAGATGTTCGGAAGCCTTGGGGAAGTAGTGATAGTAGCCTTAAAAGTGTATAGAGTTTTATCTTCTACTGTTTGAATTGTATACTCGGAATATTCTACGTTGCAAGCGAGATAGGTTGATATATTCTCGGTGGTAAGTTTAACTGTGGATAACTCTAAATTTTCGGGGGGGGGGGGTAGAATTTTCGCAAGCCACGAAAGATAGGGTTGAAGCACACAAAAGCACTAAAAGAAGCAAGTTTTGAACGAATTTTTTCATACGAGCAACCTTCCTTGTGGATAAATATTTTGATACCTTATTTTACCATAAAATTATATATAAAGTCAATGTTTTTCTTTGAGAAGTCTTGAAATTTTCAGTAAAATATGATATAATATAATCAAGGAGGTGGAGTTGATGAAAGGTATCAAATACAACGCACGAGAAAAGCAAAAAGCACTTAAAATGTGGCTTGAAGATAAAGCCGATATTTTGCTTGTTTCCAAAAAATTCAAATGCACCGAAAGAAGCCTTTGGCGTTGGAAAGCGAAATACGACGGCACACTTGCAAGCCTTGAAAACGCTTCTTCGAGACCTCATACTCCGCACCCCAATTCTCATACGGAAGAAGAGCGGGCGGAGATAGTGAAAATCTTTGAAGAAAACCCTAATATCGCCTATTCGGAAGCCTTGGGGATTTTAAGAGCGAGATTCGCTTATAAGAGAACATACTTCGGGTTTTATCGGTTCGTAGTAAAAAACGGGTTAAGACCGTCGAAGGTTCTTGAAAAGTATGTTTCGCAACCCTACGATACGCCCGAAATGCTTGGGTTGAAAATGCAAATGGACGTGAAATATGTTCCAAGAGAGTGTAACAAAGGCGAACGCCCGGAAGAGTGGTATTTTCAATATACGATGATAGACGAAGCGACGAGAGAAAGATTCCTTTATCCGTATAAAGAGAAGAGCGGGTATTCGACGGTTGACTTCATTAAGAGAGCTATTCTCTATTTCGGGTATATCCCCGCTACCATACAAACGGATAACGGAACGGAGTTCACAAACCCGAAAGGAACGGGAGACGGCAAGGTTCATATCGTAGACAAGTTGCTGAACCGTTTACATATTCATCATCAACTTATACGAGCATACACGCCGAGACACAACGGCAAGGTGGAGCGTAGCCATAGAAGCGATAATGAGAGTTTCTACTGCTCGTTGACCTTTGAAACGTATGATGAGTTAATAGAGAAAATGCAAGATTGGAATATCCGATATAACAATCGCCCGCACTCGTCATTGAGAAATCGGTTCGGAAAGAGGGTTTGGTTTACACCGATTCAAAAGAGAGAAGAATTGTTGGAGATTTTGAATGAAGGGGAAACCGATTATCGGGTTAAGTTCATAAAAAAGAAAACGGCATAGCCCTTCTTGAAAGATAAAAATAGCCCTACTTCAAGGGGGTAGGGTAAGAGTTTTATTGCGTTAAATTAAAACCGCTTGACTTTTTCAACACAAATAACTATACTTGTATTATGCGAGAAGGTCAAGGGGTGTTTTTTATGGTTTGAAAAGCGTGATTTTTTGGGAAAATAAAAAAATTTCAAAAATTTTCAAAAAATTACTGAAAAACGCTTGACAAATCAACAGAATTTTGCAAGAAAATATATTGACACGCGCGGGGGATTGTGATATAATAACGTTCAATAATGCATTTTTAGGAGAATAGCAATGGCTAAGAAAAAGCTTATTTTGTTTATTTGCAATATCGTGATCACGATATTGTGCGTGCTCTCAATCGCGGCGTATTTTATCGCTCCGCTCTGGACGATCAATCTTTCGTATACCGTCAGCGCGGAAA
The DNA here is from genome assembly GCA_045644545.1 of Candidatus Scatosoma sp. GTDB lineage: Bacteria > Bacillota > Clostridia > Christensenellales > Borkfalkiaceae > Scatosoma. Next base: position 12,857 of record JAZRHC010000020.1, on the reverse strand, counting down.
TGCTCGAAGAAATGATCGGGCAGGAGGGTTCGCAAGGCAACGGCGAAGGGGAAAACGGCGGCGACGGCTCGGGCGAGAACACCGAAAACGTCGAAAAGGATCTTTGGGACGAAATCGACGTGAAAGAGATCGTAGGCGAGGACGGCGTTGAAATTAAGCTGACTATTCGTTTACAAACGTCGGTGGTGCTTTCGTCCTTGGATTCGGACGCGACGAAGGTCGTGGAAGGGGTGATCGACGCGAACGTAGATAAGGTGGTGGATCAGCTTTCGGGCACGCTCAATAAAGTGGCGAAAGGGCTCGTGTCGCAGGTTTCCAAAGTAACCTTGAAAACGACCGTAAAAGAGCAAGTGAAAAAGGTATTCGAAGACAACGCGAATTTTCAGGACGCGGCTCGCGTGGAGCAGATTCTCGACGAGGTGGGGATCACCGAAGAATACATAGAAGAAAAAACGCAAGGGCTGATAGACGTTCTTTACGAGGAGAACGCGACGACTCAAAAGATCGCGGATAAGCTGACGGAAACGGTTGCCGAGGTGTTTGATAAGCTCGGCGCGGCGGGCGATCAATACGAAGAGTTTATCGGCGCGGAGCTTTCGGAAGCAGATAAAGAGGAAATTCACGATAAAGTGGCGGAAGTGCTTTCCAAACTCGAAAAAGAGGACGGCACGATTAACGTAGACGATTTCGTTTCCGAGATTATGCTCGCCCTTTTAAACGGAGAGGATATTGAAAGCGTGCTCGGCGATAAGTTCGGCGAAGGCTCGGAAGAAAACGGCGGAACTGAGGGTGGCGCAGAGCCTTCCAACAAGCAAATGAAGGCGACCTATCTTGCCGATTCGACTGACGAAGAAAAGGAAACGACGGAGGAGCTCAAAGAGAAGGTACGCCAAACCTTGCTCGAAAAGATCCCCAAGGACGCGGCGGAGACGGTTGCGCTCGTGATGCAGATCGTTTCTTACGTGCTGTTCTTCACCTTCTTCACTTGGGCGTATTTGATTATCAAAATTTTGATCAAAACCTTCTTTGCGGCGAATAACGGAATCAAGCTGAAACTGCCGATCCTGCTCGGTTGGCTGCCTTTCCTCGTGCTCGTATTGTTGCCGTCGCTTGCGATCTCGCTGTTAAGCGACCCGACCTCGTTCTTAGGCGAAATGATCGGCGCGGAAACGGCGAAAACGCTCAGCGCGTTAAGCGTTTCGTTCTCGTCGGGGGCGTGGGTTTCGTTTGCGGTGGCGATCTTCTTGATCGTGTTCTTCTTCGCTTACTACGGCAGAGTGCGTAAGAAGCTGAAAAAAGAACTCAAAGCGCAAAAAGAAGCAAAGTGAAGTAAAAAGGCTTGGGAATTTCCAAGCCTTTTTTAGTGCGGAATGCAGAATGATTGTAAAAATTCTACCGCCATTTTGCATTTTGCACTATGCATTCTGCATTGAAAAATCATTCCAGCTTTTCTTTTAAGATGCGTAAATATTCCGTCGGCGTAAGATGCGCGTATTTTTTGAATAATATCGTTATTTTTTCGTTTTCCGTCCATAATAAAAGAGTAAGAGCAAAAAGGAGGGGAAGCGATGTTAAACAGGCGGGAGAGCGAAGTGATGAGCGCGGTGTATTCCCTTTGCGAAGGCAAGGGGATCTGTTTGGTTTCGCCTGCGGAGATACTCGCAATGCTTCCGAAAAAACTGCGTTGCACCGAAGAACGGCTGGAAGAAATTCTTTACGAGCTCGAACTCGACGATTATTTCGAGCTTCTCTCCTCCGATCGGAAGGGCGAAAAAATGTACGTGATCACCCTGCACGCCGAGGGCAGGGCGTTTCGAAGATATTCCGTGCAGATGCGGCGGGATTTCGCGTTGAAAATCGGTTGGGCGGTCGCTTCCGCGGTGATCGCCTTCCTCGTTGGGCTTTTGATGAAATGTATCTTTTGAAAAGCGAAAAAACTTAGCGGATTCACTTTACATTTTGCTGAAAAAGTGATATAATACAAACGAATGTTCGCGGTTTTTGTTAATTTTGGGCAAAAAGCGGAAGAAAAATCGTCGGGGAGGACGAGAATATGCAATTTAAATTACGTTCGTCGTTTTCGCCGACGGGCGATCAGCCGCAAGCGATCGAAAAATTGACCGAAGGGGTGCTCGACGGGATCAGAACGCAAGTTTTAGTGGGCGTGACGGGGAGCGGAAAGACCTTCACGATGGCAAACGTGATCAAAAACGTGAACAGACCCACCCTCGTGATCGCGCACAACAAAACGCTCGCGGCGCAGCTTTGCAACGAGTTTCGCGAATTTTTCCCCGAAAACCGCGTGGAGTATTTCGTTTCCTATTACGATTATTATCAGCCCGAAAGCTATATCCCCTCGACGGATACTTATATCGAAAAGGATTTGAGCTTAAACGACGAGATCGATAAGCTTCGAAACAGCGCGACTTGTTCGTTGATGGAACGGGAGGACGTAATCGTGGTGGCTTCCGTTTCGTGTATTTACGGGCTCGGCGCGCCCGAGGAATATTTCAGGCTGTCTATTTCCTTGCGCCCGGGTATGGAATGGGGCAGAGATAATTTATTGCGCAAGCTAATCGAATTGCAATATGCCAGAAACGATACCGATTTCAAGCGTTCGACCTTCCGCGTGCGGGGGGATAACGTGGAAATTTTTCCCGCGTCCAATTCGGAAGTGGCTATTCGCGTGGAATTTTTCGGGGACGAGATCGATAAAATTTACGAAGTGGAAGCGCTGACGGGAAACAAGCTCAACGAGCTTTCGCACGTGGCGATCTTCCCCGCAAGTCAATACGCCGTGGGTACGGAAAAGCTGCAAAGCGCGCTTTCTATGATCGAAGAGGACTTGAAAGGCGAGGTGCGCGCGTTTGAGGACGAGGGAAAAATTTTGGAAGCGCAACGGCTCAAACAGCGTTGCGAATACGATTTGGAAATGATGCGGGAGATCGGCTATTGCAGCGGCGTGGAAAATTACAGCCGTTATTTCGACGGGCGAAGCCCCGGCGAGCCGTCGTTTACCTTGCTCGATTATTTCCCGTCGGGAAACTTTTTGGTGTTTATCGACGAGAGCCATATGACCATTCCGCAAATTCGCGCTATGTATCACGGGGATCTTTCGAGAAAGAAAAACCTCGTGGAATACGGATTTAGAATGAAAGCGGCGTTTGATAATCGCCCGCTGACCTTCGATGAGTTCGACGCGCGCGTTCCCCAGCTTATTTGCGTTTCCGCCACTCCCGCGCCCTACGAATTAGAGCAAGCGGGGCAACGGGTGGAACAGCTCATTCGCCCGACGGGGCTTTTAGATCCGCCCGTCACCGTAAAGCCCACCAAAGGGCAAATCGACGACCTGCTTTCGGAGATTAAAAACACGGTAAACGAGGGGGGCAGGGTCTTGATCACCACGCTTACCAAGCGTATGAGCGAGGAGCTGACAGACTATTTAAAGGAACATTCGATCAAGGTAAAATATATGCACAGCGATATCGACGCTTTGGAGCGCGTGGATATCGTGAACGGACTGAGAGGCGGGGAATTCGACGTGCTTTGCGGCATTAACCTGCTCCGTGAAGGGCTCGACCTTCCCGAGGTGCGTTTAGTCGCCATTCTCGACGCGGACAAGGAAGGCTTCCTTCGAAGCGACACGTCGCTTATCCAAACGATCGGGCGCGCCGCGCGAAACAGCGAAGGGCGGGTGATTATGTACGCGGATACCGTCACCGACAGTATGAAGCGGGCGATCGGGGAAACGGAGCGAAGAAGAAAAATTCAAAACGAGTATAACGAGGCGCACGGGATCACGCCGAAAACCATCGTCAAGCAAATCAAATCCACCTTAAATATCACCAAGAAAAAATCGGCGACGGATATCAAAATGCAGGATATCCCCGACGAGATCGAAAAACTCAAAGCCCTTATGAAGGTCGCGAGCGGACAGCTTGATTTCGAACGGGCGATCGAGATACGCGAACGGATTGCCGAGCTCAAACTCAAAATGCGAAAAACGCAGAAATAAGGATAAAACAATGCAGGAAGAAATCGTAGTCAAAGGCGCGAAAGCCAACAATTTGAAAAATATCGACGTAAAAATCCCCCGCAACAAGCTCACCGTTTTGACGGGGCTTTCGGGGAGCGGAAAATCCACCCTCGCGTTCGACACCATCTTCGCCGAGGGGCAACGGCGATACGTGGAAAGCCTTTCCTCGTACGCCCGCCAGTTCTTGGGGCAAATGGAAAAACCCGACGTGGAGAGCATAGAAGGGCTTTCGCCCGCCATTTCCATAGACCAAAAAACCACCTCGCACAACCCCCGTTCCACCGTAGGCACGGTGACGGAAATTTACGATTATTTCCGCTTATTGTTCGCGCGCGTGGGCGTGCCACATTGCCCTAAATGCGGGCGGGAAATACGCCGTCAAACGGTGGACGAGATCGCCGATCAGGTGATGGCGATGCCCGAGGGAAGCAAAATTTTGATCAACTCCCCCGTCGTGCGCGGCAGAAAAGGGGAGTACGTGAAAGAGCTTGCGGGCTATAAAAAGAGCGGCTACGGCAGGGTCAAGATCGACGGGATCGTGTACGACCTGCAAGAGGAGATTAAGCTCGAAAAAAACAATAAGCATAATATTTCCGTCGTCGTAGACAGGCTCGTCGTTAAACCCACCATTCAAAAACGCTTGACGGACAGCCTTGAAAACGCGTTGAAGCTCGCCGACGGGCTCGTCGTGATCGACTGCGAGGGGGAGGAAACTTTATATTCGGTCAACTACGCTTGCCCCGATTGCGGAATTTCCCTTGAAGAGATCGAGCCGAGAATGTTCTCGTTTAACACCGTCTACGGCGCGTGCCCCGAATGTTTCGGGATCGGATATCGCCAAATCGTAGATCCCGATCTTATTTGCCCCGATAAAAACAAATCGTTGCGCGAAGGGGCGTTCAAGGTCACGGGCTGGAATTTAGGTTCGAGCGCGATGGCGCAAATGGAGCTGGGCGCGCTCGGAAAAGCGTACGGTTTCTCTTTGGATACGCCCGTCAAGGACCTGCCCGAGCATATCTATCATATCTTAATGTACGGGAGCGACGAGGCGCTGGATATGCAGTACCAAACGCGCACCTTCCACGGGAGCTTTAAAAAGAAATGGGAAGGCTACGTCAACAACCTGCAACGTCGCTACGCGCAGACGAGCTCGGACGGCGTGAAATACGATATCGAACGCTTGATGCGCAGCGCGCCTTGCGATTGTTGCAAAGGCAAACGGCTCAAAAAGGAATCGCTGTCCGTTTACGTCGGCGGGAAAAATATCTGGGAAGCGTGCGAAATGTCGGTGGACGCGCTCTGCGAGTTTTTGAACGAGGTGCAAAGCAAGTTTACCGCCACTGAGCACCTGATCGCCGACGCGATTTTAAAGGAGATCAACAATCGCTTGGGATTCCTTCGCAACGTCGGGCTCAATTATTTAACGCTCACGCGCACGGCGCAGACCCTTTCGGGCGGCGAAAGTCAGCGCATACGCCTTGCCACGCAGATCGGGAGCGCGCTCACGGGCGTGCTGTATATCCTCGACGAGCCGAGTATCGGGCTTCACCAACGGGATAACGAAAAGCTTTTGAATTCCTTGAAGGGCTTGCGGGATTTGGGCAACACCCTGCTCGTCGTGGAGCACGACGAGGACACCGTCCGCGCGGCGGATTATATCGTGGATATCGGACCGAAAGCGGGGGTGCACGGCGGAGAAGTCGTCGCGTGCGGTACGCAGGAAGATATTATGAACGCAAAGCAGTCCATCACGGGCGATTATCTCGCGGGCAGACGGAAAATAGAAGTGCCCGCCGTCCGTGCGATTCCGAGCGAAAAATGGCTGGAAATTCATGGTTGCAGACAAAACAATTTAAAGAATATCGACGCGAAATTCCCCGTCGGGCTGATCACGGCGGTGACGGGCGTTTCGGGGAGCGGAAAATCCAGCTTGGTCAACGAAATTATTTACCCCACCCTTGCGAACGAGCTCAACGGCGCGCGCCACGCGAAGGGGGAATACGACGAAATGAAAGGGGTGGAGTATTTCGATAAGGTGATCGCGATCGATCAATCCCCGATCGGCAGAACGCCCCGAAGCAATCCCGCGACCTACACGGGCGTGTTCAGCGCCATTCGCGAACTGTTTTCGGCTACGCCCGACGCGAAAGAGCGCGGATATAAAGCGGGTCGGTTCTCCTTTAACGTTTCGGGGGGCAGGTGCGAGCATTGTTTCGGCGACGGGATCATTAAGATCGAAATGCATTTCCTGCCCGATATTTTCGTGCCCTGCGAGGTGTGCGCGGGCAAACGCTATAACCGAGAAACTTTGGAAGTCCGCTATAAAGGCAAGAGCATTTTCGACGTTTTGGATATGACGGTGGAGGAGGCTTGCGAGTTTTTTAAGCCCGTTCCGTCCATTTATAACAAGATCAAGACCCTCGAAGAAGTCGGCTTGGGGTATATCAAGCTCGGGCAGAGCTCGACTACCCTTTCGGGCGGGGAAGCGCAACGCGTGAAGCTCGCCACCGAGCTTTCCAAACGCTCTACGGGCAAGACCTGCTATATCCTCGACGAGCCCACGACGGGGTTGCACACCTACGACGTGGACAAGCTGATCAAAATTCTGCAAAAGCTCCGCGCGAACGGAAACACCGTGATCGTGATCGAGCACAACCTCGACGTGATCAAAACGGCGGACTATATCGTGGACTTAGGGCCGGAGGGCGGCGACGGCGGCGGCACGATCGTGTGCACGGGTACGCCCGAAGAGGTCGCGAAAGTTCCCAACAGCTACACGGGGCAGTTCTTAAAGAAAGTATTGAAATAAGTGGAAAGTAAAAGTACGCCCCGCGCTCGGGATCGAGCGCGGGGCGTATGCTTTTGCGTTCAGATCTTTTTGATCTTCACGTTGCCGCAGAGGACGTCGGAGTAGGAATACGCCGTTTTGCCGAGAAAATCCTCGTCGTCGGGCTTGACGGTGAACAGCGCGGGATAAATGCCCGAAAGCACGCCCGAAAAGTCCATCGTTTTGTTTCTGCCTAAATTCACGCGCACGACGACGCGGCTCGCCCTGCAATCGTTTACCATTCGTTTGACGTCGGAAATCTTTTTAGTGGGTTTGATCATAATAAAAGTATGCCCGAAAAGAAAGTCAAATATTCCTTTCCCGCCAAAATTTCCCAAAAAACGCAAAAAAAGAAAGGGTTCGACGGTCTAAACGCCCGCGCCGCCGCATACGATAAAAAGGCAACGAAACGCAAGGGAGAGTAAACGAAATGTCAATGAAACCGCATTATGAAACCTATCGATATACCGACGAGATCGCGAGGCTGAAAGCCCAATCTATCGTCGAATGCAGACTTCCCGGGAGCGAGATCACTTCCGTGCTCGCCGTGCAGGCGAACGCCGTAACCAGCGAATGTGCTTGCGCGGACGGCGAGGTGCGCTATAACGGGAAGCTCGTTTTGAGCGTAGTATACGAGGACGCGGACAGAAAGATCTGCCGCGCGGAACGCGGCGCGGAATTTTTCCATAAAGCCGAAAACGCCGAGGTCACCCCCGCGTGCTACGCCCGCGCGCTTTTGAAGGCGGAAAACTTCACCGTGCGCCGCGAGGGCTCGGGGCTGTATATTGCCGTCGTCGTGGGCGCGGAAATTCCCGTGTACGGGCAGAGAAAGGCGGAATACCTCGTCGGGGGCGAGGAACTCGTGACGAAAAAAGGGTCGGCAAAGGTCGTCAAGCTGTTGAACGTGGCGGGGCAGACGGAGCGCGAGGACGAATTTGAAACGGATTACGTAGGGGATATTTTATTGCACAGCGAGTCCGCCGTGGCAACCAGCGCGGTTGCGGACGCGGGGCAGATCGATATCGAAGGGGAAATGACCTTGAATCTCTGCGTTTTGAAAAGCGACGAGTCGCTTTGCGCCTACGAACGGCTGATTCCCTTTAAAATGCAAGTGGCGTGCGAGGACGCTTTCGGGCAAATCCCCGTTTCTGTGAATATCCGCGTAAAATCCGCCTATCTTTCGGCGGGGACGGACGAGGAAAAGGGCAAGAGCAAAATCGTGTTGTCCACCGTGCTTTCCGCGGACTGCACGCTGTATCAAAAAGACGAATTGCCGATCGTGGAGGACGCGTTTTCCCCGTCGAGCGAGCTGAGCTTGAAAAAGGGAAGAGTGGGGGGCAGGTATTTGACGAACACGCAAAAATGCGTGGAGCGTATCGGCGGCACGGCGATCCTTTCCGAGGAGATCGAGGAAGGATATTCCCTGCAAGCGGCGGTGTTGCCGCGCGTGGAAATTTCCTGCCGAAAGAACGAGCGCGGGGAAACGGAAGCCGAGGGGATCGCGCAGGCGGAAATTTTGTTTGCGGGCACGGACGGCACGCATAAAAAGGCTACCCTTTCTTTGCCCTTTGCCTTCCCCGTCGATTGCGACGAGGACGAAAAGGCGGAAGCCGAAGCGCTCCTTTACGGGCTGAACGTGCGCCGCAAAAAGAGCGGCGAGGTGGAAGCGGAAGGCTCGATCAAAGCGGTGTTCCGTCGGTATAAGCAAACGGCTTCGGAGTACGTTGCGGAAGCGGAGGAAGGGGAAGCGATCGAGGAAAACGATTGCGGGATCTCCATTTTCCTGCCTCGCGCGGGCGAGGAGCTTTGGCAGGTGGCAAAACGCCTTCGCTGTACGCCCGAGGAGCTCGAACGGAGCAATCCCGAGCTGAAATTTCCTATCGAAAGCGGCGAAAGAATACTCGTTTACCGCCGTTTAGAGGAAAATTTACAAAAATAATCGGGGAATCCCTTTCAAGATATTGTAATTTTTTAAAAAATATGCTACAATAAAATACGAAAACTGAGCGGCGGGAGTCTTCTCGCCGCCCTTTCGGGATTTAAAATTATGAAAACGGTCAAGATAAAATCGTACGCAAAAGTCAATTTAACGCTGGAAATCACGGGCGAGGAAGGGGGATATCACCTTCTCGATTCCCTCGTGGCGAGCGTGAATTTGTTCGATCTGATCGTGTTGAAAAAACGCAAGGATTCCCTTTGCTCGGTGACGATGAAGGGGCTTGGGAGCGAGAGTATTTCCCCCGAGGAGAACAACGCGCTCAAAGCGGGCGAAGCGTTTGCGCGGGCGTTCGGCACGGGCGGCGCGGATATTACGGTTTATAAAAATATCCCGCTCGGCGCGGGGCTTGGCGGGTCGTCGGCGGACGCGGCGGGGGTGCTTAGGGGTATGGCGAAGCTCTACGGCGTGGACGAGCCCGAAAAGCTCGCAGAGCTCGCCGATTCTTTGGGGAGCGATATCCGCTATATGCTAAAAGGCGGGTTTGCGCGTATGCAGGGGCGCGGGGATAAGGTGACGCCGCTTCCGATCACGGAAAAATTACATTTTTTAATGATCTGTCCTTCGGGCGGGGTGTCGTCGGGGGCGTGCTATCGGAAATACGACGGCTTGAACGCCCCGAAAACGGGCGCGGGGAACACCGAAAAATGTATTCAAGCGCTTCTTAGGAAGGATATATCCGAGGCGGGCAGGTATTTGACGAACGATCTTTTCCCGCCTGCGGCGGCGCTTTGCGAGGACGTGCAAAAAGCCTACGAAGCCGCGCTGTCCTTTTCGCCGCTCGGCGCGGTGATGACGGGCTCGGGGAGCTGCGTTTTGGCGGTATTTGAAAACCGCGAGTTCTGCGAATGGGCGAAAAGCCGCTATAAGGGCAAGGCGCGAACGATCGTAGCCGAAACGGTTCTGCCCGAAAAAATGAAAAAGGGTTGGCGTAATCCCTTTGCTTTGAGCGAAGCGGAACGCGGGCTTTTGGATAACGAATAAATAAAAGGGAGAAATCAATTATGGAAGAAAGAATGATCGACGACGAATACGGCAGAGGGATCAAGCTCAAAAAGACGGCGGAAGGCTATATCGACGCGACGGACGAGCTTGCCGAAGAAGCCGAAAATCAAGCCGACGCGCCCACGAGCGCGGCGGACGAATTGATGTTTGAATTTCCCGAGCTCGACGAGGACGACGAGGATCTCGTAGGGCTTTCGCCCGAAGAAGCGCTCGCGCTTAGAAGAAAAAAGGAAGAGGAAGCGGCAAAGCGCAAAGCGGAGTATGAGCAAGCCTGTAAAGAAGGGGATATTTTGCTGGAATCGCGGAGCTTCAAAGCCGCCGAGCTCAAATTCGAAAAGGCGCTCGAACTCGACGACGAGGCAAAAGAAGCCTCGATCGGCTACTGGCGGGCAAAGACGGCGGATTTCACCGAGCCCGACGTGCTCGTGGACGAATACGCCGACGCGGGGTTTGAAAGCCTCGAATTCGACCTTGGCTACCGCGCCGTAGACGAGATCAAAGCGCGGTATAAGGAAGTGTTCGAAAGGCGGGTAAAGGAGCTTAAAGCGGAAGAAGAGCCGCTTGCCGCGGAGATCGAAGAAAAGCAGAAAAGCCGCCGCGCGATCATTAAAGCGCGCATCAAAAAGGCGTTTATCTGGTTTGGCGTCGCGCTTTTGCCCGCGCTCGTCACGCTGATTTTGGGGATCGTGTTCGGCACGAAAATTTTAAGCACGCCCGACGGACGGTACGTGACCCCGACGATCGTGTTCGCCGCGTTGTTCGCGGTGTTCTTTATCGGGTTCGGGCTCGCGACGAACAAGCTTTTGAACGCGTTCCGTATCTACCGCGCGAACGAGAATATCGCTTCCACCGACGAGGGGAAAAAGCTCCTTCGCCTCCGCGATTGCAAGGAAATTTACGAACGTTTTTTGGATTAAACGAATGAAAAAAATTTTTACCTATTTCAAGCCCTATAAATGGCAGAGCCTTTTAGGTCCGCTTTTCAAGCTTTTGGAAGCGACCTTCGAGTTGCTCGTGCCTATCGTGGTGGGACTCATCGTCGATAAAGGACTCGGCGCGAGGATCGGCGGGGGGTATCCCAACGCGGATAAGGGGTATATCGCGGGAATGTGCGGCGTGCTGGCGGCGTTCGGGCTTTTGGGACTCGTGTTCGCGGTGGTCGCGCAGTATTTCGCCGCGCGGACGGCGACGGGCGTTTCGGCGGGCTTGCGCCGCGACCTGTTTAAAAAAATACAATCGCTTTCTTATAAGGATTTAGACAAGCTCGGCACGGCGACTTTGCTCACGCGAATGACGAGCGATATCGACCGTTTGCAGTCGGGAATTAACCTTGCGTTGCGCCTCTTTTTGCGCTCGCCGTTTATCGTGTTCGGCGCGGTGATCACCGCGTGCGTGATCGCTCCTTCCTCCTTCGGCGTGTTCGCGCTCACCGTGCTCGTGCTCGCGATCGTCGTTTACGCGGTGATGTTCGCGTGTATGCCCCTTTATAAAAAATCGCAAGCGCACCTTGACCAAGCGTTGTTATCCACGCGGGAGAACCTCGCGGGTGCGCGCGTGATCAGGGCGTTTTGTAAAGAGGACGAGGAAAAAGAGCTCTTTTCCTCGCGAAACGAGAAGCTGAATAAAAGCCGTAAATTCGTCGGCGCGATCGCCGCGATCACCAACCCTTTGACCTACGTTCTCGTCAATCTCGGCGTGATCGCTCTTTTGTGGACGGGCGCGCTCAAAGTGGATTCGGGCAACCTCACGCAAGGGGAAGTGCTCGCGCTGTATAATTTGATGTCGCAAATCCTCGTGGAGCTGATCAAGCTCGCGAATCTGATCGTGACGGTCACCAAAGCGGCGGCGTGCGGAAGCCGCGTGGAGTCGGTGCTTTCTCTCGAACCCTCTTTAAAAGACGGAACGGAGAGCGAGGGGGAAACGGACGGCGCGCCGTTTATTGCGTTCGAGAACGTGACGGTGCAGTATAACGACGAAGCCGACCCCGCGCTCGAAGGCGTGAGCTTTGAAGTGAAACGCGGCGAAACGGTCGGCGTGATCGGGGGCACGGGTTCGGGAAAAACCACGCTCGTCAACTTATTGCCCCGCTTCTACGAAGCGCAACGGGGTAAAGTGACCGTGTTTGGCAAAGACGTAAAAAACCGCGCCGTGAAAGAGCTTCGATCGCGTATCGGGGTCGTGCCGCAAAAGGCGACGCTGTTTAAAGGTACGATTCGCGAAAACCTGCTTTGGGGCAAGGCGGAAGCGACCGACGAGGAGCTTTGGGCGGCGCTTAAAATCGCGCAAGCGGAGGAGTTCGTTGCGGAAAAGGGCGGGCTGGATTACCCCGTCGAGCAAGGCGGGAAAAACTTTTCGGGCGGACAAAAACAACGGCTTACGATCGCCCGCGCGCTCGTTCGAAACCCCGAGATCCTCATTTTAGACGATTCCTCGTCCGCGCTCGACTATGCGACGGATTCCGCCCTTCGGCGGGAGATCAAAAAACTCGATTCGACGGTGTTTATCGTTTCCCAACGCGTTTCTTCCGTTTGCCACGCGGATAAAATCGTGGTGCTCGACGACGGAAAAACGGCGGGGATCGGCGCGCACGACGAGCTTTTAAATACCTGCGAGGCGTATCGCGAAATCTATCTTTCACAGACGAAAGCGGGAGGCGCGATATGAATAAGACGAACAAAGGAACGTTAAAAAGAGTATTGCGCTACGTGGGAAAATATCCCGCGGCGCTTATCGGCACGCTGTTGCTTTCGTTGATTTCCGTGGCGGCGAGTTTGTATATTCCCGTTCTGATCGGCGACGCGATTGACTGTATCGTGGAATACGGCGTGAAATGGCAAGAGCTTAAAAAAATTTTGGCGCTGATCGCCTGTTCGGTCGGCGTAGCCGCCGTCAGTCAATGGCTGGCGAGCCTTTGTAACAATAAAATTTCCTGCAACGTGGTGCGCGATCTTCGCGAGGACGCTTTTGCAAAAATCGGCAAACTTCCCTTGAAA
>JAZRHC010000019.1:0-23401 GCA_045644545.1 Candidatus Scatosoma sp. | reverse complement strand
ATGGGGTAAATAAAGATGTATAAATTTCCCGAGGCTCTGTTCTTCTTGTAAACGTCGTGCTTTGATACATATTAAAAATTGCACAAAAAAAGACCGGGTCGATCACTTAATTAAAAGGAATCGACTCAGTCTTTTGAAGTTATTGGAGATCTATTCCCAAAAGATACTCGGGTGATACGTTCAATATTTTACAAAGCGCGAGAAGCTCATAGTCTGCGACGAAGCGCGTACCTATCTCAATAAAAAATGCGGTATGCTCGGCGTGTCGGGCGTTTCTTCCGATTTCCGTGATTTGACGGCGGCGAAAGCGGCGGGCAACAAGAGAGCCGCCCTCGCGCTCGATCTGTTTATTTATAACTGTAAGAAATACGTGGGCGCGTACGCCGCGGCTATGAACGGGGTGGACTGTATCGTATTCACGGCGGGCGTCGGCGAAAATACGCCGAGCGTTCGCGAGGGGATATGCGAAAATATGAGCTATCTTTCCCTTGCGATCGATAAAGAAAAGAACCTGCAAAAGAACGACGGAAGCATTCGCGATATCTCCGCAAAGCATTCCAAAGTGAAGGTTTTGATCATTCCCACGAACGAAGAAGTCGTGATCGCGAGAGAAACCGTAGAATTATTGTAAAAAAATCGGCAAAGCCCGCGAAAAAAAGTTGACAAAGTTTTTTAAATATACTATACTTGTAAAGTCAGTTTTATGATGATAATCGATATTAGAAAACTCAATGCACAAAAGAAGTATCGCGGAACGCTGGAATTTGAGTACGCCCCGCCCGAAGAGCTGATGAGTATTCCCTTCGTGAAATTCTCGTCGCCCGTGAAGGTGGAAGCGGCTTACGAACTCTTTGCCGACGATTCTTTGGAGCTCGTTGGGAAAATCCGTTATGCAATCGAGGGAAAATGCTCCCGGTGCTTAAAGGAAACCGCGGGCGAAGTGGAAGGCGAGTTAAACGCTTTTTTCGAGCCCACGAAGGACTACGAGGACTACGGCTATACGAACGGCGCGATCAATTTAAAAGAAGCGATCGACGACGCGATTATGGCAAGTATGCCGTTCTCGCTTACCTGCGGAGAGGATCCCGAAGAGATTCGGTTTTCAGAGTAAAAAATTTTAATTGAGAAATATAAACGAGAGGTGTTAAGATGGCAGTACCTAAGAGTAAACAATCCAAGAGCAGAACGAACAAGAGATTCGCAAACTATAAGGCGACGGCGGCAACGCTCGTGGAATGCCCTCATTGTCACGAAATGAAGGAATCCCACAAGGTTTGCAAGAGCTGTGGTTTCTACGACGGCGCGGAAGTCGTTTCCAAGAACGAAGAAAAGAAAGATTGATTTTCGTCTGACAAGCAATTCAGGCGGGCTGCATTACGCGCCCGCTTTTTTGCGTTATGCGGAAATTTTTATAAATTAACCGAAGTTAAGTATTTTAAAAACTTGACAGCGTAAGCGGAAAGTGATATAATAATAGAAAAATTCGGAGAGAGAAATGAAAGAGAAATTCACGGTGACGGGAATGACCTGTTCCGCTTGTTCGGCGGGGATAGAAAGAACGGTGAAAAAGCTCGAAGGTGTTCGAGCCGTCGAGGTTTCGTTGATGGGCGAATGGATGACGGTGGACTACGACGAAACGCTCGTAACCGACGAGAAGGTCGTTCACGCCGTCGTGCAGCTCGGCTACGGGGCGTTAAAATACGACGAAAACGCCTTAAAAGAGAAAAAGCCGCAACCGAATAAGCTCAAAAAACGGTTTTTTGTTTCCCTGTTCTTTTTATTGCCGTTAATGTATTTTTCAATGGGTGGAATGATCGGTTTGCCACAACCGCCTTCGGTGGTCAACCATACTTTGCAAATGCTTTTGTCGGCAATCGTGATCGGCATAAACTTCAAATTTTTTACGAGCGGTACGAAAGCGCTTTTGAAAAAAGTGCCGAATATGGATACCTTGGTCGCGCTCGGCTCGGCGGCGTCGTTTTTATATAGCTTGGTGCTGACGATACTCGAATATATAGGCAAGGGCGGGCACGGCGCGCATTTATTCTACGAATCGGCGGCTATGATCCTCGTTTTGGTCACGCTCGGCAAATGGTTGGAAGAAAAGTCGAAAAGAAAAACGGGCGACGAGGTGGAAAAGCTCATTAAATTGATGCCGAACGCCGTCACCGTCGATCGGAACGGCTTGCAAGCGACGATTGCGTTTTCGGAGATCGTTCAAGGCGATATCCTCGTCGTAAAACAAGGCGATTATATCCCCGTGGACGGAAAAATCGTAGAAGGCCACGCGTTTATCGACCGCGCGGCGATCACGGGGGAAAGTATGCCCGTCGAAGTGCGGGAAGGCGATCCCGTCACGGGCGCGGATATCGTAAAGAGCGGGTTTTTAAAGGTTCTTGCTGAAAAAGTCGGCGCGGATACTACGCTTTCGCAGATCGTTAAAATGGTAAAGGAAGCGGGGGCAAGCAAAGCGCCTATTCAAAAAATCGCCGATAAGATCGCGGGGATTTTCGTTCCCGCCGTCACTTTGATCGCCGTCGTCACGCTATTTAGTTGGCTTGCGGCGGGCGCAACGATAGCAAAAGCGACGAACTTTGCCATCAGCGTGCTCGTGATTTCCTGTCCTTGTTCGTTAGGGCTGGCAACGCCCGTTGCGATTATGGCGGCGACGGGGCGCGGAATGTCGCTCGGGATATTGTTTAAGGATGCGGAAGCGTTGCAAAAAGCCAAAGATATCAACTGCGTATTGCTCGATAAAACGGCTACGCTGACGGTCGGAAAACCCGTCGTCACCGATTTTGAAGGCGTGAAAAACGCGGAGTTCGTTTTTCTTCTCGCTTCGTCCATTGAAGCAAAATCCAACCACCCGATAGCGGAGTGCGTAAAAGAATTCACCGAAGGAAAAATAGGGAAAGAACGTATCGAAATCAATTCTTACCGCTACGAAATAGGGAAAGGCGCTGTCGCCGAATACGGCGATAAGGTCTATTATCTCGGGAACAGAAGGCTGTTGCCAACGAAGCTTTTAAAAGAGGCGGAGAAAAAAGAAAAAGCGTATAGTAAAGACGGAAAAACGGTCGTATTTCTTGCGGACGAAACGGAAATTCTCGGCGTGTTTGCAATCGCGGACACGTTAAAAGAAACCAGTCGCGAGGCGGTCCAATCTTTAAAAGAAAAAGGCGTTCGCACCGCAATGCTGACGGGGGATAGCGAAAACGTAGCGAAGGCGATTGCCGAAAAGGTAGGAATCGACGAGTATTTTGCGGAGGCGTTGCCCGAGGATAAGGCGAAATCGGTGCAAAGAGTTCGTTCCGTCGGCGGATTCGTCGCGATGGTCGGCGACGGAATTAACGATAGCCCCGCGCTCAAAGAAGCGGATATCGGCGTTGCGATGGGTACGGGTACGGATATCGCGATCGACAGCGCGGATATCGTGCTCGTGCGTGGCGATTTAAGCGCCGTGCCCGATATGATCGATCTGAGCAAAGCGACGGTCAAAAATATCAAACAAAACCTGTTTTGGGCGTTTTTCTATAACTGCGTGGCGATCCCGATCGCGGCGGGCGTGTTCTCGGCGTTCGGGATAACCCTGAACCCTATGATCGCGGCGGCGTGTATGAGTTTAAGCTCGCTGTTCGTCGTGACGAACGCGCTTCGACTTACGCGGTTTAAAAGAATCAAAAATGTGGCGGAAGTCGCTCAAAGCACAGAAATCAAAGAGGAGAAAAAAGATATGAAAAAGACGGTATTTATCGAAGGAATGATGTGTATGCATTGCGTGGCGCACGTAAAAAAAGCCCTTTCGACAATCGACGGGGTTGCGGAAGTGGAAGTCAGCCTTGAAAACAAAAACGCCGTAGTCACGCTTTTAAAGGAAGTGGAAAACGGCGCGATAGCCGCGGCGATCGTGGAAGCGGGCTATGAAGTTACGGCGATCGAATAAGACAAAATAAATACCTTCACGACAATTTAAGACAGAAAGCGTTATTTGCGGCGTGGTATTATATTCACGAAGAAACATATTCGGAGGTGTTAATATGTCGCAAATGTTGCTTTTGGATAAACGCACACAAAGCCTTATCGAGGATTACGTACCGCAAGGGGATATTCTCGAAGGAATCGTGTGCTTTTTTTCCGTCTTTTCCGATTATACGAGAGTGAAAATTTTATCCGCGCTCGCGATCAGCGAGCTGTGCGTGACCGATCTTTCGAGGATTCTCGATATCAACCAAACGACCGTTTCCCATCAACTGCGCTTTTTAAAGAGCGCGGGGATCGTGAAATGCTGTCGGCAGGGAAAAATTATCTTTTACAGCCTCACGAACGATTCGATTAACGACGTTTTATTAAAAGGAATTGAGTTTTTAGGCTGTTAAGCGCAATTATTTTCCGTTATTTCCTTGCAAAATCCCGCGATTTGGTGTATAATAATATCGTGTGGGATTCTACGGTTTCCGACTCGGCGGTGAGGTATGATAGAAAAAAGCGAAAAATTGCGCGAAAAACTCAAATTATTGCCGGATAATCCGGGCGTATATATTATGCTCGATAAAGACGGGATCGTGATCTACGTTGGAAAAGCGCGCGTTTTAAAAAACCGCGTTCGGCAGTATTTTCAGTCTACCGCAAAGCCCGAAAAGGTCGCTTCAATGGTCGAGCATATCGAAGATTTTTATTATATTATCACGCAGACGGAAATCGACGCGCTCGCGCTTGAAAATAATCTGATCAAAAAATATAAGCCGAAATATAATATCCTTTTAAAGGACGATAAAACTTATCCGTATATCAAGGTGCACACGAAAGAGGAATTTCCTCGGCTTTCGATCACGCGTAAGATCAAAAAAGACGGAAAATATTTCGGACCGTTTATGGGCGGGATACGCTGTAAGGATATTTTAGACGTGGTCGCCGCGGTGTATAACGTGCGGATTTGCGCAACGCCCGTTTCCGAAAAACCGAAAAAGCCTTGTCTTGCCTATCATTTGCACCGTTGCCTTGCCCCGTGTGCGCATTTGTGCGATAAAGAAACCTACGCAGAACGCGTAAAAAAAGCAATCGCCTTTTTGGGCGGGGACTACGAGGACGCGGAAGAGATTTTGCGCGCGAAAATGCTGAAATTTGCCGAGGACGAGGAATTCGAGCTTGCGATGGAATACAGGGAAAAGCTGAATATGCTTTCCAAGCTGAAACTCAAACGAATCACGGCGATCAACCGTGCGATCGACGCGGATATTATCGCGCTAAAAACCAATTACCTGTATTCGGCGGTAAACGTTTTGATCACGCGAAAGGGCATTATGCAAGGGAGCAGTAGCTTTGCCTTGGAGGACGCGTCGCTTTCCGAAACGGACGCGCTCACGGCGTTTATTTTGCAATATTATTCCCATCACGAGCTACCCGAAGAATTGATCGTGCAGGGCTTTTGCGAAAAAGAGCTTATTGAAAAATATTTCCTTGAAAAGTTCGGCAAAAAAACGGAAATCCTGCTCGCAAAGCAGGGAATTCGAAAACAGATTCTCAAAATGGCGGAAAAGAACGCCGAGGAGTATTTATCCAAGTCCGTCGATAAAATCAAGCATAAAAACGATATGACGAGAAACGCTTGCCGTCGCTTAAAGGAAATTCTCAGGCTTGAAAATTATCCCAAGCGTATGGAATGCTACGATATTTCGAATATTTCGGGGGTGGACAAGGTCGGCTCTATGGTCGTGTTTATCGACGGCGAAGCGGATAGAGCGAGCAATCGGCGGTTTAAGATTAAAACGGTCGAGGGCGCGAACGACTATGCCTCGCACCAAGAAATGATGAAAAGAAGGCTAGATAAACTCGGCACGGAGGAAGAGGAGAAATTCCCCAAGCCCGATTTGATCGTGATTGACGGCGGTAAAGGACAGCTTTCCGCGATCAAAGAAATTTTCGACGAGAAAAATATTCAAGGAATCGACCTCATTTCCCTTGCCGAACGCGACGAAGAAGTGTTCACTCTCTTTTCAAGCGCGAGTATACGCATTGACAAACGGGACTACGCGCTTAAAATCCTGCAACGAATCCGCGACGAAGCGCACCGATTCGCGATCACGTATTTCAGAAATCTTCATTCTAAGCGCAATCTTGCTTCCGTCTTGCAGGAAATCGAAGGGGTAGGCAAGAAAAAACGAATTGCTTTAATGGAAAAGTTCGGCACAATCGATAAAATTATGAGCGCGAGCGTGGAAGATCTTATGTCGGCGGAAGGGATCGGCGCGGAGCTTGCGGAGCGCATTTATCGGTATTTTAAGGAGAAGCTTTAATGCGAAAGATAAATTATCCTTTAATCGTTTCCGATTACGACGGCACGTTGCTCCGCTCGGACGATCGGGTAAGCGAGGAAACGAAAGAAAAAATTCACGAATATATCGCGGCGGGCGGGAAGTTCGCCATCTGCTCGGGGCGGCTTTTGGAATCCGTTTTGAAAAAAGCCAAAGAACTTGGGCTAAAAGGTCTGGTGGGCGCGTATCAAGGCGCGGTGATTGCGGATATCGAGTCGGGCGAGGTGTTGTCGGAAGGCTATATCCCCGCCGAAAAAGCCGCTTTGATCTGCCGAAAATGCGAAGCGCTCGGCTTGCATACGCATATTTACGAGATTGAAAATTATTATACGAATATGGCGGGCGATAAGCTTAAATACTACGAAAAGCTTTGCGGCGTTAAGGGGATTCTCGTCGATCGGCAGCCGTTGAGCGAATTTTTGCTCGAAAAAAATATGCGCGTCCAAAAAATTCTCGTGCTCGTTGACGAGAACGAAAAAGAAAGCACGTATCAGGCATTAAACGAAGCGTTCGGGCAGGAATTTTACGTAACGTACAGCGCGGCGTTTCTCGTGGAGCTCACGAACAAAGCGTGTTCCAAAGCGACGGCGGTCGAGTTTTTAGCGAATTACTACGGCGTGCCCGTAGAGCGCACGGTGGCGGTTGGAGATCATTTCAACGACTTGCCTATGATCGCTCGCGCGGGGCTTGGAATTGCCGTTGCGAACGCCGACGAGAAATTAAAAGCCGAAGCAGACGTCGTGCTTGAAGCCTCAAACGACGAAAACGCGATCGGAAAAATTATCGAAAGATACGGATTTACGGAGTGAAAAGAATATGAATCAACATCAACAGGTTACACAAAGCGTAATGCTTGAAAAATTTGCGTCGGATTTAAACCTTGAAATCGTGTCGACGGGTAGGGGCGTTATGACCCTTTCGAGTATGAGCGTCGAACGGCCGGGCTTGCAGCTCGCGGGATTTTTTAACTATTTCGATCCGCGAAGAATTATCGTTTTGGGGCTTTCCGAGCACGGGTATTTGCAAACCTTTTCAAGCGAGGAGCGCGCGCAAAAGCTTTCCAAATTATTTGATTACGGGGAAATCCCTTGCGTGATTTTAAGCCGCGATTTGCCCGCAATGCCCGAAATTATCGAACGCGCAAAGGCGGTTTCTTGCCCGATTTTTAGAAGTCCGAAGATCACGACCGACCTTATGAGCGATTTGTATATTTATCTTAACCGTCTGCTCGCGCCGTCCGTGAGCGAACACGGCGTGTTAATGGAAGTATTCGGCGTTGGGATTTTGCTCACGGGAAAAAGCGGGGTCGGAAAAAGCGAAACGGCGATGGAGCTTATCAAGCGCGGTCACCGACTTATCGCGGACGACAGCGTTATTATCAAGGACGTCGCGAACGAGCTTTGCGGTACTGCGCCCGATATTATCCGCTATTTTATGGAGCTTAGAGGAATCGGGATTATCAACGTGAAAAGTATGTACGGTTCGGGCTCGGTGCTCGACGAAAAGAATATTCAGCTCGTGATCGAGCTTGAAAATTGGCAACAGGGCAAAGAATACGACAGGATCGGAGATACGGCTTCCTCGGTGGAGTATTTGGGAATCAAAGTGCCCAAACTCACCGTACCCGTAAGCCCCGGTCGTAACCTTGCGATTATAATCGAAGTCGCCGCGCGCAATTTCCGTTTGAAGAGTATGGGCTACGACGCTTCGGAAGAGCTGATCACGCGCAGTATCGGAAGATAAACGAAAGAAAAAGGGAATTATGCTGGAAATACTCGCCCCCGCGGGCAACGCGGAATGTGCAAAAGCGGCGATCGCAAGCGGTGCGAACGCTATCTATTTGGGGCTAAACGCCTTTTCCGCCCGTCAAAGCGCTGAAAATTTTGACGAGGCGGCTTTTCGCGCGATCGTAAACGAAGCGCATTTGTGTGGCGTGAAGGTGTACGTCGCGATGAATACCGCCGTGAAAAATAGCGAGCTGGACGAATTTTTCGATAGTCTTACTTTCGCTTGGCGCGCGGGCGCGGACGCGATTATTTTGCAGGACGCGTTGCTAGGAAAAGCTATTCACGAAAAGTATCCCGAAATCGTTTTGCACCTTTCCACGCAAGCGGGCGTATGCAATTTGGAAGGCGCGAAGTTTGCGAAGGAATGCGGCTTTTCGCGGGTGATTTTAGCGAGGGAAACGGAGACGGAAGATATTCGGAAAATAGCGGATTTTATTGAAACGGAAGTCTTCGTGCAAGGCGCGCTTTGCACCTGTTTTTCGGGTCAATGCTATCTTTCTTCGTTTGCGGGCGGCAACAGCGGCAATCGCGGGCGTTGCAAACAGCCTTGCCGAAAAACTTATCGAATAAACAGAAGCGGCTACGAGGAAAAGGCGTACGCGCTTTCTTTATCCGATCTTTCCGTCGGCGAAGATATTCGAAAGCTTGCGGAAGCGGGCGTGGTTTCCTTTAAAATCGAAGGAAGAATGAGGCGGGCGGAGTACGTTGCCGCGTCGGTCGGCTATTATCGCTCCGTTTTAGACGGAAAAAGCGAAAAGGAAAAAACGACGAGGCTTTCGGATTTAAAGCGAACGTATAATCGCGGGAACTACACGAAAGGTCTTGCATTCGGGCAAGATAAACGATTTTTATCGCGCGCCGTGCAAGGGCATATCGGCGAAAAGGTCGGCGTGGTCAAAGTCGCGAGCGGAAGCTATTTCGTGGAAAGTGCGTTCAAGGCGCAAAAAGGGGACGCGTTCAAGATTTTGCGAAGCGGAAAAGAGGTCGGCGGCGCGATATATTTGAAAACGGATAAGCGCGGCTTCCTTCTTTCTTCAAAGGTTCGGCTTTTAAACGGCGACGGCGTGTTCGTCACGACGGATACCGCGCTCAACGAAAGGCTTTTAGCCAAAGAAAGAAAAATGCGCTTATCGCTCACGCTTTCCTTTGAGGTTGGGAAAAAGGCGCTTGCCGTGGGCGGTGGCGTTACGGTTTATTCGGAAGAAATTTTATCTCCCGCCGAATCAAGACCTTTAAGCGTGGAAGAAATTAAAAACTGCTTTGAAAAAACGGACGGATTGCCCGTTGAGGTTGAGTTCGAAAAGATCGTGTTAAACGGGGACGTTTTCTTTGCAAAATCCAGACTTAACGCATTTCGTCGCGCTTTTTACGCGGAATTTTTGAAATCGCACACGGGCGAAAGAGAAAGTGAGGAAATACGAATCTGCGTAGAAAATATCGTTACCGAAAAAAATAAAAAAATCGCCGTGATAGCAAGGGATTTTTCCTCCGTTTCGGGCGTGGATATTGCCATTTTTAAGCCCGACGATTACGGCGTGGAATTGCCCGCAAGCTTCGTAAGCGGGAGCTTTGAAAAATATCTATACTATCCCGCTTATTTAACGGGAAAGGATATCGATCGGTTGAGCGAGCTTTGCGCTTCGGGAATCGACGGCGTGTACGCCGAAAATTACGGCGGACTGATTTTTGCCAAAGAGCGAGGGCTGAAAGTATTTGCGGGCACGGGCTTTAATCTTTTCAATTCGGTGGCGATCGCAGAGCTTTTAAAAGAGGAAACGCTTGCGTATTTCGCGCTTTCCAAAGAGTTGGAAAGGGAAGAGCTTGCGGCGTTTGCAAGCGAAAAGGCGTTTTCGCTTTCGTCGGGGAATTTAAAAGTGATGGAGCTTTGCTATTGTCCGTTTGAGAAAACTTGCGTGGGTTGCGATAAGAAATCCCGATACGATCTAACGGACGAAAACGGACGAGAATTTCCTTTGCGCCGATATAGGGTAGGCGGGGCGTGCCGCTTTGAGGTATATAACTGCGCCGATTTGGTTGGGGAAAGCGGAAACTTGGGGCAACTACTCGATCTCACTTTATTGCAAGAGCCGAAAGAGGGCGTTGAAGTCGCGGACGATATTATAAAGCAAAAGAAATTTTATCAAAAATATACCTTCGGGCACACGAAGGCAAACGGATTATTATAAACGATGAATCAAAGAGCGATAGAAAAGACGGAATTGAATAAAATCCTTTCGATTGCCGCAGAATATGCGGTGTTGGAAGACGGCAAAAAAGCCCTTAAAGCCTTTCAGCCGCTCAGAGCGCTTTCGAAGGTGAAAAAATGCCTTTTAAAAACGGAAGAATGCGTGAAGCTTCTCTTTGCGCACGGCGTGAGTAAGGTGGAGTATTTTCCGCCGTTTTCCGACGAGCTTGAACGCGCGAAAAAAGGCTCGGCGCTTTCTTGCGGGGAGCTTTTGTCCGTGGGAAATCTTCTGCGTTCGACCCGAATTGCCTATACGGGAATTGCGGGGATCAACGACGAAGAGATCGTCGCAATGAAAGAGCTTGCGAATAATTTGTATTTCGATTCCGCGCTGGAAGAGGATATTTCCACGAAGATCTTAAACGACACGGAAGTGAGCGATTACGCAAGCGACAAGCTTTATACCGTGCGAAAGGAAATTCGCGCGCTGAACGAAAAAATTCGCGTTCGGCTTTCCGAATATCTTTCGGGAAGCGAGGGGAAATATTTGCAGGACGGCATTATCACGATGCGGGATAACCGCTACGTTTTGCCCGTGCGCGCAGAGTATAAGCGGAATATCAAAGGCTTTATCCACGACCGTTCGGCAAGCGGGGCGACTTTTTTTATCGAGCCCGAAGAAGTGCTGGAAATGAACAACGAGCTCCGTTCGCTCGCGATCGACGAAAAGGAAGAAGTCGAACGGATTTTGGGCGAGCTTTCCCGCCGCGTGGGGTTTATCGGCGACGAGCTTTCCGTCGATATCGCAGTCCTTGAAGAAATCGACGCCTATTACGCGCGCGCGGAGTACGCCTATAAAACCTCGTCCGTAAAACCCGAAGTCAACGGAAAAGGCGTGGTCGAAATCGAACGGGGCAGACACCCCTTGATCGATTCGAAAAAGGTCGTGCCCGTAAGCTTAACGCTCGGAAAGGAATATCGTTTTCTTCTAATCAGCGGTCCGAATACGGGCGGTAAAACGGTCACCTTAAAAATGGTCGGGTTGTTTTCGCTAATGGCGGCGTGCGGGCTGTTCGTGCCTGCTCGGCGTGCGGAGATTTCTATTTTCGAAGAGATTTATTGCGACGTTGGGGATTCGCAAAGCATTGAAGAAAGCCTGTCCACCTTTTCGTCGCATATCACGAATATTATCGGGATCGTCGATAAAGCAGACGAGCGTTCGCTCGTTTTGATCGACGAGCTTGGCGGAGGAACAGATCCCGACGAGGGGCAAGCGCTGGCAAAAGCCATCGTTTCCTATCTTTTGAAAAAAGGCTGTACGGGCGTTGTGACCACGCATTATTCCGCGCTTAAAGAATTTGCTTTCGCGGCGGACGGTATAAAAAACGCGTGTATGGAATTCGATTCGAATACCTTGCAACCCTTATATTTCATAAAAATAGGCATTCCCGGGTCGAGCAACGCGCTTGCGATTTCGAGAAGATTAGGCTTAAAAGACGAGATTCTTCGCGAGGCGTTCAACGGGCTTTCGGAGGGCGCGCAAGCGTTTGAAAATATCGTGCGTAGCGCGGAAGAGAGCCGTGTGGAAGCGGAAAAAAGTCTTTTGGAAACCAATCGTTTAAGGGCGGAATGGCAGGAAAAACTACGCGAAGTGGAAACCGAAAGGGAACGGCTTCGCAAGGAAAAAGAAAAGCTGTTTACGAGCGCAAAAGCAGAATCGAGAAGGATTATTAACGAGCGAACGGCAGAAGCGGAAGAATTTTTAAAAGAAATCGAAGGAATTTTTGAACGACAGACTCTTTCGGAAGCCGACCTGATCAAGGCGCGGACTTTAAAAAACAGACTCGGAGATTTGGCGTACGACACGGAAAAAGAAGAATTGCAAAAGCCGCAATACCTGCCCGTGAAAGCGGAAAAGTTAAAGGTCGGCGATCGCGTGTTTGTGAAAAATATCAATCAAGAAGGCACGGTGCAAAGCGTTCGGAGTCAAAAGAACGAAGCGGAAGTTTTATGCGGGAATATCCGAATCAGAAGTAAAATTTCCGATCTTTCGTATCTTGCAAGTGAGATAAGAAGGGACGAAAAAAAGCTTCCGAAATGGCAAAGAAAGCTTTCGAAAAAAGAAAACGATCAGATTTGCGTGAGTAAATCGCTTGCCCCGAAACCAGCGCCGTCGCTTGAAATCAACGTGATCGGTATGACCGTTCTCGACGCGTTGCCCGAGGTGGAAGCGTTTATCGATTCGGCGGTGGTTTCCAACCTCGAAGAAGTGCGTATCGTGCACGGAGTCGGCACGGGCAAGCTCCGCGAGGGGATACGGGAATTTTTGCGCGCGCATAAGAACGTTGCGGACTTCCGCTACGGAAAGTACGGCGAGGGCGAAACGGGCGTAACCATCGTAAAAATCAAATAAACGCATAAACCTTGCGCCTTGAAAATAGGATAATATATACTTGTTTTCGAGGTGGAAAGGTGAATAAAAGATCTTGGAAATTTTCTCATACGGCTACTAATTTAGCGCTTGGCGCTCTTATCCTATCGGTCGGATTCGCGTGTTTGTTGCCGATCGAACAATCGGTAACGACCGACGGCGCGGAAGCAAACGTTTATCGAAGCGCAGGGAGCGACACGGGCGCGGTTTCCTTAATGTTCAACGTATATTGGGGAACGGAAGAGGTGGAGAGAATTTTGGGGGTTTTAGAGGCGAACGAAGCGACGGCTACCTTTTTTATCGGCGGTTGTTGGGCGGACGATAACGTAGAATGTTTGAAAAAGATCGCCGAGGCGGGGCACGAGCTCGGCAATCACGGTTATTTCCATAAAGATCATAAAACGTTAGGTCGGGAAGCCAACCGAAAAGAGATCGAAACTTGTAACGAATTCGTGCGCCTTTCGACGGGGATCACGCCCGTGCTGTTTGCTCCGCCTTCGGGAAGCTACGGAAAAACGGCGTTAGAGGTTGCGGAAACGCTGGGTATGAAAACGATACTCTGGTCGCGCGATACGATCGATTGGCGAGATAAAGATTCCGCTTTGATCTATAAGCGGGCGACGAAGGATATTCAAGGCGGGGAATTCGTGTTGATGCATCCGATGAAGGAAACGGCGGACGCTTTGGACGATATTTTAAAATACTACGCTTCGCAAAATTTCAAAGCGGTGAGCGTGTCGGAAAATTTAAAGTTAAAAGGATAAACTATGGTTTTTGAAAAGAGATACGAAAACGGGCTTCGGCTCGTAGTGAAAAAAATGGAAGGCTTGAAATCGGTTACGATGGGCGTGCTCGTCGGGACGGGTTCGGCGGTGGAAACGGATAAAGAGGACGGCATTTCGCATTTTATCGAGCATATGCAGTTCAAGGGAACGCATAAAAGAAGCTCTTACGAGATATCCGACGCGTTCGACCGAATCGGCGCGCAGGTGAATGCGTTTACGGGCAAGGACGTAACCTGTTATTATTCGAAGTGTACGTCCGATCACACGGCGGAGGCGTTTGAAATTTTATCCGATCTGTTTTTAGATTCGGTGTTTCCCGAAGAGGAAATGATTCGCGAAAAGGGAGTCGTTTGCGAGGAGATCGCGATGAACGAGGATACGCCCGAGGATCTGTGTCTTGATCAGCTCGCGCGCGCGTTCTACGGAAAAGAAAACTACGGCAGAAATATTTTAGGCCCTTGCGAAAACGTGAACGGGTTTACGGTTGAAGATATCGCAAAATATAAATCGGCGCGATATTGTCCCGAAAATATCGTGATTTCCTTCGCGGGGGACGTGGAGTTTTCGGACGCCGTTTCTCTCGTGGAAAGCTATTTCGGAAAACTCGAAAAGGGAAACTTTGAAAAACGGGAAAAGAAGATCGTTTTTGCGCGCGAAAGCCTTTTAAAACGCAAAAAAGCAGAGCAGATGCATATCGGTATCGCCTATCCCGCTTTGCCTCGCGATCACGAGCTTTCCGACGCTTCCCGCGCGGTGAACGGCGTGCTCGGCGGCAATATGAGCAGTCGGCTTTTTCAAGAGGTGCGTGAAAAGCAAGGGCTTGCCTATTCGGTGTATTCCTATATTTCTTCGTTTGAGGAGTGCGGCGCGCTGACGATCTACGCGGGAGTGAATTCCTCGAACGTTTTAAAAGCGTACGACGCGATCAATCGGGTCGTGGACGAGATAAAAAAGAACGGCATCACCGAATCGGAGTTTTTGCGTAGCCGCGAACAGATGAAAGCGAATATGTTCTTTTCCAACGAAAGCACTTCTTCGCAAATGATTTTATACGGGAAATATATGCTTCAAAACGATCAGCTTTTTGATTTCGAGGACAAGCTCGAAAAACTCAGCGCAATGACGCAGGACGACGCAAAGCAAGCGTTAAGCTTATTGTTCGACGAAGAAAAGAAGGCGGTTTCTTTGATAGGAAACACGAAAAAACGGCTGATTTTATAAGGGAACTATGGAAAAACGGATAAAAATGGGTTTTCCGCCCGTATATAACACGGAGAGCCGCGTACTCGTTTTAGGGAGTTTTCCTTCCGTGAAAAGTCGGGAAATCGAGTTTTATTACGGGCATAAACAAAACCGTTTTTGGAAAACGGTCTGCGGGATTTTCGGCGAGGGCGTGCCGCTTTCAGTCGAGGCAAAAAAGGAATTTTTATTCCGAAATAAAATTGCGCTTTGGGATATGGTCACGGAATGTGAAATCGAGGGATCTGCGGATTCGTCGGTAAAAAATCCCCGCGTTGTCGATCTGACGGAAATTTTTAAGGTCGCGAAGATCGAAAGAATATTATTGAACGGTTCGCTTTCCTTTTCCCTCTTTAAAAAGCATTATTCGGATTGCGGAATTCCTTATTATAAAATGCCGTCTACGAGCCCTGCGAATCCGCGATTCGACGAAAGGATATGGAGAGAACGACTGAATGACTTACGCTGAATTTTTAAAGGAAATAGCGCCCTTTTGCGAGCCGTCGTTTGCGGCGTTTCAACGGCGACTGATCGACACGAAGCAAGAAATTTTGGGAATACGCACGCCGAAAATGCGCGAGATTGCGAAACGGCAGTTAAGCAATTTTGAAGAATTGTTTTCTTATCCCGACGAATATTTCGAGGTGACTTTTATCAAGCTCACGGCTCTTTCTTTGCTCGATTATAAAACGTTGACGGACTATCTTGACCGAGCGGTAGGATTGATGGATAACTGGGGGATTTGCGACTGTTTTCGCCCGAAAGCGATTAAAAAACACCGCGAGGAGTATCTTTTGAAATTAGAAGAGCTTTTCGTCCACGGCGGAGAATTTTACGAGCGGTACGTGCTCGTCACGTTGCTTGCGTATTACGCGGAAGAAAAATATATTCCTATTATAGAAAGCTATTTAAAAAGAGCGGATATGCAAAAATATTATATACGTATGGCTGCCGCGTGGTTAGTTGCCGAGTTGCTCATAAAATTATACGATCACGGCGTTAAAATTCTACGAAGCGGTATTTTAGACGAGAAAACGCATAATAAGGCAATACAAAAAGCGCGAGAAAGCTTTCGAATAAGTAAGGAACGGAAAGAATTTTTAAATTCTTTAAAAATAAAAAAGGAAAAATAAGGCAAAACAATATGGATATTTTACAGACGATCACCAAGGAATTCAACTTAACGGCAAACCACGCGAACAATATCGTATCGCTGATCGACGAGGGAAACACGATTCCCTTTATCGCGCGGTACAGAAAGGAAATGACGGGCAGTTGCGACGATCAAGTGCTTCGCGAGCTTTCCGATAGGCTTACGTATCTTCGCAATCTCGAAAAGAGAAAAGAAGAGGTTTCCGCGGCGATCGATTCGCAGGGCAAAATGACGGACGAAATCAAAATCGCCTTGGAAAACGCGACGATTTTAACGGAAGTAGAGGATATTTACCGCCCGTATAAGCAAAAGAGAAAAACCCGCGCTTCCGTTGCGATCGCAAAAGGCTTGCAGCCGCTCGCCGACGTTATTTTAAAGCAGGATAAAGCGTTTGAACCTTTCAAAGAAGCCGAAAAATATATCGGGGAAGAAGTTGCTTCCGCGGAAGAAGCGATCGCCGGCGCACAGGATATTATCGCAGAAATCATTTCCGACGACGCCGCGACGAGAAAGAAGCTCCGCAATTTCTTTATCAAGCACGGCGAACTCGTTTCCTCCTACATAAAAGGCAAAGAGGAACAAGACGAAGCGAAAACCTACGGTATGTACGCGGACTACCGCGAGCCCGTGTCCGAGGTCAAAAGCCATCGCGTTCTTGCTTTGAACCGTGGGGAAAAGGAAGAATTTTTGAAGGCGTCTATTGAAGTGGATGCGGAATTTGCCAAGCGCATAACAGCGGCGGCGTTTTTAAAGGACGGCGGGGAGTGTACGAAAATCGTTAAAGCGGCGGCAGAGGACGGATACGAAAGATTGATCGCGCCGTCCGTGGAAAGAGAGGTGCGGGCGCAGCTTTTCGAAGAGGCGAGCGAACAGGCGATCAAAATGTTTGAATTGAATTTAAAGCCTTTATTGATGCAACCGCCCGTCAAAGATAAGATCACGATGGGCTGGGATCCCGGGTATCGCACGGGCTGTAAGATCTGCGTGGTGGACGGCACGGGTAAGGTGCTCGACAACACCGTCGTGCACGTAACGTTGCCGAATGCGAAGGTAGAAGAACCCAAGCGCGTTTTAAAAGAAATGATTCAAAAACACGGCGTGGAGGTTATTTCTTGCGGAAACGGTACGGCGAGCAAGGAAAGCGAAATTTTTATCGCGAATCTGATTAAGGAAATCAAAGCGGAAACGGGCAGAACGGTCGGCTACGTAATCGTTAACGAGGCGGGCGCTTCGGTGTATTCGGCAAGTCCTTTGGGTGCGGAAGAATTTCCCGAATTCGACGTGACGACGAGAAGCGCGGTATCGATCGCGCGAAGACTGCAAGACCCGCTTGCGGAGCTTATTAAAATAGACCCCAAATCCATCGGCGTGGGGCAATATCAACACGATATGAACGAAAAGCGCTTGGACGGCGCGCTTGAAGGGGTGCTGGAAGATTGCGTAAACAGCGTTGGCGTTGATTTGAATACGGCGAGCGTATCGCTTTTGAAATTCGTCGCGGGGTTAAATTCCGCGGTCGCGAAAAATATCGTCAGCTATCGCGAAACGAACGGGAAGTTCAAATCGAGAAAACAGCTTTTAAAAGTTCCCAAGCTCGGCGAAAAGGCGTATACACAATGCGCAGGCTTCCTTCGAATCGATTGCGGGGAAAATATTCTCGACAACACCGCCGTGCACCCCGAAAGCTATGAAAAAGCGGAAAAGCTTTTGTCGCTCTTCTCCTATACGAAAGAGGACGTAAAAGCCAAGCGTATTGCCGATCTTCGGGCGCGAATCGTCAAATACGGCGAGGAGAAAGCCGCCAAGGAAACGGGTCTTGATAAAGCGACGATGCTCGATATCGTCACCGAGCTTATGAAGCCAGGTCGGGATATCCGCGAGGGCTTGCCTGCGCCGACCTTGCGCACGGACGTTATGGGAATGGAAGATTTAAAGGTGGGTATGGAGCTTACGGGCACGGTGCGCAACGTCGTGGATTTCGGCGCGTTTATCGATATCGGCGTGCACCAAGACGGTTTGGCGCATATTTCGGAGCTCACCGAACGCTATATCCGTCACCCTTCGGAAGTGTTAAAAGTGGGGCAGGTCGTAACCGTTTGGGTCAAAGAAGTGGACGTCAAAAAGAAGCGTATCGGGCTTACTTTGAAAAAGAAAAACAAATAATGGAAAAACACTTGACTTTCTTTTTTTATTATTATAAAATATTAGTAGTAAAGTAAAAAATTGTCAATTTTATGGAGGAGTTATAATATGTTGGAAAAAGTACAGGCTATGCTTGCGGAAGCGTTGAATTTGCCTATTGAAAAGGTTACGCCCGACGCGAAGATTATCGACGATCTCGGCGCGGATTCTTTGGACGTGGTCGAGCTTTTGAGCAGATTGGAAGACGAGCTCGGCTTCGTGATTCCCGACGAGGACGTAGAAGGTCTTGCGACCGTTGCCGACGTTGCGGCAGAAATCGAAAAACTGACGAAATAATCCGTTTAATTTGGAAAAGCCCTTCGGTTTTTGAAGTCCGAAGGGTTTTTCTTTGGCGAAAACAGGAAATTATGAATAAAAACGGTCGGAAACGTTTGATTTAAAATCTGCGATATGATATAATCTTCAAGGAAGAAAATTTTTGAGGTGTCT
Source organism: Candidatus Scatosoma sp. (assembly GCA_045644545.1). GTDB lineage: Bacteria > Bacillota > Clostridia > Christensenellales > Borkfalkiaceae > Scatosoma. Next base: position 4,879 of record JAZRHC010000019.1, on the reverse strand, counting down.
GATGTTACAAGTCAACGGCGTATCTTTGCAATACGGCAGTAAAAAATTGTTTGAGGACGTAAACTTAAAGTTTACGAAAGGAAATTGCTACGGCATTATCGGCGCGAACGGCGCGGGGAAATCTACCTTTTTGAAGGTGCTTTCGGGAGAGATCGAGCCGCAAAAGGGCTTCGTGTCCTTGGATAAAAACGAGCGTATGTCCGTTTTGCAACAAAACCAGAATATGTACGACGACCAAACGGTGTTACGCACCGTTATGCTCGGTTATAAACGGCTCGTGGACGTGATGGACGAAAAGGACGCTCTGTATGCAAATCCCGATTTTTCCGAAGAGGACGGGATCAAGGCGGCTGAGTTGGAAAGCGAGTTTGCCGAAATGAACGGCTACGACGCGGAATATCAGGCAAGCCAGCTTTTAAACGCGCTTGAAATCCCCGAGGAATTGCATTACGCGTTAATGAGCGAGCTCGACGCGAAGCAAAAAGTCCGCGTGCTTTTGGCGCAAGCCTTGTTCGGAGATCCCGACGTGCTTCTTTTGGACGAGCCTACCAACAACCTCGATATCAAAACGGTGAGATGGCTGGAAAATTATTTGATGGATTTTGAAAATACCATTATTATCGTATCGCATAATCGTCACTTCCTCAATAAAGTATGCACGAATATTTGCGACGTGGATTTCGGAAAGATCAATATGTTCGTAGGAAACTACGATTTTTGGTATCAAACGAGTCAGCTTCTTGCCCGTCAGCAAAAGGAACAAAATAAAAAAGCCGAACAGCGCGCGAAGGAATTGCAGGAATTTATCGCAAGATTCGCCGCGAATGCCTCTAAGTCCCGTCAGGCGACTTCGAGAAAGAAGGAGCTTGAAAAGCTCACCATCAACGACTTTAAGCCGTCGCTTCGTAAATATCCCTATATCGATTTCAAATTCGAACGGGAGATCGGAAACGATATCCTTATCGTTGAAGGGCTCACGAAGGAAGGATATTTTAAAGATATATCATTCTCCGTGCAAAAAGGCGAGAAAATCGGTATCGTTTCGGATAAGAGCACCACGCTTACAATGCTCTACGATATTTTAACGGGCAAAGAACAGCCCGACGCGGGTACGGTTATGTGGGGGAAAACGATCACGACTTCCTATTTCCCGCAGAATAATAACGAATATTTCCAAAACTGCGATCTCAACCTCGTGGAATGGCTTTCGCAGTTTTCCAACGATCACTACGAAGAATATCTTCGCGGTTGGCTGGGCAGAATGTTATTCTCGGGCGAAGAGGCTTTGAAAAAAGCAAAAGTGTTGTCGGGTGGCGAAAAGGTGAGATGTATGCTTGCGAAAATGATGCTCGAAGGCAGTAATTTCCTTATTTTCGACGAGCCGACCAACCACCTCGACCTCGAATCGATCACCGCGCTCAACAACGGTTTATCTTCCTATCGCGGCTGTATGCTTTTAACTTCGCACGACCAAGAGCTTATGAACACGGTTGCCGATCGCATTATCGAGATCAACGAAACCAAAGTTTACGATCGAAAAGTCACTTACGACGAATATCTCGACGAAATTCATTGATTCGACGAAATATAGCCAAAACCTCCTGATAAAACGGGAGGTTTTTTCGTTGCTCTTCGTTTTCGACCGCTTTCGACAGATTATTTAATGAATTTTGAAAGAAATTCAAAAATATTTTTGAATATTGTAAAATAATGCTTTACGAATTAAAAAATTTGTAGTATAATAGGTACTGTCAACAGCCGAAAGGCGAAAAAATTTTAAGGAGGAGTGAGATATGCACTCAATATCTATGGTCTTATTGGAATCGAACGCGGCAGTACTCGAACAGTTGACGGAAGCGTTCGGCGATAAGAACGAATTCAGTATCCTGTATGCCGGCGACGACGGCGACGAAGGGATCAAACAAATCTTAAAGCTCAAACCCGATATGGTGTTTGTGGGAATGTTTCTGAAAGGAACGGACGGTTGCGGGGTGATTCAAGCGGTCAAAAAAACTTGGCCGAACGCGAAAATTATCGCGACGGGAATGGCGAACGACGCGTTGATCGAACGCGCAATGAGCGAAGGTGCGGAGTATTATCTGATCAAGCCTTTCTCCGTGCAAGGCGCAATTGAAAGAGTAATGGAGCTAATGAAGGATAAAGAGCCCGCGTCGGTAAAGGATTATGCGGGAATCAAAAGAAAGCCGACGACGGTAGACGAAAAGATCAGCGATATTTTTATCTCGATCGGGATACCGCCGCATATTAAAGGCTACGGGTACTTACGCGAAGGAATCAAACTCACGATTGAAAAGCCGTACGTAATCAGTTACGTAACGAAGGAATTATATCCGAATATCGCGGCAAAATTCAACACGACTCCAAGTAAAGTAGAAAGAGCGATTCGTCACGCGATCGAAGTCGCTTGGAATAGAGGGCGGATCGACGCGATCAACGCAATTTTCGGAACGAGGATTTATCTCGGAACGGAAAAACCGACGAATAGCGAGTTTATCGCGCTCGTCGCGGACAAGCTAATTTTGGAAAATATGGTATAAACGAAAAACCGTTGCGAAGGCAACGGTTTTTCGTTTGGGTTAAATATTCGTTTAATACATACCGCCCATATCGCCGCCTGCTGGCATTGCGGGAGCGGGAGGGGTGGGGATATCCGTTACGATACTTTCCGTCGTGAGGAGAGTAGAGGCAACGGACGCCGCGTTTTGAAGAACCGAACGGGTAACCTTCGTCGGGTCGATAATGCCGCATTCAACCATATCGCAATATTTATTGTTGAGCGCATCGAAGCCGTAGTTGGCTTTCTTTGCGTTGAGGACTTTATCGACGATCACGCTGCCGTCAAGCCCCGCGTTCTTCGCGATCTGTCTGATAGGTTCTTCGACCGCCTTCAAAACGATCGCCGCGCCCGTCTTTTCGTCACCCGAAAGGGTAGCGACGAGCTTTTTCACTACGGGAACAGCGGAGAGGAGAGCCGAGCCGCCGCCGGGAACGTAGCCTTCTTCCACAGCCGCTCTCGTTGCCGCAAGCGCGTCGTCGATACGAAGCTTCTTTTCCTTCATTTCAACTTCCGTCGCCGCGCCAACGCTGATAACCGCCACGCCGCCTGCGAGTTTTGCAAGTCTTTCCTGCAATTTCTCTCTGTCGTAATCGGATTTGGTTTCCACGATCTGCGATTTGATAGAAGCGATTCTGTCTTTAATCTCGCTCGCTTCGCCCGCGCCGCCGATAATCGTGGTGTTTTCCTTATCAACGCGAACGGTAGAGGCTCTGCCGAGCATATCGAGCGTTACGTCTTTAAATTCAAGACCGAGGTCGGAGGAGATAACCTGACCGCCCGTAAGAATCGCGATATCGCGAAGCATTTCTTTTCTTCTGTCGCCAAAGCCGGGAGCTTTGACGGCAACCGAATTGAACACGCCTTTGAGCTTGTTGACGATAAGAGCCGCAAGCGCGTCGCCTTCCACGTCCTCGGCGATAATCAGGAGCTTTGCGCCTTGCTGAGCGAGGGGTTCGATAATAGGAAGAATTTCCTGCAAGGCGGAAATCTTTTTATCCGTGATAAGAATGTACGGGTTTTCGATCACCGCTTCCATTTTATCGGTGTTCGTCACCATATACGCGGAAGCGTAACCGCGGTCGAACTGCATACCTTCCACGGTGTTGAGCTCGGTATTCATAGATTTGCCTTCTTCCACGGTGATTACGCCGTCTTTTCCGACGATCTCCATCGCGTTCGCGATCAAAGAGCCGACTTCGGGATCGCCTGCGGAAATGGAAGCGACCTGTTCGATCGCCTTCTGGCTTTCCACGGATTTGGAAATGCTCTTTAAATGCTCTACGATCGTATCGACGGCTTTTTTAATACCGTCCTTCAAAATGATAGGGTTTGCGCCCGCCGCGAGATTTTTAAGACCTTCTCTCACGATGGCTTGCGCCAAAACGACCGCGGTGGTCGTGCCGTCGCCCGCAACGTCGTTGGTTTTGGTCGATACTTCTTTAACGAGCTGCGCGCCCATATTTTCAAAGGGGTCGTTAAGTTCGATTTCTTTTGCGATGGTCACGCCGTCGTTGGTGATAAGGGGCGCGCCGAATTTCTTGTCGAGAACGACGTTTCTGCCCTTAGGGCCGAGAGTGATTTTCACGGTGTCGGCGAGGGTATTCACGCCGTTTTCAAGAGCTTTTCTTGCTTCTTCTCCATATTTGATTTGTTTAGCCATATTATTATGTTCTCCTTTATTTTTAGCTGATTTTGATTATTCCTCGACGACGGCGAGAATGTCGCTTTGCTTTAAAATAGTGAATTCTTTTCCGTCTACTTTGAAATCCGAGCCTGCGTATTGCGAGCAAAGCACCTTGTCGCCTACTTTCACTTGCATCGTCGTTTCCTTGCCGTCGATCAGTCCGCCGGGGCCGACCGCAACGACGATACAGGTCTGCGGTTTTTCTTTGGAAGCCGCGGTAAGGTATAAGCCGCTTTTCGTCTTTTCCTCAGCCTGTACGCTTTCCACGACGACTTTGTCGAATAAAGGTTTGATAGTCATAAAATTATCCTCCGATTTTTCGGGCGATCCGTATGTATTGAATGCGCCGCTATATTTTTCTCTATAATTATAACCGCATTTTTGCCGCGGTCAAACACAAAAAACGAAAAAGGTTGAAAAAATCGGAAAAATTTTCAAAAAATTTTCGCTTTCCCGCGGGTTGGGCGCACATTTGACCGAAAACCTTTTAGGGAACGAATCTTTCATTGATAGACTTGTAGGCAAGGAAACGAAACTCGCCGAAAAGGTGTTGAATAAGATTGCCGACCTTAAAAAGATGTTTGAGCGAATCGGAAACGCCGAAGCGAGGGCGGAAT
>JAZRHC010000018.1:0-17632 GCA_045644545.1 Candidatus Scatosoma sp. | reverse complement strand
AAACTGAACGTAACACCGCTTGAAATTCCTGCACGGGTAAAGCCCATAAAGATAGGAATAGACGAGCAAGAGCAAAAGGGCGTAACCGTACCAAGCAAAGCACCAACCGCATTTGCGCCGATACCCTTAAATCGTCCAAGTATTTTTTTTGTTCTTTCGGGTGGGAAATAACTTTGTATATACGAAATAAGAAAGATAAGCAAGCATAACAATACGACTATTTTTATTGTATCGTACACAAAGAATTGTATTGCTTGCCCCCAATGCCCCGACATAAAGGTTTCACCAAACATAGCGGTAAATGCCATACCGATTAAAGCATTAAGCCATTTCATACCAAGTATTTGGTCGGTTATAAAATCGCCTACGGCTTTTAGCCCGTTTACCCCGCCCACAAGTAAGACAATCCCTATCGTAAGCAACACAACAGCAATTACACCTATAAGCCACCATAACCATTTGCGTTTTTTAGTTTCCATAATATAACTCCTTATATTTATTTTTATCTATATAGACAATTATCTATATGATAAGTAAAAAATATATGCGAACTTAATCGCACGTATTTTTTTTGCAAGAACTTTCATTTGTTCTTCCCGTTCTACATTTCGTATCGCCGAGAAAATCGAGCATTTCATTGAGTTTACAGCAAGCAAGCGTATAATAAGTCCATTTCCAATCTTTTTCCGCTTTTACCAAACCGCAGTCGCACAATACTTTCATATGATGGGAAAGCGTGGGTTGTGTAATATTGAGTTGCTCCAAGATTTTACAACCGCAAAGCGTACCGCCACGCAACATTTCAAAAATTTGCATACGGGTATCGTCCGCTAACGCTTTTAAGGTTTTCGTGCATTCTGCTCTTTCCATTATACGCACCTCACATAGATTACCGTCAATACTATTATACTAATCGCATAGATATTTGTCAATTATATGCATTAACTTTTTATAAAATATCAAAAATTTATTAGCATGATAAGAACTAAACGGGTACGGCATAGAGAAGTCAGTAAAAAACAGGGTAAAAACACAAACACACGTCGCCATTCCTTAAAATCCAAGGTAGCGGACGTGTGTCTGGTTGGTGCACCGTAAGAGGTTCGAACTCCTAGCCTTCGGTTCCGTAGACCGACGCTCTATCCAGTTGAGCTAACAGTGCAAAAAATTAAATTCACATTCAAAATGCTTATATAGTATAAGCTTTTTTTTCGGGTTTGTCAACTGTTTTTTTCGCGTTTTCAAAAGTTTTTAAAAGAATTTACACGAAAAGATTTTTAACGGGAACTGCCTTTCGACAGCTCCCGTTTTTTCTTTTATAACAAGAGCGCCGCCGCCCCCAAAATCCCCGCGCTGTTGCCAAGTTCCGCGATACGGATAGGCACTTGCGGTCCCATTTCCCCTGCGAACAGATCGCGATTTAAAAGCTTTTGCAAGGGCTTCACGAGGTTATCCCCCTGCGCGCACACCCCGCCGCCAAGCAAAATCACGTTCGGGCGGAAAATATTCGCAATATTCGTCAGCCCTGCCGCCAGCATTTCGATATAACGCTCCACGACCGCTTTTGCATACGGGTCGCTATCCTTATAATCGAACGCCGTTTTACCGCTGACCGTTTCGAGCGTATAGCTCTCCCACATTTTACTATTTTTATGCGCTTGCATCGCGCGCTTGGTGTCGCGAATGAGCGCGGTTGCCGAGGAATACGCCTCGAAGCACCCCTTTCTTCCGCAGGTGCATTGTTCGCCTCCTGCAACGATCACGCCGTGCCCGATCTCCCCGCCCGCCGATTTATTGCCTTCCAACAGCTCGCCGTTTGCCACGATCCCGCCGCCTACGCCCGTGCCGAGCGTTACGAGCACCGCGTGTTCACAGCCTTTCGCCGCGCCGAACTTGACTTCGCCGAGCGCCGCCACGTTCGCGTCGTTGGCGATCTTCACGGTCAAGCCCGTGAGCTTTTGCACCTTTTCGCCGATTTTAAAATCCGTCCAGTCGAGGTTATTCGAATAGATCACCGTGCCCGTTTTCGAATCGATCATACCGGGCACGCCCATTCCCAAGCCCTCGACGTCGGAAACGCCGAGCCCCGCTCGGCTCAAAAGCTTTTGAGTGAGCTTCGCGATATTTTCCGCCACCGCGTCCGCGCCCTTTTCGCTTTCCGTAGGCGCTTTATCCTGCAACACGATTTCGCCGAGGTCGTTGACGATCCCGCCTTTTATGAACGTACCGCCCAAATCGATACCGACGTAGTATTTTCGCACTTCCGCTACCGTCACCGACATTTCTCCTTTCCCTTTTACTTTGAGCAAAGCCGTTGAAAATATTTACTCGCGCCTACTTCAAAAGCGATTTCACGCATTCTGCAACGGCGTTTCCAAGCGTTTCGTAGCCTTTCGGCGTATAATGCGTGCCGTCCTGATTCCGATCGGTTTTCGCGATACGTTCACTCACGGAATATAATCTATTAAGCTCCGCGTCGAGCTCCGTTGCAAGCTCGCCTATAATTTCGTTTCGCTCGTTCACGCGCTTTTTCCAGCCCGTGTGCAAGCGTTTGTTCCCCTCTTTATAAACGACCGTCGTTTCCGCAAGCACGAGCTTGGATTTTCCGCGGATGCGAAGCAAAAGATTTTTGATCTTGCTCTTATACGTTCTCGGCGACATATGAAATCCGTGCAAGCCGTGATTGAAATGAACGAGCGCGTAGTCGCTGTTTTTCGCTATCCCCTCGACGAGCTGACAATATAACTTATTATCTACCGCATACGAAGTCGCGATATAGTCCACGTAGGCTACGTCGCGCAAGCGTTCGCGCACGAATTCCTGATAGCCTCTCGTGATCGAATCGCCCACGAGCAACACGCGGGGCTTATCGGTTTTATCCGCGTGATCGCACCAACTTTGCACCCATTCAAACGTTTCTTTTTTCATTGTTTTCCCCACTTAAAAATTATAAATCAAACGCGATCGCCGTGATGTCGTCGGAGAATTTACCCCCGCAGAACACGCTTAACGCCGAACGCAATTTTCCGATAAAATCTTGCGCGTTATAGGATTGATGCAACACGCTTTCCACCCGCTCGATACCGAACAGGTCGCCCGCCGAGTTCACGCACTCGGTCACGCCGTCCGTCAAAAGCGCCAAAATATCCCCCTTCGAAAAGGGCATTTCCCGTTCCGTATAGCCGTAATCGGGCATCCAGTTAGAGATAGGCGGCGCGGGAAGCTCGATCTCGTTCACCCCTTCCGCCGTCTTTAACAAAATAGGCGCGTTATGCCCTGCGAGCGCGTAGCGAAGCACCCCTGCCCCCTCGTCTATTCTTACGGCGGCGACCGTGATATACGACCGCTCGTCTTGATTGAGCTCGTTGAATTTCGCGTTCAAAGCGTTCAGCGCAAGATCGAGCTTGGGCTGTTTTTTATCGAAGCCCGCCTTTACGAACGCCGAAAGCATACCCGCCGACACCCCCTTGCCCGATACGTCGGCAAGCACGCCGTAGGTCTGCCCGCCGAGCTCGTACACGTCGGGCATATCCCCGCCGATTTCGAGGCACGGGATATACATATACGAATACGGAACGCCGCCCGCAACCTTGCCCGCAGGCAACAGGCGTTGTTGCATCTGTTTTGCCGTGAGCATTTCCCGCTCGATTTCCGAATGGTATTTTCCGTCCGTAAGCCCCAAAAAGAGCTTTTTCTTGCCCCCGACGGGCAACACGCGAATACGAACGGAGATCTTGTCCATACGCCCCGAACGGGGAATCGTCGCGTCCATCGTTTCTGTGCGTTCTCGGTTTTCCGCCACGCAAGAGCTCATAGCGCGATAAAACGAGCAGTATTCGCACGCCGCGTTTTCCCCGCACGCACCCGATTCCTTACAGCCGAGAGCTTCTTTGAGCGTGCCCTTCGCTTTCGCCTCGTCCGAAAAGGAACGACGAAACGCCGCGTTCGTGAATATCACGCGCAGCTTTTCGTCGAATACGAACACCCCGTCGGGCATTCGCTCTAATATGCGTTTATACTTCCCTTCGAACATATCCTTTCCTTACCTGAAAAATTTAAGTCCCGTTTTAAGAATCGGGGCGAAATCCAAACCTTTATAAAGCTCTCCGTCGAGCTGTACGGTGTCGGTGTCCGCCGTCGAAAACCGAACGCGTTCGGCGCGATAATGCGTGAGATAGGGCACTTCCATTATCTTCCCTTTCATCAGCTTTAAAAACGCTTTGACGATCTTGAATTTACTATTCGGGCAATCGATCACCGTCACGTCGAATTTGTGGTCGTCTATCTCCGCCACGGGGCAGATACGAATCCCCCCGCCGAACGCCTTTCCGTTGCATACCGCGGCGATCAGCGCGTCTTTTTCGAGCGTTTCGCCGTCCGCTTCCACCGTCACTTTATAGCCCTTGAACGCAAACAGGCTTGAAAGCAGACTTTTGAGGTATTTTATCTTCCCCCGCGTTTTCCCGCGACTGCAACGCTCCAACACGTCCACGTCCATTCCCAGCCCGCAAACGTTCATACAGCGTTTCCCGTCCACCTCGATATAGTCGGTGTCCTTCGCCTCGCCCGTGGCGATCAGCTCCGCGGCTTGCTCCGCGTTCGTGGGCAGTCCCGCCGCGTAGGCAAAATCGTTGCCCGTGCCCGAAGGGATTAAGCCTAATCGACATACGGACGGATCTGAAAGCCCGTTCAACACCTCGTGCAACGTGCCGTCGCCGCCGACCACGACGATATCCCGTCCGCCTTCGCGGGTGATTCGTTCGGCAATTTCTTTGCCCTCGCCTTTATAGGCGGTTTGATAGAGCGTATATTCGAGCCCGTGCCGTTCGAAAACGCGCGAAACGAGCTCGGGGTTACGCAAATTCCCCTTTTTCCCCGAAACGGGGTTTGAAATGATATGAAACATTTTCCTCTGCCTTCGTAAAATCTTACCGTTTTTTCTCAAACGAACGGAAGCCTTATAAAAAAATTCCGCGTATCTATTATATAACACTTTTCAAAGAATTGCAAATCAATTGCAATTTATTTTGAAATTTGTTATACTGTATTTACGAATTTTTTTCAAGGAACTCCCGTATGCGAAGCATTTTACCTAAAAATTTACTCCGACTTACCGAGCTTTGCCCCACGCCCCTTTATCTCGTGGGCGGTAGCGTGCGCGATTTTTTGCTCGGCAAAGAGAAAGCGAAGCCCGACCTCGATATCTGCGCTCCTCTCCCGCCCGAACGCTTGGCTAAGTGCGCCGAGGAATGCGGATTTTTAGTGCGTTCGGTTTATAAAAACACGGGCACGGTGAAGCTTACGGACGGGCAAGGGAACGAGCTCGAATACGCGGCGTTCCGCTCGGATAAATACGTTCGCGGCGAACATACCCCCCGCGAAATCTTTTTCACGGACGATATCTCCCTCGACGCGAAGCGCAGGGATTTCACGATGAACGCCGTTTACTACGATATCCGAAACGGCAAGTTCGTCGATCCACTCGGCGGGATTCCCGCGATCAAAGAAAAACGAATCTCCACCGTTCGCGAAGCAAATCGGGTGTTCGGCGAGGACGGGCTGAGATTGATGCGCCTTGCCCGACAAGCCGCGCAGCTCGGCTTCACGCCCGATCAAGACTGCCTTGCGGGCGCGACGGAAAACGCCGAGCTTATTTTGGATATCACCCCCGAGCGAATCTACGCCGAGCTGTTGCAGATCTTATCCGCCGACCGCGCGTACGGCAACGAGGGCGGGCATTATCAAGGGCTTTTACTGCTCGAAAAAACGGGCGTACTTTCCAAGCTCCTGCCCGAGCTCACGCTCGGCAAAGGAATGGCGCAACGGGCGGATTTTCATAGCTACGACGTGCTGTTCCATTCTCTGCGCGCCACGCTGTACGCAAGCGACGAGGTGCGCCTCGCCGTGCTGTTGCACGATATCGGCAAGCCCTTTTGCGCCCTTCGCGACGGCAACGCCCACGAGCACCCCACCGAAGGCGCGGAGATCGCGGAAAACGTTCTAAACCGCTTAAAAGCGCCGAAAAAGACGGTCGCGCAAGTGAAAGAGCTCGTGCTTTGGCATATGTACGATTTCAATTTGCAGACGGGCGAAAACAAGCTACGCCGATTCTTCGTCGCCCACGCGCCCCTTCTGCCCGCGCTTATGCAGGTAAAACAAGCGGACTATTCGGGCTGTAAGGACGATCCTTCCCCCTGCCCGACAAACCTAAAATGGCAAAAGCTACTCGAAAAAATGCGTGCGGAAAACGTGCCGTTTTCCTTAAAAGAATTGCGTGTGACGGGTAAAGACCTTATCGATAAAGGCGTACCTGCCCCCCGCGTTTCCGAAATTTTAAACAAGCTTTTATCGCACCTTGCCGTCAACCCAAAAGACAACGAAAAAAGCAAGCTTTTAAAGCTTGCCTTACAATTCTCGAAAACTTAAACGAAAATTCGACGAAAGTCGGGTTTTTTCTTTTCATTCCGTACACGGTGCGCCCGTTTTTATAATTTACTCACCGTCACACCGTCCTCAATCGAGGTTTCGTAGAAGCTCGCGCGATAGCCGATCGCTTCGAAATACGCTTTTCCGACCCAACCCCAAGCGCAAGCGTTTTTTTGTGAAAAACGGTCGCACAGTCCTTTAAGACAATGCGACCGATCATTTCAGCTTCGTAAAGGCGAACGCTTTACGAACCCCCACCCGATTACAACGCGCAAACGTTTACCGCACGCAGTTTATCGGGGTTTTTGGGGTCGGCTTCCGTTTCATACGAAACTTTCTGCCCTTCTTTCAGCGTTTTGTAGCCTTCCGCCACGATCGCCGAGAAATGCACGAAAACGTCGTCGCCGCCCTCATCGCCGGCTATGAAGCCATAGCCTTTTCCCGCATTGAACCACTTAACAGTTCCCTGACTCATTGGAGTACCTCCCTAGTATTTTTGTACCCCGAAATTCCCCCTCGAAGTGATGCCCCTACGGCATTTTATAAACCCAACGTACCCGATTTATCCGAAGTATTTTCCGAATACAAAATTATTATATCACAAATTTTTATTATTTGCAATTGTTTATAAAAAAATTTTTGCCTTTTTTCGCTTTTTTTATGAAAAGTTGTGGACATATCGCCCTGAAAATGTTATAATTTTACTACTTCTTACAATATATTTATTGTATTCCGCGTTTTTAAGAGGATAATATGCGTTTTCTTGAAATTTTAAAAGTTATTTTTCTCGGCATAATCGAAGGGATCACCGAATGGTTACCCATTTCCAGCACGGGGCATATGCTCCTTTTCGACGCGCTTTTTCCGCTCGACTGCTCCCCCGCATTCAAGGAAGTGTTCTTATATACGATCCAGCTCGGCGCCATTCTCGCCGTCGTGATCTTGTTTTGGAAAAAATTATTTCCGTTCGGCACGGAAAAGAAACAAACCGAGCAAGGCGAACTTAAAACCCGCTTGATAGTGAAAAAAGATATTTTCAACCTTTGGGGAAAGGTCGTCGTCGCGTGCGTCCCTGCGGCGGTGGTAGGGCTTTTATTCGATATGCCCGACTCCCCGCTCGTGATCTCGATCACGCTCATTCTTTACGGCGCGGCGTTTATTTTAATGGAGCTTTGGAACAAAAAGCGCACCTTTAAAATCGAAAGCACTTCGCAAATCAGCTATATCCACGCAATTATTATCGGTCTTTGCCAAGCCCTTTCCTTTATCCCCGGCACTTCCCGTTCGGGCGTGACGATTCTCGGCGCGCTCCTTTTAGGCATTTCCCGCCCCGCAGGCGCGGAATTTACCTTTTTCCTCGCAATCCCCGTAATGTTCGGCGCGAGCCTTTTAAAGCTTTTAAAATACGGCTTCGCGTTCACGGCGGCGGAATTCGGGTATCTTCTGATCGGCGCGTTCGTAGCGTTTGCGGTATCGTTATTCGCGATCAAATTCTTAATGGACTTCGTAAAAAAGCACGATTTCACGGTCTTTGGCTGGTACCGTATCGCCCTCGGCGTACTCGTGATCGGCGCGCTCGTCCTTCCCCCGCTGTTCGTCTAACTTTCCCAAAGAACATCGAAAATAACGGTTTTCACGTAAAAACCTGCCTGAAAGGCAGGTTTTTTCTTTGAAAAATTATTTTAACGAAAGCATTTCGCCGTTGATTTCAAGCTCGTCTTTCATTAACCGCAAGGTGTTTTCGAATTGTGCCGACATCGCTTCGCCGATACGAGCAAAACCAAGCTGTGCGGCAAGCAATTTAAACAGACCCGTTTTTTCCGCCGTCACGTTTTGTTTCAGCAACGCCCTGACGCCCTTTTTCAATTCTTCTATTTCGATATACTTGACTTCGCGGGGTACTTTGCCCTCTACGGGCACGCGCAACATAGGAATTTCTTTGCCTTGCAAATACAAGAACCCGTTTTGGCGAATAATCCCTTGTCTTTGACAATTCCACATCGCTCGATTAAATTCGTCGCGGACGACGTTGGTTACCTTTTCCCTGCCGTCGAATAAAAATACGATACGCTTTAACAGCCATTCTTCCGAAATCGGCGCTTCGGCTTCCAAAATCGCGCGGGTAACGCGGAGAACGTCGTTATTCATTCGTCTAGCGAGCGCCCACTCGTCCGCCATTTGATATTTGGGAAACTCGAAGTGTTTTTCTTCTATTCTTTCTTCAAAAGACACTTCTATCGCGGCGTGTCGGTTGTTTTTTTTCGGCGCGCTTTCAAAGGCTTCTTTCACCGCCGTAAGCAACCGTTCCTTTTCCAAACGCTTGTTTCTGAACCAATCGGTCGACCAAATACGGTAGAATTTCCAGCCCATTCTCTCCAAAATTTCTTGGCGAAGCCGATCGCGATCGCGCGTGGTTTTAGAGAGGCGATAGGTGTCGCCGTCGCATTCCACCGCTAAAAGATAATCGGATGAATCGGGGCGTTTTACCGCCAAATCGATCTTAAAAGACGAACACCCGACCTGCATATCCACCTCATAGCCTCTTTCGCGCAAAAATTCGCCAACCTCCGTTTCAAAGTCCGAATCGAACTTCTCGAACGGATTGTCGCTTCCCGCTCTCTCTACCCCGACCGCGCCCTTTTCGGCGTATTCCAGATAGTCGCGGAGCAATCTCGCGCCGACCGATTTCGAGCCCGATAAATCGAGCTCCGTATAATGCATAGAGGATACGAGCTGCACGTTATATTTCGCGCGGGTAACGGCAACGTTTAAGCGGCGTTCGCCGCCCTCGCGGTTGATCGGTCCGAAATTCAAAAGCAATTTTCCTTGCGCGTCCTTCGCGTACGCGATACTGAATATAATCGTATCCCGTTCGTCGCCCTGCACCGTTTCCAGATTCTTCACGAAGAAAGGCTCTGCTTTATCCGACTTGAAAAAGTGATCCTTCGACGGGTCTTGTTGTCTGCGCTTGGAGATCAGCCTATCGATCAAATTTTGTTGCGAGATACTGAACGCGACCACGCCCAAACTGCGTTCGGGATATTTTTGAATATGCTCGAACACCAAATCGACGATTTTTTCCGCTTCCGCGCGGTTGGTTTTCGTTTTTCTGTCGAACACGCCGTTCACGTAGATATAATCCACGCCGATCCCAACCTTATCCGTCTTCGAGGACGGGAAGGTGACGAGATCGCTTTCGTAGAAATTCTCGTTCGAGAAAGAGATAAGCTGTTCGAAACGACTGCGGTAGTGCCATTTTAATCTGCGCTGAGGGAAGGAAGTCGAGCAAAGATCCAAAATGGATTCGAAATCCGTGATATCTTCTTCCTCGTCGTCTAAGTCCGCTTCCACCGAAGCGTTAAAGAAATTACTCGGCGGCATTTGCTTGGAATCGCCGACGACGATCAACTGTGCCCCGCGATAGATCGCGCCCACCGCGTCTTGCGGGAAAATCTGAGAAGCCTCGTCGAAAATCACGACGTCGAATTTCATATCCGAGCTCAAATACGTGCTTACGCTGAGTGGCGACATCAAAAAGCAGGGCTTTAAGGTCTGCGCCAATTCGCCTATTTCGGAAAGCAACGAACGAATGCCTTTTTGTTTGCGTTTTTTCTCGCCCTCGCGAAGCAAGATCGCGATACTGCTCCCCTGCGCGACCATATCGAGGTTGGGTCTTTGCGCGGAAAGATTCGCCTTGATTTTCGCTTTATTGATCTCAAAGTGAAGCTCGTCTTTTTCTTTAAACCGCTTCACCGCTTCGTCGTGCGGAACGCGCGCGAGCCCCAAAAGCACGGGGGATTCGTGCAATGTCGCGTCTATCCATTGGGTATAAAAGGCTTTTTTATAGACGGGAATAATATTTGCCACTTCGAATTGTTTTTCGATCGTGCGATCGACGAACGCTTGCAATTCCAAAGCCTTTAAGCGTTGTTGAAGCTTTAAGAATTCGCACCAGTTATCGAGCTTATCCGCGCTTTCACGGCAGCCCTCGCATTTTTCGATCAAATCGTTGAGCGTTAGGTTTTGCAAATCGCATTTTTTCCGATCAAAGCAAGCGATTAGCCGTTTTTCGGCTTCGCCGCATTCCGAAAATACTTTTGCGTATCCGCTTGCAAACTCCGCAAAAATCGCCTTTTGCTCCACGAACGCGGAGGGGCTCGCCGTCGCCAACCGACCAAACGTTGCGCCCTCCAAATGAATTTCCGCCAAATCGCAAAGATCGGAAATACAGCGCGCAAAATCGGTGTTTACGCCTTTATACGATTCCCCGAGCGCCTTTTGCACGTTTGCTTCCAAGCGCTTGAATTCGTTCGTTTTTTGTTGATAAATGCGCAGATCGTCCACGGCTTTGACGGCAGTTTTATAATTCGGCTTTTTTCCGTTTTTCTTGCAAAGCTTGAGCTCGCCGACGATACGCTTATATTCGCCGCTGAAAAGGCGGGAGAAAAATCCGTTAAACTGCTTGGTCAGCTTTTTATGCAAGGTCTGCCCGTCGAGCTTATAAATATCCTCGTCGAACGCTTCGTCCAAAACGCCTTTTTTCGACAAAATCTCCCTCGCGAGCACCTGCATTCTTTCTACCGTTTCCAACGCGTTATTCAGCGTTGATTTTATCAAAAGCGACGGGGTGATAAACCCGCTGTCTTTTGCAAGCGCGAAGAATTTTTCAAAGGCGCGCGCCAGCGTAAGCGTGCGAACGGTTACGCCGTATTTTTCCTTTGCCCGCTCCGAAAGCTCCCGCAACGCGCGCGCGAGCTCCGAAACGGCGAGCAAATCGGCTTTCACCTGCATTACCGCTTGATAAGAGCAATCGAGATTTTCGTAGCCGTACCAAATATTATTATGATAATCGTACCCGATCGACGGGATATACTCAACGTATCGGCAAAGCGCGGCTTCGGCTTGCTCTATATACTCCTCGCCCTTATTTTTAAGGTTCGGAACGACGAACTCCATATCGGGCGCAAACCGATGCGCCGAAACTTCTTCGTATAACGCGTAAAGCGTTTTATTGATAATCGGACGGACTTTATGCAATTCTGCGGCGTACTCGTCTAATTTTCGTTGCGCTTCTTGCTTGGCTTTGAGTTCTCTCTCCGCCTGAGGCGACACGCCGCTTTTTTGCAATTTCAGCGTGTGGCAAAGCTCTTCGATCACCTGTTTTTTGTTGGCTTTATGGCTGTGCAATTCCAAACAAAATTCTTCCAAACCCGCGTTTTTGAGTTTTTCGTAAACGACGTTCAACGCGGCGAGCTTTTCGGAAACGAACAGCACCTTTTTTCCGTTCAAAAGACATTCCGCGACCATATTCGTGATCGTTTGGCTTTTCCCCGTCCCCGGCGGCCCTTGCAACACGAAGCTTTTTCCTTGTAACGCCATTTTAATGGCTTCGGCTTGGCTGGAATCGGCGTCCACGACGTTATGCAAGTCCAAAAGATCGATCTCGTCGGCTTTTTCCCCTTCGCCCGAAAATTTCGTATCGGGCTCTCCCAGCAACGCGCGAACGTTCCCGTTTTTTACGATCGTTTCCGCGTTGTCCTTCAAATCCTTATACATATTGATTTTCAAGAACGAGAAAATACCGATCTTACATTCGGTAGAAACCTTCCATTTCAGCTTGGAAAGCAATTGCTCGATCTTCAAAAAATACACTTCGATCCCTTCGTCCTCGTCGAATTCGGGGAGCTTGATCCCGTACTCGTTTTGCAGCTTGAACGCAAACGTGGGATTGACGATAATTTCGTCGTCCGTGACCTTTATGTAATGCGGCTCGATTGAAGATTCGTTCTCGATCGTGATCGGTGCAAGCAAAATCGGAGCGCGCATCACGGCTTGCGAATCTTCCTTTTCCGTCCACCCAATAAACCCGAACGCGATATAGGCGATATTCACGCCCGTTTCTTCCACCGCGGTTTTGGCTTTTTTTCGGATATTTTTCAACGCGGCGATCGGCTTATTATCCGTGTTATACACGAGGATTTGCTGTTTTTTCAGCTTATGCTCGTAAGCGCGCAAATACTCCTCCTTAGAAACGCAGCGTTCGGCGCTTTTTTCTTCCGCACCCTCAAACTCCTCTTCGCCCTCTAATTTGGGATCGTACACTTCAAAAACGGCGGAATGCTCCGCGCGATTGAAAATGGTTACGAAATCGGGCGAAAGAATTTCCAAAGTGCTCGCCTTCGTATCCTTGAAGCTGATCAAATTGTTCCGTTTCCCCGTATCGAGCAATAGCTCCGCCCACTTATTTAACTTCTCTTTATTCATTCCGATTATCCTTGCGATCTTTTGTGATTTCTACTATTATAGCATATTTTAACTAAAATGTAAAAAGATTTAGAGCGTGCTCTAAATCTTTTTGCGCTTGTTTATCTTTCTTCTTCGGGAATCGCCTTCACGATCGGACCGATTTCCGAGCCCGCCGCAATACCGTAGTAGGCAACCGTAGACTCCCAAGTATCCGTATTAAAGGAATCGTGTCCCCAGAACCCGACGTAAGAACATACCGTAGCCGTTCCCTCGTACATTTGCCCGATTTGATACCACTCTCCGTCGCCGACTTTCGTGAACACGCAAGCGTACACCGTCGCGTCGCTTCCGTATCGCATCGTCGTCAAATCGTCCGCCGTCATATAAATGGTCATTTCGTCTCCGTTTTCGTCGCCCGTGGAAGCGTCGTCGTCGAGGTTTTCCCGCTTGATCAGCGCGGTTACGTTGGTTTCTTCACCGTTTATATTCAAGGTAAGATAATTCTTGCCGTCCACCGTGAACAGCTCGTTCAACACCTCGCTATCCGCGCTGGTCGCCCCCACGACGTTCCCGATATAGGTATCGCTCAATCGATCCCAGCTCGTGGATTCCATTTGCGTAATCAGTTCATTGAAAGAAGTCTCCGTATTCAAAATTTGCTCAAACTGTCCCGCCGCGCCGTCTACCGCAATTTCGGGCACGTAGTCCGCGTGCGGCACGAACTCAAAATTCAACACGGAATTTAAAATCGTATTCGTGATTTCCTCAGGATTCAAATAATAAAATTCCAGCGTGAACGTGATCGTCCCTTCGCCCTCGATTTCTTGCCCTTTGGCAAGCCCGACCAAATCGTAGTGAATATTTTGGTTATCGTAGGTGCTCTCGTCGTCCATATATTTCACGGTATTAAACACGTACACGTATCCCGAATTATTATAAACGGAAATCTCGACGGTAGCCACCGACTCCCCGTCCGCGCCCAAATTCGTCGTGGAATTGAGCACCGTGCCCGAATAGCTGTTGACGGTAACCTTCCCGTCGCTCGGCTCGTTCACCTCGTAGATAAACACCCCGTCGGGCGGGGTGACGTCTACCGTGCCGATCACGTTCAACGTATCGGAGAGCTGCGCGTAGCCGATACTCGTACCCGCAACGGAAACGGTGAGAGCGGTCGCAATGAAAATTTTCGCTAATCCTTTCATTGATACCGCCCTCCTTCTTTACCTATTACCTATTCACTATTACCTATTCACTATTCTCACGCCGACTCGATCTTAATCAAATTATTTTTCAAAAGCGCCGTTTTCGACTTTTTCGCAATCGTCGTCGGCTTCACCTTCAAGTTCCCGTTCGTTAAGCCTTCTCGTTCAAACAACGCCGTCAAAAGCTCGATCGCGTATTTCGCTTTCCGCGTGGAAGTGATCCGCATCAGCATCGGCGTGCCTTCGTAGCGTTTCATTCCCGTCACGTCCTTCGCGTGGTATTTCGCGTCTGCCGTAGTCGGGTCGAGCGCGAGCGTGATCACGAGCTTATTCGCCCTGAACGACAACGCCGCAAACAGCTTACGCCCTTTATAAATTCTTTCACGCTTCCAGCTTCTGGAAATTTTCACGTTCCCGTACGAACGGACGAAATCCACGACCTGTTTATAATAGTCCTTGATCTCCTCTTCGGCAAGGGTAAGCCTTGCTTCGAAGCTGTAATCCATTCTCGGCCCGAAATTATATCCGTGCCCACCTTCGTCCTCGCTCGGCGCAATCTCCTCCGCGATTTGTTCGGCTTCGGCGTTTTTCGTATTTTCCGTATTTTCCGTCGTTTGAGTCGGCTCTTGCACGACTTCTTGCACGACCTCTGGCGCGACCTCTTGCACCACCGTTTCGGCAGTTTCCGCCGCCGTTTCCTTTTCCGTCGCTACGCTCGTTTCGTCCTTGAAAATTTCCGAACCCGCCGTATCGTCCGCTTCTTTATATAATTCGTCGTAATTCTCGACCTTAATTTCGTAAGTATATAATATCTTCGTGTTCGTGGGAATAAAGAACACGGTGCGCGTTTGATCCTTATTTTCGCTCATTAAAATAGGCGATTGAATAGTGTCGCGAATCGCGAGCATCTCCAAAAAGGAATCCACCGCCAAAAGCTGATACCCCGCCGTGTCGAATCCGTTGTTGATCTTCTGCACGTACGAACGATAATTCGCCACCAGCTTTTTCACCTTGATCGAGTAGTTGATATCCTCGTTCCGCGTGCCCAAAACAAACGCGACGAACCCTAAAATCAACCCTGCTTCCACCGCCGAAAGGATTATGAGCGCCGTTTTAAACGCCTCTTTATCAAACCCGCTGTCGCACGCAAGCACCTTGCTTTTGCCCGTCGGCACGGTCGAAGTCATCTGCACTTCCATCGTTTTCACCGCAACGGGAATATTCAGCGACACTACGTAGTCGTTTCGGCTCTTATTCTTGAAATCCTTGCACGAGCCAACGACCGTAATATTCATTTTCACCGTCAAAGTCGCCGTCGCGTCGCTCAAACCGTACGTATCCACGAATTTTTTGGCAAGCTCGTTATATTCCACGTAGTTGATCTCTACGCGCTCGTTAATTGCGAGCTTATTGCTCGCGCTTTGCGCCGTTTGCGCCTCTTTGAGCGTGTAGGTAGGCTCGAAGATCGCCTTTTTCGTGGCGTTATCCACGATTTTCAGCTGTGCGTCGATCCCATACGTATATTCGTAGTTCACGTTCTTCGAATCCATCGAAAGCCCGTACGAAAAATCCGCGCCAACCTGCTCGATCAACGAAACCACGTACGCCTGATTAGGTCCTTGCCACTCCTCGTCGTAGAACTCGCTTTCCTTATATTTCACCTTATAATCCACCGCGCTACGCTCGGCGTAGGCGATATACACCGTTTCCGTTTTACGGTTATAAACGATAGAAGAAATAACGATACCGATCGCAAGCACGGCTAAAAGGACCGACCAAACGATCAGCCATCTTTTTCTTTTCTTTTTATATTCCGCTCTTTTTTTCTTTTCGGCGTCTGACATTTTAACTCCTTTTAGTCGTAAACGTAATTTCGCTTTCTCAGAACAAATCCCTCAGCCATATCGTAGGATATCCGAGATAGGGAATCTTCACGCTTGCAACGCCTATAATCGACTCGTCGGTGATATACCCCGAGTCCTTGTCCTCGTTGGCGTCCCCTTTCGTATAATATCGATTCTGCCCGTTTATTCTCTCGATTTCTACTACGCGGTGTATGATCCTCGAATTTCCCTTTCGGAACACCACGACGTCCCCCTCTTTCAAGGTTTGATCGTCGTATTCCTCGTAGAGCACCGCGTCGCCCTTATTATATTCCCCCGTCATACTCTCCGACCCAATCACGAGCATTCCAACGCCGAATTGATTAGACGTGAGCGCGACGATAGAAACGAGCAAGAGCGCAAACACGCCCCAGCCCAAATAGCCCCATTTACTTTTACGTTTGGTCGCGTATAACGGCTTTTTTTCATACAACAAATCGATAAACCAGTAAATGAGTATCGGCAAGATCAATTTTGCAAACGCCAACAGCGAATCCGGAATCAGCGAAACGATCGGAATCAGCGGTGCGTACAGCGTGGTGATCAGCCTGTATACGATATTCGGTTTTGCCCCGTATCTTTTGGATAAATACTGATAGGTCAAATTCGCGATAAGCGCAGGAAACAACGTCAGACCCATAACGTCCATAAATTGATTAAAACGCTCGATTACGCCAAAGCCCGAAACGAGCAACACCTCGCCGAGCACGCAGATCAAATACGCGAAAACGTCCGCGACTTTGCTTTTTTGCGCCAGCAAAACGCTCCGAATCAGCTCCGTCGCCACGACGATCACCGCCGTCGGCAAAACCGTTTTCCCGATCAAACCGAAGGTAAACCCTTGCGAACGCCGTCCAAAGCCGAACGGTAAGATCGTGAGATAGTAGAGCACGACGCTCAATACGCCCATTACCGCCAAAAGAAAAAAGACCTGTTGTTTGTTGTAAGAAAAAATACTTCTTTTTTTGATAAAAACCAATGCGATCGCCGTAATAGGCACGAGCAGGAGCGCAGCGAAAAGCCTGCTTTCCCCGTACGGAATCAACGAAAGGGTCAGGAGCAGTGCGAAGACGGATATGGAAATCGCATACGTGATTTTTCTATCCTTGGTCATTCGCCCGCTCCTCCTTTTTCGTTATGTATGGTTTTATGTGTGTTGATTAGGTCGCAGATTGTGCCAATAAGCCGATTGCAAACGAAGCGGTGACGTCTACGTCCGTAGTAAACGCCAACAGCTTAACGGTCACTTTCACGTCAGCCGACGAACCCGCCGCTATCTCAATGGGAGTCGTAGTCGTAAGCGTAATGCCAGCCGCATCCGTATAAGTCAACTCGAAATGGGATGCATTTGTATTCGTCACAGGCGTATCCTCTGAGGAATTTAACGTCACGTTGACATCATATCCACTGTCATTTTTAATCGTATAATTCATCGTAATGGATTCATTAACTGCCGTTAAACCGAAAACGTTAAATACAATATGGTCCTTGTCGGTCTCGCTTTCATAGTGCGCGTCGTACTTGGCTGCGTCTGACACGACGGGTTCAGCAAAATAAACGTTGCTATCAAAAACCTGATTAGAAACATCTCTCGTAATGGTTGCTCTACCCGTGATATCCAACGTATCACTCAATGCCGCATAACCGATACCAATCGTCAATGCTGCCGCGGTTAAAAAGCCCACGACTGCCGCTTTTCTTTTTCTCATAAAATTTGTTCTCCTTTTTTATATTATCATAAAGCGCTGCACTTTATTGATACCGAAAATTAAGTATTTTTTGCAAGCTGTCCTAAACAAACCTATGCAATCTCGAAAAAATATATTACAATTATCCCATAACATATTTTCTCTTCTTTATTATACTCCTACCCCC
>JAZRHC010000017.1:0-67502 GCA_045644545.1 Candidatus Scatosoma sp. | reverse complement strand
TGATTATGACGTATATTGCGTTCACGCGCTTTGAAAAGGTCACGCGGGAAACCCGTATTCGGCTGTTTCTCGTGTCGATCGTTTCCTTTGCCGCGATGGGCGTTTCGGCGTGGTTATTCGACTTGATTTTCTTTTCCATTGAAGCGGGCGAGCTCACGGCGGGCGGAATCACGTGGCTTGGAAGCGTTGCGGGCGGATTCCCGACGGCGATTTTTCTCATTCACAAATGCGTGCCCGAAGCGAAGGGCAGAACGCTGAAATTTTTCGCGCTTATGATGCCCGGGATCGTGTTGGCGCACGCGCTTGGGCGAGTGGGGTGTTTTTTCGGCGGCTGTTGCTACGGGCAAGTGACGGACAGCATTTTCGGCGTAAGCTTCCCCGAGGGAAGTAGCGCGGCGAATCAATTCCCCGCGGCGGACGGGGGGAGTTTACCCGTTTTGCCTACGCAGCTTTTCGAAGCGGTGTTCGAGCTTATTATCTGTATCGTAATGCTTGCGGGGCGCAAAAAATTCGGGAAGTATAATCTTGAAATTTGGTGCTTTGCCTACGGCGTGTTCCGTTTCATTATGGAATTTTTCCGTGCGGACAGCCGTGGCGGTACGGGCTTTTTCCTTACGCCTTCGCAGCTGCTTAGTATTTGTCTTTGGATCGCGGCGACTTTGTTGATCTTGTTCAAGCGCGGTGTTATTTTCAAAAAGCTATACGCAAAAGGTGCGGTTTGGCGGGAGCAGGTACGGCTTGACGCGATTAAACAAAAGCACGACAGGCGTTGCTGCGCGACTCTTTCGGCGGCGAACGCGCTTAGGGAGCTGCATAAGCTTCACGAGGAAGGCATTTTGACGAAAGAGGAATACGAAAAGAAAAAGAAAGAGCTTGTGGATAGGCTCTAAAAGGGGTAAATTTATGGTTTGGACGAATATTTTGTTGCAAATTTTGGTGTTTATCGTAGGCGTGTATTTGATCGGGTACGTGATTTCGCTCGTCAATCGGTTTTTCTATCGGCTCGTTGGGAACAGTCGCGGCGTGTGCTACGCTACGGGCGTGATCGGCACGCCTATTCACGAGTTGGGGCACGCGGCGATGTGTTTGGTGTTTTTTCATAAGATCGTGGATATCAAGCTGTTCCAGATCGGCGACGAGGACGGCACGCTCGGCTACGTTTCGCATTCTTATAACCGCAAGAATATTTGGTGCATTATCGGGAATTATTTTATCGGCGTTGCGCCGATCGTATGCGGCACGGCGGTGTTGTTCCTTTTGATGAGCTTGTTGTTGCCGACGGCGTTTTCGGAGTTCACGACGAGCCTTTCGGCGTTCACCGACAGCGTGACGGGCGGGTTCTCGTGGGGGTTGCTCGGGGATATGCTCGGGGTGTTCTGGGACGGAGCGATTTCCATCTTCTCGGCGATCACGGTCGGCTGGCAATGGTGGGTGTTCTTTATCGTGGCTATGTGTATTTCCATTCACCAGAATTTGAGCGGCGCGGACATTAAAGGTTCGCTTACCGCGTTACCGCTTATTATCGTGATTATCGTGCTTTTGAACGTGATTTTCGGATTCGTGTTCGACAGCGTTTACGGCGGGTTCGTGGAAGGAATGAACGTCGGCGGGGGATATTTGATCGGCGGGCTTATGTTCTCGCTTGCTTGTTCGCTTTTGTCGCTGACGGTTGGGTTGATCGTGAGATTGATTCGTAAGCTTTTAGGAAAGTAAAACGAAAGTAAAATGAAAGGAAAATGAAAGGAAAAGACGGGTGTTTTCAGGACTCCCGTTTTTTGTTGTAAAAACCGTTGACATTCTTTTTCAAATTGCGTATAATAAGGATACCACAACTTTTATTCTTTCTTCGGAAGGAATCTACAATTTTAGAATTGGGCGTATTGGATATAATCTTGGTGGATTATATCTCTTATCGCGTTTACAAATTCCAATATGACCTAAATTGTAGACAAGTTGTGGTGACTGACGAGAAAGATATATTCTACGGTGTCGTTCTCGTGAGGGAGCGACATCTTTTTTTATACAGAGGACAGAAATGAAAAGCGTTAAAAAGTGGATTTGTGTGATTTTTACGGCTTTTTTTGCGTTTGTAGGCGTGATCAGCGTAAAGGCGGAGCGCGCGAAAGCGGAGAGTTTCTATTCCGTAGAATCGGATTCGAAATCGGAAGAAGAATTATATAAGGAAGAAAAGGAGAAAAACGGTCGAGAGGATAGCGATAAGTGGATTTTCGACGCGGCGTTCGGCGTCGTCGTTTTTGTGTTGGCGGTTACGGCTGGCATATACGGTGAGCATAAGAGAAAAAACAAAAAGGATTGATAACGAAAAGACGGGAAGCGATTGCTTCTCGTCTTTTCGATTATGGAATGAGATTCTCCGTCGTTACGCTCCTCAGAATGACAGCGGTAGAAGATTATAAAGGTCGCGCGGCTTTCACGGGCTCGCAGGTTACGTGCATTCCCAGCGCCTTGAAGGTCTTTTCGTCTACGTGCGATAACAGCACCGTCGAGTGAATTTCGGCGTTTTTCAGCTTGTCCAGCTGATTTAAGGCGAGCTGTGCCGTCGGGTTGGTGACCGCGCAGATGGAAAGCGCCATCAACACTTCGTCGGTGTGCAGGCGGGGGTTTACCGCGCCCATATGATTGACTTTGAGTTTTTGAATCGGCTCGATCACGGTGGGGGAGATCAGCTCGATCTTGTCGTGAATACCTCCCAACACTTTGAGCGCGTTCAAAATCGCCGCCGCGCTTGCCCCGAGAAGCTTTCCCGTTTTTCCCGTTACGATCGTGCCGTCCGTCAGCTCAATGGCAACGGCGGGCGTGCCCGTAGCTTCCGCTTTTTCGAGCGCAGGCTTGATCGCCGCGCGGTCGTCCGTGGAAACGCCCATTTTGCTCATTAAAAGTTCGAGCTTCGCCACGACTTCTTTTCCCACTCTGCCCGTTCTCGCGTCGCAAAGGGCGGCGTAGTAACGGCGAATGATTTCCGCGTTGGAGGCTTCGCGACAAACTTCGTCGTCGAAAATACAGTTTCCCGCCATATTCACGCCCATATCGGTAGGGGATTTATAGGGGGATTTGCCCAAAATTTTCTCGAACATCGCGTTGAGCACGGGGAAAATTTCCACGTCGCGGTTGTAATTCACGGCGAGCGTGCCGTAGGCTTCCAAATGGAAGGGATCGATCATATTTACGTCGTTTAAATCGGCGGTCGCCGCTTCGTACGCCGCGTTGACGGGGTGCGAAAGGGGCAAATTCCAAATCGGGAAGGTTTCGAATTTTGCGTAACCCGCCTTCACGCCGCGCGCGTTTTCGTGATAGAGCTGAGAAAGGCAGGTCGCCATTTTCCCGCTCCCGGGCCCAGGCGCGGTTACGACCACGAGCCGACGGGTGGTCGGAACGTACTCGTTTTTGCCGTAGCCCTCGTCGCTGACGATCTTTTGCACGTCGGAGGGATAGCCTTCAATCGCGTAGTGCTTATACACGTTCACGCCGAGGTTGTTGAGGCGTTTGATAAACCCGTCCACGGTGGGGTGGGAATGATACATCGTCATCACGACGCTGCCCACGTACAAGCCCTTGGCTTTAAAGATATCGAGAAGTCGCAAAACGTCGGCGTCGTAGGTGATGCCGAGGTCGCGGCGGTATTTATTGTTTTCGATATCGCGCGCGCTGATCACGACGAGGATCTCCGCGATCTCTTTGAGTTTTAAGAGCATTTTGATCTTACTGTCGGGCTCAAAACCGGGGAGCACGCGGGAGGCGTGGTAGTCGTCGAAGAGCTTCCCGCCGAATTCCAAATACAACTTTCCTCCGAAAGAATTGATGCGTTCTTCGATCTTTTCCGATTGCATTTCGAGGTATTTTTTATTGTCGAATCCGAGTTTGTTCATTCGTAGGGTTGCTCCTTCCTTTTGATAGGGTTTAGGGGTAAGGGGATTATCCCCTCGACCCTAAGACGATAGTCTTATCTTTTATATTTTACCAAAAATTATTCAAAAAGTCAACGGGACGGCGGGTGGTTTTGAGAGGGAAAGAAAAATTTTTCGTATAAAAAAAGCCGCGGGAGCTCCCGCGACGATTTTCGTAAATAGAAAATACTTAAATTTTCTTTTTGAGTTCGCGAACGGCGTTGTTTAAGAAAAATTCCGCCGTCGTGCCCTTGCGAATGAGCGCGACCGCTTCTTCGGGGGTGCACCAGCGCGCTTCCGCGATCTCTTGATTGAGCTTGATTTCCTT
This sequence comes from Candidatus Scatosoma sp., assembly GCA_045644545.1. Lineage (GTDB taxonomy): Bacteria > Bacillota > Clostridia > Christensenellales > Borkfalkiaceae > Scatosoma. Next base: position 63,269 of record JAZRHC010000017.1, on the reverse strand, counting down.
TTCCTCGATCACGACGATAAAGTTCAGCATTAAAACGTCCTTTTTCGCGTGATAGCGCGAGGACATATATTTCGCCTTTACGACGTCGAGCCCCAGCTCTTCCTTGATTTCGCGGGGGATGGTTTTTTCGGCGTTTTCGCCTTTTTTGATATAGCCTGCAAACAGGATAAAGTCCTCGTCCTCGGCGTGCTTGGCAAGCAGAATTTTATCCTGCGCGCGATTCGTCACGACCATCGACACGGCGACGGGGAACTGCGGGAACATATACGACTGGCAAGTTCCGCAATAGGGGATCAAGCCTTCGTTTTCGCAAAAGCGAAGGGTGAGTTTTTGTCCACATTCTCTGCAATACATAAAATTACCTCCTTATTTAAGGGTGGATTACGTTATTTTTCTACTATAATAATACCGCATTTTCGCGGGTTTGTCAATACCTTATAAAAAATTTTTCCGATTATTTTTTTAATTTCCCGATTTTTGCCCTTTACGGCTTGACAGAATAAAAAAAATGAAGTATAATAAGGCGTACATATTGAGGTACGCGGAGCGTTTTTCGGCAAAGGTTTCGGAAATGCTCGGCTTTTTTCGCGCCTTTACGTACGCTATCGAGAAAAACCAAAAGGAGAAACGGATATGCTTACATCTATTTGCGGAATCAACTGGGGGGACGAAGGCAAGGGCCGTATGGTCGACCTTCTTTCCGAAAAATTCGATATCGTTTGCCGTTATCAGGGCGGCAACAACGCGGGTCACACCGTTATCAACGAACGCGGGAAATTCGTTTTGAATCTTCTGCCTTCGGGCATTTTGCGCGAGGACGTCGTGAACGTGATGGGCAACGGTATGGTTATCGACATTAAGCACCTTTGCGAGGAAATGGAACGCTTGCGTGCGGGCGGGATCAAGATCACGCCCGAAAACCTTAAAATTTCCGATCGCGCCGTGATCACGATGCCTTATAACGTGTTGCAGGACGGACTCGAAGAGGACAGATTGGCGGGCAAAAAATTCGGCTCGACCCGTCGCGGGATCGCGCCCGTGTACGCGGATAAATATTTCAAAAAGGCGTTCCGTATGGGCGAGCTGCTTTCCACGGACAGACTGTATAAAAGAGTGGCGGACATCGTGGAATGGAAAAACCTCACGGTCGTCGGCGGATATCACGCGGACGAGATTAAAACGCAAGAAATGATCGAATATTTCGAAAAATACGGCAAGCCGCTCGCGCCTTATATTTGCGACGTGGGGCTGTATCTCGACAAGGCGAATAAAGAAAGCAAAAACATTATGTTCGAAGCGCAGCTCGGCGCGCTTCGCGATATCGATTTCGGCATTTATCCCTACACGTCCTCTTCCTCGACGATCGCGGCGTACGCGCCGATCGGGGCGGGCGTGCCGCACCTTTCCCTTGATAATTCCATCGGGATTATGAAGGCGTATTCCACCTGCGTTGGCGAAGGTCCGTTCACGGCGGAATATTTCGGCGAAAAAGCGGAAAAGCTCCGCGCGCTCGGCGGGGAATACGGCGCGGCGACGGGCAGACCCAGAAGAGTTGGACCTTTCGACGTGGTTGCTTCCCGCTACGGTATTCGTTGCCAAGGCGCGAAGGAGATCGCGCTCACCAAGCTCGACGTGCTTTCGGACTACGAAGAGCTTGAAATTTGCACGGCGTACGAGCTCAACGGCGAGATCGTGCACGAATTCCCGTTTACCGACGTGCTCGACGAATGTAAGCCCGTGTTCGAAACGGTGAAGGGCTGGAATTCGGATATTTCCAAGTGTCGCAAAAAGGAAGATTTGCCCCAAGAAGCAATCGACTATATCGCGTATTTGGAAAAGGCTTGCGGCTGCAAGATCAAATACGTTTCCGTCGGCGCGGAACGCGACGCGTATATCGAAATGTATTAATCTATTAACGAAAGCGAAATCGGCGTTCCTGCGAGCGCCGATTTTGCCATTATAAAAAAATCGAATACCTTCTATAAAAAATAATAAAAAAACGACGGAAATTTTCACGTTCGTACGCTTGAAAAATCTTGCCGTATGTGCTATAATAATCATAATTGAATTTGTTATCAGAGGTAACGATATATGAGCATTCGTATTGGTATTTACGGATACGGTAATCTTGGGCGCGGCGTGGAGTACGCCATTCGGCAAAACCCCGATCTTACGGCTGTCGGCGTGTTTACCCGTCGTTCGCCCGAAACGGTGAAAACGTGCACGGGACTTCCCGTGTATTCCATAGACGACGCGATCAAAATGCAAGATCAGATCGACGTGATGATCCTTTGCGGGGGCAGCGCGACGGATTTGCCCGTGCAAACGCCCGCGCTTGCCAAATATTTCAACGTGGTGGACAGCTTCGATACCCACGCGAATATCCCTCGCCACGTGGCGGCGGTGGAGGCGATTGCGGCGCAGGCAAAGCGCATGGCGCTCGTTTCCGCGGGTTGGGATCCCGGTATGTTCTCGCTGGCAAGGCTGTATTCGGGCGCGGTGTTGAGCGAAGGCAAGGACTATACGTTCTGGGGTAAGGGCGTAAGCCAAGGTCATTCGGACGCGATTCGCCGAATCGAAGGGGTCGTGGACGCACGGCAATATACCGTTCCCGTAGAAAGCGCGACGGCGGCGGTGAGAAGGGGGGAGAATCCCGATTTTACCGCGGCGCAAAAGCACGAAAGAGAATGCTTCGTGGTGGCGACAGAGGGCGCGGATAAGGCGCGAATCGAGCGGGAAATCAAAACGATGCCCAATTATTTCGCCGAGTATAACACGACGGTGCATTTTATCACCAAAGAAGAACTCAAAGAAAAGCACGGCGGACTTCCGCACGGCGGGGTGGTGATCAGAAGCGGCGCAACGGGCGAGAACGGAAAGAACAAGCACGTGATCGAATATTCGTTGAAGCTGGATTCCAATCCCGAATTTACCGCTTCGGTGCTCGTCGCTTGCGCAAGGGCGGTTTACCGCTTGAATCAAGAGGGGGTATACGGCTGTAAAACGATGCTCGACGTGCCGCCCGCCTACCTTTCGGCAAAGAGCCGAGAGGAGCTTTTAAAAACGCTGTTATAAGGAGAAATCAATGGCAACTTTCGATAAACTCAAAAAATTAAAAGGACTTCGACCTTTGAATTTTTTCGGACTCACGATAGCGGGGATCATTAACGCGATCGGCGTGTGCTTGTTTTTATACCCTTTGAATATCTACGACGGCGGATTTTCGGGTACTTCCATTTTGCTCGATAAGCTCACCCCTGCGTGGCTTGGAATGTCCGTTTTCCTGATCGTTTTGAATATTCCGTTTTTCCTGTTCGGGCATAATAAGATCGGATTTGAATTTTTAATCTATTCGCTGTACGCCGTTGCGATCTATTCGCTCGCCTCGTTTTTGATCAACAGCGTGATTCCTTTCGATTTTTCGGGGGGCTCGCCCGTCGTGGGCGACGATAAGGTGCTCGGCGCGCTGTTTGGCGGGCTGTTATCGGGCGTCGGGAGCGGACTCGTAATGAAGTTTGGCGGCGCGCTCGACGGCGTGGAGGTTATGTCGCTTATTTTCCACAAAAAACTCGGAATGTCCGTCGGGGCGTTCGTGATGATGTATAACGCGGTGCTGTTTATCACGGCGGCGGTAATTTTCTCGTCGTGGGTGTTGCCGTTGTATTCGTTGATCGCGTATTTTATCGGGTTAAAGACGATCGACTTTATTATCGAAGGCTTGGAAAAGGGCAAAGCCGCGTTGATTATCACGGAAAACGTGGAAGAGCTCGCGGGTGCGCTTTCGGAAGAGCTTAAACGCGGCATTACGATTATGGACGCAAAGGGCTATTATTCAGGCGCGGGAAAAAAGATGCTCTACGTGGTGGTTAACCGTTTCGAAATCGCGCATTTGAAAGAAATCGTGGCGGTTTTGGACGAAAACGCGTTCGTTTCCATCATTGAAGTGAGTGAAGTGATGGGCGCGAGCAAAATGTATCGGCGCAAGAAATAAAAGAAAAATAAAATAAACGAAAAGGCAAACCGCCCCGACTTCGGTCGGGGCGGTTTCCGTAGACGGTGTTGCAATTTACACGTTCTGCCTTTTATCATACTTATTTCATATGTCACAATTATGAGAATATCAAGTATTTTTTTGCCTTTGTACTATAATTTAAAGAAAAGGAGAAAAAGTATGGATATATATCAATTATTAGCCCAAAACTTAAAAAATTTGTTAATGGAAAGAGATTGGACAGTAAAAGAACTGTCTAAACGATCGGGCATAGGGGAAAAAACGATAAAAGATATTATGCAAGCGAAGCGAAAGAAAATCCGATTCAACACTCTTTATGGTTTATGCGTGACTCTAAAAACGACAATGAAAGAGTTGGTGGGATTCTAAACGGAGTAATACTTGGAATATCTAAGGAGTTTTATTTTCAGCGGAGATTTAACGCTTTGAGCATTTGTCGAGCCGTTTTTGGGTTATAGCCGTACTTCAAGCAGAGTTAGAGCTCTTTTAACAGCGCGGTTGCGTACACGGTGATTCCTTTGCCTTCGCCTACGTAGCCGAGCTTTTCGTTCGTGCCCGCCGTGATCCCCACGGCGTTCGTATCAATGCTGAGTGCCGCCGCAAGGCGGTTTTTCATTTCCTCGATATAATTTTTCAAGCGCGGCTTTTCCGCTTGAATGGCAACGGAAAGGTTTTTCACGCCGTAGCCGCGCGCGCGGATAAGTCGCAAAACTTCGTCGAGCATTTGCATAGAATCGGCGTTTTTCCATTTTTCGTTCGTATCGGGGAAATAATGCCCGATATCGTTCAAGCCCGCCGCCGAGAGCAGGGCGTCCATCGCCGCGTGCACGGCAACGTCGCCGTCGCTATGCGCGATCAACCCGCTTTCCGAAGGAACGCGCACGCCGCAAAGGACGATATAATTTTGCGCTTTCCCAAACGCGTGCGTGTCTACGCCGAAGCCTACGCGGGCGAAAGTTTTTTCGAAGTCCTGCGGGTGGGTGAGCTTAGTATTTTCGGGCGAGCCGTCGCAAAGAGTAGGCGCGCCGATAAACGCCGCGTAGACGGAAGAATCGTCCGTGTACGATTTTTGCCCGTCGTTAGCGAGCTCGTACGCTTTTTTAAGCTCTTCCGTGAAAAAGCCCTGCGGGGTTTGTATTTGATAAAGGGAGGCGCGGTTGGGAACGGCTACGATCTTTCCGTTTTCGGCTACGGCGATCGTGTCCGTCGCGGGGATCGCGCAGATTCCGCTGCCCTTTTGCAGGGTGCAGTCGATACAATTTTCGATCGCTTCGCGGGAAACGAAGGGTCTTGCGCCGTCGTGGATCAGCACGAGCTCGCCCGTCGCTTGCCTAAGCGCGTTTTGCACCGATTGAAAACGGGTGTTGCCGCCTTTCACGAGGCGGAGTTTTTCGTTACCCGAAAATAATTCCCCGATCTCCGCTTCGTCGGCGGGGGATACGGTAAGGAGTATTTCGTCGATTGCGGGAAAGTCGAACGCCGCGACCGTTTTTTTGAGCACGGGCTCGCCGCAAAGGGGAACGAGGAGTTTGTTTTTGGAAAAGCCCGCGCGCTCGCCCTTGCCCGCCGCGCAAATCACGGCGGAAATTCTTTTATCCGATTTCATCTGATCACCTCGTAAAGGGAAGCCGCCTCTTCTTTTTTGACGGTTTCTTTGATATTTAAAACGCGGAATTTGAGCGTGCCCGAGGAATAGAGGATCTCCACCTCGTCGCCGATTTTGATCTTCGAGGCGGGCTTGGCGGGTTTGCCGTTCAGCAAAACTTTATCCTCGCCGCAGGCTTCCTGCGCTACGGTGCGGCGTTTTAAAATTCTCGATACCTTTAAAAATTTGTCGATTCTCATAATTTTTTCCCAAATAAGAAAATTTTTTAAAAAAAGAAAAACAGCGCGAAAAAACGCTTGACATCTTTTCTTTCTTGCTTTATAATAAGATAATGTATCATTATGCTTTATTATGGCGTAGTGCCGCTAACCCGCCGAAAAAGGCGGAAAAAGAAAGCGGAGCGAAGCCGTGATTTCCTCTATATTATATATAAAAAAAGGGGAAAAGTAAAGCGAATGAGCGGAAGTTTTAAAAGTAAGAAGAAAAATTCGATTTTTATCGATGAAAAGATATACTCGGTAGGTCGCTAAAATATAAGTAAGGAGCAATTCAGACGAAAATGGATTTACCTATTCAGAAGTATGGCAAAACCGAACGAAGAAAATTCGGTAAGATCAACGAAGTAATCGACATTCCCGACCTCGTTGAGATCCAGAAGGAAAGCTATCAGGCTTTCATTCGGGAGGGCATCAGCGAAGTATTCGAGGACTTTTCTCCGATTACCGACTACTCCGACCACTTTGAGCTCTACTTTTTAGAGCACAGATTTGGCGCTAAACCTAAGTACGACGAAAAAGAATGCCGTACCCGCGACGCTACGTACGCGCTTCCCTTGCGCGTGAAGGTCCGCCTTGTAAACAAGGTGAAGAACGAAGTCGTCGATCAGGAAGTGTTTATGGGCGATCTCCCGCTTATGACCGAAAACGGCGCTTTCATCATCAACGGCGCGGAACGCGTTATCGTTTCCCAGCTCGTCCGTTCGCCCGGCGTGTACAACGCCTCCACGAAGGATAAGACGGGTAAGGAAATATTCGCGACGACCGTTATGCCCAACCGCGGCGCTTGGCTCGAACTCGAACAGGACGCGCAGGACGCTTTGTACGTCCGCGTGGACAGAAAGAAAAAGCTGTGCATCACGGTGCTTTTGCGCGCCCTCGGCTTCGGCTCGAACAGAGCGATCGAGGAGCTTTTCCCCGACGATAAAATCATTGCGGCGACCCTTGCAAAAGACACCGCGAAGAGCGAATCGGACGGGCTGTACGAGCTGTATCGCAGACTTCGTCCCGGCGAAGCGCCTACGGAAGATTCCGTAAGGGCGCACCTTTTCAATCTGTTCTTCGATTCCCGCCGCTACGACATCACGAAGGTGGGCAGATATAAATATAATAAGAAGCTCAACCTTGCGTACCGTTTGCCCGGCTGCAAGGTCGCGGACGCTATCGTTAATCCCGAAACGGGCGAAATTATAGCGGAAGCGGGGGAAGTTATTTCCGAGGTTAAGGCGAAAGAGATTCAAAACGCGGGCGTAAACGAGGTGTTCGTGCTCGTAAACGATCCCGAAAACGGGGAAATGCGCCATAAGATTATCGCGAACAACACCGTGGATTTCGCGGCGATTTCGGATATTCCCGTGCAGGCGAGAGCAAAGGATTTCGGCTTGCTTCCCACCATTCATTATCCCAACTACCGCTTCTCGAAGGCAATCGCAGAGGAATGTGCGGCGCTTTCGATAGAGGAAGTAGCGGAAAAATACACCGACGATATCGACGCGCTTTACTATACGCACGAAAAAGCGGAAGAGCCCGACGAGAAGCCCGAAGAAAAGAAAAACCGCGAGAAGAGAAGAGATAACCGCCGTAAGTTCGTGGCGGCTTGTAAGCTTTTCCACGAAGTTCTCGCAAGCGAAAACCCCGTGCCTACCCAAGAGCAGAAAAAGGAAATGCGTCCTTTGATCGAAAAGCTCTGCCATAAGCACGTAACGGTAGACGATATCGTAGCTTCCATTTCGAGCAACCTCGATCTTCGTTACGGTATCGGCACGATCGACAATATCGACCACCTCGGCAACCGCCGCGTGCGTTCGGTGGGCGAACTACTCCAAAATCAACTCCGCGTGGGTATTGCAAGACTCGAAAGACTTATCAAAGAGAGAATGGCAACGCAAGACCCGATGGAAATCACGCCGTCCGCTTTGATCAATATCCGTCCCGTATCGGCGGTCATTCGCGAATTCTTCGGCTCGTCCCAGCTTTCGCAGTTTATGGACCAGACCAACCCGATCGCAGAGCTTACGCATAAGCGTAAACTTTCCGCGCTCGGCCCCGGGGGCTTGAACCGCGACCGCGCGACCTTCGAAGTCCGCGACATTCACCACACGCACTACGGGCGTATGTGTCCTATTGAAACGCCCGAAGGTCAAAATATCGGTCTTATCTCCTCGCTCGCGACGTTTGCGAAGGTAAACGAATACGGCTTTATTATGAGCCCGTATAGAAGAGTGGACAAGGAGGCGGGCGTAGTCACCAATCACGTGGACTATTTGACCGCGGACGAAGAAGATAAATATATCGTAGCGCAGGCGAACGAGCCCCTCGACGAAGAGGGTCGGTTCGTGAACGAGCGCGTAGGCTGCCGTTATCGCGACGACATCACGGAGATGCCCCGCGAAAAGATGGACTATATGGACGTTTCGCCCAAGCAGCTCGTTTCGGTGGCTACCGCGCTGATTCCTTTCCTTGAAAACGACGATACCAACCGTGCCTTGATGGGCTCGAATATGCAACGTCAGGCAGTTCCTCTTTTAAAGACGGAATCCGCGATCGTGGCGACGGGTATCGAAGGCGCTATCGCGAAATATTCGGGCGTTACCGTGATCGCGAAGGAAGCGGGCGTGGTGGTAGGCTGTGCGTCGAATTTGATCAAGATCAAAGAGGACGACGGCACCATCCGCGAATATCCCTTGAAGAAGTTCGAACGCTCCAACGCGGGTACTTCGCTCAACCAAAAGCCTATCGTAACGACGGGCGACAGAGTGGCAAAGGGCGAGATTATCGCCGACGGTCCTTCGACCAACAACGGCGAGCTCGCGCTCGGTAAGAACATTCTTATCGGGTATATGGAATGGGAAGGCTACAACTACGAAGACGCTATCTTGCTCAGCGAAAAGCTCGTGCAGGACGACGTGTTCACTTCCATTCATATCGAAGAACACGAAACGGAAGCGAGAGATACCAAGCTCGGGCCCGAAGAAATCACGCGCGATATCCCCAACGTGGGCGACGACGCGCTCAAAGACCTCGACGAGGACGGTATTATCCGTATCGGCGCGGAAGTACAGAGCGGGGATATCCTCGTCGGTAAAGTTTCGCCTAAGGGCGAAGCGGAGCTCACGCCCGAAGAAAGACTGCTTCGCGCTATCTTCGGCGACAAATCGAGAGAAGTGAGAGATACTTCCTTGAAAGTACCTCACGGCGAAGGCGGCGTGGTCGTGGACGTGAAGGTGTTCACGAGAGAAAACAAAGACGAACTCGAACCGGGCGTAAACAAGCTCGTTCGCGTGTATATCGCGCAAAAGCGTAAGATTCAGGTCGGCGACAAGATGGCGGGTCGTCACGGTAATAAGGGCGTTATCTCCCGCGTGCTTTCGCAAGCGGATATGCCGTTCCTTGCCGACGGTACGCCGCTCCAAATCTTGCTCAATCCCCTCGGCGTTCCTTCGCGTATGAATATCGGGCAGGTGCTCGAAGTGCATTTGGGCTACGTTTGTAAGCAGCTCGGCTGGAAGATCGCGACCCCCGTATTCGACGGCGCGAACGAGAAGGATCTCGAACAGCTCTTTAAAGAAAACAACCTTCTGAATCCCGACGGAAACGTTGACGGTAAGTTCCAAGTATTCGACGGAAGAACGGGCGAGCCGTTTGAAAACCGCGTTACGATCGGCGTTCAGTATATGATTAAACTTATCCACCTCGTAGACGATAAGATCCACGCCCGTGCGATCGGTCCTTATTCGCTCGTTACGCAGCAGCCCCTCGGCGGTAAAGCGCAGTTCGGCGGTCAGCGTTTCGGGGAAATGGAAGTTTGGGCGCTCGAAGCGTACGGCGCGGCGCATATCTTGCAGGAAATTTTGACGGTCAAATCGGACGACGTGGTAGGGCGCGTCAAGACCTACGAATCCATCGTTCGCGGCGAGAACATTTCCGAACCGGGGATTCCCGAAGCGTTCAAAGTGCTTTTGAAGGAATTGCAGTCCTTGGCGCTTGACGTGAAGGTGCTTACGGAATCGGGCGACGAGCTGATTATCCGCGAATTCGAGGAAGAAGAGGAATCGGCGGATCTCGAAGCGAGCCGCAAGGACAACCTGTCCGACGAATCCTTCGAGGAGATCGATTTCAACGAAGAGGACGACGACGAAGACGAATTCGACGGCGAAATGTCTATCTTCGAAGAGGACGACGAGGACGACTTTACGGCTGATTCCGACGACGGCGTTGCGTTTGACGACGACGAGGAAGACGATTTCGGCAAGTTGTTCGACGACGAGGACGACGAGGACGAAAAGGACGCAAGCGACCTTTTTGACGACGAGGAGTAAGGAGAGAATATTATGTACGAATTAAACGATTTCAATTCCATTCAAATCAGCATCGCTTCTCCCGAAAAAATCAGAGAATGGTCTTACGGGGAAGTAACCAAACCCGAAACGATCAACTACCGTACCCAAAAACCCGAGCGCGACGGTCTTTTCTGCGAAAAGATCTTCGGGCCGATGAAGGACTGGGAGTGTCATTGCGGTAAGTATAAGAGAGTAAAATACAGAGGACATACCTGCGAAAAGTGCGGCGTGGAAATCACCCGCGCGAAGGTACGTCGCGAAAGAATGGGGCATATCGAGCTTGCCGCTCCCGTGTCGCATATCTGGTATTTCAAGGGCGTTCCCTCCAAGATCGGGCTTTTGCTCGATATGGGACCCAAACAGCTTGAACAGGTCATTTACTTCGCTTCCTACGTGGTGCTCGACCCCGGCTCGGTGGACGAACTTTCGTATAAGCAGGTGATCACCGACAAACAGCTTCGCGAAATCGAGGAAAAATACGGCGATTCTTCCGTCACCAAACTCAAAGTGGGGATGGGCGCGGAATCCGTGCGCGAGCTTTTGATGGCGGTAGACCTTGAAAAAGAAAGCGAGGTCTGCAAAAAGATTATCGACGAGAACGTAAACGCGGCAAAAGGCCCCGGTCAAAAGGCGATCAAGGCGATCAAGCGCTTAGAAGTTATCGAATCGTTCAGAAAGAGCGGCAACCGCCCCGAATGGATGATCTTAACGGTGCTTCCCGTGATCCCGCCCGATATCCGTCCTATGGTTCAGCTCGACGGCGGCAGATTCGCTACCTCCGACTTGAACGATTTATATCGTCGCGTAATCAACCGAAACAACCGCTTGAAGAAAATGATGGAAATCGGCGCGCCCGAAATGATCATTAAAAACGAAAAGCGTATGTTGCAAGAAGCGGTAGACGCACTCGTGGATAACGGTAGAAGAGGCAAGGCGCTCGCAGGCCCTTCCAATCGCGATTTGAAATCCCTTTCCGCAATGCTTCGCGGGAAACAGGGTCGTTTCCGTCAGAACCTTTTGGGTAAGCGCGTCGACTATTCCGGTCGTTCGGTTATCGTCGTAGGTCCTGAACTTAAAATTTATCAATGCGGTCTGCCCAAGGAAATGGCGATCGAGCTTTTCAAGCCCTTCATTATGAAGCGTCTCGTGGAAAGCGGACAATGCCATAATATTAAAACGGCAAAGCGCGCCGTGGAAAAGGCAAAGGATATGGTGTGGAACGTTTTGGAAGACGTTATCAAGGACCACCCCGTGCTTTTGAACCGTGCGCCCACCCTGCACAGACTTTCCATTCAGGCTTTCGAGCCCGTTTTGATCGAAGGCCGCGCCATCAAGATTTCCCCGCTCGTCTGCGGACCTTTCAACGCCGACTTCGACGGCGACCAGATGGCTGTGCACCTTCCTTTGAGCGTAGAAGCGCAGGCGGAAGCGAGATTCCTGATGCTTTCCGCAAACAACATTTTGAAGCTTGCCGACGGTAAATCGGTTATGTCGCCCACGCAGGATATGATTATCGGCGCGTATTGCTTGACGATCAAACGCCGCGAAGAGGGCAAAACGTACGACGAACAGGGTCGTCCCGATCCGAACGGCGAAGCGTATATTCCGCCCGTATATTCGTCGGAAAACGAAGCGATTTTGGCGTATCAGACGAAAGTTGCGCACGAACAGGACGAAATGTATTTAAAGAGAGTCGTCGTGCTTCCCGACGGAAAATTCGACGATTTGCCTTTGCCCTACACCTGCCCCGTGGATAATAAGGACGGCGAAACGCTTATTAAACACGCGGAAGTGCGCCGCAACGCAAAGACGGGTAAGCTCGAAGTTTCGGGCGTTATCAAAACGACGATCGGCAGACTTATTTATAACGAAGGGCTTCCTCAGGATCTTGGATTCGTGAAGAGAAACACTCCCGAATCTTATCTTCGCTTGGAGCTCGATACCGAGTTTATCGGCAACGCGAAGGCGATCGGCAAAAAGCATTTGTCGAGAATCGTCGAGGCGTCGTTCAGAACGGGTAAAGCGCCTAAGGCTTCCTACGTTCTCGACGCTATGAAAGAGCGCGGCTATAAATATTCCACGCTCGCGGCGTTGACGACCTCCGTATTCGATATGAAGATTCCCGAAGAAAAGGAAGAAATCGTAGCGAACGCGGAAGCGGAAGTTGCGAAGATCGCGAAGAAAAAGAACCGTGGTCTGCTCACCGAAGAGGAACGCTACGCGGCGGTTATCGCACAATGGGATACCGCGACGGAAAAGGTGGCAAACCTCTTGAAAGAACAGGGCACGAAAGATAAGTTCAACCCCATCTGGATGATGGCGGATTCGGGCGCGCGTGGTTCGATCGACCAGATCAAACAGCTCGCAGGTATGCGTGGTCTAATGGTTAACCCTCAGGGTAAAAAGATCGAAGTTCCCGTTAAGTCCTGTTTCCGTAACGGTCTTTCCGTTCTCGAATACTTCATTTCCTCGCACGGCGGTCGTAAAGGTTTGACGGATACCGCGCTTAAAACGGCAGACTCGGGTTATTTGACCCGCCGTCTCGTCGACGTATCTCACGAAATTATCGTCCGCGAAGAGGATTGCTGCGCGGGCAGAAAGCCGCAGGGTATGAAGGTCAAGGCGATCTACGACTCGATCGGCAAGGAAATCGAAGGGCTTAAATCCCGTTTGGTTGGGCGCTTTGCGGCGGAGGACGTCGTACACCCCGAAACGGGCGAAGTGATCGTTTCTATGAACGAATTTATCGACGAAGCGGAAGCGAACGCGATCTGCGAGGCGGGTATTCAGGAAGTTTCTATTCGCAGTATCTTCGGCTGTGCCTCTAAGTTCGGCGTATGCGCGAAGTGCTACGGTAAGAATATGGCGACCACCCTTCCCGTACAGGTCGGCGAAGCGGTCGGTACGATCGCGGCGCAGTCTATCGGCGAGCCTGGTACGCAGCTTACGATGCGTACCTTCCACACGGGGGGTATCGCCGCAACGGGGGACATCACGCAAGGTCTTCCCCGCGTCGAAGAACTTTTCGAAGTCAGAAAGCCGAAGGGCTGTGCGACGATCTGCGAAGTCGAAGGCGTCGTAGAAGTAGACAATTCCGAAGGCTTGAACCGCATTAAGATCACGAACGAAGCGACGAACGAAGTCCGTGAATATCAGTTGCCGTTCAACGCAGAGCTTCTCGTGAAGACGGGCGACAAGGTTGCACCCGGCGTGCTTTTGAACGCAGGTAGCGTATATCCTCAGGATATCCTTCGCGTACAAGGCGTAAAAGGCGTGCAGGACTATATCCTCGAACAGGTACAGTCCGTATACCGTTCGCAGGGCGTTGAAATCAACGATAAGCACGTTGAAATTATCGTCCGTCAGATGCTCAAAAAGGTTCGCGTGGAGAACGCGGGAGATACCAACCTGCTTCCCGGCGAGCTCGTCGATATGGTTACCTTCCAAGACGAAAACGTCAAGGCGATTCAAAAGGGTGGCAGACCCGCTCTTGCAAAGCGCGTGTTGCTCGGTATCACCAAAGCCGCGCTCGCAACGGATAGCTTCTTGTCGGCGGCGTCCTTCCAGGAAACTTCGAGAGTGCTCACCGAAGCGGCAATCCGCACGAAGAGAGACTATCTCGTTGGGCTTAAAGAAAACGTTATTATCGGTAAGCTGATTCCCGCAGGTACGGGCACAAAGAGCTACAAAGGTCTTTCGCCCCAGTATATCGGCACTTCCGCAATGAACGCGGATGTGAGCGAAGAAGCTGACGAAACGGCAGAAGCAAAATAAAAACCGCGCCCCCGCAATTCCGCAAGGATTGCGGGGGTTTTGCTTAAAAAAAGTTTAATTGATAGGCAAAAAAATCGCCTAAAAAGCCGGTGGAAAAACAGGCAAATTCTTCTCCGAGAAATATAGTCCAAAGGCTTGACATAATTATAACGATTTGGTATAATAATATCGTGAGAAACAGGAGGGCGGCGCGCGTGGACAAGCGGGTACGCTTTTTTGGAGTATGCGGGCGGTACATAGGAGGACGAAAATAATGACGGGACGAATTCATTCCTTTGAATCCTTCGGTACGGTAGACGGGCCCGGTATTCGCTTCGTAACTTTTATGCAAGGCTGTCCGATGCGTTGTCAATACTGCCACAATCCCGATACTTGGCTTTCGGGCGGGCAGGAATACACGGCGGAAGAGGTCGCTTCGAGGATCTTGCGTTATCGGAATTATTTCGGGGAGACGGGCGGCGCGACCGTTTCGGGGGGCGAACCGCTCCTTCAAATCGAGTTCGTGACGGAGCTTTTTAAGCTGTTAAAAGCGCAAGGAATCCACACCTGCGTGGATACTTCGGGAATCACCTTTCGGGAAAACGACCCCGAGTGCGTGAAAAAGAACGAAACGCTTCTCGAATACGCCGATCTGTTCCTTCTCGATATCAAGCATATCGACGAAGCCGCGCACAAAACGCTGACCAAGCAGAGCAACGCAAACACCTTGGCGTTCGCGAAATTTTTAAGCGATCACGGCAAAAAAATATGGATCAGGCACGTGCTCGTGCCCACCTTAACGGACGACGACGAGGCGTTAAAGCGTTTGAAAGCGTTTATCGACACTTTAAAAACGGTGGAAAAGGTAGAGGTTTTGCCCTATCACACGATGGGAGAGGTCAAGTATGAAAAGCTCGGCTACGACTATCCTTTAAAGGGCGTTTCCCCGCCGACGAAAGAACGCGTTGAGAACGCGAAAAAAATTTTAACGGGTAAATAATATGGCAGATTATAAAAGTCAACTCAAAGGGCTTTGCGTGGTGGAGATCAGCGGGGAATCTTGCGCGAACTGCTTAACGCTGATGCCGATTTTAAAGGAGCTTTGCGAGCAACGAAGCGACGTAAAGCTCGTGCATATCGAAGCGGATTATTCCACGACCGAGCTGATGGAGGAATGGGAGGTTACGAAAGTGCCTACGATCCTTTTGATGGAGGACGGCGAAATTTTTGCTCGGTGCGCGGGGTATCAGCCCGAAGAGATTCTCGAACTCTGGCTGGATAGCAAGATCGAGGAAAGAAAGCAAAAATAACCTTGCTTTCGGGTTAAAATAGTCAAAAAGCGTTTATATAATAAACGGTTTGAAATAAGTTTAATAAATAATTATTTATAGGAGTAACACTATGATGCAATACAAAGGTTGGGAGGGATTCGTTCCCGGAAAATGGTGCGCCGACGAAATCGACGTGCGTGACTTCATTCAACACAATTACACGCCCTACGAAGGGGACGCAAGCTTCCTTGCTCCCGCTACGGACGCAACCAAAAAGCTTTGGGAGATCGTTTGCGATCTTTCCAAGAAAGAACGCGAAGCAGGCGGCGTTTTAGACGCGGATACGAAAATCGTTTCCACGCTCACCTCTCACGGCGCGGGGTATCTCGATAAGAACCTCGAAAAGATCGTCGGCGTTCAAACGGACGCGCCTTTCAAGCGTTCCTTGCAGCCCTTCGGCGGTATCCGTATGTCGGAAGGCGCGTTGGAAATGTACGGCTATCAGATCGATCCTCAGGTTAAGGAAGTCTTCACCAAATACAGAAAGACCCACAACGAAGGCGTTTTCGACGCGTACACGCCTGAAATGAGAGCGGCGCGCTCCGCGCATATTTTGACGGGGCTTCCCGACGCGTACGGCCGCGGCAGAATTATCGGCGACTATCGCCGCGTTGCGCTTTACGGCGTTGACTACCTCATTCAAAAGAAGGAAGAAGACAAGCTTGCGATCAACGGGGATATGACGCCCGATAAGGTAAGAAACCGCGAAGAAATTGCCGATCAAGTGAAGGCGCTTAAAGCGCTCAAAGAAATGGCGGCGATTTACGGCTGCGATATTTCCAAGCCCGCAGAAACCGCGCAACAGGCGATTCAAGCGCTGTATTTTGGCTACCTTGCGGCGGTCAAAGATCAGAACGGCGCGGCGATGTCGATCGGTAGAAACACGACCTTCCTCGATATCTATATCGAACGCGACTTGAAAAACGGCGTGATCACCGAAGAAGAAGCGCAGGAATTTATCGACCACTTCGTTATGAAGCTTCGTATCGTGAAGTTTATGAGAACGAAGGAATATAACGAATTGTTCTCGGGCGACCCCACGTGGGTTACCGAAGCGATCGGCGGTATGGGCGTAGACGGCAGAACCCTCGTCACCAAAACGGCGTTCCGTATCCTGCACACGCTCGACAACCTCGGTCCTGCTCCCGAACCTAACCTCACGGTTTTGTGGTCGAAGAGATTGCCCAAGGAATTCAAGAGATTCTGCGCGGACATCTCCATTCGTACCTCTTCCATTCAATACGAAAGCGACGATCTTATGCGTCCCGAAATGGGCGACGACTACGCGATCGCTTGCTGCGTAAGCTGTATGAGAGTGGGTAAGGATATGCAATTCTTCGGCGCGAGAGCCAACCTTGCAAAATGCTTGCTGTACGCTATCAACGGCGGTAAGGACGAGCTTATGAAGGACAAGAAGACGGGTAAGCCTATGCAGGTATCCCCCGAATTCGCGGCGATCACGAGCAACGACGCGCTTGATTTCAACGAAGTCGTTGCAAAATTCGACAATATGATGACGTGGCTTGCCGACCTCTACGTGAACACGCTCAACCTCATTCACTATATGCACGACAAATACAGCTACGAAGCGCTCGAAATGTCCTTGCACGACACGAACGTTCGCCGCTTCTTCGCTACGGGTATCGCGGGTCTTTCCTGCGCGGCGGACTCCTTGTCTGCGATCAAATACGCAAAAGTATACCCCGTGCGCAACGAGGACGGTATCGTCGTAGATTTCAGAATCGAAGGCGACTTCCCCAAATACGGCAACAACGACGACAGAGCGGACGAGCTTGCAGTATGGCTGTTGAAGACGTTTATGAAGAAGGTCAAGAGCCACTACACTTATCGTGAAAGCGTTCCCACGACCTCGATCCTCACGATCACGTCGAACGTCGTTTACGGCAAAAAGACGGGTAACACGCCCGACGGCAGAAGAGGCGGTACGCCGCTTGCGCCCGGCGCGAACCCTATGCACGGCAGAGACGCGAACGGGGCTTTGGCTTCCCTTGAATCGGTTGCAAAGCTTCCCTACGAATATTCGAGAGACGGTATTTCCAACACCTTCTCGATCACGCCCGGCTCGCTTGGCAAGGAAGACTGATCAATTTTACTCACACGCTCGGGAAAGCGAACTTTCGCCGAGAAAACCGAATAAAATAATGATAGAAAAGGAGAAAAAATTATGTCGAACAGAGTAGATAACTTAGTGAATATGTTAGACGGTTACGTTGGCGACGGTGGCTATCACCTTAACGTGAACGTATTCAACCGCGAAACCCTTCTGGACGCGCAAGCGCATCCCGAAAAATATCCCCAGCTTACGATTCGCGTATCCGGTTACGCGGTGAACTTCATCAAGCTCACGAAAGAACAGCAAGACGACGTTATTTCGAGAACCATTCACGAATCTATGTAACGGATTGAAAATACTCACAAAAGGCTGCTACCGTTTGGTGGCAGCCTTTTCAAAAAAGCGGAGCGAATATGAAAAAACGGAAAAAATTTCCGTTGAAGCATTGACATTTTCACGCAAATAGATTACAATAATAAGGTAGTTCGTCAAGCATACGCGCTACGGCAATCTTTCGCAGGAGTTTTTTTGAAACGAGCGAAAAACGTAAGGAGAGATAGAATGAAAGAGTATCTTATGAACGAGGAAGAAGTACTTTTACAAACGGGTACTTCTGCCGAAAACGGGCTTTCGGTGGCAGAAGCCGAACAACGCTTGCAGGAAAACGGCAGAAATAAGCTTGCCGAAGGCAAGAAAAAATCTTGGATAAAGCGGTTTTTCGAACAGCTCGTCAACCCGATGATTATCGTGCTTTTGATCGCGGCGGGCGTGAATTTCGTCACCGTGCTAATCGAGCGGGCGCACGGCGGGAACGAGTCGTTTGCGGAATTTTTCGTCATTATCGCCGTCGTGTTACTCAACGCGATTTTGGGCGTGGTGCAGGAAGGCAAAGCCGAACAGGCGATCGAAGCGCTCAAACAAATGACGGCTTCGACCTCGAAGGTTATTCGAGGCGGTCAGCTTATGGCGGTCAAGAGCGAAGAGCTCGTCGTGGGGGATATCGTGATTTTGGAAGCGGGGGACAGCGTGCCCGCCGATTGCAGGATTATCGAATCGGCTTCCTTAAAAGCCGAAGAAGCCGCGCTCACGGGCGAAAGCGTGCCCGCGAATAAGATTTCTGAAAAATTAGAATGCGAAAACGGCAAGGACGTGCCTTTGGGCGATCGTAAAAATATGTGCTATATGGGCAGTACGATCGTTTACGGCAGGGCGCGCGCGGTCGTCGTGGCGACGGGTATGCAAACGGAAATGGGCAAAATTGCGGGCGTACTTGCCGACGCGAAGGACGAGGTTACCCCCCTTCAAAAGAAGCTCAATAGTCTTTCGAAGGTGCTGAGCTTTGCCGTGCTGGGAATCTCCGTGTTCATTTTCCTTTTCAAGCTGTTTATGGATATGGACTTCCATTTAGAAGTCGTGCTCGATAGCTTTATTATTGCGGTTTCGCTCGCCGTGGCGGCGATTCCCGAAGGGCTTGCCACCGTCGTTACCATCGTGTTGTCGATCGGTATGACGAAAATGGCGAAGAAAAAAGCCGTCGTAAAACGGCTCACGGCTGTTGAAACGCTGGGGTGTACGCAAATTATTTGCTCGGATAAAACGGGCACGCTGACGCAAAATAAAATGACGGTGGTGGAGCATTACGGCGACGACGAAGCGCTTTTAGCCCGCGCGATGGCACAATGCTCCGACGCGACTCTCGACGGGGAATCCCACGAGGCTATCGGCGAGCCGACGGAGTGCGCGCTCGTCAACTACGCGTATAAGCTGGGGCTTGATAAAACGCAGATGGGCAAAGCAGAAAAACGAGTTGCGGAAGCGCCGTTTGATAGTATGCGTAAAATGATGTCCACCCTGCACGAAAGCGCGGAAGGGCTCGTGCAATATACCAAGGGCGCGCCCGACGAAATCTTAAAACGGTGCACCCAGGTATGCGTTGACGGGAAAATTCTGCCGCTTAACGAAGAGCTTCGCGCGCAAATTCTGGCGGCGAACAAGGATATGGCGGATAGGGCGCTCCGCGTGCTTGCGGCGGCGTATAAGCCCTTGAAAACGCTCCCCGACGAGATCGTTCCCGAAGAAATCGAAAAGGATCTGATCTTTATCGGGCTTACGGGTATGATCGACCCCGTCCGTCCCGAAGTCAAAGCCGCGATCGCGGAGTGTAAGGCGGCGGGTATCCGTCCGATTATGATCACGGGCGACCATATCGACACGGCGGTGGCGATCGCGAAAGAGCTCGGAATTATCGAGGACGCGTCGCAGGCGATCACGGGCGCGGATATGGCGGAAATCGCGGACGAAAATTTTGAAGCGGAAATCGAAAAATATTCGGTCTACGCGCGCGTTCAGCCCGAACACAAGGTGCGTATCGTCACGACGTGGAAAAAGAAAGGCTATATCACCGCAATGACGGGCGACGGCGTGAACGACGCGCCGAGCATCAAGAGCGCGGATATCGGCGTGGGTATGGGTATCACGGGTACGGACGTCACGAAAGGCGCGGCGGATATGGTGCTGCAAGACGATAATTTCGCGACCATCGTCACGGCGGTGGGCGAAGGAAGAAAAATTTACGAAAACATTCGTAAAGCCATTCAATATCTGCTTTCGAGCAACCTTGCGGAAGTGATCGCGGTGTTTATCGCAACGATGTGCGGCTACACCCTGCTTCGCCCGATACACCTTTTATGGATCAATTTAATCAGCGACTCCTTCCCCGCGATCGCGCTCGGTATGGAAGAAGGGGAATCCGATTTAATGAAGCGAAAGCCGCGCGACGATAAAGAAAGCGTATTTTCACGCGGGCTTGGCGTGAACGTGCTTTTGCAGGGCGCGTATATCGGGATCTTGACTTTGCTCGGATTTTTTATCGGCAAGGCGTTCGGCGGCTCGGAACACGGAATCACGATGGCGTTTTTGGTTTTGGCGCTCACGGAAAGCTTCCATTCCTTCGACGTGCGCTCGTTAAATCATTCGGTGTTCGCTATGAAAAAGCAGAACAAAATTTTGTGGTGGGCGGCGGCGTTCTCGTTCGTGATGACGATTATCGTCGTGTTCGTGCCTCCGATCGCGAAAATATTCAAATTTACGCCGATCGGCTGGGCGGAATTCTTTATCGCGCTCGGACTTTCGCTGTCAATCGTGTTGTTCACGGAAATTTCTAAACTCGTACAAAGGAAGCTGAAAAAGTGAACGCGTTTTCGAGAACGGAGCTTCTGCTCGGCGCAGAAGGAATGGAAAAGCTCAAAAAAGCAAGGGTGGCGGTGTTTGGAATCGGCGGGGTCGGCGGCTACGTCGCGGAGGCCTTAGCCCGAAGCGGAGTCGGCGCGCTCACGCTCGTGGATAACGATACCGTGTCCGAAACCAACCTCAATCGGCAGATTATCGCGCTCCGTTCCACGATCGGAAAATTGAAAACGCAGGTAATGCAAGAGCGGATACTCGATATCAATCCCGCTTGCGAAGTGAACGCCCTCAATCTTTTTTATACGCCCGAAACGGCGGGGGAGCTTGATTTTTCGCTCTTCGATTATATCGTGGACGCGATCGACACCCTGTCGGGAAAGCTGACGATCGTTGAGAATGCGAAAAAAGCGAATATTCCCGTGATCTCGTCTATGGGTGCGGGAAATAAACTCGACCCGACGGCGTTCGAGGTCGCGGATATCTCCAAAACCTCCGTCTGTCCGCTTGCCCGCGCAATGCGCCGAGAGCTTAAAAAGCGGGGAATCGAAAAACTCAAAGTCGTCTACTCGAAAGAACAGCCGATCGCGGTGGCGCGGGCGGGCGAAGCGTTGCCCGAAGGCAAAAAAAGCATCCCCGGGAGCGTAGCGTTCGTGCCGTCGGTCGTGGGGCTGATTATCGCCGCCGAAGTGATCAAAGATTTAGTGAAATAAAAAATAGAGCAAACGCCCCGACCGCAGTCGAGGCGTTTACCGTAGACGATATTGAGTAAAAATCAATTATAGGATAAAATTATGAAATTTCAAGAAAGAATCGTAGAAGAATTAAAGGGTTGTAGTTTATCCCAGAGAGAAATTGCGGAAAAATTACATATTGATCCCGCGAATATAACCAATTGGAAAAAAGGGAAAAATCTTCCGTCCTTACAGACTTTATTTGATTTGTGTCGGTTGTTGGAAATCTCAGCCGATTATTTGTTGGGCTTGGAGGATTGATAGAAGGAACTCGCGCGTCATTACGAACCCCACAGGGTGAAGCGATCCCAAGGACGTTACCTCAATGCAGAATGCAGAGTGAGGGGATTCTTCGACTTCGCTTGCGCTCCGCTCAGAATGACCGTCAAAGTCATTCTGAGGAGCATAGCGACGAAGAATCTCGGACGAACAAAAATTATCTTTTAGCAAAGGCGGCGCAAACGAGCTGAACGCCCACGCGAAAACCGCGACGGAAAATAATATCTTCTACTTCACCGCGCGTTTCACTCATAGCGTTTTCAAAATCGAATAATAGATTTTTTTGTTCGTCGTTTAAAGTATCGACGAGTTTTTTATAAACGGCTCGTTCGGCTTCTAAAAGTTCAAGGGATTTAGGGCTACTATAAATTCTCGAACGGGTTTCGGAATACCACCAAATAAAATCGTCTAATAAATCTTGGTCGTTAAACATTTTTAATTCTCCTTTTTGGCACGTAGGAATGTGCTCTAATTATATTATACACGTAGGAATATGCACTTGTCAAGTATTTTGTGCACATTCCTACTATAATATTTTTATAGGAGAAAAAATATGGAAATTAAAATAGGTGAACGTATTTCGGAATTATTAAACGAAAAAAATATCAGCGATCAAGAATTTGCGCAAGCCGTAGGAGTAAATAGAACCACGGTAAACAGATGGAAAAGAAGCGCAAAACTTATGAGGCTTTCTCAAATTGTCAAGATTGCGGATTATTTTAATTGTTCTTTGGATTTTTTAACGGGAAGATCGGAGCAAGTTATTGATTTTCAGCCCAAGGAATTGCCTGCCTTTTATGAAAATTTCCGTTGTATTTTAGAGAAAAGAGGAATTTCCAGAAATCAAATCAACAAAGAAACAAGAATTAAATCTTCTCATTTTGTCGATTGGAAAAAAGGAGCAGATCCGCATATATTTTCTTTAATAGAACTTGCGGAGTATTTAGAAATAACTCTTGATTGTTTAGTAGGGAGAGATAATTAGGGGAAAAGGATAGGGGATTCTTCAACTTCGCTCGCAACGACGGGGGAAGGACAATCCCTCAGTCACTTCGTGACAGCTCCCTTTGCACAAGGGAGCAAAAAAAACCTTCTCCTGTGGGAGAAGGGGAACCACGATAGTGGTGGATGAGGAGTATAAAAGTTTATTCGATCGCTTTTTTGATATCGTAAGGAGTGGTCTGATAAACGAAATAGTTCAGCCAGTTGGAGTATAAAAGATTTGCGTGCGCCCGCCACGAAACGAGCGGGTCTTTTTTTTCGTCGTCGAAAGGAAAATAATTTTCGGGAAGCTTGATCGGCTTGCCTTGCGATTTATCGCGAAGGTATTCGTTTTTCAAGGTATCCGCGTCGTATTCCGAATGTCCCGTGATAAAAATCTGCCTGCCGTTTTTGCTCGCGATCGCGTAAACCCCCGTCTTTTCCGAGGAAGCTAAAATTTTCAAATCGGCGATCTTTTCGATATCCTCGCGAAGCACCGTCGTGTGACGGGACTGGGGGACCATAAACGTATCGTCGAACCCGCGGAAGAGAATAGAATTTTTATACTCGACCTTATGCGGGAACACGCCGAACAGCTTTTCGGGCACGCCGTATTTTTGAATGCCGTAGTGATAATACAGCCCCGCCTGCGCGCCCCAACAGATATGAAAAGTGCTGTGCACGTGCGTTTTCGACCATTCCATAATTTGCACGAGCTCCTGCCAGTATTCGACTTCCTCGAATTCGAGGTGCTCCACGGGCGCGCCCGTGATAATCAAGCCGTCGAAATTGCGGTCCTTCACCTCGTCGAAGGTTTTATAGAACGCCAAAAGGTGTTCTTCCGCCACGTTTTTCGATTGGTGAGATTTGGTGTGGATAAGCTCCATTTCCACCTGCAACGGCGTGTTGCCGAGAAGGCGGGCGAGCTGGGTTTCCGTTTCGATCTTTTTCGGCATTAAATTCAGGATGAGAATTTTTAAGGGTCTGATATCCTGCGTAACCGCCCGCGTTTCCGTCATAACGAAAATATTTTCGCTTTGCAAGGTTTTAACGGCGGGTAAATTGTTGGGAATCTTAATAGGCATTTTTTAACCTCTCGGCGGGAAATTTTCCCGCCTTTCGTGAATCATTTTTTGTGAAACCAATCAAATTTCTTTGAGCGCCTGTTCGATATCTGCGATAAGGTCTTGATAATTTTCGATCCCGCAGGAGAGGCGGATCAGATCGCCGGGAATGCCCGCCGCGATCAGCTCTTCGTCGTTCATCTGCCTGTGCGTTGCGTTCGCGGGGTGCAAACAGCAGCTCCGCGCGTCCGCCACGTGCGTTTCGATCGCGATAATCGACAATTTTTTCATAAACTTTTCCGCCGCGCTTCTTCCGCCTTTCACGCCGAAGCTCACGACGCCGCAAGTGCCGTTGGGCATATATTTTTTCGCAAGCTCATAATATTTATCCGAAGGCAAGCCCGCGTAGTTCACCCAAGCGATTTTGTCGTGCCCTTCCAAATATTCCGCAACCTTTTGCGCGTTCAAACAATGCCGCTCCATTCTAAGGTGCAGACTTTCCAAACCCAAATTGAGATAGTACGCGCTTTGCGGGGACTGACAGCAACCGAAATCGCGCATAAGCTGCGCCGTAGCCTTGGTGATATACGCGCCGCCCTGCCCGAATTTCTCGGCGTAGGTGATGCCGTGATAGCTTTCGTCGGGGGTGCAAAGCCCGGGGAATTTATCCGCGTGCGCCATCCAGTTGAAGTTTCCCGAATCGACGATACAACCGCCGACCGCGCTTCCGTGCCCGTCCATATATTTCGTCGTGGAATGCGTAACGATATCCGCGCCCCATTCGAAAGGACGGCAGTTCACGGGCGTGGCGAAGGTGTTGTCGATAATAAGGGGTACGCCGTGCGCGTGCGCCGCCTTTGCAAATTTTTCGATATCGAGAACGGTGAGAGCGGGGTTTGCAATCGTTTCCCCGAATACCGCTTTGGTGTTTTCTTGGAACGCCGCGTTAAGTTCTTCTTCCGAGCAGTCGGGGTCGATAAAGGTGAAGTTTATCCCCATTCTTTTCATCGTCACGGCAAAGAGGTTATACGTTCCGCCGTAAACGTTCGTCGAGCAGATAATATGATCCCCGCAAGAAGCGATATTGAAAACGGAGAAAAAGCTTGCCGCTTGCCCTGAGGAAAGGAGCATTGCCGCCGTGCCGCCTTCCAGCTCGCAGATCTTCGCCGCGACGGTGTCGCAGGTGGGGTTTTGCAGGCGGGAATAAAAATATCCGCTCGCCTCTAAGTCGAAAAGCTTGCCCATATCCTCGCTCGTCGCGTATTTAAACGTGGTGCTTTGAATGATGGGAACTTGTCTGGGTTCGCCGTTTTGCGGGGTGTAGCCGCCCTGCACGCACTTGGTTTCGATTTTTTGATTTTTCTTGTCCATAACTATCCTCCCGCGCCTGAAAGGGCGCGTTTTTTTCCTTTCTAATAAGTATAGCACAAAAAATCGGATTTCGTCAAGTGTTTGGATTTGGTGTTTTATTTTTAAGAATAAACTTTTTGCGATTTGACCATTCTTACTATATGGAGAAAAAGACGAGGAAAGCAAAAATCTTAGTTGCGCTCGCGTCGGGCGTTTTGTGTTTCATAAATTTCGTTTCGCATACGGCTGAAAAGGATACTTGCGCGTATGCGGATATGCGAATTTGCACGGTTGCGGATATGAGCAAGCGTGCGCAGCCTCGCGAAACGGTGAACGGCGGGGAAAGCGAAAAGCTGCCCTTTAAAGGTGCCTCGAAGGGGTACGAGGACGAAAAAACGTATACCTATAAGCTCCCGATCGCGGGCGTAAAGAGCCTGAACTGGAATCCGCATACGTGGTCGGATAACACCGATTCCAAGGTGATGGGATTTTTGAATATCGGATTTTTCGATTTCGTGCTTGCCGAAGACGGGGATTCGTCGCTTCCCGTGCCCGAAATGGCGGCTTACGTGCCGAATACCAAATCGCTTTATCAAGACGTTACGGGGCTGTATGCGGGGAGCTACGGCGTAGAAAAAGGGGAAAGCGGCAAGGCTTTCCGCATTTATTTGAATCCCGCCGCCACCTTCGACGATAAGGCGAAAACCAAGATCACGGCGCAAGACTATCTATATTCAATGAAGGAGCTTTTAAATCCCGAAATGCTCAACCGCCGTGCCGATTCCTACTACGGCGGGGATTTTGCCGTGTATAACGCGAAAAAATACGTATATAAAGAGGTTTCGTCTTTCGACGAAGTGGGCTTAAAAGCTGGAAAAGACGGCGAGTCGGGGCTCGAATACCTCGATATTATTCTCGAAAGCAAGCTCGTCAACCCCGATTTTTATTTGCCGTATTATAACACCTCTACTTGGCTCGTGCATAAGGAGCTGTACGAGAAAAACAAGATCTATTATTATACGGACGGCACGAAAACGGTGGGTTCGCGCAATCAAAACAAAACGCTTTCGTCTATCGGCTCGCAGTATTGCACGTCGATAGAAAGCTCGGTCGGCTACGGGCCGTATTCGTTGAAGGGCTACGGAAGGGACAGCTATCTTTCCTTTGAGCGCAACGAAAGCTGGTACGGCTATTCCGACGGCGCGCATAAGGGGCAGTTTCAGGCGGATAAAATCTATTTTAACGTGATCGAGGATCATAAAACGGAAATGCTCTCGTTTTTGAGCGGGGAGATCGACGAGGTGGGTTTGGATTCGGCGGATATGGAAACGTACGGTAGCTCCTCGCGCGTGGAGTACACCCCGCAGGACTATACGACCAAGCTCACCATAAACACCGATTATCAAAAGCTTTTTTCGCGGGGCAAGCAAGAGGGCGTGAATAAAACGCTACTCACCGTGCCCGCGTTTAGAAAAGCCATTTCCCTTTGTATCAACCGCGACGAGTTCGCCTCGGCGTATACGGCGGCGGGCTCGGCGGGTTACGGACTTCTCAACACGATGTACGTGTTCGACCCGACGACGGGGCAATCCTACCGCTCGACGGACGAAGGGCGGCACGCGCTTTGCAAGCTCTACGGTATCGACTACGGCACGGGCGCGAAATACGCGGGGCTCGACGAGGCGTACGAGGCGATCACGGGCTATAATTTGAACGAGGCGCGGGCGGAAATGCAAAAAGCCTACGACTACGCGACCACGCATAACGAGAAAGGACAGGAAGTTTCTTCGGGCGCGCTTTATAACGGCAGAACGCCCGTTCGTATCGATATGGTCGTATATAGCGCGGACGAAACGTACGCGCAGATGTTCAATTATTTGAACGCTTCGGTGAAGGCGGCGTGTAAGGGTACGGACTTTGAAGGCAAGGTGTCGCTGACGATGAAAACCGATCAGGATTATTACAATTCGGCGTACGCGGGCAACGTGGATATGATGTTCTCCACGTGGGGCGGGGCGGCGTATAACGGGCTCGGCATTTTGTCGAACGTGTATTGCGACGATCCGAACGGGCAGGGAAACCAGATGGAATACGGGTTCGATACCTCTTCGATCGAGGTGGAAATCGCGCTCGATTTAAAGGGAACGCTCGAATACGAGAGTTATAAAGCTTCTTTAAAAGACTGGGCGGACTGGCTGAACAACCACGCCGTAATCATCTCGTCCGTGGAGGGCGGGAGGGCGCTTGCGCCCGCAAGCGAACAGACGATCGAGCTGAAAACAAAAGTCTTTTCGGAGCTGGAAAGCGAATATCTTTCGCATTTTACGGCGATTCCCTTATATTATCGCAACACGGCGGTGTTGCGGTCGGAAAAAACCAACGCCGCGGCGCGTCGGTTCGTGGATATCGTAGGCTTCGGCGGGGTGCGGTTTATGACCTTTTCCTACGACGATCGCGCGTGGGAAAAGCTTGATCGCTCGTCGTTCGACTACGCGAAGTGAGGAAACTATGGGAAAGTATATTGTAAAACGCCTTGCGTTGCTACTCTTTACGCTGTTTATCGTGATGTCGGTATGCCTGATCTTGATCAGGCTTTTGCCCGTGCCCGCGGTCACCCGCGTGCCCGGCGCGGATATCACGCTGCAATATAAAAAGCTCGTCGCGCTCGGTTATTTGATCGAAAAGCCCAACGGCGAGTTCGTGAAAGCTCCTTTATTCACTTCCTATCTTGCCTTTTGGAAAAACGTGTTTACGGGCTGGAACTGGGGGGAAGGGCTGACGATGTACCCCACGAAAGGGGTTTGGGAAATACTTTTGGAAAAATTGCCGTATACGGTGCTCGTGAATTTATACTCGCTTTTGCTTGCCGCGCCGCTCGGGATCGCGCTGGGGATCTTTGCCGCGCTCAAAAAGAACGGTTGGCAGGATCACCTTATTTCCGTGGCGGTCGTGGTGTTCATTTCCGTGCCGAGCTACGTGTACGCGTTTTTGGTGCAGTATTTCGCGTGCTATAAATGGGGTTGGTTTGATCTGCAAGTCGCCAAGGGCTTGCCCGTGTTGAGCGGCAGGGTGTTTTTGTCGATGTTGCCCGCCGTGTTCTCTTTATCCTTCGGCGTGATCGCGGGGCTTACCCGCTACACGCGCGCGGAGCTTTCCGAGGTGCTCACGAGCGAATATATGCTTTTGGCGCGGGCGAAGGGGCTGACGAAAGGGCAAGCGGTGATGCGCCACGCGCTCAGGAACGCGATGGTGGTCATTTTCCCCGTCGTGTTGGGGGAATTTATCGGGGTGCTGAGCGGTTCTTTGATTATCGAGCAGGTGTTCGGAATTCCCGGCGTGGGGGCGCTGTATATCTCGTCGATACAGATGAAGGATTATAATTTCTTTATGGCGCTTACCTTTTTTTATACGGCGATCGGGCTGTTATCGGGGCTGATCGTGGACGTGAGCTACGGGATCATTGATCCGAGAATTCGCATAGGGGGAAAGAAATAAAATGATCACGGACGAAAAGACGGAGAAGAAATTCCGCTTTGCGGGCGAGGGCGCGAAGCGAAGCGAACAGGCGTTTAAGGGCAAAAGCGCGGGGTATTTTAAGGACGCGTTCAAGCGGTTTGGGAAAAATAAAGGGGCGCTCGTCGCGCTCGCAGTGATCGGTATTCAATTACTGTTCGCGTTGCTTGCCCCCTTATTTTCGTCGTATAGCGTGGATTTTCGCGATCCGTATTATTTAAAGCTCTCGCCCAGCCTTTCTTTTAACCGCGAACACGGGATTGCTTTTTGGAACGGGGAGCTCAAAACGGAAGGAGGTCGGGCGAAGTTCGATCTTTACGACGGGATCGCCCGCGAGCAGGCGTTGGCGGGAGGCAAAACCAAGCCACGCGCGCCGTTAAAAAGCTATTCCGTTTCCAAGGACGGGAAAAGCTATTCAATGAAATTAGACGGCTACTACGAGGTGGGATATATCTATAAGGACCTAACGCAAGAGGAATACGACGCGCTCAAAGCCTATCAGAATAAAACGGGGATACAGATCGTTTATCCTTTGCAGAATAATTATCAGGCGGTGAACGCCAATCAATGGTACGTTCTTTCCGACGAGCATCAACAAATCGCCCAAAAACTGCACAAGGACAAGGCGCGCTACGCGGGCGCGAATAAAGCGGAGGCGGTTCGCGACGAGGCGGGGAATATTTGCCCCGACTATAAATTGCATTTTTCGCAAAACGCGTTCGGCTACGACAGCTTGAAGCTGGATTTTTCGTCTACGCCCTTTCCCGAAGGGCAACCGATGTACGCCGCGCCCGTGAAGACGGCGGAGAGCTCCGAAAAAAGCTATAAGCTTCAAAAAGACGAGGAAGGGCGGCTGTATTATTGGTATAACGACGAAACGGGCTACGCCTATCGCGACGAGGAATATAACTGGCAGAAAGCGGAGGAGGGCGTTTCCTTTTCCGACGTGCCGGGGTATTACGTGTACGCCTTCGAAAATCAGTCGGGCTATCGCGTGCGGGTGTGTTATTACGAATATTTCAAATTCCTGCACGGGGAATATCCCTCGTTTTTGTTCGGTACGAATCAATACGGGCAGGATATTTTCACCTGCCTTGCCGTGGGGGCGCGACTTTCCTTTTTGCTCGCGATCGGCGTTTCGTTCGTCAATCTTTTGATCGGCGCGGCGTACGGCGCGGCGGCGGGTTACTACGGCGGTAAAACGGATATCGTGCTGCAAAGAATTGCCGAGATCATTTCCGCCGTGCCGTTTATCGTGGTGGCAACGCTGTTTCAGCTTCATATCGGAAACAGCGCGGGACCCGTCGTCACCTTGCTCTTCGCCTTCGTTTTAACGGGCTGGATTCCCACGGCAACCCGCGTTCGAATGCAATTTTATCGCTATAAAAACCGCGAATACGTGTTAGCCGCCCGCTCGCTCGGGGCAAGGGACAAGCGCATTATTATAAAGCATATCTTCCCCAGCGCGATCGGCGGGATCGTCACGGGCGCGGCTTTGAGCGTGCCGAGCGTGATCTTTTCGGAGTCGATGCTCTCTTATCTGGGGATCGTCAACTTCGAAACCTCGCGGTTTACCTCGATCGGCGGTATGCTCGCGCAGGGGCAGTCGCTTATTGCAAGCTCCCCGCACGTCATCTTTTTCCCCGCGCTGTTTATCGCGTTGCTTCTAATCGGCTTCAATCTGATCGGGAACGGACTTCGCGACGCGTTCAACCCCGCGCTTCGGGGCGTAGAGGAGTAAGCTATGGAAAAGAAATTAGAAGTGAAGAATCTGAGCGTGTCCTTCCGTACTCCGCTCGGTAAAGCGCAAGCGGTGCGCGGGGTTTCTTTTGAACTGTACGCGGGGGAAACGCTCGCGATCGTGGGGGAGTCCGGTTCGGGAAAATCGGTCACGTCCAAAGCGGTGATGGGGATTTTATCGGGCAACGCGGAGGTTTTAAGCGGGGAAATTTTATTCGACGGCAAGGATTTGTTAAAGATCGGCGAAAAGGAATTTTCGCGGCTTCGCGGAAATAAGATCTCTATGATCTTTCAAGACCCTATGTCGTCGCTCAACCCCATTATGCGGATAGGGAAGCAGATCACGGAAGCGATGCTACTCAAAAACCGCGCGGCAAGGCGAAAGGATAAAAGCGTGCCGCGCCTTAAAAAAGCCGAAGCGAAGCGCAAGGCAATCGCGCTGATGGAAGAAGTGGGCATCGCCAACGCGGAAAAGCGATTCGAGCAATATCCCTTCGAATTTTCAGGCGGTATGCGGCAAAGGATCGTGATCGCCATCGCGCTCAGCGCCAACCCCGAGGTGTTGATTTGCGACGAGCCGACGACCGCGCTCGACGTGTCCGTACAGGCGCAAATTTTGAAATTGATCAATAAACTGAAAAGGGAGCGAAATTTATCCGTCGTGTTTATCACGCACGATCTGGGCGTGGTGGCGAACGTCGCCGACCGTATCGCCGTGATGTACGCGGGGAAGATCGTGGAATACGGCGAGAGCGAGGAAATTTTCTACGAGCCGAAGCATCCGTACACGTGGGCGCTTTTATCCTCTACGCCCGATCTCGAAACGAAGGAACGGCTGGAAACCATTCCGCTTTCCCCGCCCGATATGCTCTTCCCGCCCGTCGGCGACGCGTTCGCAGAGAGAAATCCGTACGCGCTTGAAATCGATTTCGAAGAGCAACCGCCCTTTTTTAAGGTGAGCGAAACGCACTACGCCGCCACGTGGCTTTTGCATCCGCTCGCGCCCAAAGTGGAAATTCCCGAAGCCCTCGCCGAGCGAATGAAAAGGAGAAAAGCCAAATGGACGAAATAATTTTAAGCGTCAGGGATTTAAAACAATATTTCGGAACTGCGAAAAAGCCCTTTAAGGCAGTGGACGGGGTCAGCTTTTCCATCAAAAAAGGGGAAGCGTTCGGGCTCGTGGGGGAATCGGGCTCGGGGAAAACCACGACGGGCAGAGCGGTTATCGGGCTGTACGAACCCACGGGCGGGGAAATTTATCTTGGCGATAAGCTGATCGCCGCAGGCAAAAACGAACCTGCCGAAAGGCGCGCGGAAGCCAAGAAAAACGCGCGCGAACGCCAAAAAATACAGATGATCTTCCAAGACCCCGTCGCTTCGTTAAATCCTCGAATGACGGTGAAAGAGATCGTCGCGGAAGGGCTGATCGTAGGCGGGGAAAAGGACAAGAAAAAAATCGAAGAAAAAGTCTACGAGGCGCTCGAAACGGTGGGGCTTCTAAGAGAGCACGCAGGGCGGTATCCGCACGAATTTTCGGGCGGGCAACGCCAGCGTATCGGAATCGCGCGCGCTTTGATCACCAACCCCGACGTGCTGATCGCCGACGAGCCCGTGTCCGCGCTCGACGTGTCCGTGCAGGCGCAGGTGATCAATCTTTTGGACGATCTCAAAAAAAAGCTCGGGCTTACCGTGCTGTTTATCGCGCACGATCTGTCCGTCGTGAAATATTTTTCCGACCGTATCGCCGTGATGTATTTGGGGAAGATCGTGGAGCTCGCCTCGTCCGACGAGCTGTTTGAAAATCCCCTGCACCCGTATACGAAAGCGCTCTTATCGGCGATCCCCGTGCCCGACCCGCGCACGGAAAAGGGGCGGGAAAGCGGGGTTTACGAGCCCGAAGAAAGCGACGGGGAAGGGCAGTTTACAGAGGTTTTAAAAGGTCATTTTTTATTGTGTAAAGAGGGAAAAACGCAAGATCAAAAGGGGGCAGGTACGAGTTGAACGCGGTTTTTTTGTCGGATATTTTCTTCCTTGCAGGCGCGGGCGCGTTGCTTGCTTCGGCGTTTCATTTCGCTTGGGAAAAGGGCGCGTTTAACGGGATTTTCTACGCTTTCAAGGTCGCGTTTTTCAAGGAAAAAGCGAGTTACGGGGAGTATTTGAAAAAGCGCGAAGCCGCAAGGAAAAAAAGAAAACGGGGAAGGGGCGGGATAGGCGCTTTGATCGGCTCGGCGTGCCTTTTTTTGTCCTCGTTGCTTCTTTTGCGGGGGCTTTGAACCGCCGAAAAAGAGTTATAAAATCGTCCGCGAAAGTATAAATATTTTCAAGTATTATGTAAATAGGCGGTATTCTGCGTTGACAAAGCGTAGAAAATATAGTATAATATACCATAGAAAACTACGTTTTCAAGAAAATTTAATTCGGAGGAAATATGGACCCCCTATCTCTATCACTCGTAATCATTGTGCTCGTTATACTTTCCAGCTTTTTTTCGGCAACGGAAACGGCGTTTTCCTGCGCGAACAGCATTAAGCTCAAAAGCCATATCGCGTCGGGAAAAAAGAACGCGAAAGCCGTTCACACCTTTGCGGTGGAAAAGTATAATAAGCTGGTTACGGCGATTCTTATCGGCAACAATATCGTCAATATCACGGCTTCCGCGTTGGGTACGCTCTTGTTCGCCGAGCTTTTAAGAGGCACGGGCGTTGACCACACGACCATTTCGACGATCGTGTTAACCGTTGCCGTACTCGTATTTGGCGAAATCACGCCGAAATATTTCGCGAGCGTATATCCCGAAAAGGTTTGTTATTTCGTTTATCCCTTAATGCAGTTTTTCTATTGGATACTTACGCCGCTCAGCTTTATTTTCGACGGCTATAAAAAGCTGCTTTCGAAAATCTTCAAGCTGAAAAAGGACGAAACGGTAACGGACGAAGAGCTTATGTCCCTCGTGGACGAGGCGGAGGAAATGGGCACGCTCAAAGAGGACGAATCGGAGCTGTTGCGCTCCGCGCTCGAATTCGACGATTTGAAGGTAGAGGACATTTTAGTGCCCCGCGTAAACGTGATCGCGATCGAGGTGGCCTCGTCGATGCAAGATATTTGGGAAAAGTTCCGCGAATGTGGATATTCGCGCCTTCCCGTGTATAAAGATTCTATCGACAACGTGATCGGTTTTATCCATCAGCGGGATTTTTTCAACGCCTATATCGAAGGGGCGACGAGTATTGAAAAAGACGTGCAGGATATCGTGTTTACCACCGAATATACCCGCATTTCCGATCTTTTCCGTCAGCTCCAAAAAAAGAAGGTGCATATGGCGGCGGTTTCCGACGAATACGGCGGGCTCGTCGGCATCGTGACCTTGGAGGATATTTTGGAAGAGCTCGTCGGCGAGATCTGGGACGAACACGACGAAGAGCAGGTGCTGTTCGGCAAGATCGCCGAGGACGAATACTGGGTGGACGGCAAATGCGAGCTCGAACCCTTCTTCGAGCTTTACGATCTGGAAAAAGAGGACGAGAATTTCGACGCGAACACCGTCGGCGGTTGGGTGACCGAAAAATACGGCGGTATTCCTCCGATCGGGGAAAAGATTACCTTTAAATTCCTCGAAATCAAGGTCGTGAAAGCGACCCAGCAAAAGGTTCTCAAAATCCGTTCGAGAAAGGTGGAAGAAACGGAAGACGAGGACGAAAAAGACGAATAAAATAAATTTTTGTCGAGGTCTAACAAATGGCGACTATTTTAGTGACGGGCGGGAGCGGCTATATCGGCTCGCACACCGTTTTAGAGCTTTTGAACAAAAACTACGAAGTCGTAGTCGTGGATAATTTTTCCAATTCCAGCTACGAAAGTATTGCGCGCGTGCAGGAGATCACGGGCAAAACGGTAACTTTCTACGAAAAGGATATCCGCGACGTACCCGCGCTCGAAGAGATCTTTGCAAAGCATAAATTCGACGCCGTGATCCATTTCGCCGCCTTCAAAGCGGTGGGCGAAAGCTGTAAGCTTCCGTTAAAATACTACGATAATAATATCAGTGGCACGGTGGGCTTATTGCAGGTGATGGAAAAGTTCGGCGTGAAGAAGATCATTTTCTCCTCGTCCGCAACCGTCTACGGCTCGCCCGAACGGCTTCCCTTGGACGAAAACTGCCGCCTTTCGACGACGAATCCCTACGGTAGCACCAAGCTGATGATGGAAAACATTATGCAGGATCTGTATAAAGCGGATAACGAATGGAATATCATTCTTCTTCGCTATTTCAATCCCGTCGGCGCGCACGAGAGCGGGCGTATCGGGGAAGACCCTAAGGGGATTCCCAACAACTTGATGCCCTTCGTCGCGCAGGTGGCGAGCGGAAAGCTTTCCTGCATCAACGTGTTCGGCAACGACTACGACACTCCCGACGGCACGGGCGTGCGCGATTATATTCACGTGGTCGATCTTGCGCTCGGGCATATCGCGGCGATTGAGGAATGTAACCAAGCGGGCGTGCATATCTACAACCTCGGCACGGGGCACGGATATAGCGTGTTCGATATGATCCACGCCTTTGAAAAGGCTTGCGGAAAGACCTTGCCGTATAAAATCTGCGAAAGAAGATCGGGGGATATCGCGACTTGCTACGCCTGCCCCGACAAAGCGGAAAAAGAGCTGAAATGGAAGGCGAAGTTCGGGATCGAGGAAATGTGCGCTTCTCAATGGAAGTGGCAGAGCTCCAACCCGTTCGGCTACGAAAAGTAAGCGATGATCACACCGGATAAAATTATCCGTTCCGCGCGCAAAACGCTATCCGTATCTATCGATCCGTTTGGTAGGCTGATCGTCCGCGCCCCCGCGCGGCTCAGCGAAGAACGGATCTTTGCTTTTTTAAAGGAAAAAGAAGACTGGATCAGAAAGCACCAAGCCAAAAAGGCGGGGGCAGAGTCGCGTTTACCGCCCAAAAATCTCGACGGCTACGTTTTTTTGCTTTTCGGCGAGGAATATCGCGTAGCTCTTTACGGCGGTAAAAAAGTGCTTTGCGACGAGGTCGAAAAACGGCTGTTCGCGCCTCGCGAGAGCGCGGAAGAAACGCTTAAAAAATGGCTGAAAGAGCGGGCGAGGGAAATCTTAAAAGCGTTGACGGACGAGCTTGCGAGGGAAATGGGCGTGCGCTATAAATCCCTTTCGATCACGAGCGCGAAAACCCGTTGGGGCTCGTGTTCCTTCGATAACGCCTTGCATTTTTCCTTTCGCTTAGTATACGCGCCCGAAGCGGTGATTCGCTACGTAGCGGCGCACGAGCTCGCGCATATTTGCGTGAAAAACCATTCGCCCGCGTTCTGGGCGTTGGTGGGGAAATACGTTCCCGATTATAAACAAAAACGGCGTTGGCTGAAAGATAGGTCGTACTTAATGCAAATCTTCTGAAAAAGCGTTTAAAATCCGCGTTTTTTCGTTATAAATGATAAAAAGGATTTTTTCGGAGTCACGAATGTTAAAACTCGAAAACGTAAGCTATCTCGTCAAAGACGAGCTGGGTGAAAAACAAATTTTAAAGGATATCAACCTCGAACTCGACGAACGGTTCGTGGCGTTCACGGGTCCGAACGGCGGGGGAAAATCCACGCTTGCGAAGGTGATCGCGGGCATTATCCGCCCCACGGAGGGCAAAATTTTTCTCGACGGCGAGGATATCACCGAGCTTTCGGTGACCGAACGCGCGAATCGGGGAATTTCCTATGCTTTTCAACAGCCCGTGCGCTTTAAAGGGCTGACCGTGCGCGATCTTATCAATATCGCGGCGGGCAAAAATCTGAAAGTTTCCGACGCGTGCTCCTATCTTTCCGAGGTGGGAATGTGCGCGAGGGATTATATCGACAGAGAGGTGAACGCCTCCCTTTCGGGCGGCGAATTGAAGCGTATCGAAATCGCGACGATCCTCGCGCGTTCGACCAAGCTTTCCGTGTTCGACGAGCCCGAAGCAGGGATCGACCTTTGGAGCTTCGGCAACCTCATTTCCGTGTTTGAAAAAATGCACGAAAAAACCAAGGGAAACATTTTGATTATTTCCCATCAAGAGCGCATTTTAAGTATTGCGGACAAGATCGTGGTGATCGCGGACGGAAAGATCCAAGCGCAGGGCAAAAAAGACGAAATTTTGCCTAAACTGCTCGCGGCGAAAACCTGCCGCGTGCTCGAAGAAAAGCTGTAAAGGAGTCGGTTATGGACGCAATAGAGAAAGATTTACTACTCAAAATAGCCGACCTGCACGGCGTGCCCGAAGGCGCGTATAATATCCGCGGCAACGGCGAAACGCAAGGCAGAAACACCACGGCGAATATCGATATCGTCACGAAAACGGACGGCAACGTAGGGATTGATATTTTCATTAAGCCCGGCACGAAAAACGAGAGCTTGCATATCCCCGTGATTATCAGTAAGGCGGGCTTGCAAGAGGTGGTATACAACGATTTTCATATCGGCGCGGATTCCGACGTCGTGATCGTCGCGGGGTGCGGTATCCATAACTGCGGCGGCGTGGAGCTGACCTCCCGCCACGACGGCGTGCACACCTTCTACGTGGGCAAGAACGCGAAAGTCAAATACGTGGAAAAACACTACGGCGACGGGGACGGCAACGGCAAAAACGTAATGAATCCGAAAACGGTCGTGCATTTGGAAGAGGGCGCGTCGATGGAAATGCAAACCACGCAGATTAAAGGAATCGATTCGACGAATCGCGTAACGGAAGCCACGATGAAAGCGGGCTCGAATTTTATCGTAAAGGAAAAGCTATACACGCACGGACAGCAGACGGCGAACACCGATTTCGTAGTGGATATGAACGGCGAAAACTGCCGCGCGGATATCACGTCCCGTTCGGTTGCGGGCGGGGAATCCCGTCAGCATTTCGTGTCCACGATGAACGGCAACGCGGCGTGCCACGGGCATACGGAGTGCGACGCGATCATTATGGATAACGCTTCGGTTACCGCCGCGCCTTGCCTTTCTGCAAACGACGTCAACGCCGAGCTCATTCACGAAGCGGCGATCGGCAAAATTGCGGGCGAACAGCTCGTCAAGCTGATGACCTTGGGACTTAGCGAAAAGCAAGCGGAGGAGCAGATTATAAAAGGCTTCCTGCATTGAAAAAGGTTAAATTTTCGGCAAGCCGAAAGGGAAGTTTAATCAATTAAGTGAAGTATCTTACGAAGTGAATTTTGCGCCAAAGGCGCAAGTTAAGGAAAAAAATAAATCATAAAAAGAGAGGACAAAACAATGAGCGAACTTGCTTATAAAAGAACGAACGTCTACGAAAAAGCAGACGAAAAACTGATGAAAGCCATTTTCGATTACGCGGAAGGGTATCGGAAATTTATCGACGAGGGAAAAACCGAGCGCGAAGCTTGCGCGTACGTGCTCAGCGCCGCGAAGGAAAAGGGGTATAAGCCTTTTAAATTCGGCGATAAGCTCAAAGCGGGCGATAAGGTATACTATAATAACCGCGGGAAAAATATCTATCTGATCCGCGTGGGCACGGAGCCCGTGGAAAAGGACGGTATTCGCATTATCGCTTCGCATATCGACAGTCCGCGTATCGATTTGAAGCAAGTGCCTTTATACGAAGCAGACGGTATCGCGCTTGCCAAAACGCATTACTACGGCGGGATTCGCAAATATCAATGGGCGGCGATTCCCCTTGCGCTTCACGGCGCGGTGGTGCTTTCGAGCGGCGAAACGATCGAAGTGAAGATCGGCGAGGACGAAAGCGACCCCGTGTTCTACATCAGCGACCTTCTCCCGCACCTTGCGGCGAAGCAGAACGCGAAACCGCTCGGCGAAGGGATCGGCGGGGAAGATCTCAATATCTGGTTCGGCAATATTCCCTACACCGCGGCGAAGGACGATAAAGACAAGACGGTCAAGGAAAATCTTTTGCGCATTTTGAACGAAAAATACGGTATGAAGGAAGAGGACTTTTTGAGCGCGGAGCTCTCCCTCGTCCCCGCGTTTAAAGCGCGCGATATCGGGCTTGACAGAGGGCTTTTGGGCGCGTACGGCCACGACGACAGAGTATGCACTTATCCCGCCTATACCGCGCTTTTCGACGAGGAGTCGGATAAGCACACCGTGATGGTCGTTTTAGCGGACAAAGAAGAGATCGGCAGCGAGGGCACGACGGGTATGCAATGCGTGCTGTTCACCGATCTGATCGACGCGATCGCAAGCTCTTTCGGCGTTTCTTCGGCGGCGGTGCGCGCAAATTCGAGATGCCTTTCCGCAGACGTCAACGCGGGCTACGACCCTAATTATAAGAGCGTATCCGAGCCGTTGAACTCGACCTACGTTTCCTGTGGGGCGGGCGTCACCAAATTCACGGGCGCGCGCGGGAAATCGGCTTCCAACGACGCGGACGCGGAGTTTATGGGCGAGATCCGCAAACTGTTCAACGAAAACGGCGTGATCTGGCAAACGGGCGAGCTCGGCGGAGTAGACGTCGGGGGCGGCGGCACGGTCGCGAAATATATCGCGAAAATGAATATCAACACGGTGGATATCGGCGTGCCCGTCATTTCGATGCATTC
Source organism: Candidatus Scatosoma sp. (assembly GCA_045644545.1). Taxonomy (GTDB): domain Bacteria; phylum Bacillota; class Clostridia; order Christensenellales; family Borkfalkiaceae; genus Scatosoma. Next base: position 24,461 of record JAZRHC010000017.1, on the reverse strand, counting down.
GCCGTTCGAGGTGATTTCGAAGGCTGACCTTTACGAGGAATATCTTGCCTTCCGCGCTTTCATTAAATAATAAAAACGTACGTAAAGAAAACGGCTTCCCTGCAAGGAAGCCGTTTTAAAATCGTATCGAAATTTATTTAATTTCCGTTTCGTCGCCTTTGATCACGATATCCGCGCCGTAGAACGCGGTTAAACCCTTTTCCAGCTCGTTGAAATCGGATTTTGCAAAGCTTTCGCAAGCCGAGTGCATCGCGAGCTGCGCGAGCCCGATATCCGCGCTCAAAACGCCGAGCTGACCGAGGGAGATTCTGCCGAGCGTACTGCCGCTTTGCGCGTCCGAACGGTTATAAAAGCTCTGCCATTTTACTTCCGCGCGGTCGAATATCGTCTTTAAGATTGCCGCCGAAAGCCCGTCCGTCGTGTACGCTTTGTTTGCGTGCGATTTGATCGCCACGCCGCCGCCTAACGCGGTTTTGTTCGTGGGGTCGCTCTTTTCGGGGTGGTTGGGATGAACGGCGTGCGCGTTGTCCGCGGAAACGAGGAAGGAAGAGGCGAGCGCCTTGCAGTATTCCAAATCGTCGAATTTAAGCGCGTAGGCAATCCGCTTTAAGGTCGTTTGCAAAAAGTCCGAGCCCGCGCCCGCGTAAGTCCCGCTCCCGACTTCTTCGTTGTCGAAACACGCCGTCACGCAGATTCCGCCGTTTTTATCGTGCGAGATCAAGCTTTCGATCGCCGCGTAGGCGCAAACGAGATCGTCGATTCGAGGCGAGGCGATAAACTCGTCTAAAAGCCCGAAGGCATACGGCGTATCCCCGTTTACGAGGAACAGATCGTGCGCTACCACCTCGCCGTCCGTCACGGCACTCAAAAAGCTTTTTCCGTTTTCCGCAAGGGAAACGAGCGGGCAAAGATCGATTTGGGGATTGACGGCAAACCCTTCGTTTACGCCGCGGTTTTGGTGAACGGCGAGCGAGGGGATACTCACGAATTTTTCCGAAACCGCCGTTTTGGTTTTTAAAACGCCGCCTTCGTTTATCACGACGCGACCCGCGATCTTTAAAGGACGGTCGAAGAAAGAATACCAAATCCCGCCGCCGTATTTTTCAGCGTTCAAAGTGACGTACGCTTCCGTTTTACGCTCGGGATTTTCCTTGATTTTAAGGGCGGGGGAATCGAGGTGCGCCGCCGCGATTTTAAAGGCGAAACGATCCAGCCCGTCCACCGTGAACGCGATCAGCGCGCTGCCGCCGCGCTCTACGAAATATTTCCCGCCTTCTTCTAATTCCCAGTCCTCCGTTTCTAATAAAGGACGAAAGCCGTTTTCTTCGAGCAACGCCTTTGCGTTTTCAACGGCGTGATACGCGGTGTAGGAAGTTGCTAAAAAATCCAAAAGATCTCTCATAAAAACCTTTCCTTTCATAATAATCTATTTAAAAATATTGTAACATTTTTTTTCGCGTTTGACAAGTAACGGACGGGGAAAACGCATAAAATTCAAAAAAATTTTTTCACAATATGAAAAAAAGGTGAAATGCTTAACGAAAAACCTTCAATCGCTTGACAGTACGCAGAAAAATGCGTTATAATGATGGCACGAAAATAAGAGTGAAACACTATTTTTACGGAGGCATAATGATGAATTGCGAAAACAACAACGAAAACAGAGAATACTTAGGCAAAATTCTTGCAATGTTCAAGCGAATGGAAAACGTAGTCGTCGTCAATAAAAAGACCCGCTTCAACAATTCCGAGCTTCGCTTGCTCAGCGAAATTTTGCTTGCAAAAGCCGAAGGCAAACGCTATATTTCCACGCAGCTTGCAACCCGTTTGAACGTCACCCGTTCGGCGATCTCGCAGATCGTGAATAAGCTCGAAGGAGAAGGCGTTATCAAGCGTACCCCCAAATCCAAGGACAATAAAATCGCCTACGTGGAGCTCACCGACGGCGCGCTCGAAGCGTACGAAGCGGAAATCGCGGTGGCGGCGGAGTTTGCGGGTCGGGTCGTGAAAAAATTCGGCGTAGCGAAAATGGAAAAACTCCTCGCGCTTTCCGACGAATTTGCAAAAACCGTTTCCGAAGTAAGAGGCAAATAAAAATAATATATTTTTTTCGGAGAAGATCGTATGTTAAAACTCATTGACGTAAAAAAAGATTACGTTACGGCAGGTTCTACCGTTCAGGCGCTGAAAGGCGTTTCTTTAAGATTCCGCGCAAACGAATTCGTGTCCATTCTCGGCGCGTCGGGTTGCGGAAAAACGACGATGCTCAATATTATCGGCGGGCTCGATCACTACACCTCGGGCGACCTCGTAATTTCGGGCAAGTCCACCAAAAATTATAACGACCGCGACTGGGACGTATACAGAAATCACCGTATCGGGTTCGTGTTTCAGTCCTATAACCTGATCCCGCACCAAACGGTTTTGGGCAACGTCGAGATCGCGCTTACTATCGCGGGCGTATCCAAAGAAGAACGCAGGGCGCGCGCAAAAGAAGCCCTTGAAAAGGTGGGCTTAGGCTCGGAGCTTTATAAACGCCCGAACCAGCTTTCGGGCGGGCAAATGCAAAGGGTGGCGATCGCGCGCGCGCTCGTCAACAACCCCGAAATTTTGCTTGCTGACGAGCCGACGGGCGCGCTCGATTCTGTCACCAGCGTGCAGATTATGGAGCTCATCCGCGAGATCGCGGGCGAACGGCTCGTGATTATGGTCACGCACAATCCCGAGCTTGCGGAAAAGTATTCTTCGCGTATCGTGCGGCTTTCCGACGGGCTCGTCGTGTCCGACTCTAACCCCTGCGATATGGACGAGGAAGAAGACCTTCCCGAAACGGAAGAAGTAGAAGAGGTGGCGGCAGAGGAGGCGCAAACGGAAAGTGATTCCGAAGAGCAACCGTCCGAAGCCAAGAAAAATAAAAAGAAAAAGGAAAAGAAAGAGCGGGCGGCGATGTCGTTCGGCACGGCGCTTGCGTTAAGCGGTAGAAACCTGCGCGCGAAGAAGGGCAGAACGGTGATCACCTCGATCGCGGGCAGTATCGGCATTATCGGCGTATCTTTGGTGCTCGCGCTCTCCAACGGGTTCAATAACTACATATTGAAAACGCAGGAGGATATGCTTTCCTCCGCGCCCGTAAAGGTCAGCGAAAAGGCGGTGGACGTCACGAGCATTATGGCGGGTATGACGAACGTGAAAGATATGCCCGAGCTTTCCAAGCTCAAAGATAAAATCTACGTCAATTCCTTCTTGACGAATATGGCGCAGGGAATGATGGTGGAAAACGATTTGTCCGACGCGTATTTGCACTACGTTTCCGAAATGCCTTCCTCGTACTACGAGGAGATTCAGTATTCCTACGGCGTGGATATAATGAACAATCTCTATGTGGATTCGCCGTTCGGCGAGGAGTCTTGGAACTCTATGATGGCAAATATGCCAGATTCCGACCAGCGACCTTCTGCGCCCGAAACCCTCGATATCAACACGATCAAAATGTTCTATACGCAGATCCTGCAATCGGCGGAGGGCGGCGAATTCGCGAGCTTGGCGCAATACGTGAGTATTCTCGGCAGTATCGTAAACGTAATGCCCGGAACGACGGAATTTACCGGCGACAGCGCGGAATACGTTCTTTCGCAATACGACGTGATCGCGAAAGCGGAAGGCAGTAAAACGGGTATGCCGACGAACGCGAACGAAGCGGTGCTCGTGATCGGGCAGAACAACGATATGACGGATATCACCCTCGCCCAGCTCGGCTTAATGACGGACGCGGAATTTTTGGCGGTGTTTGAAAACGTCAATCTTGGGGAAAACGGCTCGATCGACACGGGCGCGAGCAAGGATAAAAAGAACGATTACGCAACCGTTCCGTTCGAAAGAATTTTCAATACGGGCTTCAAGCTCTACGATAACGACGCCGTGTATACCGCCACGCCAAGCGGAACTTATCCCTTCACGCATAGAGGAATAACGGGAATGAACGCGCAGGCGGAGGGCGGCGCGGAAATTAAGATCACGGGGATTTTGCGGTTAAAGCAAGATCTTTCCAACGGCTGTTTGTCCGACGGCTTGAATTTAACGGAAAAGCTCGTTGACGAGTATATCGGCAGGAACAAAACTTCGCAGATCGCGCAGTATCTGAGCGAAAATCAGCTTGCCGCAAAAACGCCGTCCGATAGGCAGATTTCCCACTACGACGTCACGGGGCATACGCTCGATTGGGAAGGCGCGCTCGCCTCGATCGGCGGGAGCGATAAAGTGGCGGGAATTTCCTTCTATACGCGCTCTTTCGATACGAAAAAATCAATGCTCAAATACCTCGACGGTTGGAATAAGCTTTGCGAAAAAGGTCAAAAGACCATCGTGAACGAAGGGGATACGAGCACGGTGTTCTACGAATATACCGACGAAAACGGCGAAACGCAAAAGGTCGCGCTTTCCAAGGAAACGGAAGTCAAATACACCGATTCCGTCGGGCTGATGCTTGAAATGGTAGAATCAATGCTCGACGCGGTCACCTACGTGCTCGTCGCGTTCACCTCGATTTCCCTCGTGGTTTCCTCGGTAATGATCGGGATCATCACCTACGTTTCGGTGGTGGAACGCACGAAAGAGATCGGCGTTCTACGCTCGCTCGGCGCGAGAAAGAAGGATATACGGCATCTTTTCAACGCCGAAACCTTTATTATCGGGCTTTTGGCGGGCTTGATCGGGATCGGGTTTACCTATCTCGCGTCCATTCCGATCAACCTGCTTTTGGGCGCGGCGACGGGGATAGGAACTCTTGCCGATCTTCCGATCCTGAGCGCGTTTATTATGGTCGTGATCAGCGTGGGCTTAACGCTTATCAGCGGACTTATTCCTGCTAACGCGGCGGCGAAGAAAGATCCCGTGATCGCGCTCAGAACCGAATAAATAGAAATTTTCTTTACGGCGTATAATCGAAAAAAAACGGCGCATACTGCTTTCAGGAGGGAAAAAGATATGCGTATCGTGAATATTATTGCTTACGTGTTAGTGCTTCTCGGCGCGATCAACTGGGGACTTTTCGGGTTCTTCGGTTTCAACCTCGTTTCGTCCATTTTTGCGGGCGCAAGAACGATGGGTTCGATTATCGTTTATTCGTTGATCGCTCTCGCCGCGATCTGGCTGATTATTTCGCCGATCGTAACGCGCGGTGAGCTTTGGCTGACCCGCAAGGAAGCCGACTAAACAACGGAATACTTTCCAAAAAGAACGGTTGCGTAGTTTCGCAGCCGTTCTTTTTGGCGTTTTAAGGAAATTTTTTTCTTCAAAAACCTCGTGGAAACGGTCAAGGGCTACGCAAAGCACGAGAGCGAAACCTTGAATAAGGTGGTAGAGGCGCGAAACGTAGGGCTCGGCGCGCGCACGGCAGAGGAGAAAATGCAGGCGGCGAACAATCTCTCGGGCTCGCTCAAAACCCTCTTTCAGGTCGTGCAGGAAAGCTATCCCGACTTAAAAGCAAATTCCAACTTCCTCGATTTGCAAAGTCAGCTCAAATCCATCGAAAACGAGCTGGAAGGCTCTCGTCGCTATTATAACGGCGTGGTCAAATCCTTCAACACCAAGCTCGAAATCTTCCCTTCTTCGGTCGTGGGAAGCCGTATGGGCGAGGAGTATAAAAAACGTAACTATTTCGAACTCGATTCGGAGGAAGAACGCAAAAACGTAAAGGTGCAATTTTAAAAAACGATGAAAGCTGTTTTTTCTAAAACAAAATACGCGTTATTCGCGCTGATCGCCGCGGTGGTTTGCTTGCTTTTCGGCGGATTTTTCGCCACGCTAAAAGCGCAAACGGTAACCGCCTCGGCGGCTACCTCCGCGGGCTATACCGTCAATTCCTACGACGTTGAAATGACCGTGCAAAAGGATCGAAAAATCGTCGTGAAAGAGCTGATCAATATTTCAATTTCAACGAATCGCTCCTCGACCTTTTATCGCAGTTTACCCCTCGAAGGGGACAGGTATTCCGACGTATACGCAAAATGCGAGGGGAACGAGGCGTTTTCCTTTTCCATCGCGGATAATCCCGACGTAAGCGGATTTATGGATATCAACTGCACGGGCGGGATCTATTCGGGCGCGAACCGAACGTACGAATTCGGCTATACGCTCGAAATTTCGGGCGACGACGTTGAAAACGGAATGGCGCTCGACGTGATCGGCTTCGGCTGGTACGTGCCGCTCAATAACGTCACCGTTTCCGTCGAATTCCCCGCCGAACTCGAAGAATATACGATACATAGCGGCGCGTACGGCTCGGAGGGCAACAACGCGGGCGTAAAAGCGGATTTCAACGAGCAAACGAACACTCTTACGCTCACGGTAGATCGGCTGGACCTCGCGTATAACGATTATTACGAGGAGCGTATGGCGGAGGGAATCACCCTTTCGTTCACGCTACCCGAGGGGGTGCTTGCGTCTTATACGGCAACTCGCGTTTTCACGGGTGAAACGGCGATTATTTTGCTCGTTTGCATAGCGGTCGTTGCGCTCGCGTTTGTTATCTCGCGCCTTTGCCGCAAAGCGCGGGAGCTGATCACCACGGTGAATATCAAAGCCCCCGACGATATGGACCCCTTGCAGATGGGCAAACTTTTGGACGGGATCGCCGACGGCGAGGACGTTACCTCAATGATTTATTATTTTGCGGATAAAGGGTATTTATCTATCAATCTTTCCGACGAGGACGACCCCGTTTTATTGAAAAACGGCGACTTGCCCGAAGCTGCGCCCGCGCACCAAAAGACCTTGTTTAAAGGACTTTTTAAAAACGGCAACGAGATAGCCGTTTCGTCGCTGAAATATAAATTCTACGAATCGGCGGATTCCGCGAAAGAACAGCTTTCCGCGCGTACGATCCCCCGCTACGAAAAGAAATCCTTGCTCGGCGCGGCGGCTTGCGTGCTTTTGTCCGTGCTCACGGCGTTTCTTGTCCCGCTCGTCGCGGGCTTGATTAGAATCGGTCACGGGTATTTCTACTGGCAGGGCGTGATCGTCGCGATCCCCGCGGTGGTCGTGTGCCTTATCGAGATCTGGCGCAGGAGCTATCGCTATAAATGGAAAAAGGGGATTTCGCTCGGCGTATTGCTCGCGGAGCTCGTCGTTTGCGCGATTGCGACGGTGGCGTTTTCTTATCTGTTCGCGGAGCATATTTTAACGGGAATCCAAACGGCGATCCTCGTGCTCTCCGCTTGCGCTTGCGGATTGATCGCGCCCACGACCCTTTCTTGGACGGAAAAATATTGCGATACGCTCGGTCAAATCCTCGGCTTTAAAGATTTTATCGTACACACGGAAGAGGATAAGATCAAGTTTATGATCGAAGAAAACCCCGAGCTGTATTATCATATCCTGCCGTACGCACAGGTTTTGGGCGTTTCAAACGAATGGGAAAAGAAGTTTGAAAAGATTTTAATCGAACCGCCTTCTTGGTGCGTATCGACTCGTATGACGGTGTTTGATTATATGATTTTAAACCGTTGTATGCGAATGGCGACGATTTCTATGATGGCGCGCCCGCAGAACAACGGACGGGTCGGCAAAAGCGGTGGCGGCGGCAGATTCGGCGGATTCAGCGGCGGCGGTCACGGCGGCGGTGGCGGCGGACTGAGATAAAATCGTGCGAATATGCAAAACAAAATAAAAAGGAGAATAATTATGAGAACAATCACACAACATTCAACGCTTGGAACTATCGTTTATGAGGAAAATGCTTGGACGGGTAAAAAGAAAATCATCATCAATAACGTTCCTTTGGAAAAGCAGTCGAAAAAGAGCTTTCTTTTCAAAAATGGCGAGGAGAGTAAAGTCGTGCAAATGGCAGGGAATTTTGTTTCAGGAGCTAAGATATACATAGATAACGAATGTATACAATTGACCCCCGCCGTTAAATGGTATGAAGTGCTTTGCTAGGTATTTATCTTCTTGCTTAACGTAATTTGGGGTAATAATTTAGTGCTTTGCTCGATAATTCCTATCGTAGGCGGTGCGATAGGCGGTGCTGTGAGTGGCGCGATGGCGTTTGTCAATATAGTGGCAATGAAATCCGCGACGAACGTAGGCGTAAAATTGGCTATTTGGGTTGCAATGATAGCATTAATGATGCTTATTTGTTTCCTGCTAGTGTTTGCGCTTCTTCCCCTTTTTGTTTAAAATTTATCGCTTAAAACCAAACGAAAAAAGCAAGTCGAAAGACTTGCTTTTTTCGTTTGGCGACCCAAAACGGGCTCGAACCGTCGACCTCCAGCGTGACAGGCTGGCGCTCTAACCAACTGAGCTATTGGGCCAAAATATATTGAAAGGAAAGTATGTTCGTGGTTGGTGGGCCTTCACGGATTCGAACCGCGGACCAATCGGTTATGAGCCGACAGCTCTGACCACTGAGCTAAAGGCCCGAACGTGTTTTCGGGAGAGATACTCACACGACGCTCGTTTATAATAAACGATTTATGGAAAAATGTCAAGTAAAATTGCTTAAAAAAGCAAAAGTTTTTTTCGACGAAACAAACTTTTTTCCGACTCGATTTGACAAAATCTTTCCCCGCCTTTTTTATATAATGGTGGCACTACGCAAGGAGGCATCATATGCTCATTAAAGCAAAATGGCGAGGGGAAGAAGTGTATATCACCTTAGACGGCGAGATCGACGAACATTCGGCGGTAGAAGCTCGGCGCGTTGCCGATAAAATCGCGGAAAAAAGCGCGGGCGCGACCCGCGTGATTTTCGATTTGCAAAAAGTAACCTTTATGGACTCGACGGGTATCGGTTTTTTGATCGGCAGATACAAAAGCTTTCGGCGCTACGGCGTACCGATGTACATAACGAGTCCGAATTTATCCGCGGATAAGATCCTCGCGATGAGCGGGGTCTACACCCTTATTCCGCGCGTATAAGAAAAAAGGAGGCAGCTATGAAAAACTATATGAAACTGGAAATTCTTGCGATCAGCGCAAACGAGAGCTTTGCTCGAAACGCGGTGGCGGCGTTCGCGCTTTCGTTAAACCCCACCGTTGCCGAGCTTTCCGATATCAAAACGGCGGTTTCGGAAGCGGTTACGAACTGTATCGTGCACGCGTATTCCAAGCGCGAGGGCGAGCAAAAAATCGTGATCGAATGTATTTTAGAATCGACCGAGAACGGGGGCGTTTTACATATCACGGTCACCGACTACGGCTGCGGGATCGAGAACGTCACGCAAGCGCTCACCCCCTTTTTCACGACCTTGGAAGGGGAAGAGCGTTCGGGAATGGGCTTCACGATTATGCAGACCTTTATGTCGGATTTTTCGGTGAAAAGCGAGCGCGGCAAAGGCACGAGCGTGCGGATGAGCAAACGATTTTTCCCCGAAGAGAGCCGCGAAAAAATAGGCTGAGGACTACGCTACCGTGTTAGACGAACGCTCGACAATCGAATATATCCGCCTTGCAAAAACGGGCGACCCTACGGCGAAAGAAACGCTTTTGGAGCATAACGTTTCGCTCGTGAAATGCATCGTCAAGCGGTATTTAGGAAAAGGCGTGGACTACGACGATCTGTTTCAGCTCGCGTGTATGGGCTTTTTAAAAGCCATCGCGGGGTTTGACGAAAGCTTTGGCGTGAAATTTTCCACCTACGCCGTGCCGATGATCGCGGGCGAGATCAAGCGTTTTATGCGCGACGACGGGTCGGTTAAGGTGTCGCGGGCGATAAAGCAGACTGCGAAGGAAATCAACGCCTTTATCGAGGGATATCTTTTCGAGCACGGCGCACAGCCCACGCTCAAAACGATCGCGGAAAAGTTTCAGCTCGAAGAAAGCGAAGCGGTGTTCGTGATGGGCTCGTCGCGTATGCCCGTATCCTTGCAAAGCGGCTTGGAAAACAAAGACGGCAAGGAACGCGAGCTGATCGAAACGCTTCCCGCGGTAGATAATCAAGAGGAGATGCTCGATAACCTTTTATTGCGCCTTGCGATCGAGGAGCTTCCCGAGCGGGATAAAAAAATTATCGTGCTTCGGTATTTTCGGGATATGACCCAAAGCGAGGTCGCCGAAAAGATCGGCGTGAGCCAAGTGCAGGTTTCGCGCATCGAAAACCGCATTATCAAGGAATTTAGACAAAAACTCATAGGCTGACGGCAGAGAAAATTTCCCTCTGCCGTTCTTTTTTGTTGTAAAACGCGGAAAAATCTGTTATAATATTTTTATATGAAACGGCAAAGACGGGAAAAGCGGGGAATCCTCGCGGAATTTTTGGGCGAACCGACTCCTTCCAAGGCGGCGGGATTTGCCTTTACGCTTGCGGCGATCTTGCCGCAGGTGCTCTTTTTCGCCGTTCTCGCGTTCGCGCCTGCGGCGGGCGAGCAAAAGCCCGATTGGTATCTTTACGCGAGCTTTCTCGTGCCGCAACTTTCCTTCGCGCTCGTCGCGCTCTTTTTCAAAAGCTGGAAAGGGGAGTCGCTCAAAGCCTCGTTCAAGGCGCAGACGAGCTGTAAAAAACGTTATTATTTTATCGCGGTCGCGATGCAGATCGGACTACTCAGCCTTTCCTATCTGAACGCTTGGTTTTTAGAGCTTTTGGGCGAGATCGGCTACGTGGACGAAGGAATCCATCTTCCGAGCCTGAACGGGGTCGGGTTCGTCGGCGTGCTCGTTTCCGTCGCGCTGTTGCCCGCGATCTTCGAGGAGATCTTTTTCCGCGGGGTGCTTTTATCGGGGCTGAAAAGCTTCGGTAAGCTCGGTGGCGCGCTTCTTTGCGGGGCGTTGTTTTCCCTCTATCACGAAAACCCCGCGCAGACCGTCTATCAATTCGTTTGCGGCTTTGCGTTCGCTTGGGTGGCGATCAAGGCGGGGAGTATTTTGCCCACCGTGATCGCGCATTTTCTCAATAACGCGTTCGTGCTTTTGACGGAAAAATTCGGCTATCCGCCCGCCCTCGAATACGCGCTTTTGATCCTTTCGATCGCGTGCCTCATTTTCACCGTCGTTTGGTTTGCAGTTTTTGATCGGGAACGGGGCGAATCCGAAAAAGCGGATAAATCGGAAAAAATTGCCTTTTTCAAATGGTCGGGAGTGGGAATCGCCTTTTGCGCGTTCGTGTGGATACTCGTCCTCGTCACGGGCATTATAGGCTGAAAGGAGGGGAGAAATGCAAAAAATTTATTTCGTGGTCGTGGGAAAAATCAAGGAATCCTTCTACCGCGAGGCGGTAGCGGAATATAGTAAGCGTCTTTCCCGCTTTGCGAAGGTAGAAGTGAAGGAGCTTTCCGAAGGCGCGAACCCCGAAGCGGAAGCCGACGAGATTTTACGCGCGGTGAAGGGCTACGTGATCGCGCTCGCCGTCGAAGGGGAAAAGCTTTCGAGCGAAAAACTCGCGCAAAAGCTCGGAAAACTGACGGACGAGGGCAGGGAAATTTCGTTCGTGATCGGCTCGTCGTGCGGGCTTTCGGAAAGGGTGAAAACCGCCGCGGACTATCGTTTGTCCTTTTCGGATATGACCTTCCCGCACCAGCTTATGCGGGTGATCTTAGCCGAGCAGGTTTATCGCGCGTTTATGATCAACGCAGGCGCAACGTATCATAAATAAGCACGCTTTTTAAGCCCCGCGGCATATACTGTCCGTATGGATATTTATCAACGGATAAGCGAATTTTACGAAACCGCCAACGCGGAAAAACAAGTGATCGGAAAAAGCCTTTTGGGGCGTGAGCTCTACGCCGTAAAAACGGGCGAGGGCTCGCCCGTTGGGATCGCTACTTACGCCGTGCACGGCAGGGAATTTATCACGGCAAGGCTCGCCGTGGAGCATTTTAAAACGCCGATCACGGGCAGTTTATGGCTCGTGCCGCTCGTAAACCCCGACGGCGCGCTGATTTGCGAGCGCGGGCTTGAATCCGTGCCGAACGGCGCGGAACGGGAGTGGCTGAAAAACTTTTCTAAAAATCAGCTTCGGCTTTGGAAAGCCAACGCGCGAGGCGTGGATCTTAACGTAAATTTCGACGCGGACTGGGGCACGGGCGTAAAAAACGTGCGCGAAGCGGGCGGGGAAAACTATATCGGGCAGTCCCCCTTTTCCGAACCCGAAACGCGCGCCCTCAAAAATTTCACCGAAAAAATACGCCCGCAATATACCCTCAGTTATCACACGAAAGGCGAGGAAATTTACTGGTATTATTATCAGTCGCTCCGTACCTGCCCCCGCGATAAGCGGCTGGCAGAGGTGCTTTCCCGCTCGACGGGCTATCCCTTAAAGCAAGCGAAAGGGAGCGTGGGCGGGTATAAGGACTGGTGCATAAAAACGCTCAAAATTCCCGCGTTCACGATCGAAACGGGAAACGACGGGCTTTCTCACCCGATCGGCGACGAGGGCTTGCAAGATATTATAGAAAAAAACCGCAACGCGCCTCGCGCTCTTTCGGCGGCGGTAGCACGGGAGCTTAGGATATAATTGGATAGACTATGAAAAAATTAACGAGAGAAGAAAAATTTATGCGCGTGGCGATCCGCGCGGCAAAGCGTGGCTTGCGCCAAGGCGAAGTGCCGATCGGCGCGGTCGTGGTCGTGGAAGATAAGGTCGTGTCGAGCGGGTATAACCGCAGAGCAAAATTGCAGCTCGCCTCCGCGCACGCGGAAATGATGGCGATCGACAAGGCTTGTAAGGCGTTCGGCTCGTGGCGGCTTCCCGAGGGCGCGGAGCTCTACGTCACCTTAGAGCCCTGCCCGATGTGTATGGGCGCGGCGCTCAACGCTCGCGTGGACAAGCTGTATTTCGGCGCGTACGAGCAAAAGGGCAGATCGCTTACCGCCGCGCTTGCCGATTCCAACCTCTTAAACCACAAAACGGAGGTCGCGGGGGGCGTTTTGGAAGGGGAATGTTCGGCGCTTTTAACGGAATTTTTTTCGGGGCTTCGGCAGAAGGCGAAAGAAGAAAAGGAACGAAAAAAATCGGACGGGCAAAACGGCGCGGAATAATTTCTTTTTAAATAAATTTAAAAAACCGCGTTCAATCGGTTGACTTAAAAAGCGAAAAAAGTTATTATAGTAATGTCGGTACGGGGGAAGTCGGGCAAAGTCGCCCGCCAAACGAAACGCAAAAGAAAAATCCGCTTTGTTCGTGCGCGGTAAAGCGCCGAAGGAGCGAATAAAATACAAGGAAGGTACTTTATGATCACTCACGGAAATGAAATCAAGTTGTTTTCCGGTAACTCCAACCGCCCCTTGGCGGAAGCGATTGCCAAAAAGCTCAATACCGAGCTCGGCGGCATTGAAGTTTCAACCTTTTCCGACGGCGAGATCAACGTTCATATCGCGGAAACCGTTCGCGGCAGAGATCTTTTCATTATTCAATCGACCTCTTCGCCCGTAAACGATAACCTGATGGAGCTGTTGATTATGATCGACGCGGCAAAGCGCGCGTCGGCTGGCAGAATCACGGCGGTTATCCCGTATTTCGGCTACGCTCGTCAGGATAGAAAAGCGCGTTCGCGCGATCCCATCACGGCTAAACTCGTGGCAAACCTTATCACGGCGGCAGGGGCTGACCGCGTTCTTACGATGGACTTGCACGCAGAGCAAATTCAAGGCTTTTTCGATATCCCCGTCGATAATCTTCTCGGCGGCCCGACCCTTTGCAACTACTTTGCAAAGCAGGGCAATATCGACGTAGTCGTCGCGCCCGACCTCGGCTCGGTGAAAAGAGCGAGAAAGGTTGCGGAAAAATTCGGCGTGCCTATCGCGATTATCGACAAGCGCCGTCCCAAAGCCAACGTTATGGAAGTTATGAGCATTATCGGCGACGTCAGCGGCAAAAATTGCCTTATGCTCGACGATATGATTGACACGGCGGGCACGATCTGCCAAGGCGCGCAGGCGCTTCGCGATTTCGGCGCGAAGGACATCTACGCGGGCTGTACGCACGCGGTATTGAGCGGACCTGCGATCGAAAGAATTAAAAAATCGGTGATCACCAAGCTCGTAATGCTCGACACGGTGTTGATGCCCGAAGAAAAGAAGCTCGACAACTTCGAATTTATGTCCGTTGCGGACATTTTCGCGGCGGCGATCGAGAACGTCTACCTCGACAAGCCTATGTCTAAGCTCTACGACTAAGAAAAAATTACTTATCACACGAAAGAAAAACCGCCGTCGCTTTTCGCGGCGGCGATTTCAATAAAAGGACGGAATATGTATCTGATCGTTGGACTCGGCAATCCCGAGAAAAAATACGAAAAAACCTTTCACAATATGGGCTTTTTAGCCGCGGGCGATCTTGCAGAGCTGTTCGGCGTAAAGTTCAAAAAAACCGAATGTGAAGCTTCGGTTGCGGAAGCGTACGTCGGCGGCGAAAAAGTGATTATCGCCCGCCCGCTTACCTATATGAACAATTCGGGCAGAGCGGTAAAGCAGCTTATGGCGAAATATAAGATTCCCGAAGAAAACCTTTTGGTGATCTACGACGATTACGACCTTCCCAAAGGCAAGCTCCGCATTCGCGCTTCGGGTAGCGCGGGCACGCATAACGGTATGCGTAGCGTTATCGGGGAAACGGGCTTGAAAAACTTCCCCCGTATCCGTTTGGGAATCCGCGACGAAGGGGTGGAGATTCCCATTATCAACTACGTTTTGTCGGAGATAAGAAAAGAGGACTACGAGCTTTTCGCTACCGCTTGCCATCGCGCCGCGGAGGCGGCGTACGAGTTCGCGCACGGAAAAAATATCGAGCTCGTAATGGGCAAATATAACGCCGCACCCTAACGCAAACCCGAGAAAAAAGAGGAGAGAATGAAAAACTTTTTTTCGTTTAACGAGATCGGGGGCGACTATCCCGCCCTCGCCGAAGATATCCGCCGCGGCACGCCGACGGCGGTTTTCGGCGTTTCCGATTCTTTAAAGCTCCTCGTGGCTTCAACGCTCGAATATCCCGTCGTGTATATCACGGCGGACTCCGTTTCCGCGCAAAAAGCGGCGGCGGGCGCGGCGGCGCTTTCAGGGAAAAAAGCGGCGGTGATCGCCGCAAAAGACGAGGTTTTGCTCTATCGCAAAGCGCTTTCGAAAGACGCGCTTTATAAACGGCTTTGCGGGATTTTCGAGCTCAAAAACGGCTGTCCGTTCGTCGCTTGCGAAATCGACGCGCTCTTGCAACTTTTCCCAAAAGACTTGCCTTTTATCGCTTTGGAGGAGGGCGCGGAATTCGCGTTTGAAACGCTCCCGAAAACGCTCGTCGAAATGGGCTATCAACGAAGCTTCGAGGTGGAAGTGAAAGGCTCGTTCGCCCTTCGCGGGGATATTCTCGATATCTACCCGATCAACGAGGAAAATCCCGTCCGTATCGACTTTTTCGGCGATACCGTCGAAAAAATAAAGCCCTACGACGGGGTAACGGGCGACCGCCTCGAATCGAAAAAGCAGCTTACGATTCTTGCCGCGACGGACGTGTTCGTGACGGAAAACGATAAAGCGCAAATGGAAAAAGCCCTGCAAAACGGGCTCAAAGATTATAAGGATATGCCCTCGTATACCCGCGCAAAGGAGATCGCGGATTCGATTTTATCGGAAGGGGGCGAAAACACCTCGTTCGTTCTGCCGCTTTTGGAAAACGCCGTTTCTTTTTTCGAGCTGTTGCCCGAAAACGCGGTGATCGTGTTCGACGAAGGCAAAACGCTTTTCGATAAATTTAACGCGCTGTATAAAGAGCACGAGGAACGGTTTTTGCGCCTGTTTTCGGGCGGCGAGGCGTTCGCGTTCACGAAGGGGCAGTTGCTTGAAAAGCAAGCGTTTTTAAGCGGTCTGCAAAAATTCCGCAACCTCGCGCTTCAAACCTTCGCGGGCAATCCCTTTTTCCTCAATCCCTTAAAAATTTATAACCTTTCCGCAACGCCTACGGCAAAATATCTAAACGGCTTCCCCGAGCTTTTTATCGACGTTCGCAACTGGCTCAAAGGCGGCTATCGCGTGCTGTTATATACGGGCGATCCCAACCGCGCCGTCAAGCTTTCCGAGCTCTTCTCCGAAGAATATCTTTCCGTGCTCCCGCTCGCAAAAACGCTGGGGGAGCAAAAAGGCGCGAGCATTCTTTCGGAAAAGCTGGATAAGGGCTTCGTTCTGCACGAGTGCAAGCTCGCCGTGATCGGCACGGGAGATCTGTATACCAAACCCGCCGAGAACAAGCGTTTGCGCCGCCGTCGCGGGGATATGTTCTCCGCGCCCGAAGTGGGGGATTACGCCGTTCACGAAACGCACGGGATCGGCAAAGTGATCGGCACGAAAAAAATCGAAACGACGGACGGCACGAAGGAATATATCGCTCTCGAATATAAGGACGGCGACGTTTTGTACGTTCCCGCCGAGTGTATGGACACCCTCTCCAAATACGTCGGCGATTCCAGCCCGTCCCTTTCTAAAATAGGCGGGGCGGACTTCGAACGCGTGAAAGCGAGAGTGAAAGCCTCGCTCAAAAAGCTCGCCTTCGACTTAAAGCAATTATACGCCGAGCGTGCCGAAGCGCGCGGCTATTCTTTCCCCGATAACGCGGTGTTTATGGACGAATTCGAACGGGCGTTCGAGCACGAGCTCACGCCCGATCAAGCCAGCTCGATCGAGGAGATCAAAGCGGATATGTGCTCGACGAAGGTGATGGACCGCCTTTTGTGCGGCGACGTGGGCTTTGGAAAAACGGAGGTTGCTTTCCGCGCCGTGTATCTTTGTATCCTTTCGGGCAAGCAGGCGGCGTTGATGTGTCCGTCTACCGTCCTTTGCAGTCAGCATTTCAACACGGCTTGCGCCCGCTTTAACGGGTTCGGCGTGAACGTGGCGGTTTTAAACCGCTTCAAAACCGCAAAAGAACAGGAAGAAATACTTAAAGGTTTGCAGGACGGCAGTATCGATTTCGTCGTCGGCACGCACAGGCTTTTATCCTCGGATATCAAATTTAAAAACCTCGGGCTTCTCGTCCTCGACGAGGAGCAGCGTTTCGGCGTTGAGCATAAAGAAAAGATTAAAAATCTGCGCAAGGATATCGACTGCCTCACTATGACGGCAACGCCGATCCCTCGCACCTTGCATATGTCCCTTTCGGGCATACGCGATATTTCCACCATTCAAACCCCGCCCGGGGAACGACTGCCCGTGCAGACCTACGTGGTCGAGGAAACGGAAACGCTTATTCGCGACGCGTGTATTCGCGAGATTTCGAGGGGCGGGCAGGTGTTTATCCTGTATAATAAGGTCGAAAGTATCTTCACGTTTGCCGCTCGAATCAAGGCGATTTTGCCCGAAGCGGAGATCAGCGTGGCGCACGGCAGAATGGAGAAAAACACCCTCGAAAACGCCGTTTTGAACTTTTACGGCGGGAAATCGGATATCCTGATCACCACCACGATTATCGAAAACGGAATCGACCTTCCCAACGCCAACACGATTATCGTGATCGACAGCGATAAGCTCGGTATTTCTCAGCTCTATCAGCTTAAAGGCAGAGTGGGGCGGGGGGCGCGGCTCGCGCACGCCTATTTCACCTTCAAGCCCGAACGGGTAATGACCTCGAGCGCCTCCGCAAGGCTGAAAGCGATTATGGAATTCACCGAACTCGGCTCGGGCTATAAGCTCGCGATGCGCGACCTTGAAATCCGCGGCGCGGGGAACGTTCTCGGCGCGGAACAGCACGGGCATATGGATAAGGTCGGCTACGAGCTCTATTCCAAGCTGTTAAAAGAAGAACTTACGGGCGTGAGCGAAACGAGCGCGGAGCTGGATATCCGCGTGAACGCGTACATATCCGAAAAATACGTCGAATCGAGCGCGGGCAGACTGGATACCTATAAGCAGATCGCGGAAATACATTCCACGGAGGATTATAAGCGGGTGTATTCGTCTATTCGCGAAACGTACGGCGAGCTTCCCCGCGCGGTGGAAAACCTGCTCGTGATCGCGGTTTTGAAAAGCTACGCTTGCAAATTCGGCGTGAAAAAAATCACGGTTTCGAAAGGGGTGGGCGCGCTGGAATTCCCTTCCCTCGAAGCGCTCGGCGATCAGCGCATACAGGCGGCGATGGAAAAGTATCAAAAAATCGTGCGCTTGAATATGACTTCCGCGCCCGTCGTGGAATTTTTCGGAAAGTCCGACGGACTCGTTTTGATGGCGGAAATGACAAAATTTTTGAAATTTGCGCTAACTTTCACATAGTTTATAAGCAAAAACGTTTGCACATTTAAAAAAAATAAGGTATAATAGTAGAGTATGATAAGCCATCGTATATCCCGTTGACGGGAACGAGGCAAAAACTACGATAGAAGATCGGAGCAGTTATGAACAAGAAACACACGGTTAAAAAGACGGCGGCGCTTATTTTGGGACTCGGCTTCGCGCTTTCGGGCGCGGCTTGCGGCTTTATCACGACGAACGCGGACGCGGATATAGAACAAATCGTCGCGGAAGTGAATATCGCAAGCTACCTTGAAAAGGACGAGCTGTACGGCTCGTATGCGACGGCGCTTTCGGAAATTATCGACAAGGGCGGAGTTTCCACGGATATTCCCAAGCGCGATTTGATTTCCTACTTTTTGAGCGTCGGCTACACCTACGTGAACAGCTACGGCTACACCTATAAGCAAACCTTCGAAATGCTGATGGATATGCTCGTCAGCCGTAAAATCGTCGTGCAGCACGCGATGGCGTATTATCTCGCGGGCGGGTTGACGGCGGACGAATGTTTGGCGTATGTAAAAACGGAGCAAGACTCGGCGGCGACGGAAAGAGAAAAGAAGCTTTTAAAAGCGCATCCCGAAGTGTCGGTGTTGAAATATTTCCTCACGGAAAACGGCGCGGATGAATCGGCTTATAACCAAGCAGTCTACTCGCACAAGCAAGCGATCAACAGCTCTCTCGATTCGCTTGAAGAAAGCTTAATCGAGGCGGAAGAGGAAACCCACGATCACGGCGAAGTGAGAACGACTCCCACGAACGTAGGCACGGAAAAAACCGATTACGTTCCCGCAGCTTACGAAATTTATACGGGCAGAAACTCCGCGGACGAGTGCGGCGAATACGAAGCGCTCGACGGCTCGACGACGACCAAACGTAAAACTGCGTATAATAGCTTCCTTGCGAATTTGCAGGCGAACAACCTCATTCAAAAGGGCGAGGACACCTCCGATTTCACCAAGATCGATTACTACTACGTGGAGCTTGCGGCGCAGCTTGAACAGGCGCTTATCACCAAGTACACCGAGGACTTAAACGAAGAATCCTACGCGAAGCTTACGCCCGCTTACGTGAACAGAAAATACGGCGAAATGCTCGCGCCCCAAACGGAAGAATACGGCAAGGATTATTCCGCGTTCGAAACGGCGGTCGGCTCGCTTTCGGATACCGCGTTCGCGCTCTATTCCCCGCAGGAAAACTTCGGTATGGTCTATAATATCCTGATCCCGTTTTCCGCAACGCAGGAAAAAGCGTATAATTCGGCGAAGAACAAAGGGCTTAGCGAACAGGAGCTTTTCAAATACAGAGAAGCGCTTTTGGAGAACGTGCAGTATAAAGACTTGCGCGATTCGTGGTTCTGCGAGCACGAGGACGAAAACTACGCGTATAAAGATGGTGATAAATGGTACTTCTTCCAAGATAATTTGAAGAATACCGATAAATACGAATCGCTTGGGCAATACGCGGGCGGCTATGCGTATCAAGGCACGGTTGACGAAGCGAAAATGCAAGCGACTTCGGGATACCTCGGCGATATCGACAAGTTCATTGAAGAATTTAACGGCTACGTCGGCGGCGAAGGAGATAAATTGACGAGCACCTACGGCGTTTACGAGGACGAGGACGGCGAAACGGACTATCAAGGCTTTATGTATTATAAAGGTTCGGTAGACGTGGGAACGGTCAGCCTCGATAACTATTTCGTAAAGGGCACGGCAAGCTACGAAGCGGTTTCCAAGGTCAACGAGCTGATGTTTGCGTACAGCACGGATACCGGTTGCTTGAACACGTATCTCGGCTACGCGGTTTCGCCCGATAAAACCAGCTACGTTCCCGAATTCGAATACGCGGCGCAAGAAGCGGTGAAGGACGGCGCGGGCACGTACGTCGTGTGTGCGACCGACTACGGCTGGCATTTGATTTACGTTTCCTACGTGTTCCCGAAGGGCGAAGTCTTTGCCGTGGAGGACGAAACGTATTGGACGGATATGGCGAAGGAAGAAAGCGAAGGGACTTTCGCCAACCTGTTCTACGAATATTTAAAGAGCAAGATCTCCGACGACACGACGCTCGTGCAGAACGGTATTATTCTCGAATACAACAACGATACCTGCGTGAAGCTTCATAAGTCCAAATACGAAGACCTTCTCGAAATCGATTCGTAAACCGAAAAATTAAAAGAACGTAGCCCACTACACGAAAAGTGCAGTGGGCTATAATTTGGAAAAAAATGAAAAAGACAGAAAAAATACAATTATCCGATCATTTCACCTGTGGCAGGCTTTTGCGGTTCGTTGCGCCGCCTATTATGATGATGATTTTCACGTCCATTTATAGTATCGTGGACGGTTTTTTCGTGTCTAATTTCGTCGGCGGGCTTCCGTTCGCCGCGCTTAATTTGATCTTTCCGTTTATTATGATCCTCGGCGCGTTTGGGTTTATGCTCGGCGCGGGCGGCACGGCGATCGTCGCCAAAGAGCTGGGCGCGGGAAATAGAGAACGCGCGAACCGTATTTTTTCAATGCTCGTCTACACGACGGCGGTTTTGGGCGTGCTCCTCGCCGTTTTGGGGCTCGCGTTCCTTCGTCCTATTTCCGTTTGGCTTTGCGCGGGGGAAAAAGACCTTTCGGGCGCGGAACGCGAAAAGCTCGTGGAATACTGCGTTTTATACGGCTCGATCATTATCGCGGCGTTGCCCGCGTTTATGCTGCAAAACGCCTTTCAAAGCTTTTTCGTCACCGCGGAAAAACCGCGGCTCGGCTTGCTCGTCACCGTGATCGCGGGCTGCGGGAATATCCTGTTCGACGCGATCTTAGTGCCCAATTTCGGGCTCGCTGGGGCGGCGATCGCTACGGCTCTCAATCAACTCGTCGGCGGCGCGATTCCGATTTTGTATTTTTCCCGTAAAAACGCAAGCTTGTTGCGGCTCGGCAAAGCGAAAATGGAGTGGGGCACGCTCGGCAAGGTTTGCATTAACGGCTCGTCCGAGCTTATGACGAATATTTCCCTCTCCGTCGTGACTATCTTCTTTAACGCCCAGCTTATGAAATTCGTCGGCCACACGGGCGTTTCGGCGTACGGCATTATCAATTATATCGCGTTTATCTTTATCGCGATCTTCCTCGGCTATTCCATCGGCTCGTCGCCGATCGTGGGCTATAACTACGGCGCGGAAAATCATAAAGAACTCAAAAGCGTGTTCAAAAAGAGCCTTGCGATTCTCGCGGCGTTCGCCGCCGTTATGACGACGGTTTCCGTGGCGTTCGCCTCTCCGCTCTGCGCGATCTTTTCAAACGGGGACGAAGCCCTGCACGCGCTCGCGACGAAAGGAATGCGCGTTTATTCGGTTTCCTTCCTCGCGTGTGGGTTTAGTATTTTTGCCTCGTCTTTCTTCACGGCGCTTTCCAACGGCGTAGCGTCTGCGGTCATTTCCTTTCTGCGAACGCTCGTGTTTCAGATTTTTGCCGTGAGTATTCTTCCCGTCTTTTTCGGCGTGGACGGCGTTTGGGCTTCCGTCGTGGTTGCGGAAGGGCTTGCTTTTATCGTGTCCCTCGTTTTCCTTCTAACAAACGCAAAGCGATATCGTTACCTTTGAAAACAATATAAAATCCCGCCCGTTGCTTGATCAAGCAACGGGCGGGATTTCGTTTTGAAAATTATTCTTCCGAATCGTCGGGCTTTTTGCGGAGGAGCAGGAAGTCCACGAGTATACACACCGCGGCAAGTCCTAAAAGCAGGAAGGCGAGCCGCGCGATCGCGTCGTCCGTGCTTTCGTCGCCTAAAACCTTATTTTTCGGGGTTTGCGGCGCGCCGTCGAAGTCGTTGACGTAGGGCTTCGGGATATATCCCGTGATTTCGCCGTCCGCCGTTTTCACGGAAACGCGGTAGTAATCGTAGTCGAATTTCACTTCGCCGAGCACGGTCACTTCCGCCGATTTCGTAAGCTCGGAAACCGTTAAAAGAGAGCTTAGATAGGGGAATTTATACAGCTTGACGGCGTTGGAAAGATAGCCAGCTTTGCCCGTTTCGTAAGTGGTTAGATATTCGCTCTCGTCGAGCTTTTCGCATTGTGCGTTCAAGGCGAGATAGGTTTCGTAGGCGTTGGTGCTTTTGTTGAGCAGGGCGAGCACGGTATATTTTTCCGTTTCGCCGATCTTTAAAGCCGTCAACGGCTCGGTAGTTAAGAAATGCGAAAGATAGGGGAAATGCTCCGCGCCGCTTAAAAGCGCCGTATCGAATTGTACGATCAAGGTCTTTTCTTTCACGGTTACGACGGAGAACACCGCTTCCGCTTGCGCGAAAATGCTTTCGTCCGCTTTATTGACGGGGATGGTTTTCACCGTGGGAAGGGCGAGCTCGTCGGTCGCTACGATTAAATTTCCGTCGTAGAGAAGATACGTTTGATTTTCTTCGATACCGAATGCAAAAGAGCTGACGGGCGTGTCCGCGCCCTGCGAATAGACGAGCGATTTTGCAAGCTCAAACGTTTTGCGCTCCTCGCTGAACCGTAAAAGCTCGCCTTCGGAGAGCGCGTAGACGGTTTGCTCGTAGTCCACCAAAAGCTTGGTCGCGTTCACGGGCAGGTCGGAAAGAACGGAAGTGCCGCTATTGGCTTCGTTCATAAATTCCGTTTCGGTGAAGCGGTAGACCTCGCTTCCCGCGCCGATATAAAGATTTCCGTAAACGTCGGAGGTTAAAAGGCTTAACTGGTGCGTGATAGCGACGGAGTTTTTCTTTGTTGCCGATTCAAGCTCGTAGGTTTCGCCGTCCGTGGGCAAACGGTAGTAGTCGCCCGCGTCCGTTATGAAATAATAAGCAGAGCCGACAGCCGTCGCGCCGACGAGCTTGCCGTTAAAGCTTTGCAAGGTGATTAGCGGAGCTTCCGCGTTATTTACAGAGTACAGCAGGGCGGTCGTATCGCTTGCGATCAGCACCGAGTCCGCAGTGGAGGCAAGATAGCTCGCGCCCGTGAAATCTTCGGGAAGCGCGATAGGGTCGAGCGCCGTTTTGCTTTCCGTATCGTATACCGACACACGGCGATTATTTTCGTCCGCGATATATAAGCGGTTGCCCGAAAGGTGCAGATCGGTCGCGCCCGAAAGGCGGTTTTTACTTGCCGAGTCGGAAGAAATTTCAAAGTCGGTAAACGCAATATCCTTGACGGAGAATCGTTTGATCGCGTTGCCTTTTACGGCGTACAGATAGTCGCCGAAAACGGAAAGGGAAGAATACTCGCCCGATTCGTCTTTAAAAAGCGGCTCGATCGTTGCGCCCTTTTCAGAATCGATCAAGGATAAATAATCGTAGACGCGTAAATTCCCCGAATCGTCAACGCAAACGAGCAGATTCCCGCTTAAAGCAAGGGAAGCCACGCTGAAATCAAATTCGTAAAGGCTTTTATCCACGCCGTGTTGATAAAGATGCGAAACGCTTTTAATTTTTGCGATATAATATAAATTCCCGTCGAAAACGGTGAAAGGGGGATTTGCGCCTAAATCCTCGGCGACGGATTCTTTTGACGTGGACAAGCCGTCGAGGGTCGTTTTCCAAATTTGCGAGCGGGATTCGGAAATTCTTAAAAAGTAAATCGTTTTACCGTAGAGAGTGAACGAGCTACAAGAAAAATTCATATTTTCTGCCGTTAGCGTTTTGGGCGACAGCTTATAAAGATCGGTCGTCGAATCGAGAAAATATAAATCGCCGTCTTCGGAGAATTCCAGCTTTGTGATGACGGCAGGTTTTGACGTGTCGTTTGGAGTATGCTCGTATTTTTTATATTCGTTTGCCGTGCGGTCGAAAACGTAGATCGCGTTGCCGTCGGCAATCGCCGTGTAGTTGACGGAAACGCTTGCGGACGAAGGCTCGGAGAGCGGAAGATATTCCTCGTAGGAATCGGGCAAAACGAGGGATTCGCTCTTCGCGGGCGATTCTGCCTCGGTTTCCGCGCTTGCCGTGTGCGCGTTAAAGGGCGCGTTTACGATCGCTCCCGTAAGCGCGGCGGAAAATAAAATTGCCGAAATTGTCGTGAATAATTTTTTCATACTTTCATTATAACACGATTCGACGAAAAATGCAATTGATTGAAAAGAGTTTTTTGCGGGAAATCAGAGGGAGGAGAGGTCGAGGGGATTCTTCGCTTGAAATTGGTAACAAAAATTGGACAAAAAAATAGAAAATCAAATGACAATTTTATTAAGTTGATGTTGTATGGGTGTGTCGTAGTTCAAAGAACTGTGAGGACGAATATTATTGTAATAGTAGACATA
>JAZRHC010000016.1:0-45009 GCA_045644545.1 Candidatus Scatosoma sp. | reverse complement strand
ACGGCAAAAAGAACGGCTGATTAGTCTTTGACCAATCAGCCGTCTTTTTACTTTTCGTTTGAAATAACACCGTTTAACGGGTTATTTTGATCTAACTTCCACTAAGCCGTACATATAAAGAGTAGGATCGGTGGTTTTCATCGTATTGTCGAATTTTTGGAATACTTGATATTCTAAATTAGGAACAGCCGTTTGCGAAGAACCGAACTGCGTTAGATTATGCTCTACGAAAGGTTTTCCCTCGTCATCCGTTTGCCAATCGCTAACCTCACTATTGACCGAACGAACGAGAAGAACAAGGTTGATTTTCTCTCTCGTTGTATCAAGAACCGTACAAGTACCGCCCGTCGCACCTGCGATACCGCTTCCGTCTTCGGTACTGCCCTCAATCAAAACCTTCAACAATCCCGCCGTTTCGGCTTGCCCGTAAGCTACGAACCAAGCTTCCGTACCTGCTACCCAGTTATTGAAGGTTGTTGCCTTATCCACGTTGACAACGGTATTCAAAGTCGTTTCCGTATCTTTGTTATACGCCCTGTCGTCAACCATAATCGCCCCCGCGCTACCTTGCCCGAAGTAAGATTCGGTTACGTTTAATTTGCAAAGGTAGAACAGATATACGCTCGTGTTCCAGCTGTTTTCCGTTTTTACTTGGTATAAATTATATTGCACGGATTGTTGCGTAGAGTCGGAAGCGCTGATACCGCCGTCCGCAAAAATCGCAACGTTCGTATTCATAATCGTGGTATTATTCACATTGACCGTACCACCACGGCAAACGATACCGTTCCACGAACCGCTTCGAACGAGCAATTTCTTCCCGTCTGTCTGCGACGGATACCACATCGTATCGGGCTCTATCACATCACCTTTTTGCGTTGAATATTCCGTCGGTATATTATTCCCCGTGATACTCAAATCGTTGACGATAAGCTGACCGTTATGATAATTCTGATAGTCGCCGTTATTATCGAAAGTATTCCAATAAAGAAATACGCCGACTTGCGAATTGTGCACGTAATAGCTTGCATCGCCAGCAACGCTCCATTTTCTTCCGTCGTAGCGGTTATCCACTAAGGGCAGGCTGCTCGCGTTGATCTGGAAGAAGTTTCCGTTTATTTCTACTTTATCCGTTTTATCCGTCGTGATTCTTCTATATGCGCCGTATTCGTAAGCGTTGTAAGGCACTTTCTTATCAAAATCAATATAATCGGAAACAGGCAGGTCTGCCGTGATATTTCTCAAAATATTGATCTTTTTATTTGCAACGTTCGCATACGCCGTGCGCAGGTCTGCGCTCGTGTATACGTTTACGCCGTCGTTGACCGTAACGGTCATTTCTACGGGAGTCGTAGTCGTATAAAAGCTCGGATATTTCGTTTCAAAGGTAAGGGTTACGGTTTCTCCTACGAGTGAATCACCGAAATAAATCCTGCCGTTTTCTACGGTATAGTCCTTGCTTTCCGCATTTCCTACTTTTACCGTAACGACGATATTCCCCGAAGCATAATCGTAATGTTCGTCCGCAACGTTATCAACGTAGCCGATATTCAATCCGGGCTGGAAGTTGCTCGCGCCGACTGCCATCGTCGCATCGGCTTTTGCGTTGATAAACGCCGTTCTGTTGGCGTTCGTTCCCCACGAACCGAGATAGTCCGCGTTTTGCTCCAAAACGTTGACTTCGTTGACGATCTTCGCGTTACGCGTAAATACCACCGTGTCGCCGTCTTCCGTTGTTCTCGTGAAGGTAATCTGGAATTCGCCTACCGCCGAAGCCTTAAATTTCACGCCGTCCACATTCGTCACAAATCCTTCCGCGCCGATAAAGGCAAGATTCGTAAATTCGCGGAGATCGTACGTCGTACCCTTTAAGAACACGAAGGTAAATTGATCGTTTATCGTCGCTCTTTCTTTATAATAGCCGATACCGTTGTTCGCGTCGAGTTCTTTTTCAATAAAGGTTTCCGAAGTGGATTCTTCTTGGTCTTCGGGGATTTCTTCCCAAACGGCAGTCAAGATCAAGTTCGAATCCCAAGTATAGTTCTCAATAATGGGATTTTCGAAATAAATATACGCGCCGTTGTACTCTGCTTTATATTTGATAAACTTATACCCTTCTTTCTCAGGTTCGTCAAGAGTGATTCCACCCCCGTAAGTTACGGTCACCTTTTTATCGTTGTGTTCATAGGTCAGCGTATAGGTATTCGCCGTGAATTTCGCATATAACTCTAAATCGTCGTCAATCACGGTTTCTTCGTCGAATACATTCTTCAACTCGACTTCGGTGTACCAACCGTTAAAGGTATAGCCTTTTTTTGCGGGTCCAGCGGGAAGTTTGATCGTTGTACCCTTTTCTGTGACAATCCTCAACTCTTCGAGTTCGTTGTCGCCATCGTTGAAGAACACCGTACGTTTATTATATTCGGGGTCTACTTCCCATTCCGCCACAACAGTGATATTTTCCGTCCACGAATACGTGCCCGTCAACGGGAATTCGTTTCCGTTATAGGTATAATACTTAAACTTATACCCCTCCCTCGTTGGCTCTTGCAAAGTATATGCGTCGCCAAATGTAGCCGTCGTGTCTTTGTTGTCGCCTGCGGCAAGTCTGTTGACGGTAATCTTAAAGGTCTTGGCTGATTTTTTCACGTACAGCGTGAGATTACCCGTCACCGCCGCCGTTTGGTCGTACGCCTTGGTATGTTCTTTATCGGTGAAAATGCCGTCGATTTGATAGCCCGCGGCAACCTCCGTCCAAGCCTCTACCGTTTTTCCGTGCTCTACCGTTTTCGTGCCGAGCTCGGTTTCGCCGTCCATATACGTTACGGTATATTTATTAAGCTCCCACTGCGCCAAAGCGATCACACTATTTTTTGGAGCATAAATCCCAGACGCCTCGAATTCAGCGCCGTTCACCTTCCAGCCCGTGAAGGTGTAGCCCTCGCGGGTGGGCGTGGGAAGTTCGTAAGCCTCGCCGGTGGTCACTTCAACTTGACCAAGCTCAACGGGATTCGCGCCCTCATAATAGCGCATATACACGCAGAGCTGAGAATAGTTATATTTTGCGTATAAGGTCATATTTTTCGTAATAGGGGTATCCTGCTCGTAAGGCTTTGTCAGCGCCGCGTCGGTATACCAACCGAGGAAGGTATAGCCGTCTTTTACCGGCGCGTCGGGAAGCTTGATCGGCTTGTCTTTTGCCAAATCGGTCATAATTTCCACTTTCTTGTCGCCGTCCATAAACGTGACCGTCAGTCCGTCGTCGCAACCCGCCGCCGCGAAGGTCATTCCAACGCCGACGAGAAGTCCAACAAGTGCTTTTTGCCATTTTTTCATTTTTCCTTTCTCCTTTCGAAAAAAATTTTTATAGATCAGCAGTCTTTTGCAGCGTGCTCCCTAAGGTAAGTCCCCTTTGCCCGCTACGGCCGCACGGGAACTAAGATAATGGAATCGGAAAGATTGCTTCCGTCTTCCGTAAACACCGTGATCGTCACCGATTTACGGTATAAAAAGGTCACCATACCCGTGTCATCCACGAGCACCTGCGGGTCGCTCGAAACGAAGCGGACTTCGCAGTTGGTCGTTTTCGCGGGCAACATCTCGTAGTAGAGTTTATAGTTAATATTACTATCGTCGATCACGACGGAAAGTCGTTTATCGTCCTCGATCTTTTCGCCGTTTTCGTAGGTGAAATAGATCTCGCGGCATAAAATATTGTTGTTCGCGTTGACGATGGCTTGACCGAAGAAGCTGATTAAGAGAACCGCTAATATACATTCCGCCAAAACGACGATAAATACGATTTTTTTGTTCATACTTCCTCCCCGTTAAAACTGAACGTCGTTGAAGTATACTTTCAGGTTACGCCTGAAAAGATACAGTCTTGCGGCGAAGAACGCCGCGGCAAGCAAAATGATCCGCAACCAACCGCTCACGAAGCCGTCCATTAACAGCAACAGCACCAAAACGCCCGTGATCGTCGCGGTGAAAAAGCCGAAAATCACCGCTTTCGCCACGTTGGAATTGTTCACCACGCCGTCGCCGCCTTTCATTGCGTAATCGAGGATTTTGGGGTTGGTCACGTCGAGCTGGAAACTCCAAAAGATATGCGCCGAGGTCATTAAAAACAGCACGAGCGTCATTAAGCCGAGGTTGGATAAAGAAAGCTCCGTCGTGAAGGTGAGCATAACGAAGGTAGTCAACAGCGCGATCACGTTGACGATCTCCGCGACGGCGATTTTCGCCCAAGCGATAATCATCGTGTTCGAAGGCGCGGTTTTCAAAATCGAGAACTCGTTCCCTTCCGAAGAAAGCGCGCTTGCGCTGTTGGCGTTATGCGTGCTTAAAATGCTCAGCGTGATCATCACGTTGAACGCGACGGATAAAAAGTCGCCCAAAACGTTCGTGTTAATCGCCGCGAGAATGAAGTTGAACACGTAGGACAACAGCGGGAAGGTTAAAATCGTGACCACCGCCGAGTTTAACGATTGCGAATTGCGCATAAACAACTTAAATTCTTTTCTGAAAAAGGTTAAAAAGATATTGTTACGCTTATGGTGGCGAGGCTTATGGCGTTTGTTGCGCCCCGCTTCCACCGTTGACGAAACGGCTTTAAAATAGAAAGGCTTCGCCACGAAAAAGCAAATGCACGCAAACGCCGCGAACACGACGAGGGCAAGCGGCAAAAACAGCCAGATCTTCACGCCGAACAGCAAATTGCCGAGGAAGATATACCACACCGCCAAGCTGCTGAGCGAGGCTAAAAATTCCTCTACCGCTACGATAAATTTACCGTAAATCGCGACGAGGCGAACGGGGGTGGGGAGCTTGCTCAAAAGCACCGTTAAAAGCACGAACGCGAACACGAGGAGCGCCCCGATCAACAGCGCGTATAAAAACATATGCTTTTCCAAAAACCGTTTCGCGTAGATACAGGGAATGGAAAGAATCGCGCCGATCACGACGGGGAATAAGCAAAGCGTCAGCCACACGGGCAACAGGAATATCCAATACGCCGCCCCGCCGACGAGCGCGCCGTAGGCGATCAAAAACGGGAAGATAAAGAAACAGCTTTTCTTGATTTCCTCGATCGCGAACACCGCGAGCTTACTGATAAAAATTTCCCCGTATTTGCACGGAAAGGCGAGCAGCATCGTGTTTTCCTTGCTCGCATAGAGAATAGACAAAATACTGCCGATCGCGGAAATGATCCCGAGAGCCTGCGTTAAAAACAGAATACTGATCAAAAGGGCTTTGGAAAGCTTTATTTGGAAAGTATCTCTGAAATATCCGAGCGCGAAATACGCCGCCGCGAACACCGCTATGCACGCGCAAACCTTCAAAAACGCGATAAAGGCGCGCTTTTTGCCGCTCTGCGTTTTTTTCGTGCGGAGGCGTTCCCCCATTTGCAGGAGCATCAGGTATTTGATACGCCGAAGGGGCGTATTTTTGATTTCTTTACCCCGTTCTTTCATACCGTTTGCACGCTCTCCTCGGCGGTCGCCGCGATCTCGCTTACGGGAAGCTTGGCTTCGGGGTGCTGCGCGTATTGCAAATAGAGCTGTTCCAAGGAAAGCCCTTCCTTTTTAATATCCTCTACGCGGTCCACCCGTTGCAATTTTCCGTCCGCAATAATCGCGATACGGTCGCACACCTTTTCCACGACCTCGATCACGTGGCTGGAAAAGAACACGATATTCCCCTCGTCCGCGTGCTGGCGCATACATTCTTTAATCTGCCACGAGCTCGTGGGGTCAAGCCCCGTCAACGGCTCGTCCAAAACCCAAACTTTGGGGTTATGGATCAGCGCGCCGATCACCATCGTCTTTTGCTTCATACCGTGCGAATAGCACTTGATCTCGTTGTCGAGCGCCTTTTCGAGCCCGAACATTTTCGCGTATTTTTCAATGCGCTCGTTTTTATCCTTTTCGCTGACCATATATAAATCGGCAACGTAGCTGATATATTCTCTGCCCGTCAAATTCTCGTATACGGCGTGGTTATCCGAAACGTAGCCCATTCTCAGCTTTGCCTGCAAGGGCTGGCGGGCGATATCGTAGCCCTGCACCTCGATCGAGCCTTCGGTGATGGACTGAATCCCAACGAGGCTTTTGATCGTCGTACTCTTGCCCGCGCCGTTATGACCGATAAAGCCGAACACCTCCCCCTCGTGGATTTCGAGGTTGAGATCCTTCACGGCTTTTTTGTCCGTCCCTGCGTAAGTTTTAGAAAAATTCGTGATCTTAATCATAGTTGCTCCTTCGGGATGCAGAGGTTCTTTAATCGACCTGCCGCCGAGTTCTTTCAAAAGCTGCGCGTGATCGACGCGCATCAGCTTTTTGCGCCTTGCCAACTCTTTATGCGCGTCCGAGGTTTTATATAAAAGTCCGTATACGCCCCAAATCGCGAACATCAACGCGACGAACGCCGCCCATATCACGAGGATATACACCCAGTAGAAGGTCATCAGCGTGTCGCCGACTTGGAACTGCCAGATAAAGTCGTATTTTAACGGGACTGCCCACGCGAACTTATCGATAAAGAAATCGCTGTATAAGAAGAAATAGTCGACTTCGTCGCCGTTTACGTTCAAGGGCGAGTTATTCAGCCAACCGTTCAGCACCGCCGCCGCCAAAACATAGACGGAAAACGCCGCGATTGCGCCGTACATCAGCTTGATATTCGGGCGTTCGAAAATGCCGAGCGCTACGCCGAGAATAGGAAGCGCGAACGCGTAGGTGTGGTTATACCAAAAGCCTATTACGCCCGCTTCCGTCAACACGTCGGACGTGTTGGGGAGTAATATCGCGCAGAACGCGCCCAAGACGTTAACGAGATAGGTGAAGTAAAACACGCTTTTCCAACGGAATACGTAAGCGAACAGCATCAAGACGATCGCCGTGTTGCAAAGGTGCAAGGGCAGGTTCGTCAAACCGTCGCGGTGGGCCGTGTGGCAGAAATATTGCATAAACCCGCTGAGGGAAAGCATAATCAAAAACAGCAAACGCTCGTCTTTACTCTTCTTTCTAAACGCGATATACGCAAGAGCAGGGAACGCAAAGCTGATATAGATTAAAAGTCTGTGCGTTAAAGTAAAATCTAAGGTTTCTTCCCCGATAATCCCGAAGAAAAGTTGAGGAAGATACACGGGAAGAAAGGCGGGAAGATATAATAAGCTCCAAAGCCCCGCTTTTCCAAGCCGCTTGAAAAACGCCGAAAAATCCTTCTTCGCGATCAGCTCTATCGTTCTTGCGCCCGTAAGCCCGAACGCAAGCGACAACGCGATCGCATACAGCACGATCTGCCAATGGAAATAGTCCGCGCTCCCCACGATACTCACCGCAACGGGCTTTAAAAAGATCGCGTTGAGCAAAAGCACGACGGGAGCGATAATCGCCGCGAAATCGTCAAGGCTCTTTTTTTCAAAAAACGAAAGCGCCATCGTCGCCGCGAGCGTGAAATAAGTAAGCCATTTCAAAAGGCCCGTCAAAACGGTAACCACGGGCGCGTTCACCCCGCCCGAAAGCCCGACTTGGTCGCTTACGACTTCGAGCGAGAACAGATACGGCGTATACAGCAAAAACAAAAGAACGGAAAGCCCTCGTAAAAACAGGTCTTTACGCGCGTAAGTTTTTTTTCGAATCGTGATCTCGCCTTTCATAAAACGCCCTATAAACCATATAAGGAACGCCGAGGCAGCGAAACCCAACGCCAATAAAATCTGATTCATTTTTTCCTCTGTTTCTCTCCGTTATTTTTTCGGTAGCCGAATTTCGGCTATCATTCTACCATACGGCAGAATACTTGTCAAGAATCTGGACAAACGTTCGCCGAGGGTAAAAAAATAACGATTTTCACAATTATTTTATATTTTTTAACAAAAATAGGCGCTTTTTAGGCTTTTCTCGCCAAAATCCCGCCCAACGCTTTCCAAGCAAGGAAACGCTTTCCTGAAAAATAAGCCGTTTTCCTTCCGTTTTTTGCCTTTTTTTCCGACAACTCCCTTGGATTTTTCGAATTTTTGACCCTTTTAAGGGGATTTTCGTTTTTGTAAAGTAATACGCAAGGAAAAATTTGGTATCCCACTATTTATTATTATACTCCCAACCGCTTTGAAAGTCAAGCGTTTAAAGTAATCACTCTTTATGACAAAAAAACTGCCGTCCGCTGACAAAGCGAACGGCAGTTTCCCGTTTTTATTCTATCAATACAAATTCACTTTCAATACGCCTTCGATGGCGAGCACTTTTTCCACGATCTTTTCGCTCGGTTTGTCGCTGACCTCGACGATCGTATACGCCATTTCGCCCTTCGAGCCGTTGGCGAGGTTGTCGATATTCACGCCCGCCGCAGAGAACGCCGAAGTGATTTGCGAAAGCATATTCGGCACGTTTTTATGCATCACGCACACGCGCGCAAACGAGGTGTGCGGCAAGGATACGGACGGAAAGTTCACGCTGTTGACGATATTTCCGTTGGTGAGGTATTCGTCGAGCTGCTTTCCCGCCATCATCGCGCAATGGTCTTCCGATTCGAAGGTAGACGCACCGAGGTGGGGAATCGCGACGATCCCTTCCACTCCTACCGTTTCTTCCGTGGGGAAATCCGTCACGTACTTGGCGACCTTGTTTTCCGCGATCGCTTGCTTTAAATCCGCCGCGTTCACGAGGTCCGCGCGGGCAAGGTTGATAATCTTCACGCCGTCCTTCATCATATCCAGCGTTTTCTTGCAGATCATACCCTTCGTCTGCTCGGTTGCGGGCACGTGCAGGGTGATATAGTCGCAGGTTCTGAAAATTTCCTCGTACGTTCCCGCTTGTTTCACGGAAGGCGCTAAGCTCCACGCCGCGCGGGGAGTGATATATGGATCGCAGCCGATAACGGTCATACCTAGCGCGTTTGCCGCGTTCGCGACCATACCGCCGATCGCGCCGAGCCCGATCACGCCGAGCGTTTTTCCCACGAGCTCGCTACCCACGAACGCGCTTTTGCCCGCTTCCACGGCTTTGGCTACGTCGGGTTCGCCCTTTAAAGAGTTCGCCCAAGCGATACCGCCGACCACGTCGCGGGAGGCTAAAATGAGCGCGCAGATCGCAAGCTCTTTCACGCCGTTTGCGTTCGCGCCGGGGGTGTTGAATACGACCACGCCGTTTTTCGTACATTCGTCTACGGGAATATTATTCACGCCCGCGCCGCTTCTGACGATGGCTTTAAGGGATTCGGGGAACTGCATACCGTGCAATTTCGCCGAACGCACCATAATCCCGTCGGGGTTTTGAAGATCTTCCCCGACCTCGTAGCGGTCGCGATCGAAAATATCCGTGCCAACCTTGGCTATTTTATTCATTAACAATATTTTTTTCATATTTTACTCCTTGGGGTTTTCGGCGGCGAATTTTTTCATAAACGCGACGAGCGTTTCCACGCCTTCGAAGGGCATCGCGTTATAAATCGAAGCGCGCATACCTCCCACCGAACGGTGACCTTTGAGGTTTTTGAGCCCCGCCGCGTCCGCTTCTTTTGCGAATTTTTTATCAAGCTCCTCGTTGCCCGTCACGAACGTGACGTTCATCATCGAGCGCGAAGCCTTTTCCACGGGCGCAAGGTAATAGTCCTGCGAATCCAAATAGTCGTATAAAAGCGCGGCTTTCTTTTCGTTGCGCTTTTTCATTTCTTCAAGCCCGCCGAGCGATTGAATCCATTCGAGCACGAGCTTTAAAATATAAATGCAATAGCAAGGCGGCGTGTTATACATAGACCCGTTGTCCGCCATTATTTTATAATCGAGCATCGTAGGCGTTTCCGCGCGCGCGTTTCCAAGAAGGTCTTCCCGCACGATCACGACGGTAAGCCCCGCCGCCGACATATTTTTCTGCGCGCCCGCGTAGATCAAGCCGAATTTTTCCACGTCCACAGGCTCGCTCAAAATGCACGAGGATAAGTCCGCCACGAGCGGAGTTTCGCCCGTTTCGGGGATATAGGGAAATTTCGTGCCGTAGATCGTGTTATTAAAGCAGATATGCAGATAATCCGCGTCCGCCGAAAGATCGGCTTTCGTCACGCGCGGAACGAACGAGAAATTCGCGTCCTTGGAAGAAGCGACCGCTTTCGCTTCGCCGTATTTTTGCGCTTCCTTATACGCTTTCGTGGAAAACTGACCCGAAAGGATATAGTCCGCCTTTTTGTTTTTATTCATTAAGTTCAAAGGAACGGCGGCAAACTGCGTGGAAGCCCCGCCTTGCAAGAACAAAACCTTGTAGGATTCGGGAATCGCCATCACCTTGCGAAGAAGCCGCTCCGCTTCACCGATAATTTTTTCATACACGGGAGATCGATGACTCATCTCCATCACGGACATACCGCTGTCCTCGTAATTCGTCATCTCCGCCGCCGCTCGCTCTAACACTTCGAGGGGCAACATCGAAGGACCTGCCGAAAAATTGAAAACTCTTGCCATAGCATACCTCCTGTTTATACTATTTTAATAAAATTTATATTGCCACTTATTATACCACTCTTTTCCCGATTTTTCAAGGATTTGACGGGGGATTTCACAAAATTTTCGATTTTAATTTCGTTTTTTATCTGCTTTTTCGATTATTAGTCGCCTTTTCCTTTAAGGTTGGCGAATAAGCTCGACGGGTTTCTTTTTGGATATCTTGATAATCGGCAACGCCGAGGAAAGTATCGACAAAAGCAAGCTCATTCCCGTGATCAATAGCACCTGTCGCGCGCCGAACAGCGCAAACGCGATGGAGATATTCATCGTATCGCGGATATAAGAATTCACGAGCTCGCAACCCACGACTGAAAACACGTTCGCCAACGCGCCGTTTATAAGGGCAATAATCAAGCTTTCAGTTAAAAAGGCAAGGAAAATATCCTTTCCACCTGCGCCGAGTCCTCGCAAAACGCCCACGCTTTGTCTTTTGCTCGTAATACTCGTATTGATATAATTAAACAGCATAAACACGGAAAATATCGCCAAAGCGATCGTCGCGTATAAAAACAGATCCGCCGTTTGACGAACGAGCGTTTCGTTTTCCTCTATCATAGTCAAAATAGAATTGTTATACCAAGTAAACGCCAAGCCCTTTTTACTCATAAGATAGCTTGCGATTATCTCCGCGCCGTTTTGCACGCTCTTTTCAGAAAAGAGTATCTTATTATAATCACCCTGCTCGGAATAAATACGCAACTCCTTCATAAGATTGGGGCTAATCATCATTTGATAATGGTACTCGACGACGGCACGGCTTGAATCGACCCCGAAATAAACGCCGACGATTTTTACTTCTTTTTCAGCCGTTTTTTCCGATTGTGCGAAACTTTGAACGATCGTCGCGCGGAAGTGATCTTCCTTGCCGAGAATCTCGAAAATCCTTGAAAGCGCCACTCTTTTTTCTTCTTTTATTCCATCGGATAAGACGTTGAATAAACCGTCGATTTCGTCATATTCTTCCTGTTCGAGCTCGTCGATATCCTTCCGTATCATATATTTAAAATTTGAAAGATGTATTAATATTTCGTCTTTTGCAAGCGTAATCTTCCCATCGTCTTTATAAGAACCGCTAAAAAGCAACAAGTTGTTATCGTCGTAATCCGCTACGTTATACACGTAGTCGACCATCTGCTCTGCACTGTTTTTTTGCGAATCGATATCGAGCTTGAAATCGGCGCTCCCTGCGTAAAATACGTTCGACAACTGCGCGTCCTTTTTGTATTCTTCTTTAAAGCCTTTGCCAACGAACAAGCATTTCCGCGCGCTAGCGTCGATATACGCGTTGTAATCGTCGAGCAAGGTACGGATATCTGAATTATTCGGTCGCGATTGTTGAATCTCGTTATATTTTTGGGGAATTTTTCCGCAATTAATCAAGCCGACGATCGTGTATTTTTTTCCGCCGACGGAAATCGTTTTATCCAAAAGTTGTTCGTAGGTTCTAACTTCTTGTTCGTTAAGCGGATTGCCGTCGAGAAAATAGAGAATAGAATCGGCAAGATAGGTAGAGATCGCCACTTCGTACAAGCTTGCTTCTTCCAGTTTTCCATTTTCATAAACGAGTTTTGGATATCTGCCAAGTGCTATCTTATAATCAAAATTTTTAAACGAACCGTTCGCATTTATTTCGCTTTCGCCGTCAAATTCGATAAATCCGTTAATCGATTTCGTATAATAGCTTGCCCCGACCACGACGGTTGAGTTGGAAATCTCGCGAATAGGTTGCGTTTGTTGAACGTTTCCCGAGTAATTGCTATTAAAATCAAAGATCCCCTTTACCGTACCGCCCGTTTTCGTCGCCAAACGATCGATCGTTGCTTGCGAAGTCTTTACGGAATAACGGTCGTTCTCTTTCTCGTTTAAAACGTAGGAAGTGCTCGCCACCATAGTCGATTGCGTTTCGAGCAAGCTGTTTTCCAATATGCTCTGCGTACTGAAATTCGCAATCGTATCGAATAATCCAAATACGGCGAACGCCAATGCGGAAATAATAATGGTAACGATCAATCTGATCGGCTTGACGACAAGCGATTTCACGCCCAAATACGCCGAGCTTCTCAATTTCATCTTGCTATTTTTTAACGCAACGAGTTGCGTTTGTTCAAGTTCTACTTTTCCCGTTGCGCGCTTATCCCGAAAGCAAAGCTTTTCGGTAATTTCGATTTTTTTGCGCTCCTTTACCGCTTTTGCCAACACGTCCTTATCGTTTTCGGAAAGCTCTGCGCCCTCTCTGACGATCACCGCGTTTTCTTGCTCTCTCACGTTGCCCGTCAGCTCTCTTTCGGTGAAAGTAATATCCTCTACCACTTTCCCGTCCACAAGGCGAATGATTCGATCCGCGTATTTTTCCGCAAATTCTTGATCGTGTGAAACGACGATAATCAGCTTATCTCTGGAAAGCTTTTTCAGCGTATCAAACACCTGCGCGCCCGTTGCGCTATCCAAAGCCCCCGTCGGCTCGTCTGCCATAATAATCTTGGGATGTTTTACCAACGCGCGCGCGATTGCTACGCGCTGTCTTTGCCCGCCTGAAAGCTCGGACGGTTTTCGATTGCGCAGAGCCTCGATCTCCACTTCCTTTAAAAGAGCTTCAAACTCTGCCTCGTCTACGGCGCGGCCTTGCAATTCCATTGCAATTTTAATATTGTATTCAACGGTGTATTCAGCTAAAAGATTGTATTCTTGAAACACAAACCCCACGAAAGTGTTGCGATAGCTATCGTACTCCTTTGCCGAAAAGGAAGAAAAGCTTTTGTCCTGTATGAAGATGTCCCCGCCGTCCACGGCGTCCAAACCGCCGATTACGTTCAAAAGCGTCGTTTTCCCGCATCCGCTTTTGCCTGTAATAAACACCAGCCCCGTTGAAGGGAAGGTAAGCGAAACGCCGTCTAACGCGTTTACTTCTCCCGCTTTCGTCTTATACTTTTTCGTGATACTTTTTAATTCTAACATTTTTTTCTCGAAATAAATATCTTAAATTATAAAGTTGCCGCCATTACCGCTTTGATGGTGTGCATACGGTTTTCCGCTTCTTCGAAAACGATGGATTTTTCGCTTTCGAATACCTCGTCCGTCACTTCCATTTCGCTAATCCCGAACTTTTCGCCCATTTCCTTGCCGATCTTGGTTTTTAAATCGTGGAAGGCGGGCAGACAATGCATAAACACCGCGTTCGGCGCAGCCGTATCCATCACCGCTTTATTCACCTGATACGGCGAAAGCTCTTGGATTCTTTCTTTCCAGACCTCTTCGGGCTCGCCCATCGAAACCCAAACGTCGGTGTAAATCACGTTCGCGCCCTCGACGGCTTTTTTCACGTCGCTTTCAAGCGTTACCGAGCCGCCCGAAGCCTCCGCGAGTTTTTTACATTCCTCGACGAGCTCCGCCGCGGGGAAATATTTTTCGGGCGCGCAAGCGACGAAATCAAGCCCGAGCTTTGCGCAACCCACCATCAGCGAGTTGCCCATATTATAACGCGCGTCGCCCATATACACGAACTTGATCCCCTTCAACCGACCGAAGCGTTCTTTGATCGTGAGCATATCCGCGAGGATCTGCGTGGGGTGAAATTCGTTCGTCAAGCCGTTCCACACGGGCACTTTGGAATATTTCGCAAGCTCTTCTACGATCTCTTGCCCGTAGCCTCTGTATTCGATACCGTCGTAGATAGAAGCGAGCACCCGCGCCGTGTCGGCAATGCTTTCCTTTTTGCCGATCTGCGAGCCTTGCGGGTCGAGGTAGGTGACCCCCATTCCCAGATCGCGCGCCGCGACCTCGAAGCTGCAACGGGTACGCGTGCTCGTCTTTTCGAAAATGAGCGCGATATTTTTGCCCTTACAATATTCGTGGGGCTTTCCCTGCCGTTTTCTCTGTTTTAAATACGAAGCGAGCTCGATAAGTTTTTCGATCTCCTCGGTGGAAAAATCCAAAAGCTTTAAAAAGTCCTTACCCTGCAAAAAATTTACTTTTTTCATACTTATTCTCCCTTAGCCGCCTGCTTTATAGTTTCTATCCCTTTTTTTAAAAGCTCCCAAGGGATATTGAGCGCCGGCAATAATCTTAACTTTTGTTTGGCTTTAATCGGCAATACGCCCGCTTGCATACAAGCTTGAAGCACTTCGTCCACGGGCTTTTTCGTTTGTATGCCGATCATTAAGCCCAAGCCCGAAACGCTTTCGATCCCGTCCGCGCCTTGAAGCTCCTTAAAGATATACTCCGATTTTTCGCGCACTTCCTTTAAAAGCGTTTCGTCGACGCGTTCAAGCACCGCCGCGCCCGCCGCGCAAGCGATCGGATTCCCGCCGAACGTCGAGCCGTGCGAGCCGTGCGTGAGCGTGTGTTCCGTGCGGTCGAACAATATCGCCGCGCCGATCGGAAGCCCGCCGCCCAAGCCTTTCGCCGTCGTGACGATATCGGGCTGAACGCCGTATTGCTCGTAAGCGTAAAGCGTTCCCGTTCTGCCGTTGCCCGTTTGCACCTCGTCGATAATAAGGAGCATATTATTCTCTTTGCAAAGCGTTTCCACGCCCTTGACGAACGCGGGATCGAGCGCCGTTACGCCGCCTTCGCCCTGCACGAGCTCGATCATTACCGCCGCGCAACCGTTTTGCTCAATAAGCGATTTCACGCTCTTCAAATTATTCGCTTCCGCAAACGCGAACCCTTCCGTGAAGGGGTCGAAATATTGATGGAACACGTCCTGTCCCGTCGCCGAAAGCGTGGTGAGCGTTCTGCCGTGAAAGCTGTTTTTAAGGGTGATGATCGTATACCTGCCCTTGCCGTTTGCTTCGAGCGACCATTTCCGCGCGACCTTGATCGCGCACTCGTTGGCTTCCGCGCCCGAATTTGCGAAGAACACCTTTTTCGCGCCCGTGCGCTTGCAGAGCGTTTCCGCCAAAACCGCGCAGGGCTCGGAATAATAAAGGTTGGAGGTGTGCTGAATTTTATCAAACTGCGCAATCACGGCGTTTTTCACGCCCTCGTCGGCTACGCCGAAGGTGTTGACGGCGATCCCCGTCGCAAGGTCGATATATTCCTTGCCGTTCTCGTCGTAAACGAGCGACCCTTTGCCCGAAACGAGCGCGAGGTCGAAACGCGCGTAGGTGTCCGCGATATACGCTTTGTCTTTTTCTTTAAGGTTATTTATCATTGTTTTTATCTTCCACTACCATCGTGCCCGCGCCTTCGTCCGTCATCGTTTCGATCAAAAGAGCGTGCGGCACGCGCCCGTCCAAAATAATTACCTTTTTCACGCCGAGGTGAATGGCTTCGATACAACATTCCACTTTCGGAATCATACCGCCCGAAATTACGCCCTCTTCAAAAAGCGTTTCCGCTTCCTTGATATCGATACAGGAAATAAGGGATTTCGGGTCGTCTTTATCCCGCAAAATGCCTTCGATATCCGTCATCGTGATCAGGCGTTCCGCGTTCATTTTTCCCGCGATATACGCCGCCGCCGTGTCCGCGTTGATATTATACACGTTGCCTTTTTTATCGCAACCTACGGTTGAGATGACGGGGATATAATTCTTTTCGAGAAGGTCGGTGATCGGGGATACGTCTACGCTCGTGATCTTGCCGACGAAGCCGAGGCGTTCGTCTTTCATTTCCGCTTCGATCATATGCCCGTCGAGCCCCGAAAGCCCGATAGCTTTTCCGCCTTTGATCTGCAAAAGATTGACGAGGCTTTTATTGATCTTGCCCGCAAGCACCATCTGCACGACCTCCGCCGTTTCCTTATCGGTGACCCGAAGTCCGTCTACGAATTCGGATTTTTTGCCGATTTTTTTCAGCGTGTCGGTGATTTCAGGACCGCCGCCGTGCACGAGCACGACCTTGATTCCGATCAGGTTCAAAAGCACGATATCTTCCATCACCTGTTCTTTTAAGGTTTCGCTGACCATCGCGTTGCCGCCGTATTTGATCACGATCACCTTGCCGTTGTATTTTTGAATATAGGGAAGCGCTTGCGTTAAGACTTCCGCGCGCCCCGCGTTCGTGAGTTTCATTTCCATTGGTTTTTTCCTTATTATTTCAGTTAATTTTTCGGCTTATGCCGAAAGTTAATTTTGCCTTATAGTTAAGTGCGGTAATCTCCGTTGATCTTCACGTATTCATACGTCAAATCGCAACCCCAAGCCACGCTTGAAGCCGAGCCGTCCGAAAGCGCGACGGAAATAACGATCTCCTCTTCCGACAAAACCTCTTTCGCCTTTTCCTCCGAAAACTCGATCCCCGCGCCATTCTTGCAGACCTCGATCACGCCCGCTTTGGATTTAAAGCATACGTCGATTCCGTCCACGTTTACGTCCGCGCCCGAATAGCCGATCGCGCAAAGCACGCGCCCCCAGTTGGCGTCCGCGCCGAACATCGCAGCTTTTACGAGCGACGAACAAATCACGCTCTTTGCCACGGTTTTTGCCGTCGCTTTGTCCTTCGCGCCCGTTACCTCGCACTCCAAAAGCTTGGTCGCGCCCTCGCCGACGCCCGCGATCTTGCGGCAAAGGAACACGGTGACCGTGTTGAGCGCTTTCATAAAGCAATCGAAATCTTCGCCCTCGGAAGTAATTTCCGCGTTTCCCGCCTCGCCGTTTGCGAGCACGGTGACCATATCGTTGGTCGAAGTGTCGCCGTCTACGCTCACCATATTAAAGGTTTCGGCGATATCGCTCGAAAGCGCCTTTTGGAGCATAGCGGGGGAAATTTTGCAGTCGGTCGTGATAAACACGAGCATCGTCGCCATATTCGGGTGTATCATACCCGAGCCCTTAGCAATCCCGCCGATCGCACATTCCTTGCCTCCGACGGTGAATTTTACGGCGATTTCTTTCTTTTTCGTGTCCGTGGTCATAATGCCTTCCGCCGCGGCTTCGCTGTTGTTCCCAAGCCCTTTCACGAGCGCGGGAATACCCTTTTGAATAGGCGTGATATCGAGGGGCTGACCGATCACCCCCGTCGAAGCCACGACGATATCCGAAGCCGAAACGCCGAGCTCTTTTGCAAGAAGCTTAGAGGTAAGCTCCGCGATCTCGATACCGTTCGCGTTGCAGGTGTTCGCGTTGCCCGAATTGCAAATGATCGCCTGCGCGTAGCCGTCCGCGATATGGTTTTTCGTGACCGTCAACGGCGCGCCCTTGACTTTATTCGTCGTATACACGCTCGCGCAAGCCGCTTTCGTTTGAGAATAGATAAGCGCGAGGTCCTTTTTCGTACGATTCTTGCGGATTCCCGCGTGCACGCCGCTTGCGGTGAAGCCTTTTGCGGCGCAAACGCCGCCTTCGATAATTTCCATAAGGTATAAGTTCTCCTTTTTAACTTCGAAAGCCCTTGACGAGAGCAAGGGCGTTTTTATATTCTTAATTTTTCTTTATAAAACGAGGGATTTTTCCCGCGCACAGCCGAGCTTTAAGTTCAAACATTCGACCGCCGCGCCCGAAGCGCCTTTGCCGAGATTATCGTACCGCGCCGTGAGCAAAATACGCTCGTCGTTGCCGTAGACGGAAATTTCCATATCGTCCTTGCCCGTGAGCGCGCCCGCCGACAAAAACCCGCTTTCGTCCGTCCCTTCTTTATATTGCACGAGCCCGCTTGCATACGCGCCTTGATAGATCGCCTTGAC
This sequence comes from Candidatus Scatosoma sp., assembly GCA_045644545.1. Taxonomy (GTDB): domain Bacteria; phylum Bacillota; class Clostridia; order Christensenellales; family Borkfalkiaceae; genus Scatosoma. Next base: position 26,887 of record JAZRHC010000016.1, on the reverse strand, counting down.
CGTATTCAGGTTCGCGCCCTTTTGAAGCTGGGAAACAAACAGCGGAACGGCAACTTCCATACCCGAATAGAAATCCCCGACGATCGGCGAGAACACGGGCGCATTTTTCAATCCGCAGATCTTCGTCATTTCAGGCAAATGCTTATGCGTTTGCGCCAAAGCGTATTGACGGGGCGCGTTCAAAAGCGCGTTTCTGCCCTCGCTTTCGTAGTCGGCGATCATTTTTTTGCCGCCGCCCGAATAGCCCGTTAAAGAGTGTGCCGTTAAAAGCGCGTCCGTGCCCAAGATCCTCTTTTCAATCAAGGGATAGACGAGCGCGATAAACCCGCTCGCGTGACAGCCGGGAACGGCAATTCGGTTGCTGTTTAAAATCTTCCTTTCGTGCGCTTTGGAAAGCTCGGGAAATCCGTACGCCCAAGCGGGGTCGGTGCGGTGCGCCGTGGACGCGTCGATCACCACCGTCGCTTCGTTTTCGATCATTGAAACGGCTTCTCTTGCCGCGTCGTCGGGCAAGCACAAGAACACGAAGTCCGCCTCGTTCAGCATTTGCTTTCTCGCCGCGGGGTCTTTTCTCAATTCCTCGGGCAAGGAAATAATTTGCAAATCGTCGCGCGCGGAAAGCCTCTCTTCAATCCGCAAACCCGTCGTGCCCGCTTTTCCGTCGATAAATACTTTTTTCATTGTAAACGCTCCTCGACGTAAGATATCTGCTCGGCTACGCTTTGATAGCCCGTCGAGCCTTTGGAAATGCGTTTGCCAACGCACGTTTCAAGAGAAATTTCCCCGTACAGATCGGCTTCAAACAGCTCCGAACGGCTCTTATATTCTTCTATGCTCATTTCGTCAAGCGTGATACCTTTTTTAATGCAATAACCTACGATCTCCCCGACCGTTTTATACGCCGAACGGAAAGGCATTCCTTTTTTGGTGAGATAGTCGGCAAGGTCGGTGGCGTTGATAAAGCCCTTTTTCGCCGCCGCGTACATATTTTCTTTGAGCGGAGTCATTGTTTCGACCATCGGAATAAAAATCCCAAGGCAAAGCTTCACCGTTTCCACGCTGTCGAACACCGCTTCTTTATCTTCCTGCATATCTTTATTATACGCGAGCGGAATCCCTTTGAGCACCGTCAGCGTGCCCATAAGATCGCCGTACACCCTGCCCGTTTTGCCGCGCACGAGCTCCGCCATATCGGGGTTCTTTTTCTGCGGCATAATCGACGAGCCCGTCGTGTACGCGTCGTCGAGCTCCACGAACTTGAATTCCCAGCTCGACCACAAAATGATCTCCTCCGAAAACCTCGAAAGGTGAGTCATTATAAGCGCGAACGCGCTTTCGAGCTCCACGCAATAGTCGCGGTCGGACACCCCGTCCACGGAGTTCATACACACGCCGTTAAAGCCGAGCGTTTTCGCCGTCATATCCCGATCGATCGGATAGGTCGTGCCCGCGAGCGCGCACGAGCCGAGCGGAGAATAATTCATTCGCTTCAACGCGTCTTGAAGCCGCCCCACGTCGCGAAGCAACATCATACAGTACGCCAAAAGGTGTTGCGCGAAGGTGATCGGCTGCGCCCTTTGCAGGTGCGTATACCCGGGCATAATCGTCTGCACGTTTTCTTTGGCTTTTTCAAGCGTTACGCGGATAAGCGATTTCAAAAGCGCAATTACTTCCTCCGTCTGCTCCCGCATATACAAGCGGAGATCGACGGCGACCTGATCGTTACGCGAACGCGCGGTGTGAAGCCGTTTGCCCGCGTCGCCGATACGCTTCGTAAGCTCCGATTCGATAAACATATGAATATCTTCGGCGTTCTCGTCGAAGCAAAGCGCGCCGCCGTTTAAATCGGACAAAATCCCGCCGAGTTCGTCCACGATTTTTTGATAGTCGTCCTCGGTCAGTATCCCCGTTTTCATAAGCATCGTCGCGTGCGCGAGCGAGCCGCGGATATCCTCTTTATACATTTTTTTGTCAAACCGAATGGAGGAATTGAAATCGTCCGCGATCTTTTCGGACTTCTTTTCAAATCTCCCCGCCCACATTTTTTCCATAATTACGCTTTCCCGTGGTTCTTATTTTTTGTTTTCGTTCTTTTGGTTGACCTGCGCTTGCACCTTGATAGGAAGCCCGAACAGGTTGATAAAGCCCGTCGCGTCAGCCTGATTGAATACGTGATCTTCGCCGAACGTCGCGATCTCTTCGGAATACAGCGAATAATCGCTCCAAGCGCCCGCCTTGATCATATTGCCTTTATAGAGCTTAATGCGTACCTTACCCGTAACCTTTTCCTGCGTTTTATCGACGAACGCGGAAAGCGCTTCGCGAAGCGGGGTGTACCATTGTCCGTTATACACGAGTTCGGCAAAGCATACGGAAAGCTCCTGCTTTTTGTGCGCCGTGTATTTATCAAGGCAAAGAGTTTCCAAATAGTTATGCGCGAAATAGAGGATCGCGCCGCCGGGAGTTTCGTATACGCCGCGGCACTTCATACCGACGAGTCGGTTTTCTACGATATCCAAAAGCCCGATACCGTTTTCTCCGCCCACTTTGTTGAGCGCGCAAATAATTTCTTTCGCGCTCATCTTTTCGCCGTTGAAGGCAACGGGCACGCCCTGCTCGAAATCGAGGGTGATATAGGTGGGTTTATCGGGCGCTTGCATAGGCGATACGCCCATTTCAAGGAAGCCTTCCTTTTCGTATTGAGGTTCGTTGCCCGCGTCCTCCAAATCAAGACCTTCGTGGCTCAAATGCCAAAGGTTCTTATCCTTGGAATAGTTGGTTTCGCGGTTGATTTTTAAAGGCACGTTGTGCGCTTCCGCGTAGTCGATCTCCTCTTCGCGGGATTTGATGTTCCATTCTCTCCAAGGCGCGATAATGTGCATATCGGGCGCAAACGCCTTGATTGCAAGCTCGAAACGCACTTGGTCGTTCCCTTTACCCGTACAGCCGTGGCAAATCGCGTCCGCGCCTTCCTTCAAAGCGATCTCGACGATACGCTTTGCGATCACGGGGCGAGCAAACGACGTGCCGAGCATATATTCTTCATACAGCGCGCCCGCCTTCACGGTGGGAATCACGTATTCGTCCACGAACTCGTCGGTAAGGTCCTCGACGTAGAGCTTGGAAGCGCCCGTCTTGATCGCCTTTTCTTCGAGTCCTTCGAGCTCGTCAGCCTGACCGACGTTGCCCGAAACCGCGATAACTTCGCAGTTATTATAATTTTCTTTGAGCCAAGGAATGATGATGGAAGTATCCAACCCACCCGAATAAGCCAAAACTACCTTTTTGATATCTTTCTTTTCCATTGTTTTCTCCTCCAAAAACGGAATTTTTTTATTTACGATATTATTATACTCCTTTTTTCTACAAGAAGCAAGTATTTTTATGCATATTTATCACAGTTTTTTTGCATAAAATCAATTATTTTTCGTTATATTTGCATAATTATGCATTATGATTGCATAAAACGCATAATTGCTTATTCGCAAAGTCTTTGAGATTGTTTCCCTTCGTTCACAACGACGAGATACGCTATACGCACAACGCCCCGACTTCGGTCGGGGCGTTTTCTGCTTTGATTTACTTTTTTAATTCCAAGGTGCGGCGATAGGCTTCCTTTACCGATTTCGCCGTGATTTCGCGGAAGTTATCCCGTTCCAAAGATTGCACGCCCTCGATCGTCGTGCCGTTCGGGGAGCATACGTTGTTTTTCAAGGTTTCGGGGTCACCGTAAGAGAGAAGCATTTCCGCCGCGCCCAAAAGCGTTTGCGCCGCGTACAGCGCCGCTTTTTCTTCGGGGAGCCCGCACGCAACCGCGCCGTCCGCAAGCGATTTTGCGAACATATACGAAAACGCAGGTCCGCAACCCGACAGCGCGCCCGCCGCGTCGATATACTCTTCCTCGAGCTTATCCAGCCTGCCCGCTTTTTTAAAAGCGTTCAAAAAGGCTTGTTCGTCCTCTTTTGAAACGCCGAGCGTGGAATAGAGCACCATTCCCGCGCCGACGGCGCAAGGGGTGTTGGGCATTAAACGAATGATCGGATATTCCCCGCCTGCAAACGAACGGATCGCGCCCGTAGAAAGCCCCGCCGCCATTGATACGAGCACGACTCCCGCGTTTTCGGAAAGCTCCGCTTTTACGCTCGCAAGCGTTTCTTGCATCATTTGCGGCTTCACGCCGAGGACGACGAATTTACAGCTTTTCGCAAGCGTTTTGATCTCCTCTACGCAAACGCCGAATTTTTCTTTGAGGGCGTTGGTTTTCTTTTCGTCGTAATCGCAGACGGCGATTTTATTTTGGTCTACCGTTTTCGCGACCGCGCTTGCAAGCGCGCCGCCCATATTTCCGCAACCGATAAAACCGAATGAATATTGCATACTTTTCTCCTTTTTATCTTATCTGTCCGTTGCCTCGCACGACGTATTTATAAGTCGTCAGCTCTTCCAAGCCCATCGGTCCGCGCGCGTGCATTTTTTGCGTGGAAATGCCGATTTCACAGCCTTTGCCGAACTCCCCGCCGTCGGTGAAGCGGGTGGAAGCGTTCACGTACACCGCCGCGCTGTCTACGCCCAAAACGAAGGAGTCCGCCGCCGCTTCGTCGCGCGTTACGATTCCGTCGCTATGCCCCGTCGAGTGTTCGGCGATATGCGCGATCGCCTCGCGCACGCCGTTTACGAGCTTGACGGCTAAAATATAATCGAGAAATTCCGTGTCGAAATCCTCTTTTCCCGCGGGCGTACCGTCGATTATCTTCGCCGAACGCTCGCAAAGCCGAAGCTCCACGGGCTGTTTTTTCGCCGCCACTCGTTCGTCTACGAGCCGTCGTTTTAAAAGGGGCAAAAATTCGCCCGCGATCTTTTCGTTGACAAGGCAGACCTCTTCGGCGTTACAAACGGACGGGCGGGAGGTTTTGGCGTTTTCGATTATCGAAAGCGCGGTTGCAAAGTCCGCCGTGTCGTCCACGTAGATATGGCAAATGCCCGTGCCCGTTTGAATACAAGGCACTTTCGCGTTCTCCACGCAAGAGCGGATCAGTCCCGCGCCGCCGCGCGGGATTAAAACGTCCACGAGCCCGACCGCCGTCATCAGCTCCGTCGCGCTCTCGCGCGAGGTGTCCTCGGGCATATTGACGCAGTTTTCGTCTAAGCCGACCGAACGCAAGGCGTTTTTCAGCACCTCGACGATCTTTTTAGAGGAACGGTAAGCGTCCTTGCCGCCGCGAAGCACGCACGCGTTCCCGCTCTTTAAGCAAAGAGCCGCCGCGTCGGAGGTTACGTTGGGTCTGCTTTCGTAAATGATCGCGACAACGCCCATCGGCACGGAAATTTTTTCGATTTTTAGTCCGTTCGGGCGGTCGATCTTTTCGAGTTTTCTGCCTACGGAATCGGGAAGCTTCGCCACCTCGCGAATCCCGTCCGCCATATCCTTGATACGCTTTTCGTTAAGCGTTAAGCGATCGATCATCGCCGCGCCCAGCCGTTCTTTGGCGCTTTCAATATCCAGCGCGTTTGCCTTTAAAATTTCCTCGGCGTTTGCTTGGAGAGCGTCCGCCATCGCAAGAAGCGCCGCGTTTTTTTGCTCGGACGAAAGCACGGCGAGCTTGCGCGCCGCCACTCTCGACGATAAAAGCATTTCTTTTAATACGCTCATTTCTTACTCCTTTTTGGCGATAAATCTCGTGCCTACGCTTTCGCCTTTTACGATCGAATACAAAAGCTCGGGGTTTTGACCGTTCGCGATAATCATATCCGCGCCCGCTTCCGTGCAAATCGCCGCCGCGCGGAGCTTGGTTTTCATACCGCCCGTGCCGAGCGACGAGCCCTTTCCGCCCGCTAAGGCGTTAATCTCGTCGGTCAGCTCGTCCACGCGGGAAATGAGCTTTGCCGAAGGGTCTTTATGCGGGTCGGCGGTATACAGCCCGTCGATATCCGATAAGATCACGAGTAGTTCCGCACCCGTATGCACCGCGACGAACGCCGATAAAGTGTCGTTATCCCCGACGGAAATTTCCTCGGTGGCGATCGTGTCGTTTTCGTTGACGATCGGCAAAACGCCGAGATCCAAAAGCCGTTCCATCGTGTTCTTGAAATTTTCCAGCCTGTCCGCGTGCGTGAAGTCCGCGCCCGTCAACAGAATCTGCGCGACCGTGTGGCTATATTCCGAAAAGAGCTTATCGTAGGTATACATCAGCTCGCATTGACCGACTGCCGCCGCCGCTTGCTTGGTGGGGATATCGTCGGGGCGGGTGGCAAGAGAAAGCTTACCGACCCCCATTCCGATCGCGCCCGAAGATACGAGCACGATTTCGTGTCCGCTGTTTTTTAAATCGCTTAAAACCTCGCAAAGGCGTTTGGTGCGCTGAATATTCAATCGACCCGTCGAATGCGCGAGTGTGGACGTGCCCACTTTGACAACTATTTTCATTTCTTTTTCCCTTTCGTTAAATTTTATGAATAAATAACCCGCTTAAAAGCTTCGGCTCAAACCAAGTCGATTTCGGGGGCATAATCTCCCCGCCGTCGGCAACGTCGATCAGCTCTTCCAAAGAAGTGGCGTGCATTGCGATCGCCGCTACGCAATCCTTTTTGCAACGCTCTTCCAAATAAGAAAGCCCGCGAATCCCGCCCGCAAAATCAATGCGGGTATCCGTTCTGGGATCGTCTATCCCCAAAACGGGCGAAAGCAGATTCTTTTGCAGTATCTCGCAGTCCAGCCTCGCCACGGGATTTTCGCCCTTTAAAAGCCTTTCGTGGAATTCCACCGAATACCAAGCGCCGCCTAAGTACAGCCCCGCCGTATGCCGCGCCGTCGGCGTATACGCGCCCGCGCCTTCGTAGCGACGAACCGCGCCGAGGTTGGTTTCAACCGCGTTCAAAAATTCCTCGTTCGTCAAGCCGTTCAGGCTTTTTAAAAGTCGGTTATAGGGCAAAATTTCAAGATCGGAAACGGGGAAACAAACGGACAGGAAATAATTAAACTCCTCCGTGCCGTCGAAATCGGGATTTTCGGCGCGTTTGTCAAGCGAAGCTTTCACCGCCGAAGCCGTGCGGTGGTGTCCGTCCGCGATATAGAGCGCGGGAAGCTTTTCAAAAGCCGCCGCGATCGCTTCATCCGTTTGCTTAGACGAGCTTATCCAAACGGTTTGGCGCACGCCCTCGTCCGAATAAAAATCGTATACGGGCTCGTTCGCCGTCTCCGCCGCGATAAGCTTTTCGAGCGTTTCGTCGTCTTTATACACGAGGAAAATAGGCCCCGTTTGCGCCGAACAGGTTTTTACGTGACGAATTCTATCGGCTTCCTTATCCGCGCGCGTGAGCTCGTGTTTTTTGATCTTGCCCGAAAGGTAATCGTCCACCGCCGCCGCGCCGACGATCCCCGTCTGCGCCCTGCCGTTCATTACCTGACGATAAAAATAAAACTTCGCTTGCGCTTCCTCCTCGTACACGCCCGTCGCTTCGAGCTCCTGTAAACGGCTCGCCGCCGCCTCGTAAGCTTTATCGTCGTTAAAGGCGACGCCGTCGAAATTGATTTCGCCCCGATCGATTCGAAGGAAGGTGAGCGGATTTTTTTCCGCGATTGCCTTGGCTTCCGCGCTCGACATAACGTCGTAGGGAAGCGCCGCGCATTTTGCCGCGTATTCCCGCTTAGGGCGCAACGCCTTAAAGGGTTTCATTTGCATAGTTCTTCTCCTTACAACAGCACCACGCCGCGTTCGGCGCAGATCCTTTTGGTTTCCTCGTCCCACAGCGAAACCTGCACTTCCCCGATATGCGCTTTGCCTAAAAGCAGCATCGAAAGCCTTGATTGTCCGATACCGCCGCCCATCGTGAGCGGGAGCTCGCCCGCCAAAAGCGCTTTGTGGAAGGGATATTTTCTCCGCTCGTCCGCACCCGCTTTTTGAAGCTGAGAATCAAGCGATTTTTCGTCTACGCGAATCCCCATCGAGGAAATTTCTATCGCACAGCCGAGCGTTTCGTCCCAAAAAAGGATATCGCCGTTTAACGACCAGTCGTCGTAGTCGGGCGCGCGCGAATCGTGCGGCTTGCCCGAGGCGAGCGTATCCCCGATCTGCATTATAAACGCCGTTTTATGCTCTTTTAGATAAGCGTTTTCACGCTCTTTCGAGGTCTTGTCGGGATAAAGGTTTTCCAGCTCCTGCGAGGTGATAAATTTCACTTCGCGCGAAAGCTCCACGGTAAGCTGCGGATAGCGGCATTTCAAAACGTCGAGCGTGTCGCAAATCGCGCCTACGATGGCTTTGACCACCGTTTTTAAGTACCTTTCGTTGCGCGTTTCGCGCGTGATGATCTTTTCCCAGTCCCACTGGTCGGTATACACCGAATGAAGATTATCCATTTCCTCGTCGCGGCGAATGGCGTTCATATCCGTATACAGCCCCTCGCCCGCCGAAAATCCGTAGGTTTTGAGCGCCATACGCTTCCATTTTGCCAGCGAATGCACGACGACCGCGTCCTTGCCCGTTTCCTTTAAATCAAAGCGCACGGCGCGTTCTACGCCGCTTAAATCGTCGTTCAAGCCCGTTTCGGGATCGACGAACAGAGGCGCGGAAACGCGTTTTAAATTGAGCGCAAGACAAAGCTTTTCTTCAAACGTGCGCTTTAACGTACCGATCGCCGTTTGCGTTTCGTATAATCCGAGTTCGCTTTCGTATCCCTCGGGAATAAACACTTTACTCATATCAAATTCCTTTTCCGTTTATTTTATGATCAATTCGGGCTGTTTCGCGCTCACTCTCGCGCCCGCCGCAACGCTCTCGGTCAAAAAGCAATTGCCGCCGATTACTGCGCCTTCGCCGATCACCGTTTCGCCGCCCAAAATCGACGCGCCCGAATACACCGTTACGTCGTCTTTCACCGTCGGGTGACGTTTAACGCCCGCCAGCTTTTGCCCTTTTCGGGGAGAAAGCGCGCCGAGCGTGACCGCTTGATAAATTTTCACGCGGTTGCCGATCACCGTCGTTTCCCCGATCACCACGCCCGTGCCGTGGTCGATAAAGAAATATTCCCCGATCGAAGCGCCGGGATTGATGTCGATACCCGTCGCGCCGTGCGCGTGCTCCGTCATCATTCGAGGGATAAAGGGCACGCCCTGCAAATACAGGATATGCGCCAAGCGATAGACGAAAATCGCATAAAATCCGGGATAGGAAAAAATAATCTCCTCTTTGCTGCGCGCCGCGGGGTCGCCCGCAAAAAACGCTTCCACGTCAGTGGAAAGAATTTTTCGGATTCGAGGCAGTTCTTCCACGAACTCGTCCGCCGTGCGCTCGGCGGAGCACTCGTTACAGCCGCCCTTTTCCTTGCAAAAGGCGTAGGCTTTTTCTATCTGCTTTTTTAAACGGAAATACACAGAATAAAGGGTGGATTCCGCAAAATGCGCGGGGTCGCGCAGACTTTCCGACGCAAAATACGAAGGAAACATCAGTTTTTTAAGATCGTCGAGCACGCCGATAATTTCGTTTCTATCGGGCAGGTTAAACTCCCCGTTCTCGTTCGGCGTGGCTTCCTCTTGATAGAACTTTTCCATTTGCGCAACGATTTTTTTCGAATCAAACATTCTTCCTTTACTCCTTTTCCGTTAAAATCGATAAATATCTGCCACCGCCGTCGGGCAACAGCACCGCGATCTTTTTCCCTTCGTTTTCCTTTCTCTCCGCAAGCTTTTTCGCCGCGCAATACGCCGCGCCCGAGGAGATCCCGACGAACAGTCCTTCCGTCGTCGCAAGCTCTTTCGCGCCCGCAAACGCTTCCAAATCGGAAATTGCGATCACTTCGTCGAGCACGCTTTGATCGAGCACTGCGGGAACGAAGCCCGCGCCGATCCCTTGAATTTTATGCGCGCCCGCTTCGCCTTTTGAAAGCACGGGCGAGGCTTGCGGCTCTACGCCCACGATTTTCACGCAAGGATTCTTTTCTTTTAAATATCTGCCAACGCCCGTGATCGTGCCGCCCGTACCCACGCCCGCGACGAAAATATCCACTTCGCCGTCAAGGTCCTCGTAGATCTCTCTGCCCGTCGTGCGGTAGTGCATCTCTGCGTTTGCGGGGTTTTTAAACTGGTCGGGGATAAAGGAATCGGGAATTTCTTTCGCGAGCTCTTCCGCTTTTTCGATCGCCCCTTTCATTCCCTTTTTTCCGTCCGTTAAAACGATTTCCGCGCCGTACGCTTTCATCAGCCGTTGCCGCTCTACGCTCATTGAATCGGGCATTACGATAATCGCCTTATAGCCGCGCAAAAGACATAAGAGGGCAAGCCCTATCCCCGTATTTCCCGAGGTCGGCTCGATCACCGTGCCGCCTTTTTTGAGCGCGCCCGTTCTTTCCGCTTCGTCGAGCATACCCTTTGCCGCGCGGTCTTTCACCGAGCCCGTGGGATTGAAATACTCCGCCTTTGCAAACAGTTTTGCTTTGAGCGCGAACTTTTCTTCCGCTCGCAAAAGCGCCACGAGAGGAGTTTTCCCAATCAATTCTTCCGTTGAATTATAAATTTTCGACATCTTTTTCTCCTCTTATTTTTTTGCGTAACGCTCGCAAAAAGGCGTCTTAAAAAATAGCCAAACGGACGGCGCCGCCTTTTTCGACCCGCCGTCCTTATTTTTTTTACAGAGAAGTAAGCGTATCCATCACGTAATCGCCGAATTCGTCGCAAGTCGCGCCCGTATCCCGACCCGTAATCACGTACTTCTTTTCTTCAAACGAGCAAATATCCAGCGCCCGTTCGAGCTTATCCGCTCTCTCTTGCAAGCCGATATGCGAAAGGAGCATCACGCACGCCCTCAGCATCGAGCAAGGGTCGGCGTACTTCGCTCTGCCCTCGGTTACCATTCTCGGCGCAGAGCCGTGAATGGCTTCGAACATTGCGTATTTTTTGCCGATATTCGCACAGCCCGCCGTGCCTACCCCGCCTTGAAATTCCGCCGCTTCGTCGGAGATAATATCGCCGTAAAGGTTGGGAAGTAGCAACACTTTGAAATCCCGACGGCGTTTTTTATCGACGAGCTTCGCCGTCATAATATCCGCGTACCACTCGTCGGTGGTGATCTCGGGATATAGCTCGGCTACCTTATGACAATCTTCGAGGAAATTCCCGTCCGTCGTTTTGATGACGTTCGCTTTCGTGACGAGGGAAACTCTATTCAGCCCGTTCTTTCGCGCGTAGTCGTAAGCAAGCCGCGCGATACGATCCGAGCCCTGTTTGGTCGTGATCGTAAAATCCACAGCCAAATCGTCCGTCACGTTGAAGCCCGACGAGCCGACGGCATAGCCTCCTTCGGTGTTTTCGCGGAAGATCGTCCAGTTGATCCCTTCTTCGGGAACTTTGACGGGACGGATATTCGCGAACAGATCGAGCGCCTTTCGCATCGCCACGTTCGCCGATTCGATATTCGGCATACCGCTTCCCTTTTGCGGAGTGGTCGTCGGTCCTTTTAAAATGATATGGCAAGCTTTGAGCGCTTGCATCACGTCGTCGGGAATGGCTTTGCCCTTGGCGATTCGGTTTTCGATCGTCAAGCCCTCGATATCGACGAACTCCACTTTTCCTTCTTCCACCAAATCTTTTAAAATAAATTCAAGCACCCGCCTTGCCTGCGCCGTGATCACGGGTCCGATCCCGTCCCCGCCGCAAACGCCGATCTTCAAGGTTTTGAGCTTGGAATAATCTACGAAATCGCCCTGCGATTTCATATCCTCCACTCTTTTCAACTGCCCTTCGAGCACCTTGCGGAATTTCTCGCAAGCAAGCTCTAATTGTTTTTCGTAGTTCTCCATAAATCTTCCTTTTCTTAACCGTTCTTTTTCGTATAATTAAGTCTGCCGCCCGCGAGCAAAATTTCTCTTTGACGAGGGGACAGCGTGAGCTTGACTTTAACCTTTTCGCCCGTCGTTTTATTTTCGACGAACGCTTCGTCCTTTTCTTTGATCGCCGCCGCAAAGCCTTGAATTTCCAGCTCGTCGCCCTGCGTAAGCTTTTCGTAATCGTCGGGGTTTTCGAGCGTCATCGGCACGATTCCGAAATTGATTAGATTCGCCACGTGGATTCTCGCAAAGCTCTTTGCGATCACCCCTTTTACGCCCAGATACAAAGGCACGAGCGCCGCGTGTTCGCGCGAAGAGCCCTGCCCGTAATTCGCGCCGCCCAAAACCAGCCCGCCGCCCGCCTCTTTCGCACGTTCGGGGAAGGTGGGATCGCACACCGTGAAGCAATATTCCGAAAGCTTGGGCACGTTGGAGCGGTACGGTAAAATCTTTGCCCCCGCGGGCATAATATGATCGGTGGTGATATCGTCGCCGACCTTTAAGATCAACGAGCATTTTAAATCCCTCGCGGGTTCTTTCCCGACGGGGATAGGCTTGATATTCGGTCCTCTTTCCACCGTCACTTCGTCCGCCTCTTCCGCCGTCGCGGGCAATTCGATCAAATTATCGTCTACGAGAAAGCTCGTCGGCATTTCGATTTTCGGAGCTTGCCCGAGCGTCGTCGGGTCGGTAAACACGCCCGCGATCGCCGAAGCAGCCGCCGTTTCAGGGGATACGAGGTATACGCTCGCGTCCGCCGTTCCGCTACGCGCGAGGAAGTTTCGGTTAAAGGTGCGAAGGCTCACGCCCGCCGACTGCGGGGAGAAGCCCATACCGATACAAGGTCCGCAAGCGCATTCCAAAATTCTCGCCCCCGCCGAAATGAGATCGGCAAGCGCGCCGCAACGGGCGAGCATCGTATACACCTGCTTCGAGCCCGGCGAAATGGACAAGCTTACGTCGGGGTGCACCGTTTTGCCTTTGAGCATCGCCGCCACCGTGAGCATATCGAGCATAGACGAGTTGGTGCACGACCCGATACAAACCTGATTGATTTTCTTTCCTTGAAGCGCGGAAACGGGCTTGACGTTGTCGGGGCTGTGCGGACAAGCTGCAAGCGGTTGCAGCTCGCTTAAATTTACGGTGTATTCCGCGTCGTACTTTGCGTCGCTATCCGAGGCAAGCGCAACGAAGTCGGCTTCTCTGCCTTCCGCCTTCAAAAACGCTCGCGTCGTTTCGTCGGAGGGGAAGATAGACGTCGTCGCGCCAAGCTCCGCGCCCATATTCGTGATCGTCGCTCTCTGCGGCACGGAAAGCGTTTTCACGCCCTCGCCCGCGTATTCCACGATCGCGCCCACGCCGCCCTTGACGGATAAGATACGCAATACTTCGAGGATAATATCCTTCGCGCCGACGTAGCCGTTAAGCTTGCCCACGAGGTTCACCTTGATCATCTTCGGCATCGTGATATAATACGTGCCGCCGCCCATCGCCACCGCGACGTCTAAGCCTCCCGCACCCATCGCGAGCATACCGATCCCGCCCGCCGTGGGAGTGTGGCTATCCGAACCGATCAACGTTTTGCCGGGGACGGCGAAACGCTCTAAATGTACTTGATGGCAAATGCCGTTTCCCGGGCGGGAAAAGCGCACGCCGTGCTTTTTGGTAACCGTTTGGATATAGCGGTGGTCGTCGGCGTTTTCAAAGCCCGCCTGCAAGGTGTTGTGGTCGATATACGCCACGGACAACTCCGTTTTCACCCGCTTTACTCCCATCGCTTCGAATTGAAGATACGCCATCGTGCCCGTTGCGTCCTGCGTGAGGGTTTGATCGATCTTTAAGCCGATCTCTTGCCCCGCGACCATTTCGCCCGAAACGAGGTGTTCTTTTATAATCTTTTGCGCTATCGTATAACCCATAATCGCCTTAACTCCTTTTAACCCAGCTCAAACCAATTGAGCTTGGCGCGCGCGTCGCCCGAAAGCTCTTTCACGAGCGATTCAAGCTCGTCGTCGCCCATCACCGTCGTTCTGCCGTCGGCGTACAGCTCGTCGATACGCTTTTTCATTTCCACGACGAGCCAATCTTGCTTGGTGAGCATATCGTCGCCTTTGAGCTTGAAATGCATATTCAGCCAATACGCAAGCCCCGCAAGCCCCGAGGTGTTCGAGATGGAAACCGCGGCGGGACGGTTGAGGATTTTTTCCGTGTCGAAAATATTATAAATTTCCGCGTCCTTCATCATTCCGTCCGCGTGAATTCCCGCGCGGGTCAAATTGAACGCGTCGCCGACGAACGGCGTCATAGGCGGGATATCGTAGCCGAGTTCTTTTTTGAAATACTCCGCGATATCCGTGATCGCCGTCGGGTCCATACCGTCGAGCGTTCCCCGTAAAGAAGCGTACTGCATTACCATTGCTTCGAGGGGTACGTTGCCCGTGCGCTCCCCGATTCCGAGCAACGAACAGTTGACGGCGGACGCACCGTAGAGCCACGCCGAAACGGCGTTGGCAACGCCGAGATAGAAATCGTTATGTCCGTGCCATTCCAGCATTTCCGAGGTAACGTCGGAATAATGGTGCAAACCGTAAACGATCCCGGGCACGCTTCGAGGAGGCGCTGCGCCCGTGAACGGCACGCCGTAGCCCATCGTGTCGCACATACGGATCTTGACGGGGATTCCCGCCTCTGCGGAAAGATCGTGGAGCTCGTTGACGAACGGCACGACGAAGCCGTAGAAATCCGCGCGCGTTAAGTCCTCCAAATGGCAACGGGGGGAAATTCCCGCCGCAAACGCGTCCTTCACCACGCCCAAATAACGATCGAACGCCTGTTGACGGCTCATATTCAGCTTTTTGAAGATGTGATAATCCGAGCAGCTGACTAAAATACCCGTTTCTTTGATTCCGATATCGTGCACGAGGGCGAAGTCCTCTTTTTTCGCTCTAATCCACGTCGTGATCTCGGGGAATTTATAGCCGAGCTCCATACATTTTTCCAGCGCTTCTCTATCCTTTTTCGTATACACGAAAAATTCGCTTTGACGAATAATGCCGTTTTCTCCTCCAAGCCTCGCGATCAGCTTATAAAGATCGACGATCTGCTTCACCGAATAAGGCGCGCGGGATTGCTGTCCGTCGCGGAAGGTAGTATCCGTAATCCAAATATCCTCGGGCATCGCCATCGGCACGCGGCGGTGGTTGAACACCGTTTTGGGAATTTCGTCGTACGGGTAGATATCCCGATACAAATTCGGCTCTGCGACGTTCTGCAAGGAGTATTTATACTGGTCTTGCTCTAATAAATTACTGTGCTTATTCTTTTCGATCATATTCGCTCACTCTCCGTGTTTTTTCGATTGAAAAACGCTTTTCAATCGATTTTTTAAATTTATATGATTATACACAAAACCTAACGCTTTGTCAACGATTTACAAGGGGTTTCACGGAAAGTTCACGTTTTTTTAATTATTTTTTCATTTTTTAAGAAATATCGCAGTAACTTTCCTATCAAAGGCTCGCGATCACTTCCACTTCTACGAGCACGTTTTTGGGAAGCGTTTTCACCGCCACGCAACTGCGCGCGGGCTTTTCGGTGAAATAGTTTGCATACACCGCGTTAAACGCCGCAAAATCCGACATATCGGCAAGGAAGCAAGTGGTTTTGATCGCCTTTTCGAAAGAACTCCCCGCCGCCGAAAGCACCGCGCCGAGGTTTTTCATCACGCGTTCCGCCTGTTCGGTGATATTCGTGCCGACGATTTCGCCCGTTTCGGGATTTAAAGGAATCTGCCCCGAGGTAAACAGGATATCGCCGTAAACGATCGCCTGAGAATACGGCCCGATCGCCGCGGGAGCTTTTTCCGTCGCTACTTTTTTCAACATAATTCTTTCTCCTTTTATACGAGTTTAAAACCGTTTTCCACGAGCGCGGTCTTGATCTGCTCCACGTGCGCGAAATCCCGCGTTTCCATCGTGATACGAAGATAACAGCCGTTGACGTCTGAACCCGTGTTCGCGCGTTCGTGATGCACGGAAATGATATTCGCGCCGCTTTCCGCGATAAGTTTGGAAACGGTGAGAAGCTGACCCGGTTTATCCACGAGCTCGATGGTAAGCTGAGAATTTCTGCCCGACATTATCAGTCCTCGCGTGATCACGCGCGAAAGAATGGTAACGTCGATATTCCCGCCCGAAAGCACGCACACCGCCTTTTTGCCCTTGATATTCACCTTGTGGAACATCGCCGCCGCCACGGCAACCGCGCCCGCCCCTTCGGTTACGAGCTTGTGCTGTTCCATCAGCGCGAGGATCGCCGCCGAAATTTCGTCGTCGGAAACCGTTACGATTTGATCGACGTACTTCTCGCAAAGCTCGTAGGTGAGCGTTCCGGGTTTTTTCACGGCGATACCGTCCGCGATCGTCGAAACGGATTTGAGTTCTTCAATTTGGTGATCGGCGATCGAGTTCGCCATCGAAGGCGCGCCTTCTGCTTGCACGCCGTACACCTTAACGCTTGGATACAGCGTTTTTATCGTGAACGCGATTCCCGAAATAAGTCCGCCGCCGCCGATCGGCACGATCACCGCGTCGATGTCGGGAAGCTGTTCGGCAAGTTCGAGCGCGATCGTCCCCTGCCCCGCCACGACGTCCTCGTCGTTAAACGGATGCAGGAAGGTATACCCCTTTTCGTCGCGGAGTTCAAGCGCGCGTTTATACGCGTCGTCGTATACCCCCTCCACGAGGCAAACCTCCGCGCCGTAGCTCTTGGTTGCCTGTATTTTGGAAATAGGCGCGCCGTCGGGCAAGCAGATCACCGCCTTGATCCCGTTCTTTTGCGCCGCAAGCGCAACGCCTTGCGCGTGGTTGCCCGCCGAACACGCGATTACGCCTTTTTCCCTTTCCGCTTTGGAAAGGCGGGTCATTTTATAATATGCGCCGCGGATCTTGAACGAGCCCGTCACCTGCAAATTTTCCGTTTTTAAATACAGATGCGAATCGGGGCAGAGCTTGGGCGCGTAGATCACGTCCGTTTTTCTCACCACTTCCTTCAACACGTTATTCGCTCTGTATACGTTATCGATAGTCAACATAAGTTTCTCCTTTTGCCTTTCAGCGCAATAAACTCTCCACGAACTGTTCCGCGCAACGCGCCGAACGGCTTCCCTTTTTCAACGCGAACGCCTCCGCCTGCACTTCCAGCTCTTTTTCAGGCATTTGAATCCCCTGCCTCTCGGCAAGCTTTTTTACGATTTCAAGATACAATTGCTTATTCGGCTTGGAAAAGAGCACCGTAAGCCCGAACCGTTCGGAAAGAGAAAGCGTTTCCTGCAAGGTGTCGTTTCTGTGCACGTCGTCGCCGTCGCGATCGCCGAAGGATTCCTTGATAATGTGCCGACGATTACTCGTCGCGTAGATCACGGAATTTTCGCTCCGCGCGCTCGCCGAGCCCTCCAAAGCCGCTTTGAGCATACTGAAATTGTCGTCGTTCTGATTAAAGGAAAGATCGTCGATAAAGATAATGAATTTCAACGGGTTTTCGCTGATCTTCCCCATCACGTAGGGGAGCAAAGAAAGCTGGTCTTTTCTCAGCTCTATCAAGCGCACGCCCCGCGAGAAAAATTCGTTTGCCACCGCTTTCACGGTCGAAGATTTTCCCGTGCCCGCGTCCCCGCAAAGCAAGGTGTTCGCCGCAGGTCTGCCTTCAACGAACGCGAGCGTGTTCTCCACCACCTTCGCGCGCTCCGCTTCGTACCCGATAAACGTTCCCATTCCTACCTTGTCCGCGCTCACGATCGGCTCGATGCGTTTATCGTCGGAAAGGCGGAACATACCCTGCGAGGAGAATATCCCGTAGCCGTATTTTCCGATCTCCTTCACGCGGAGGGCGTACAGCTCGATCATCGATACTTTTTCCGAAGCAAAGGCGGGCAGTTGGGTTTCGTCCGCGCCCATATCCTCGGCAAAGTCCTTCGCCGTTAGCGAAGCGAACTCGCCGAAGCAAAGCAATTCTTCTTCCACGGCTTTTTGAATATTCCCGTCCGTTTTCAAGCCTTTCGCCGCGCCCTTGATATACACGTTTTCGTCTTCCGCGACCAAGCGCTTGACGAGCCCCGTCAGCGACCCGCCGCCAAGATATATCTCCGAAACGAATTTCGCGTACGCTCTGCGCTTTTCCGCCGAAGAAGAAGCGTCCGTTTGCATATACCCCATAAACGCCTTAAAGAGCGGCTTTTCGATCACCTCGAAAAACACGCTCGAAAGACAGAGTTTTAAATAGATTGTTTGCAGTTTATTTTTCATTTCAAATACGCTCGATGATCTTATCCGTCATTTCCTTCGTGGAAAGCCACTCGCCGCCGCGCGCGATATCCGCCGTGCGGTAGCCTTCGTTCAACACCTGATCCACCGCCGAAACGATCGCCTCGCTTTCCGCGGATAAATCGAAGGCGTATAAAAGCATCATCGCCGCCGACAAGATCGTTGCGATCGGGTTTGCCTTGCCCTGCCCCGCGATATCGGGCGCAGAGCCGTGAATGGGCTCGTATAAGCCGCGCGTTCCCTCGCCCAAAGAAGCGGAAGGAAGCATACCGATCGAACCCGTGATCTGCGAAGCCTCGTCGGAAAGAATATCCCCGAACATATTGCTCGTGACGATCACGTCGAACTGCGCGGGATTTCTCACGAGCTGCATCGCCGCGTTGTCCACAAGCATATCCGTTGCCGCCACTTCGGGGTATTCCGCCGCGAGCTCGTGCACGATCTTGCGCCAAAGCCGCGAGGTTTCGAGCACGTTCGCCTTGTCGATACTCACGAGCTTTTTATTCCGCTTTTTCGCCGTTTCAAACGCCACGCGCGCGATCCGTTCGATTTCCATACGGCTATAACGCTCCGTATCGTACGCCTCTTCGCCGTATTTGCCCTCGCGATAGCCGCGTTCGCCGAAATAGATTCCGCCCGTAAGCTCGCGGACGATCATAATATCAAAGCCCTTTTCGACGAGGTCTTCCCGCAACGGGCATTCCGCTTTGAGCGCGGGATAGAGCTTTGCGGGGCGGAGGTTGGTGAACAATCCCATCGCCTCGCGAATCCCCAACAGCGCTTTTTCGGGGCGTAAATGCCCGGGAAGAGTATCCCATTTCGGACCGCCGACCGCGCCTAAAAGAACGCTGTCGGAAGCCAAACACCCCTCTACCGTTTCTTTTGGAAGCGGTTCGCCGAACTCGTCGATCGCCGCCCCGCCGATAAGATAGGGGGTAAAAATAAATTTATGAGAGAATTTTTCTCCGATTTTTTGCAGAACGCGCACCGCGCTGTCTACGATTTCAGGGCCGATTCCGTCCCCGCGCAATAATCCGATTTTATATTCCATTTACTTGATATCCCCTTTCTTGATGGATTCCACCAAGCCGCCGTTTTCGATAATTTTTTGAATAAACGCAGGGAAGGGCTTAACGGAAAAGCTTTTGCCCGTCGTGCGGTTATAGATCACGCCGTTTTTAAGATCGGCTTCGATTTTATCGCCCTCCGCGATCCCGTCCACGGCTTCCTCGCACTCGACGATGGCAAGACCGATATTGATGGAATTGCGGTAGAAAATGCGCGCAAAGCTCCTTGCGATCACGAGCGAAATTCCGCTTTCTTTAATCGCGATCGGCGCGTGCTCGCGCGAAGATCCGCACCCGAAATTATACCCCGCGACCATAATATCTCCCGCCTGCACTTTGCCCGCAAAGTCCTTGTCGATATCTTCCATACAATGAGAAGCGAGTTCTTTTTTATCGCTCGTGTTGAGGTATCTGGCGGGAATGATCACGTCGGTATCGACGTTGTCGCCGTATTTGATTGCTTTACCTTGAAAATTCATAGCGTTTCTCCTTATTCGAGCTCCGAGGGCTGAGCGATTTTGCCCAAAACCGCGCTTGCCGCCGCCACCGCGGGGGAAGCAAGATATACTTCCGAATCCACGTGCCCCATTCTGCCGACGAAGTTGCGATTGGTCGTCGCCACCGCTCTTTCGCCCGCCGCCAGCACGCCCATATAGCCGCCCAAGCAAGGTCCGCAGGTGGGGGTGGAAACGATACAGCCCGCTTGGATAAAGGTTTTGATCAAGCCCGTTTCCATCGCTTTAAGATAAATATCTTGCGTGGCGGGAATGATAATGGCGCGCACGTTCTTTGCGACCGTTCTGCCCTTTAAAATTTCCGCCGCTTCCGCAAGGTCTTTATACTGTCCGTTGGTGCAAGACCCGATCACGACCTGATCGATCTTGATCTCGCCGATCTCGTCGAAGGTTTTCGTGTTTTCGGGCAGGTGCGGGAACGCCACCGTCGGGCGGATCTCGCTCAAATCGATCTCGTACACCTCGTCGTACGCCGCGTCGTCGTCCGCTTTATACACTTTCGGCTCACGCGCCGAACGCTCCTTCACGTAGGCAAGCGTTTGTTCGTCCACTTCGAATATCCCGTTCTTCGCGCCCGCTTCAATCGCCATATTCGCAATCGTGAGCCTATCGTAGACGGTAAGCGAAGAAACGCCCGCGCCCGTGAATTCCATCGACTTATACAACGCGCCGTCCACGCCGATCTTGCCGATAATGTGCAAAATCACGTCCTTGCCCGACACGTATTTGGAAAGCTTGCCTTTTAATACGAATTTGATCGCCGAGGGCACTTTGAACCAAGCCTTGCCCGTCGCCATACCGCAAGCCATATCCGTCGAGCCTACCCCCGTCGAAAACGCGCCGAGCGCGCCGTAGGTGCAGGTATGCGAGTCCGCGCCGATCACCACGTCGCCGCAGATCACGAGTCCTTTTTCGGGAAGCAAAGCGTGTTCGATACCCATTTTGCCCACGTCGTAGAAATTCACGACCTCGTGCTCCGTGCAAAAGTCGCGGCACATTTTGCATTGTGCGGCGGCTTTAATGTCTTTATTCGGCGCGAAGTGATCCATCACCATCGTCACCTTTTCTTTATCGTAGACCTCTTTCGCCCCGATACGGTTAAACTCCTTAATCGCCACGGGAGAGGTGATATCGTTTCCGAGAACGCGGTCAACGTCTACCAAGATCAGCTGTCCCGCTTCTACTTTTTCGAGCCCCGCGTGCGCCGCGAGGATCTTTTGCGTCATCGTCATTGACATTTTTTATTCCTTCTTTATTGATTGATAATCGCGCCTTTATCCGCCGAGCTGACCTGCGTCGCGTAACGCTTCAAATATCCCGAAACTTCTTTCTTTTTTATCGGCGTTTCCGCTCTGCGCTTTTGAAGCTCTTCGTCGGAAACTTTGAGTGCGATTTTATAGTTCGGGATATCGATAGAAATGATATCCCCGTCTTTTACGTACGCGATCGTACCGCCCGAAACGGCTTCGGGTGATACGTGCCCGATCGCCGCGCCGCGCGTTGCGCCCGAGAATCTGCCGTCGGTGATAAGCGCCACGTCTTTATCCAAGCCCATACCCGCGATCGCGGAAGTAGGCGAGAGCATTTCGCGCATCCCGGGACCGCCCGCAGGGCCTTCGTAGCGAATGACCACCACGTCGCCCTTTTGAATCTTGCCCGCGTAAATCGCCGCAATCGCTTCCTCTTCGCTCTCGTAGACCTTGGCAGGGCCTTCGTGCACGAGCATTTCGGGGGCTACGGCGGAACGCTTCACCACGCACCCGTCGGGCGCGAGGTTGCCCTTCAAAACGGCGATCCCGCCCGTTTGCGAGAACGCGTTCGAGGGTTTTCTAATCACCTCGTCGTCGAGGTTTAAAACGTCCTTTATATTCTCCGCCATCGTCTTGCCCGTGCAGGTCATAACGGACGCGTCGATCAGCCCAAGCCCTTCGAGTTCTTTGAGCACCGCGTACACGCCGCCCGCTTCGTTCAAGTCCTCCATATAGGTCGGACCTGCGGGCGCAAGGTGGCAAAGGTTAGGCGTTTTTTCGCTGATCTTATTCACTTCTTCCAAGCTGAACGGCACGCCGCACTCGTTGGCAATCGCGGGAAGGTGCAGCATACTGTTCGTCGAACAGCCGAGCGCCATATCCGCTGTGATCGCGTTTCTGATCGCCGAAGCCGTCATAATATCGCGGGGACGGATATTCTTTTTCACGAGCTCCATTATTTGCATACCCGCGTGCTTGGCAAGCTCGATACGCGCGGAATACGCCGCGGGAATCGTGCCGTTGCCACGAAGCCCCATACCGAGCACTTCGGTCAAACAGTTCATAGAATTCGCCGTATACATACCCGAACAAGAACCGCAGGTGGGGCATACTTTTCTTTCAAATTCGGTGAGCTGTTCTTCGGTGATCTTACCCGCTTTATACGCGCCGACCGCCTCGAACATACTCGAAAGCGAACGTTTTTTGCCGCCCACTCTGCCTGCGAGCATAGGCCCGCCCGAAACGAATACGGTGGGAATATTCAGCCGCGCCGCCGCCATCAAAAGCCCCGGCACGTTTTTATCGCAGTTGGGGATCATTACGAGCCCGTCGAAGCCGTGCGCCATCACCATCGCTTCGGTCGAATCCGCGATCAGATCGCGGGTGACGAGGGAATATTTCATTCCGACGTGCCCCATCGCGATCCCGTCGCAAACGGTGATCGCAGGAAACATAATCGGCGTACCGCCCGCCATCGCAACGCCGAGCTTGACCGCCTCGGCGATCTTGTCGAGGTTGACGTGCCCGGGCACGATCTCGTTATGCGAAGAAACCACGCCGATCAAAGGGCGTTGCATTTCCTCTTCGGTAAGCCCCAGTGCGTGATAGAGCGATCTGTGGGGCGCGTTATGGAATCCGTTTACTACTTTTTCTTTGATCATAAATACTCCTTAGAGAGGGAAGTTTTTCACTAGTTAATTGTTGATAAACTTCTCCTCGTCCGCCCAGCTATACAGCTTGCGGATATCTTTTCCCACTACTTCGGAAGGGTGCTCCGAAGCAATCTTGCGCATCGCGTTGAAGTGTACCTGCGAGCCTGCGTCGGACATATCGAGCAGGAATTCTTTCGCGAACGTACCGTCCTGAATGTCTTTTAAAACTTTTTTCATCGCCTTCTTGGTTTCTTCGGTGATGATCTTCGGACCCGTTACGTAGTCGCCGTATTCCGCGGTGTTGGAAATGGAATATCTCATTCCTTCGAAGCCGCTCTGATAGATCAAATCGACGATCAGCTTCATTTCGTGGATACATTCAAAGTACGCGTTTCTGGGATCGTAGCCCGCTTCCACGAGCGTTTCGAAGCCCGCCTGCATCAACGCGCATACGCCGCCGCAAAGCACCGCCTGTTCGCCGAACAAGTCAGTTTCCGTTTCCGTTCTGAAATTGGTTTCCAAAACGCCCGCTCTCGCGCCGCCGATACCGAGCGCGTACGCAAGACCGATTTCAAGCGCGTCGCCCGTAGCGTCCTGTTCCACCGCGATCAAGCAAGGCACGCCTTTGCCGACTTGATATTCGCTGCGAACGGTGTGTCCGGGGCCTTTGGGCGCAACCATAATAACGTTGACGTTCTTCGGGGGCTTGATGCAACCGAAGTGGATATTGAAGCCGTGCGCAAACGCGAGCGTTTTGCCTTCCGTCAAGTTGGGTTCGATACTTTCTTTATAAAGCTTCGCTTGCTTTTCGTCGTTGATCAAGATCATAATCAGATCCGCCGCTTTCGCCGCGTCCGCCGCGGTCATAACGGTCAAGCCCTGCTTTTCCGCCTTTTCCCAGCTCTTACTGCCTTTATAAAGCCCGACGATTACTTTTACGCCCGAATCTTTAAGGTTCAAAGCGTGCGCGTGGCCTTGCGAGCCGTAGCCGATAATCGCAACGGTTTTGCCGTTTAACTTGTTCAAATCACAATCCTGCTGATAAAAAATTCTGTTTGCCATTTTCTTTTTCTCCGTTTTTTTATTTTTATTTTATTATTTTTTATTTATTTTGAAAATAAGGTTTTTTCGCCTCTGTCCAGCGCAACGATACCCGTGCGGCACATTTCGAGAATCCCGAACGGCTGCATCAGCTTTACGAACGCGTCGATCTTGGAAGGATTCCCCGTCACTTCGATACACATCGCCGTGGGCGAATAGTCGATCACGCTCGCGCGGAACACGTCCACCGCCGTCATAATATCGCTTCTATTTTCCGAAGCGTTATGCACCTTGATAAGCATAAGCTCGCGCTTGGTCGCGTCGTCTTCGAGAATTTCCACCTTTTTCACGTTTACCTGCTTTTTCAGTTGACTGATCAGCTGATCGCGAGCGTAGCAATCCCCCGCCATCGTGATGGTAATTCGCGAATATTCGCTCCGCTCCGTTTCCCCTACCGTCAAGGTATCGATATTAAATCCACGGCGGGTGAATAGGCTGGTCACTCTCGTCAAAACGCCGATTTGGTTGTCTACGTAAACCGATATAACGAATCTGTTCATAGTGCAGTCTCCTTTACGATTTTTCCACTTTCACGATAATGTCGTCGATCGCGCCGCCGGGAGGCAACATCGGCAACACGAACTCGTCCTTGTCCACTTGCGCGTCGATCACGACGGGGCGATTAAGCGTGAACGCTTCTTTAAGCGCTTCTTTGAACTCGCCTAAATTCGTCGCCCGTTTTCCCACCGCGCCGAACGCTTCCGCGAGCTTGACGAAATCCGTTTGGCGGGATAACACCGTCTGCGAATACCGTTTTCCGAAGAAAAGGGTTTGCCATTGTCGCACCATACCCAAAACGCCGTTGTTCATTAACACGATCACGACGGGAATATTATAAGAAACGGCGGTAGCGAGCTCGTTCAAGTTCATTCCGAAGCTTCCGTCGCCCGTCACGAGCACGGTCGTATCGCCCGTCGCTACGTACGCTCCCATCGCCGCGCCGAGCCCAAAGCCCATCGTGCCGAGTCCGCCGCTCGAAACCCAACGCCGAGGCATATCGAAGGTGGTATATTGCGCCGTCCACATCTGGTGCTGACCGACGTCGGTCGCGATCACCGTGCGGGCGGGTTTGAGCTCGTTGATCGTCTGCACGATCATTTTCGGCGTAAGCGCCGCCGTTTGCGAAGCCGCGATCTCCGCTTCGAATTTTCTTTCTTCTTCTTTGAGCGTTTCTACTCTTTTAATCCATTCGGGCAAGCTTTTCTTTACGCATTTTTCCGCGATACGCTTAAACGAATCCTCTACGTCGCCGACGAGCCCCAAATTCACGCGTACGTTCTTATTCACCTCCGCGGAATCGGGGTCGAGCTGCACGATTTTGCTATTTTTCGCAAACTTGGAAACGTTGCCCGTGGCGCGATCGGAAAATCTAACGCCGACGGCGAGAATCAAATCCGCTTCGTTTTGCGCCACGCTCGACGCGTAATGCCCGTGCATACCCTGCATACCTAAAAATCTTTCGTTTTCGTCGGGAACGGCGGAAAGCCCCATAAACGAACACCCGATCACGGCGTCGATCTTGCGGGCAAACTCAACGATTTCCCGTCCCATTCCCAAGCCTGCCGCGCCGCCGCCGATATAGATATACGGCTTTTTCGATTCGGAGATCAACGCTACCGCCTCGTCGATCAAAGCTTCGCTCACTTTGGGAAGAGGGATTTTTTCCACTACGCCTTGATCTTCGAATTCACACTTGCCCACTTGTACGTCTTTGGGAACGTCGATCAAAACGGGACCCGGTCTGCCCGATTTTGCGATCGAAAACGCTTGGCGAATGGTGTCGGCAAGGTCTTCGATTTTTTTCACGAAAAAGTTATGCTTGGTGATCGGCATCGTCACGCCCGTAATGTCGATTTCTTGAAAGCTGTCCTTTCCGATCAGCGAATTAGGCACGTTGCCCGTGATCGCGACCATAGGAATGGAATCGAGCATTGCCGTTGCGATCCCCGTGACGAGGTTGGTTGCGCCCGGTCCGCTCGTCGCGATACAAACGCCGACTTTTCCCGTCGCGCGGGAATACCCGTCCGCCGCGTGCGACGCGCCCTGTTCGTGCGCCGTGAGGATATGATTGATTTCTTCTTTATACTTATAAAGTGCGTCGTAGATATTGATTACCTGCCCGCCGGGATAGCCGAACACGTCGGTAACCCCCTGCTCTATAAGCGTTTTTACGATTATTTCTGCGCCTGTTAATTTCATTTCTTACTCCTTTTATTCTGTCAACGTTCGGTTGACCGCGGAAACGAGCGCCTTCACCGACGAGATCATAATGTCGCTGTGGATACCCGTTCCCCAATACGTTTTGCCGTTTTTTGAAATACTCACGTACGAAGCCGCTTTGGACGAAGATTTTTCTTCGATCGCGTGCTCTACGTAGCTTTCGAGCGTAAAGTCCTCGCCGAGAACGCCTTTGATCGCGTTGCAAACGCAATCGAGTCTGCCGTTGCCCGAAACGATTTTTTCAAACTGTCTGCCGTTATAGGCGATACAAACCAAACCGTTCACTTTTTCGCCGTCCGCCTCGAAACGGTTTTCGAGCACGTCGAGCTTATCGCTTAAATTCACGAAATCGCGAAGGAAAATTTCGTAGACCTCTTTGGGGGGCAATTCCCTGTGCTGGTGATCGGAAATGCTCTTCACGTGATAGCCGAATACCTCTCGCATTTTCGGAGGCAACACCAGCTTGAACTGCGTTTCGAGGATATACCCGATCCCGCCCTTTCCCGACTGGGAATTGATGCGGATAACGTCCGCCTCGTACTCCCGCCCTACGTCGGCGGGGTCGATGGGGAGATAAGGTACGGTCCAAGTCGAAAGCCCTTTTTCCTCGCGGTATTTCATACCCTTTGCGATCGCGTCCTGATGCGAGCCCGAAAACGCCGCGAACACGAGCGAGCCGCTATACGGTTGGCGTTCGCTCACGCGCATTCTCGTGACTTTTTCGTAGACGGCGGTGATCCTCGGAAGATTGGAAAAATCGAGTTTGGGATCGACGCCCTGCGAATACATATTGAGCGCAAGCGTGATAATATCCACATTACCGGTACGCTCGCCGTTACCAAAAAGCGTTCCTTCAATTCTGTCGCCGCCGGCAAGCAATCCAAGTTCGCTATCCGCTATTGCGCAACCGCGGTCGTTGGGCGGATGGAGCGAAATGATAAGGTT